>CAYYKL010000001.1:0-309072 GCA_964441155.1 uncultured Pseudomonadales bacterium
CAGACACGAACTCGTTTGCCCAAAAACGAGAAGAGGTGCTGGCTCACACTAAGACTCAGTGGTTGTTTTACCTCGATGCTGATGAGGTAATTACACCTGAATTAACTCAAGAGTTGGTTGAAATTACTCACGCAAACCCTCCTCACGCAAAAAATAACAGTGCGATTGGTGCCTACATGGTCACCCGAGAAAATCATTTTTTGGGTAGAAAAATGTATCCGGATAGCGTGCACCGGCTGTTTCACACAACGAGTCTCAAAGGATGGTATGGCGCAGTTCATGAAACCCCGCAATTTGAAGGTGAATTGGGCCAATTGTCTGGATTGTTAATTCATCACACCCACACGGATATTTCCTCAATGCTTGATAAAACAAACTTTTTCTCTGAACATGAAGCCCGATTGCGCTTTGAAGCAGATCATCCACCAGTGGTGTGGTGGCGACTAGTTCGTATCGCACTCACTTTTTTTATTGGCAATTATTTTGGTAAAAAGTTGTATCGATTTGGACGCGAAGGATTGTTTGAAAGCTATTTTCAGATGATCGATAAGCTGGTGGTCTATGTAAAATTGTGGGATATGCAGCAGAAAAATATTTTGTCTAAAAAGAAATTGTAATCGCTATTAGTCATATGAAGTCAAACAAAAAAATTGGAATATACTCGCCCTATCTCGACACCCTTGGTGGAGGTGAGCGGTATCTGGCTGGAATCGCCAAGGTATTTGCTGATTTGGGATTTCAAGTTGAGTGGTGGTGGCCAGAATCAAAGATTCTTTCGCAGCTGTCAGCCAGATTTGGCATGAAGTTTAAAAATTCCCGTGTCAATCCGCAGGCCCACGCTATTCAAACTCAGGGCAATTGGCTAGATAAGTTACAGCTTCACCGCCAGTATCATAGTTTGTTTTTTGTGTCTGATGGTAGCATTCCGTGGTTGCTTTCAAAAAATAGTTATATTCACTTGCAAGTTCCCTTTGTGGCAGCCAAAAAGCCGACTTTAATTAATCGAATTAAACTATGGAAGGCCTCGGAAATAATTTGCAACTCTCACTTTACCAAAGCGATAATTGATGCATCTTTTTTGGTAAACGCGCAGGTGCTATATCCCCCCATTAGCCAAATTAAACCTCAAAAAAAACACAACCTCATTTTGTCAGTGGGTAGGTTTGATAGCCCGATGCATCCTAAACGACATGACATACTCATTGATACATTTTTATCCCTTAATCTCCCCAATTGGGAGTTGGTTTTGGCAGGCGGATGCCTTGATTCAAACAAACTCAGATCACTTGAGCTTTTGGCCAAAAAATCTCCTCAGATCGTGGTTGTTGCCAATCCTACTCATCAAGCTCTTAAAAAACTATATTCCCAATCAAAAATATATTGGCATGCTGCGGGTTACGGAGTTACTAATGAAGAGCCTTTCAAAGCTGAACATTTTGGCATTGCCATTGCTGAAGCCATGTCAGCCGGTTCAGTGCCATTAGCCTACCAAATGGGTGGCCCAACAGAAATAATTAACCAGGCGCATAATGGATATCTATGGGAAACTCCCGAGCAATTAAGCAAATTAACGAGAGATCTCACCTATCACCAAGACAAACTAAATGTACTCAGCTCCAACGCCCAAACACAGGCGCAATTTTTTAATGAGGAGGCATTTGCCACAACACTTAAAGCCATTATCAGCTAGCATTATTATCCCCAATTATAATGGTAAGCAATTATTACAAAAGCATTTGCCACAAGTTTTGGTGGCAGCTAAAGGCTCTGAGGTTATTGTTGTCGATGACGCTTCAACTGATGATAGTGTCGCTTTTATAACCCAGGAATATCCACAAATTACAGTTATTCAGAACCAAAAAAATTCCCGCTTCGCTTATAGCTGCAACCAAGGAGTTTTAGCTGCAACCACAAGAGTCGTGGTGCTCCTTAATAACGATGTTTCTCCTGAGCCCACATTACTTGATCATTTATTGCCATACTTTGAAAACGACAACGTGTTCGCTGTGGGGTGTTTAGAAATCAATGATAATAACGTTGAAAGTGGCCGATCCGGCATGCAGTTTTCTCGTGGAATATTTGCTCATTGGCGAAGCAACAAGCAAATTTCTGGTAATACTGCCTGGGTTAGTGGTGGCAGCGGAGCGTTTTCTAGAGAATTGTGGCATAAACTTGGGGGTATGGATACATTGTTTGTGCCAGCTTACGAAGAGGACCGTGATCTCTCCTACCGCGCTCTAAAATCAGGCTACCAAGTATTATTCGAGCAAAAGGCTGTCGTCTACCATCATCATGAATCAACCAACCGATCAGCACTTGGAAAAAATTTGATGCTTGTTACTTCACATAAAAATCAGCTACTTTTTATCTGGAAAAATGTATCTGACCTCTCCATGCTTGTGTCCCATTTGCTCTTTTTACCTTATCACCTCTGCTTTAGCTCAATTAGGACTAATGGCAGATTTTTGTTGGGCTTTTTATGGGCATTAACTCAGCTCCCGCAGGTGCTAGCAAAGCGAAGTTATGACAAAATAGAATCTGACAAAGAAATCTTGAAAAAACTTGAAACTATATGACACTCGACGCTTACATTGCTGACAAGTCGATCAAACATATTATTATTGATTTTGGCGGGACCCTGTTGCAGCGGTATTCTTTATCTACAGGGTACGAGGTAAATAAGGTATTGCGCGATTTTATTGTTGCTCATGCAGGCGACTATTGTTTCACTATTTGGTCACATAGTCCGCATGAACAAATCACTAATTGCTTAAAAAATTGGCAGCTCGATGCCTATTTTTCTTTCATTATTTCACTCGATAATATGATTGAACCAAAACCATCACCTGCTAGTTTTACTCTCATTGCAGATCCAACAAGCATTAATCCCAAAGAATGGCTTCTTATTGGGGACACCGATGATGACGGCTATACTGCTGCTGCATTAGGATTTTATTTTTATAAATGGTTGTAAACCTATGGCTAATACAATGAAATTATCAGTTGTTTTAGCAACGTATAACGAAGCAGCTAATATCGAAGCCTGTTTATCTGCTATCAAAAACCTTGCTGACGAAATCGTATTGGTAGATGGAAACTCAACTGACGCAACGCTCAAACTGGCTAATAAATATAAACCAAAGATAATAAAAACCACCAATAAGTCCATGTTTCACACCAACAAGCAAATGGCAATTGATGCGGCAACAGGTGATTGGATTTTACAGCTTGATGCTGATGAAGTTGTGGATGAAGAACTTGTTCAATCAATTAAAGCACTGCTGGAATCAAATAATTCTTCTTTTGATGCGTATTGGATAAAACGTAAAAACTATTTTTTAGGTGATTTTTTAACCAAGGGTGGTCAATATCCCGACCCAGTCATTCGCTTGTTTAAGCGAGGCAAGGGTAAATTACCTCAAGGAGATGTGCATGAGCAAATTGAGATTTCCGGAAATATTGGAGAGATTTCTGGTCATCTACTCCACTACAATGCCCCCAGTTTCTCTCGCTATATCACTAACGCCAACCGCTACACTTCTCTCACCGCAGAGAAACTAGAAAAGAATCAAATAACACCATCTATACCAAACGACATATATTACTTAGCTATAAAACCAATTCTCATTTTTTCCTCATTATTTTTCCGTCATCGAGGCTATGTTGATGGATTCAGGGGTTTGGTGTTTGCCTTATTTTCCGCTCTACATTTCCCGTTGGCTTACATGAAAGTATCCGATATCTATCGAAGGCAAAAAGCATGAACATTGTCATTGACGTTTCACGCATGCATTCAGGCAATAAACATAGAGGAGTCGGATTGTACTCACAATCCCTCTTTGAACATTTGCCTAAAGTTGATTGCAACCATTCGTTTGTATTAAAAACCGACTTAGATCATAAAGTGTCAGCCGATGTTATTCATTATCCCTTCTTTGATTTCTTTTTTCCTACGCTACCTTTCGTAAAAATGGCGCCAACCATCGTCACTATTCACGATGCCATTCCCTTGCTCTATCCTGATCACTACAAACCTGGAATTAAAGGCAAGTTCAGCTACATACAACAAAGGTTAAGTTTGAAACGAGTTGATCACGTTATAACCAATTCTCAAACATCAAAAGCAGACATTTGCGAAAAACTTTCAATTTCTAAAGATCGAGTAACCCCAATCGCTATGGCAGCCAATCCCCGACTTTCAAGCAAAAAACTATCCTCCACACCCGAACTTATTAAGTCGCTTAAGATTGATTTACCATTTTTCTTATATGTCGGAGACATCAACTTTAATAAAAACGTGCCTTTTTTATTAACCTCCTTTGCTGCTACTAAATTCGATGCTTCGCTAGTAATAGTTTCCAAAGCTATGGCAAGTGATATTCCCGAAAGCCGTCATATACGAAGAATTATTCGTGACCTGCATCTAAGCAATAGAGTTGTGATTGCTGAAAATATTCCTCCCGAGCCAATCGATAGCATGCAGTGGCTCTACCAAAACGCCGTTGCTTACATCCAGCCATCTCTCTATGAAGGCTTTGGCATTCCCGTGCTTGAAGCCTTGAGTTGCGGAACACTCGTTATTAGCTCAACTGGTGGGTCTCTCAAAGAATTTGTGAGTGATGCAATTTTTCCGGTTGACCCCCTCGACACCCAATCATTAACGAGCGCACTAAACCACGTCATCAAACTTCCACAATCACAAAAGGAAATGCTCAAAAAAACCGCAGTTGACTATGCCAGCACATATTCCTGGGAAACTCATGCAAAAAAAACGGTGAGTTTGTATGAACAGATTGGCAAACTATGAAAACGGTCTGGCGCTTGAAAGCTCTATCCATAACGCACTTAGTTGGTCTTGTGGCATTGTGGCGTGCAAGCCTATCTTTTGTCAGTTTTTTGGCAGTTAAATATTTACCCTATCAGCCCACGTTTCCCTATGTTAGAGAATTACTTACTCCATATGGATCTCGCATCCTCAATGCGTGGGCTCAATTCGATGGGGTTCACTATCTGACCATTATTATCCATGGTTATCGAGGCACTGATTTAATCCAGGCTTTTTTCCCATTGTATCCACTCGTCATAAAGCTACTCGCTATCACTACCATCAATATTCTTTTTTTGGGAATTGCCACTTCTACCGTGTGCTTCGTTGTTGCACTTTTCGCAATCACGCGCTTAAGCAAATTGATTGCTCCTTCAGCGTCATCGCTTAGGATTGTTTTGCTTTTATTGTTCTTTCCGACCAGTTTCTTTTTTACTAGTTTTTATACCGAAAGCTTATTTCTCATGCTCATTGTGTTGAGTTTTTGGTCAATTGAAAAAAAATCATTTGCTTTAGCGGGAATCCTTGGGGCTCTTGCAAGTGCCACACGCTTGACTGGTATATTTGTGCTCCCTGCGTTGCTTTTCGTTTGGTGGAATCACTATAAATATATGGGCTTCAAAGGGATGATAAAGCCAAAAGTAATCGCATCACTAGTGTGGTGTTGCTTGCCAATTTTAGGCCTGGGTAGTTATATGCTCTATCTCAATCAAAATTTTTCCGATCCAATCTTGTTTGTGCACGTCCAAGATAAATTTGGCGCGCTCCGAGAAACTGATAAATTAATCCTTTTATATCAAGTTATTTTTCGCTATGTGAAAATGCTTTTGACTGTCTACCCATTGAGCCTAACTTACTTCACCGTGGTGTTTGAGTTTGCCACTGGCATACTTGGGCTTATTGGCACCATTCTCGTGTATAAATTTTTACCCCGCCATTATTTCATATATACGTTTCTTAGTTACATAACACCTACGTTAACCGGCACATTTTCCAGCATGCCAAGATATCTCTTGACCATCTTTCCCATATTCATTGTATTGAGCCTTAAGCTTTCCCCAAAAGTTTTCAAAATTTGGCTCGCCGTATCTGCTATACTGCTTTCAATAACTACAATTATTTTTACCACAGGTAAGTGGGTAGCTTAAGAAATCTAATGTAAAAAGAGGGGTGTCAATGCGAATTCTTGTTACCGGAGGCGCAGGGTTTATTGCATCACATGTTGTTGATGCATACCTCAATGCTGGGCATGAAGTTATCATTATGGATGACTTAAGCACAGGTCGAAAAGAAAATGTGAACAACCGAGCCACATTTTTTGAAGTTGATATTCGCTCCCAAGAAGCCTTCGAAATAATTGTGCGTGAAAAACCAGAGGTCATAAATCATCATGCAGCACATATTCATGTTGGCCGAAGTGTTTTAGACCCTAAGCATGATGCGGATATCAATATATTTGGAAGTTTAAATCTTCTCAATGCAGCCAAAGAGGCAGGTAGTGTGAAACACGTTATTTTCGCGGCCACAGGGGGTGCAATGTATGGACCTAAACCCACTCCATTTGTTGAAACTATGATTCCTCAACCCCTATCTCCATATGGTATTTCTAAGCGAGCGATTGAATTATATTTATTTTTCTATCAAGAAACTCATGGTGTTGGCTTTACGTCGTTGCGATATGCCAACGTTTATGGTCCGCGACAAAATCCATTTGGTGAGGCAGGAGTTATATCAATATTTCTCGATAAACTTAAAAACAACCAACAACCAACTATAAACGGGGATGGCAAACAGACGAGAGATTATGTGTTTGTGGGTGATGTCGCCAGAGCTAATCTGCTCGCACTGGAAAAACGGCCAAGTGGTGAGTTTAATATCGGCACATCAATCGAAACAGACGTCAATGAAATATATGAATTGGTTCGACAAGCGGCTCAAAGTTCGAGTGAAGCAGATCATGGTCCGGCACGAGCTGGAGAACAGCAAACGAGCAGTCTCGATTTTACAAAGGCTAAAACAATTTTAGACTGGGAACCCCAAGTGAATCTTGCCCAGGGCATTAAGCAAACTGCTGACTATTTTCTGTCATGAAACTTTTAGTCATCATTCCTGCATTCAATGAGGCCAGTGTCATTGGGTCGGTAATTCAATTGGTGCGCGAAACATTACCATCAGCGAGCATACTCATCGTTGACGATGGCTCACAAGATGAAACGTATACTGTAAGCCAAAAGCATGAGGTGATGGTCGTACGCCATATACTTAATCGAGGCTTGGGAGGTGCAATCGCCACCGGACTAGCCTTTGCTAAACTACATGGATATGAGATTGCAATTACGCTTGATGCTGACGGACAACACGATCCCCATGATGCACTGCCTATGATTGAACTCGTAAAAAATCATAATTTAGATATTGTGATTGGCACACGCCTGGCAAAAGGAGCTCGACACATGCCATCTGATCGTCGAGTTCTCAATTGGCTGGCAAATACTTTGACCTACTTGTTGTTTAGAGTCAAAACCACCGACTCACAATCGGGTTTCCGTGCTTTTAACCGAAAAGCAATTGAGTCGATTTCACTTAAAACTGAGCGTATGGAAGTTTCCTCCGAAGTATTTGCGGAGATTAATCGATTAAAGCTACGCTTTGCCGAAGTGCCCATTACGGTCATTTACACGCAGTATTCTCGATCTAAGGGTCAACAAAATAGTAATAAATGGTCGGTTGGTTACAAGCTTATGCTACGATTATTTAGATAAATAGTAGGAATAATTGGCATGATGGTATCTCCCCTTCAAATTCTTTTAATCCTTTTTCTTTTGTTTGCGATTTCAAGAGTAATTTTACGACTTAAAGATAGCAACTTGACACTGGGCGAGTTTTTATTTTGGTTCGGCTTATTTACCTTTGCGCTTATTGGAGTCGTTGAGCCAGCGTTTACGTCATATGTGGCAGGAATCTTGGGCATTGGCCGTGGCGCTGATGTGGTTATTTATGGATCGATTGCACTGCTTTTTTATCTCATTTTCCGCACCAACATTCATCTGGAAGAAACCCGACATGAGATAACCAAACTTGTGAGCCTCATTGCTCTACAAGAAAAACAACCTGATACCAAGTGACACCGTGATGAAGCTTTTGTTTGTAACTGAATTTTTTCCCGAAAAGCTTTCAGAAAGTTTTACCGGTGGCGTTGAATCACGCACATTTCAAACGGTAATGCGTTTGCAAGCACATCATAAAGTATCTGTCGTTAGTCGGACTAAAAAACTCATTGTGCCCTCCCTTTCATCTGTGCTTGGTCGCTTGAGCTTCATGGTGCGCGCAACTCTTGAAACAATCAAGCGAAAACCAGAGTTGGTTGAAGGCTCAAATTTTATTTGTTACTTGCCGGCATTTTTTGGTGCTAAATTGACAGCAGCCAAAGCAGTCGCTTGGTATCCAGATGTGTACGGCAAAACTTGGTTTCGCACCACATCTTTACCAGTAGCACTTTTGGGCTTTGTGCTTGAGCGCATAAGTTTCCACATGCCTTGGGACAAAGTGATTGCAATGAGCAAAACTACAAAATCAAAATTGGTATTATCGGGAGTCAATCCGAAACGGATTGAAGTTGTTTACGGTGGCGCTGATCTCGAATCAATAGCAAAAATTACTCCTGGTGCAAAATTTTTCAAGCCAACGATATGCACTGCTGCACGCCTCGTTTCCTACAAGCATATTGATGATTTGATTCGAGCCTTTGCACTGGTAAAAGTCAACTTGAAAAGCGCACAACTTATCATCATGGGGGATGGGCCTCATCGGCAGGCACTTGAATCGCTAGCAGCCCATTTGGGAGTAGAGTCTAGTGTTCATTTTTCCGGCGCCTTGAATCACCAAGAAGTACTAAAAAAAATGAAGCGCTCGCATGTGTTTTCACTACCATCAAGTGTGGAGGGGTTTGGCCTGGCTAGTATTGAGGCTGCAGCCTGTGGATTGCCCTATGTGAGTGCGGATATTCCGGCCACTCGAGAAATAACCAAAGATGGGACTGGTGGTTATCTCTATCCCGTTGGAGATTGCCAAACTCTCGCACAAAAAATTGTCGCATTGTTCACTGATGACAAAATCTATGCGGTTAAAAAACAAGAATCACTTAAGCTGGCTCAAAGCTATAATTGGATAAATAGTATTTCGCAAACAGAAAGTGTCTATCAATCTGCGTTAGCCTCCCGTTAATCTTGGTCTCCATGATTAAACGTTTACCGTTTGCCCTTTCCCTTCCCGAGAAATGCCAATGGCAATGTATTCTACATCGATTTTTCCCAAGCTTTTCATCACATGAATTGCCTGAGGTGGAATGATAACTGCATCACCTTTAGTAAGCGTCTCAGAATCCTTTCCAATCGTGATCTGAGCTGCACCTGAGAGGATAATAAATATTTCTTGCATATCTTCATGGTAATGCGCCTCAAATGCTTTTCCTGTTGGTAGCAATGCCCAATTGATCATTTGAATCCTGCCATCCATGAGATCATCACGTTTCGCTAAAATTTTTTTAAGCACACCTGGATTTTGAGGTGACTCATGTGACGCAGGGATATAGGCAAGCGTAGAAGCTTTCACAATCTTCATAGCTAATATCCTAGTGTTTTTTTGATAAGTGGAATAAATGACCCAAGTTTAACAAACACATATGACATCACTAGTGTGCAAAAAATTAAGACAAGGTTTGCTATCGCTCCCGACTGAGCACCAAGCAATGGTGTAATGATTCTTCCCAATGTTTCCATGACAATAAGGTGAATCAAATAGATGCCAAACGATGCGGCGGCTAATTCGCGCACGATGACTTTAGCCCATGGTGATAGATTTTTTTCTTTAATTCGAGCAAAGAGGGTAAACACCAACAGCGCCACCACAATCACATTTGGACTCAAATAATCTTGCAATAACACTCCTCGGGGCCCATGTCCAGAAGTGCTCGTTAACCAAAAGGTAGCCACCGATGCGATAGCTATTAGACTTGAAATGGTAAAGAGTATTTTTTTGGTTGACCAAAATAGTGGAAACCGGTTTAGATACGATCCGGCCAAATAGTAGCCAACAAAGGGAACCCACTGAAACAGTGACATGAGTCGATTGCCCGGGTAAGCTTGCAAAAACCAACCAATACTTATGTTGGCAATTGAAGCCATGACAAGAAATATGATGACTGCATAAGCGAGTCGTCTTTGACTCGCGTGGGAAACGAAAACCGCAATTACAGGATTCAGTAGATAAAAACCGAATATGGCAAATAAAAAATATAAATGATAATAGGGTGTCCCATATACAAACGTGGCTATAAGGTGATCCTTAATAGTTAAACTGGGATTGTATTGACTCCATGCCCACAAGCCATACATAGCACTCCAAAAAAGAGTCGGCACGATGATTCTTTTTAAGCGTTTGGTTAAAAAAGTGTGTAAGTCTTCATCTTTTGAGAGCAACAGCATCCCACTGATCATAAAAAAGGCAGGCAATACCCACCGAACACTGGAATTAAAAACATTGGCGTACCACCAAGTTGGCGATGCTTGATTAGCCGAAAATCGCAAGATTTGATCCAAGCCGTGTATCACAACCACTCCGACGATTGCAACTGCTCGCAGCGCGTCGATAGAGAACAATCGTTGCTGGGAATCATTTCGTATAATTTCTTGGGCTTGAGGCATAGTGCAACGATTTCCCTTAATGCTTTTGACTCTTTATTTTCCCTGAAAGTTTGATCGATCTAAAGCCATAAAAACTAGCTATAAACGTGGTGATGGGCACTGCAATGACAATGCCGATGCTCCCGACCAACGTGGCCACAATCTCTTCAGCCACCATTGAATAGTTTATAACCGTGCCAAACGATCGGTTTGGATCAAGGTTAAACAGCATAAGCAGGGGCAACGACCCACCCACGTACACCAGAATCAACGTATTGACGAGAGATGCGATATGGTCATGCCCCACATTCATGGCCCGTTTAAATAATTGAAGAGGTGTAATTTTTGGATTGAGTGATTTTAATTCCTGCACCACAGAAGCTTGTGAGATAGTAATATCATCTAATACTCCCAAAGTTCCAATAATGATTCCTGCCAAAAGTAAACCCGCCATATTAAGTTGGCCATCATGCAAAAATTGCAAAAAAGTTGCTTCTTCAGATCCAAAACCAGTGAGTCTAGCCAAGCGCAAAAAAACGGTGGCAAGTATAGCTGTGATCACTAATGCGATGGTTGTGCCGATCATAGCAATTAAGGTTTTTCTGTTTAATCCATGCGACACGGAAAAGGTTACGAATATGATGGCGGCTGCACTGGCCAAGGCCACTAAAATGGGCTCATAGCCTCTCTGAATCAGGGGAAGCAAAAAAGTAAACATAATGAAAAAGGAGCTCGCCAGTCCTATGAGTGATGCGATTCCGTGTTTGCGGCCAATAAGAATTACCAGAATCGCAAATAGCGCAAAGAGCCAGAGCAGCGAGTCACTTCGAACAAAATCGATAACATACAGCGTCTCTTGCCCATTACCGTCACGCGATAAGCTCACTAATACTTTGTCACCGGTTTTATAGCGGATTTCACCTGGATTCACTATTTGGTTAAATATGACTTCATACCTTTTTTGTCGGTATTCGCCATCCAAGCCATTGACGGCCAACTTTTGAAAAACGATATTCCTTTGTGGATCGTACGCTTCCTCTGATTGCTCAAGAATTTCAACAATTTGAGCTTCAAAAACTGTGTTTTGCTCAGAAGTTTGTGCGCTTATATTCTCGGGGATACTTCCAGCAAAAAGCGAAAGCATGACAAGCAGGGAAGTTATTATTTTGATCATAGTTTTATTGTACCTCGCTCTTATCTTAGAACGAGGTATTGATTTAATTGTTGATTTTTGCCATCGGCGTTAAACGATTTTATTAAATCAAGACCACTGGATTGCACGAGATCTTCAATTTCCATTTTATTGAAAACGTGCACATAGCGCTTTTTTGATTGCTCATTATTCCAAGAGAGCAGGTAGTCTCCCGGTTCCAACTCAGACTGGGGAATCTGAAGAGCCTCCCAGGGAATTATCTTGTGTTTAAACCGAGCATCGGTGTCATAGTGCCATAAACTCATAATTAATATACCTCCTGGCTTTAATAATCCTGCCGCTCGATTCAGGGTGTCTTGACGCAACTGTTTTGAGGGCAAGTGGTGCAACACAGCCAACATCACCACCACATCAAAGGATTTTGGCATTTCCAGCCAATTTTTTGACTCAACAATGTCGACTTGCTTAAATACTCTCTGATACTCCGTTTCCACCTGCTTACGAGCGTCTTCGAGTAATTCAGTGCTGGAATCTATACCCATATAGAAGGAAAGTTTTGTTTGTCTTGCACGTAAAAAGGCTTCAAATCGGCCATTACCACAACCAATATCTAACAAATCAAACGGTTTTTGTGGCATATACTCAATCAGTTCTTGCCAACCAGCCCAGGGTAGTTGCCGAGTGGCTCCAAAGCTCACTGCATTTTGAGAATAAAATAGTGTATTGAGCTGATTCAGCGCTTCGATTGTTTGAGGAGACATGCTTAGAGTAATTATAGCGGTTCGTCCATAGCTTTATAACGTATAATCTTCGAGATGAATACAATTCGCAAAAACTTAACACTCTTGGCACAGGCCGTGATTGATTTGCACCATACAAACAAAGAAATCACCCCCACAGTCCTTGAAAAGCTGCAAAAGCGTTTTCCATCACAAAGTGGCTACTATTCCCGCACCCAAATAATCGAGGCAGTGAAACAGATTGCGGGCAATGATGGACAACTTAGCAAGCTCGTTGATATTTTGAAGCTTAAACCAATTCGAACTCTTTCTGGGGTGACTCCAGTTACCGTGTTGACCAAACCGTTCCCTTGTCCGGGAACATGTATTTTTTGCCCTAACGATATCCGTATGCCAAAAAGTTACCTTTCCCAAGAACCCGGTGCTCAACGGGCCGAAAATAATTTCTTTGACCCCTACTTACAAACCTATAACCGCTTGGAAGCCTATCGAAATATGGGCCACCACACCGATAAAATTGAAATGATTGTGCTTGGTGGCACGTGGTCGTTTTATCCTCAAGACTATCGCATTTGGTTTATTGCCCGCATCTTTGAAGCGCTCAATGATTTTGGAGAAGGCATTGATCAAAGCAGCACCATTACGCCATCTATTGACCTTAAAAAAGCTCCACAACTTGATCCCTACATGTCAGGATCGCAGGTGATATATAACCCAACGGTTACCAAAACCTATCAAGATCAAGAAGAAGTGAAAACAAAGCTTAACCCTGAAAGTGCCGCCTGGGAAGAACTCGAAACCCAACAAGAACGAAATCTGACATCCCTTACCCGCTGCGTTGGGCTCACTCTAGAAACCAGGCCGGATTATATTAGTGAAGATGAAGTGCTATTTTTGCGACGACTGGGAGCTACCAAAACTCAGATCGGTTTGCAAAGTTTGCAAGACAGCGTCTTAATGATCAATAAGCGTGGTCACGATGTGGCAGCATCCCGGCGCGCCATGAAATTACTCCGTCTTGCCGGTTTTAAAATCCATGCACACTGGATGCCTAATTTGCACGGATCAAACCCTCAAGCCGATAAACAAGATTTCGACTTGCTCTACAGCGACCCTGACTTTATGCCTGATGAGCTGAAGCTCTATCCGTGTAGTTTAATCGAAGGCACGGAGCTAATTGATGTATATAACCGAGGTGAGTGGCAGCCATACGACCACAAGACTTTATTGGATGTGGTTTCGTATTGTTTAACCAATGCACCCGAATATACCAGGCTTACTCGTGTCGTTCGCGATATCCCCAGTCAAGACATCGTGAGTGGCAATAAATTCACCAACTTTAGACAAATGGCAGAAGCCGCGTGTGTTTCACTTGGCTTGCCACTTAATGATATTCGTTCTCGAGAAATCAGAAAAAAAACCATTGCAGCAACCGACCTTACTATCAAAACCATTCGCTATACCACCAGTGTTTCACAAGAATTATTTATGCAATGGGTGACACCCGATAACCACATTGCTGCATTTGTTCGTTTGAGCTTGCCTACCACAATGTCATTTATCCAAGAACTTGTTGATCATGCCATAATTCGAGAATTGCATGTGTATGGTCAAAGCCTGATGTTGGGATCAACGAATGCCGCTGCCAGTCAGCACACGGGCTTGGGGAAAAAACTCTTAGCTGCTGCAGAACACCAGGCATTAGCAGCCGGTTTCAAAAAAATTGCAGTCATCTCAGCAATTGGCACGATTCCCTATTATGAAAAACTAGGCTACGCTCGCGGAAAACTCTATCAACACAAATTATTGATTTGAAGGTTTAGTCGGCTTGCTTTCACCTACCTCTAAGCTTTGAAATTGGCCTTGGCGATACAGTCGTGCGATTATGGCGTAGACTGCAATATCAGTCCAATTGTCGTCAATGCTTTCATTTGCAATCTCAAGTTGCTGTAGTTCTTCTTTTAGCAAAAGATGCTTTAGTCGCTCCACCTTTTCTGAAACGCGCATTGAAATCCCCAACTCTTTAACCGATAAAATGTTGCCTTTGCCATAATCTTGATGCTTTTTTAAGAACACTTGAAGCAACTCTTGGGTAATAAGCGAAAAAGCTTCATCTAAGGTTTTTGGATTGTGCTGCATGGAACTAGCTCCTTAAAGTGAGAATCGATTAAAACGTAATTTTCATATCCACTGCCGGCGGTGGCTGCAATGCGGCGTTCGGGTCCGCTGCCTCAAGCAATTGTGACGCCTCAAGTAATTCAAGCTTGATGCCAGTGGATTTCGGTTGCACAGTGGGCGTGGGTGCAATAATTTCTTGCGGAATTTCTGGTTTGGAGCGCATTAATAGCATTGCCAGAACGCTCATGACTAATGCCACGAATCCGACACCAACTAACATGTAAACTTTTTTTGATTTTGCTTGAGGCGGTTTTTGTAGCTCTGGCGGAGCTTCATGGAGCTCAAGTTGAGCGTTAAAACCAGTTTGAGTGCCGAATGAGTCATTCATTATTCTAATCCTTGAGCCAGTTCGGTGAGTAATTGATGAGCTGATCGCTGCGACTCGTAGGCTGTTTGCACTTCTTCAACCAAACGGTTGTAACGATCACTTTGATTAAAACCATCATCAGAAAAAGCGGTAATTTTTTTACTCGCTTTTTCGTATGCTGTTGCCGCCTCTTGTAATAGCTCTCGAACGGTCACAAGACCCCTCAAGCGTGCCTGGGCTTTAGTGGTATCTCGAATTTGCAAAGGAATTTGTTGCTCAAGGGTTTGTAATAATTTGTTTTGTGCATCGAGTGAGCGCTTGAATCTGCCGGCTAACACCGCAGCCGATGACTTGTAGGTAAGTGAGTCATATAACTTGCTTTGTTCATTGAAAGCACTGGATACTATTCCCATTTCTTGATACGCCACAAGAGACTCAACGATTTGCTTATGATTCGCCACCTCGGTTTGTTTAGCTTTGGCTTCATCCAGAAGTGGTTGAATTGCATCTGGCTGAAACGCGAGCACTTCGAATAAGTTTGTTTCAAGAATTTGCCAATGCACAATATAGGTGGCCGCACGAGCAAGCAACATGTTTTTTGCAGCAACGGTCAATTCCTCCTGAGCCGCAATCGTTTCACTTTCGAGATATTGATTTTTTTTAAGCAAGAATTCTTCGTAGGCAACGCGATACTGATCATATTGAAAGGTGAAATCGGCGTTTAATTGATCACTCGCACTTTGAGCTTTGAGCACTGCAGTGCCAAAAAGCATAAGGCTTGCAATTATGCTCGTGCTGATTGCATATTTTTTCACTAGCAAATGCACCTCATTGATGTAAGGCTACTTGACAATGGTCACCAATAAACAGGGATGCTTCAGTGCCTTGTGCACTCGTAACCTGAGTGTTTTTGCCAATCATGCTATTGGTTACCATTGGACTAACACCATCAAGGGTTGAGTGTTCCATCACGACACTATTAGTGATTTTTATGTTTTTAAGGACACAGTTGTTGCTAATTGATACGTGAGGACCAATGATGCAGTGCTCGATTATGCAATCGGCCGCGATTGAAACGGGACCTTCGATTTGTGAGGTTGTGACCACACTCCCCTTGCCGAGTGCTAGTGTTCCCGAGATAGTGGTATCGCTTGAAATTTGACCGTTAATCTCGCCCAAATTGCCTTGATCCAACATGTAGCTATTGGCATCCAGCATATCGGTGAACTTACCCGGGTCCATCCAGCGGCCGTCAACTTCTTCTGTTTCAACTCTGAAGCCATGATCGACTAAGTAGTTATACAAATCTCCGACTTCATATTCTCCTCGAGCCGATGGCTTTATTGCGTTTTCACCTTTAAAAGCGTCAAAAACGATTGGCGAAAACATATATAATCCGGGAATTCCGAAATTGTTAGGCGGGTTTTGGGGTTTTTCAACGTACTTCGAAAAATTGCCTTTCTCGTCAAAAAATGGCACTCCCAAGCGATAATTTTCTTTGTGCTCCACCATGGTTAACAACCCATCTGGCCGAGTGCGCTCAAAATGTTCAAATGGACGCTTAATACCTTGTGAAAAGATGTTGTCTCCTAAGTGATACACAAACGAGTCTCCGGCAATAAACTGCTCACACAAAGAAACAACATGGGCTAACCCTAGTGGTTTTTCTTGGGTTATGTAGGTGATATTGGCGCCATAACTACTTCCATCTCCCAAAAGCGCCTCAATTGCGGGCTTCGTTTCATTAACCACAATGCCAATATCTTTTATTCCCACGGCTAGAATTGCCTCGAGAGGATACAAAAGCAGTGGTTTATTAGCCACAGGCAACAAATGCTTATTCGATGAAAATGTTAATGGCCGTAGCCTGGTTCCTGAGCCTCCAGCAGCAATGATTGCTTTCATAACAGCTTTCTAAAAAAGTAATTTCATTTCACTTACCGAGAATATTCAAATTTTACCATGATTACAACATTTCATATGATTAATAGAGAGACCAAACCAACGTTACGCAAACTCCACCAATCAATACATACTCGAGAATTAAATTGAGATTGAGATCATCCAAGAGATAATGATGGACAGTCGCCCAAACGAGATACCAAAATACAGCCGAAATCACAATGAGGTGTCTAAAGGCAACGAGGTGTGGCAACATGAAAAACACAATCATATGCACCAACATCAGGAGTACTAATACCGCAAAATGAAGTGGATGTTTTTTAAGTTCTGTTAACATTACAAAATTGCTCCTTGGGTTACAATCACTATATACACAAGGGCAAAACTTAAGAGAGCCATATGCGCCCAGTTTTTACTCACTTTTCTGGGTAGATTAGCTTGATGCATTACCACTAAATCGAGCACGACCAAGCCAAATAAGAGCGTGACAACGAGAAGCGCAATCGCACGCTGCGCTTTGAGCGGAGAAATATAGATGGCTTTTTGCGTTTCGTTATCTGCTGCTGGCATCAAAGCAGTTTGGGGCAATGTTTCAACATTTTCAGTATTTTCACCGGCTACCTGACTGTTTATCTGGGGTGCAACGACGGAATCGGTGGGCAGTGATCCAGCCACAGGCGCGGGATGTCCGAACATTTGTACCACCAATGTTGTATCAACTCCTTGGAGCTTGCCATTAACAACCGCAATACCGATCTCACTATATTTTGGATTAACGATGTTTTCCCGATGTGTGGGAGATTCCATCCAAGCCTGGGTCATGCTTTCGGTATCACTAAAATCTCGGGCTAAATTTTCACCCGCCACGCTATAGCTATAGTTAAATTTGTGCATAAAATACCAAGGCGTCACTCCTTCAGGACTAATGTGAGCCCAGTAATCATGCTCAAACATATGCGCGGCTTTTTCGGCTGCTGCTTGAGCGAGAAGTGAGCTTGGTTTCAAAGTTGAGAGCGACAATTTTGCTCTCTCTTGGTTAGTTGCTTCAATCACTTGAGGGGAAGAAATTGAGCTTGCGAATCCCAACACCAAGCCAGGGGGCAACAAGTTTCGCGATGAGACAAATGAAATTGAAGCGTGCAATACGAGCGATACCACAATGAGCACACTTAATCCAACGGGCTGCAATAATTTTGCCCGATGATTATTGGTGTGATGGGGAACAAAAAAATGAGCCAATGATTTTTTCATAAGCAGGGTGACACTATTAGCATACGGGAAAACAGCTCGAGCGGCAATCTTGAAGGGCAATTAGTAGGTGGCGGACTTAATAACCCCTGCTTCGGTTGGTGGCCAGTAGCGGAAAAACACTTTACCCACAATATTGGATTTAGGAACTGGCCCCCAAGCTCTGGAGTCACTTGAATTGGGGCGGTTATCCCCTGAGACAAAATAATACCCAGTTGGAATGGTTAGAACCGTTCCCGAGGTGGCAGCACCGGCACCCGTACATACGCTGGGGGCAATATACTCTTCGGGCAAAAGTGATCCATTGACGTAATAACGACAATCACGCACTTCAACTGTTTCGCCCGGAACGGCAATGACTCGCTTAATATAGTCACAACCAGTTCCTTCAGGGCATGCGGCATCATCTGGGGCTTTGAACACTACTACGTCCCCTCGGTGAGGATTGCCGCGTTTGAAGCTAATTTTGTCGGTTAATAGATATTGGCCATCAGCAAAAGTTGGATCCATGGAATGACCACTAACTTGATGTGGTTGCACCGCAAACAAATAGATAATCAAAAAAATTGATAGGGCAATCACCACCGTTTCGATGATGTCTAAAAAAAAGTTCCCAATGGCAACAAATATTTGCATAACGTTACATCCTATTATTCACGGTTTACGACGTGTAAACAAGAGATGATCTGATACAGCATTTTAGCCTGAAATTTTGACTAATGCTATTTTGAAACAGAATTTGATTATATACTGTGGAGCGCATAAGGATGTTTGGACATGAGCAAGAGAAATATTGCGGATCGAATGTTTCATTCCAAAATTCATGGCTATAAAGTGTTTGGCATCTTCTTGATCTGCTTTTCACTCATCTTTATTCCATATGGTACATATAAAGCAATTGATAGGTTTCTTTTTTTGCAACGTGCAACCAAAATTGACGGTCAGATAGTTGATTTTGTTTCCAGGACATACCACGAAACCGGTAACATCACCTTCTCTCCCATTGTCCAATTCTTGGATAGTTCGGGCGAACAAAGAGTTTATATTCCAGAAACTTCTTTCTCAGCTTCAAGCATTAAACAACGTAATACATTTCCTATTTACGTTACCTTTCAGCCAAATTACGAAGTAGTTCTTGATGATTTTTTTGAGGTGTGGGGAATAATTTGTATTACTTTGGGGATTAGCTTTGTTTCGCTTATGTTAGGAATATATTTACTAAAAAGTAAACGCCCTACATTAGCATTTGATTGAATTAGTTATGTGGACCCGAGAGGACTCGAACCTCTGACCTTTCGAATGTGAATCGAACGCTCTAACCAACTGAGCTACGGATCCAAGACACTTAGTTCGCAAGCTGCTCTAAATCTACCATCTTCTGTTGCTATTTCGAACACGCCCATTCTAATTGTTTCAGGAATAGCTTCCGTCAATGCAATGTTTAACTCCAGAAGCATTCGAACTATTTTTGCTGCTTGTTTTCGGTTCCCTTGCGAAAAGGCAGCTTCGAAATCCTGAACCTGTCCACTTATATAAATGGGTAGATTATCAATAATTGTATTCATTACTGGTGCCCAGGAGAGGAGTTGAACCTCCATGCCGCTAGGGCACAGCCTCCTCAAGACTGCGTGTATACCAGTTTCACCACCTGGGCTTAAAAATGTATTATACCTTGTTTGTGCCGCGGAGAGGACTTGAACCTCCACAGGGTTTCCCCCACACGCTCCTGAAGCGTGCGTGTATACCAGTTTCACCACCGCGGCAAGTATTTTCAAAGTGCTTATGATTTATGTGGACCCAATAGGGCTCGAACCTATGACCTTTCGGATGTAAACCGAACGCTCTAACCAACTGAGCTATGGGTCCAATATTCCCCGTGACGTCGTTATCTTACCAGATTGAATCTACAAGCTAAAGCAAATGAGATACGTTTTCGCAAAAGCAGTTTTTGCTTGGTATAATCGTTTAGTCCCCTTGCCAAGCTAGCCAAGGTGGTCACGGCGCGTGTCTGAAAAACACGAGATTGAGGTCCGACTCCTCAGCTTGGCACAACTATAAAGCAAACTTCTTTACACCCCGGCTTGCCAGGGTGGTTCGCCACAAGTGGCTGATCTTAAAAACACGAGGGTTGTGGTCCGACTCCTCAGCTTGGCACAACTATAAAGCAAACTTCTTTACACCCCGGCTTGCCAGGGTGGTTCGCCACAAGTGGCTGATCTTAAAAACACGAGGGTTGTGGTCCGACTCCTCAGCTTGGCACAATACAATTACCTAATCCAAAATCTGCTTGAGAGCTATCAAGCTCAAGAGCTTTTTTCCACACAAGTAATTAACAGAAAAATTGGGTGATTCCGCTCAATCGAGCTAAGTAAAAATATTACTTCGTCACCGCATCGTAGATTTTTTTCAGTTGATCTTCGGTGTCCTGCGGGTTACCGCGAAGTACAATCATGATTTTAGTTTGCCTGAGGGATCGCCTGAGCGCTACTTTTGAAGATTTCCCCAAAGCTTCTTCCATCGAAGTCTGCATGACATCAAGAGCTTTTGACAAAATCAGGCGTTGTGGGGTAGGATCGGTTTTGCTGGGCGCTTGGTTGGTGGCGTTTTTAAAGCGGCGGGCTAGTTCTTCAGCTCGGCGCACCGATGCACCTTCTTTGAGCACAATCTTATATGCTTCGATCATCGCCTTTTGGTCATCAATGGCGGCCAATGCTCGAGCATGCCCCTCGGTAATTAAGCCACCCAAAAGCCCATCGATCAATGCATCCGGCAGAGAAAGCAAGCGCAAACTATTAGACACATACGAGCCACTTTTCCCAACCCGCTGGGCAATTTCGGTGCTCGTTAAGCGAAATTCTGATGATAATCGCTCAAACGCTTTAGCCCGTTCCAGTGGATGCAAATCTTCACGCTGCACGTTTTCAATGAGTGCCATTTCCAGCATTCCCTGGGGAGTAGTTTCTTTGATAACTGCTGGCACATGAGTGAGGCCTGCAATTTTTGACGCCCTCCAGCGGCGCTCACCCGCGATGATTTGCAAACCTGCGGGAGTTTTCGCTACAACCAAAGGTTCGAGCACACCATGCGTTTTGATTGATTGAACCAGTTCAGATAGGGCATCCGTTTTGATATGCCCACGCGGTTGCAAGGGATTTGGTTGCAGTTGATCAATGTCGATGTTTTGGATGAATTGATTATCCATGATGTGGGTACGTTGGAGAGCAAATTGTTACGCGTAAACTATTAAGAGCGTACCACGTTTACGATCTTTTTACCTTGACGAATCGTAAATTGCACCAAACCATCACTCATGGCGAATAAGGTGTGATCGCGTCCCAAGCCAACCAGTTTTCCTGGATGGACTCTGGTGCCTTTTTGACGAATGATTATTTGACCGGTTTTTATTTTTTGTCCGCCAAAAATTTTGACACCCAAGCGTTTTCCTGGTCTGGTTGAATGCTGAGTTGTTTTACCGGATTGTTTTGTGTGTGCCATAGTTAATCTTTTTTAAACCTATATATCCGCCGTTTAATGGTGGCGGTTGGTCTGCCATACTCGAGGGCAGGCAGAATCGGAGTATAACCCAACTCCTCAACCCTGTCAATCAAGGCATCGAGGGTTTTAAGCCCATTATTGGTAACGTATGAGGGCAGCGCTGCCACAACAATTCCGCCCGTTTTAAGCAATGGTTTTAAGCGCTTAAAAGCACCCAAGTAGAGTTTGTTCATGCCTTTCAATTGATTAGCAATTTGAGCTTCACGAATATTGGGTGGGCCCAAATAACCTTCAAATACTATTGCATCAACCAAAACTCCTTCAGCCAACTGCGCGTGGTGCACGTCTTGCTCACTCACTTCGAAGCCAGAAGTAATTTTGTATTCATATGCTAGCCATTCCAGATTGACGATTGAATCATCAACCGCTCTAGCTGAAATATCACTGCCAATGACTTGGTGCCCCAAAAGCATCGCCTCGGCCAAAATGGTGCCGCTACCACAAAAAGGGTCGTAAAGAATCGCTTGTTGGTTATGGGGAAGGCCAAGGTTCACGAGCATGCGCGCAATTTTGGGTGGCAACATGCCACTTTTAGCATCAACCCGAGGTCGACCGTAATCTCGCTTATTCCAGGCATCGATATCTTGCATAGTTACAATTTTTATGACGTCTTCACCGGTAACACAGTATTCACTCGTATTGGCTATGGCAATTGAAAGATAGGCCGATTTTGCCAAACGATAACTAACAACATGATCCAATTCAAGTGCCGCATGTTTTATGCTTTTGGCTAACGATTCCAGCGGATAATTCGCTTTTATTGCTGAGAGCGTGAAGCGTCGCTGAGAATTCTCTTTGAGATCTCTAGCAATGGTGGTGGCTAAATCTTTTTGATGAGGCACTTTAATGCCGATTTTGACACAGCCGCCCAAGTGACCCTGCAATGATTCCAAAGGTAACGCTTCTTTACTTGTCACGGTTGCAAAGGGTGTAGCAGCAAACGAAACCTTCACACCAGGAAAGTTCGCGCGGAGGTACGTAGACAATTCTTCACGTGACAAATCTTGGGACGCACCCAAGAGGAAGTGGTAGGATTGAGAGCCCATGGGGATAGTTATTTAGATTTGGCTTTGACAGCAGTCTTTTTGGTGGGAGCTTTTTTGCTTTCGGTTTTAGTGGACTTGGGGGCAACAACGCTTGTCTCCACTTTTGGTTCTACTTTGGGGGTAACTTTTTTAGCAGGGGCTTCCGATTTTCTCGAACCCACGCTTAACAGTTCCAAAACAGTCATGCCTTGACGGTGACCATTCACTTTGCGATAGCGAGATTTGGCCGTGAATTTGCCCACGCGCACTTTTTCACTTAATAAGTGCTTGACCACTTTATAGGTTACTTCATCGGGGAGTGTTGGTTTGCCAATAAGCAGTTCTTTGTCTTTGATGGCTAATGTTCTGCCCAAAGCAAGATTTGAGTCAACTTGACCCAATGTTCCATTTACTTTGACCGTTTCACCTGGTTTTAGAATGTATTGAGCACCTTGAAGCTCGACGATTGCGTAATCCATAGCGGTGATTGTACCAGACCAGCTTCAGTTCGTAAACAATGTGTCTCATTGCAATCACATCTTTACCCCATGAACACAATCGTGCTTCAATAAGGGTATGCGAATTATAATTATGTACGCCACCAATTCTGGCAGCACTTTCACTGCAGCCAAAATCATCAAAGAAACTCTTGAGGAATCAAGTCACGAAGTAACGCTTATCAATGCCCGAGAAGGGCACCTGAGCGATTGCCTGTCAGCAGACTTTGTTATCTGGGGCTCACCGAGTTGGAAATGGGAAGAAGACGAGGGTGCTCCTCACGAGGCGTATATTGAATTAATGCTGCAAGAGGCCAGTATAGATTTTGGGGGCAAACGATTTGCCGTCTTTGGTTGTGGCGATTCCGACTACACCTATTTTTGCGGTGCAGTTGATAAGTTATCCACTTTTATCACCGAGCATCATGGTGAGATTGTGATTGAATCGCTGCGCCTCGATGGTTTTTTCTTCAACCTTGATGTTGCAACTGAGGCCGCCAAAAACTGGGCGGTGGAACTTTCCAAAAAACTGTAGATGCCCATGTCCTTCCGTGCTTGTCACGGAATCTTAACGTATTGTGGACAAAGCAAAACATAAGATTCCCATTCAAGTTGAGGCTCATACATTAACTGATGTATAGCTACTGAAGCATGGCAACTAATTTGGAAATATCTCGCGTTGCTAAAGGTTGTTTCACTAGCGCTGTTTCTTGAATCTGGGTTATTTGACCTTCATAGGTGTCTGCTTGCACTTCATAAAATACACCTATGGGAATTTGCTTTTCACCCCATTCCAGCGTTTTTGCGAATGCCGCTTGCTTGTTGGTTTTGTCGTACCCTTCCCCTAAGCGGTACATGTTTTTTTGGTAGAAATAATGGGTATATTCCTTATTGAAGGTAACACAGGGTTGCAGCACATCAATAATGGCCAAGCCTTGATGATTATTAGCGCGAATTATAAGATCGGCCAATTCGTCAACATATCCAGAATAGCCTCGAGCCAAAAAAGTAGCCCCAGCTGCCAGTGCCAATCGCAACGGGTGCAACGGTTCTTCAAAGTTTCCCTGCGGAGTTGATTTTGATTTATAGCCTTTGGGTGAGCGAGGCGAAGTTTGACCGGTTGTTAATCCATAGACAGCGTTGTCGTGCAAAATTACTGTCAAATTGTGATTGCGCCGACAAGTGTGGATAAAATGGTTTCCCCCTTCGGCCATGCTATCGCCATCCCCCGTAAACACAAACACATTGAGGTCATGATTCGCCATTTTGATTCCCGATGCGACAGGCCAAGCGCGACCGTGCAAACCCTCAAAAGCAGTTAACTTCATGAAGTTTAGAATATGACCGTGGCAACCAATACCGGCAACCAGTGCAGTGTTGGTATTGTCCCATCCTGCTTTGGTGGCGGCTTCTTTGAATGCAGTCCAGATGCCAAGGTCGCCACAACCAGGGCAAAAATTAGGTTTTACAGGAGTTTGCAATGATTTATGGGTGTGATCGGTCATTTATTTCCCAATGCTGGCTACTTTGGTAATAATTTCTTCTGGGTAAAATGGTCGACCATCATACTTTTGCAGGGTGTCCAATATCATGATGCCGGTGTGTTCGCGTATAAGCCCGCGTAATTGAGCCGAATAGTTGTTTTCTATACAAATCAGGTAGTTGGCACTCTCAAGCGCTTCTTGGACAGCGAGAGTGGGAAAAGGGTTCATCCAGGTGAGGTGCAAGAAATTAACTTGGGGTAACACTCGCATGGCTTCAAGAATAGCACCCTTATTGCTGCCCCAAGAAACTAGCGTAACTTCAGCATCTATGGGTCCAAACAGTTGAGGTGGTTGCATGTCTTGAGTCGCGCATACATCAAGCTTGTGCATGCGCTTGTTCATTTGATCGATTCGGTTTTGAGCACTTTCGCTCGAATAGCCGTGTTCATTGTGCTCGTCGGAGTTAGCGATGAAATGATTGCCACTCCCAGGTGTTGATCGCACGGAAATGCCATCCTCACTTAAGCCATATCGGGCAAACCCTTCAACTCTCTCCCGGGTAAATTTGCCCCGATCAATCATATAGGTGCTCGTGTCAAAGGGCGGCAAACTTATCTGACATTCACATATATGTTTATCAACCAAGATAATCACCGGAGTCTGGTATTTGTCTGCCAGATTAAATGCTAGAAGCGTTTGATCGTAGGCTTCTTGGGCATCACCAGCTGCCAATACAATTCGGGGAAAATCGCCTTGTGAAGCATGGAGCACAAAGCGCAAGTCTGCTTGCTCAGTCCAAGTGGGCAATCCCGTCGCCGGTCCGCCACGCATGCCCACAATAATGACAATGGGTAGCTCGGTAATCCCTGCCAATCCATAGCCTTCTGCCATTAAATTAAATCCACCACCTGCTGTTGCTACCATTGCCCTAGCTCCCGCATGAGCAGCACCAAGCGCCATATTGATGGCAGAAATTTCATCCTCAGGTTGTTTATAGATATAATTATATTTGTCCTGAAACGGGGCTAAGGTATGCAGGATATTTGACGTTGGGGTCATTGGATAAATGGCACTAAATTGCATACCAGCGGCAATTGCCCCCAATGCCACTGATTCATTAGCAGTTAAGACCATGGGAACAACATCCACGGGCCTTGGGGTGAGCACTGCCTGGCACGATTGAGGATATTGGGTTTTAACGAGATCATATCCTGCTTGAGCACATTGCTGATTAGCGCGCACAATGCGCTCAGATTTCCCCCCAAACTCCTCGTCAATGAGTGCAAAAAGCATCGAAAGCTCTCCCTCAATCAGAGCTATGAGAGCGCCCAGTGCCACCGTGTTGCGCATCAACGTTGAGCCGCCGTACTTGGTTGCAAGGGCATTAAAGGGAACATTCACTCCATTTACGCTTACTGGTAATTCTGGCAGACTCATGCCTTTTTCGGCATCAAAAATGACCACCGAGCCATCGATCAGTTCGTCTTGATGTAAAGTAATCGTTTCTTGATTGAAAGCAACGAGAACATGCGTTGGTTGATATTGGGAGTAAACAGGTTCAGGACTAATGGTTACTTGCACTACATTATGTCCACCTCGAATAATTGAAGGATACTCGGCATAACTAAAAATCTGATAACCCGATCGAGTGGCAATTTTGGCCATTGTCAAACCGGCCGACATAATGCCAAAGCCGGCCTCACCACCGATTTTTAGGTTAAAGGGATAGGTCATGCACTTACTTCCTGTTTTCCAACTACACTTTGGGGGTTACACACAGGACACGATTCACTTAAGACTTTTCCGCTTTGGAACGCCAACCAAGCTTTTTTCCAAGGGAGAATGCTTAAAAATACTTTGAGATCCAAAAGTCTGCGCAGCCACCAGCCAACTCGTCCATAAAATTTCAAGCCTGCCCACACGGCGGCTGCCCAATTAGAACCAACGGGAATCGAATAGACGGGTGTTTTAGCAATATAGGTGGGTCGAAACTTTTTCTCAAGCCTCGCGTCTATGTCAGTGGCAATAAAGGCCCCGTCATAGAGTGCTGTTTGTGCCATGCCGGTAAATTCAGTCGCCGCTGCGTCTCCACCAACGTAGATACGAGAATTATCGGCAGTTTGCAAATGCTTGTTTACTTCGATTTGACCTTTTGGATTCAGCTTTAATCCCTCAACTTGAGCGTACAGTTTATTTGATGCAACACCCGCAGTCCAAATAACTGTTTTGGCATTCATTTGCATATCTTTCAAAAAGACTTCTGAAACTTCTTCTTTAATGAGACGCCGGTTAAGGTAGACATTTACACCCAGTGAGCGAATACGCGCCTCAATTCGGTTCGTCACATCGTCAGGCAGCATTGGCACCAAATGCGAAGGTGATTGAATGAGTTCAACCGTGACCAAGGTGGGATCAATGCCATGTTTTTGGGCGAGCGAATCTGCATAGATTGCCAATTCAGCCGCCACTTCGGTACCACTGGCTCCTCCGCCAACCACCACCAAATGAGTATTGCACAATGCCTCATCTTTGTTCGCTGCCACACATGAGGCAAATGATTCATGGAGGTGGCGCTTGAGTTTGAGTGCCTCTTCAATTGACTTAAATCCAAAGGATAACTCAGGCAAACCAGGTGTGTCGTAATAGGTTGTCTCACTGCCCAAGGTTAAAACCAAATAATCATAGGGGTAGATTGAGCCCATGTCTCCGGTAACATAACGCTCAGCAGTATCGACACTCATAATGGTGTCTTGAACTACTCGAACTTGCGTGCCCTTGAATATTTCTTCAAGAAGTATGCACACCTCCAACGGTGAGCGCCCCGTGACAACTCGATAGAGTGCAGCATGGTATTCAAAATGAGGTTTATTGCTAATGAGGGTTATCTTGGTGTGATGCGGATCGAGTTTTGCGAGCTTGAGTGCACACGCCACTCCGGCAAATCCTGCGCCAACGATAACAATATTTTTTTCGGTTGTTTCCATAGCTACTTTAGAATCGCTTTCCCATCGACTGCCCAAGCATGTGTACGAGTGACAATCACCGGGTTAATTTCTATTTCAGCAAATTCATCTACATTCTGAGCTAATTGCGAGAGAGCGATCATGAGCTCTTGCAGTTTTTGGACTGCATACGGCTCTTCACCGCGATAGCCTTCAAGCACTTTAGCGATTTTTGCTTGCCGCACCAAAGCCGCGATTTGAGCTGAATCTTGCGTTAATACAAGCAAGTTTCGATCGGCAACCAGCTCTGCCAGGGTTCCCCCCGCGCCAAACATCATGATGTTGCCAAAACTCGGGTCACGCTTGATGCCGATTATGACCTCCACTCCCGATTCGACTTGTTTTTGAATCTGAACGTTCGCTTGAGAATCACCCAACTTTTGGATTGATGCTTGCATTTTGGTCCACGCTTCTTTCATTTGCTCGGGAGTATGAATGTTGGTCACAACCCCACCAATGTCCTGCTTGTGCAGGGCTTTGCTTGAGGTGATTTTGAGCACCACTGGCCAATTGTGTTGGGTGACAAACGCCAAAGCATCTTCTTCACTGGCCACAATTTCTTGAGGCGGCACTGCGATTCCTGCTTGGGACAAGAGTTCGTTGGCTTCGTGCCCAGTCAACACGACTCGGTCGTCATTTCGCACATTTTTAATCAAGTTAAGCGCAAATTCGATGTTTTCAACAATTGGTTCTCGAATTACCAGGGGTGAACCCTGTTTAGACCGCCATTGTTGCCACCACCACATTGAACCCAAAGCCTTGATTGCGCGCTCGGGATAACGAAACGATGGAATTTTAGCTTTATCTAAAATCTGCTCCCCAGCCACAATTACCCCGCCGCCCATAAATGAGCAAATAATCGGCTTATGATACTTTTGCGACATTTCCTTGATAACCTCGGCTGTTTGCTCCACTTGCGTGGTTATTTGTGGGGTCAAAATCACGATTACTGAATCTACTGACTCTTCAGCCAAAACCGCATCCATGGCAATGCGGTAGCGATCAGCCAGAGCATCGCCCAAAACATCAACCGGGTTTAGGAGGCTGGCAGCTCGGGGCAACTGCTGCTGTAGCAAGCTCTTGGTTTCTTCACTAATTTCCGCCAGCTCTAATCCGGCTTCTTGAATAAAGTCAGTGCTAATAACCGCTGGGCCGCCAGCGTTAGAAACAACCGCCACTTTGGGGCCACTCGGAGCTTGTTCCCAGGCAAAAACCCGAGACAAGTCAAATAAATCCTCAACCCCATGGCAACGGATTATTCCAGCCTGGGCAAAGGCTTGATCCAAAACCGCGTCCTCCCCTGCAATTGAACCTGTATGTGATTGCATCGCTTTTTGAGCCGCTTTGGATTTACCTGGTTTTAACACAAACAAGGGTTGGGTTTGGGCTAGTTTTGAAGCAAGCTTAAAAAATTCTTTGCCTTTCTCAAGCGATTCTAAATACATGCCGATGGGTTGATATGGCGACAATCCTGGTTCACTGCTGGGCTGAGTGTTGCTTTGCGACCAGTAGGCCAACAACTCATTTTCACCTAGCGTTGATTTGTTGCCTAAGGTAATAAATTCACTAAAACCAATACCGGCGTATTCCGCCCAATCAAATACACTCGAAGCAATAGCTCCCGACTGCGACATAAATCGCAAGTTCCCCAAGCTACTCGAAACCTTACCGAATGAAGCGTTGATGTGGTGATGATTGTTCACAAAACCCAAACAATTCGGGCCCAGGAGTGCCAAATCAAATTCTTTAGCCACGGCCAACAGCTCAAGCTCTAACTGCTCACCGTCTTTGCCAATTTCTTTAAACCCCGCACTCAAAATTACCACACTTTTGGTGCCTTTTTTTCCTAATTCCCGCAGAGATTCGATCACAAATTGCGAGGGTATGGCAATAACCGCCATGTCTGGAATTTCGGGGAGACTTGCAATATCGGCATAACTCTGGATGTCTCCGATTAATTCAGCTTTCGGATTGACCGGAAATAATTTGCCTTGGTAGCCTGAAGTCAAAAGGTTGGCGAGGACTATGGCACCGATTTTTTTAGGATCTCTGGAAGCGCCAATAATCGCAATAGAATTAGGGTAAAAAAGTGTCTGCAAAG
The DNA here is from genome assembly GCA_964441155.1 of uncultured Pseudomonadales bacterium. GTDB lineage: Bacteria > Patescibacteriota > Microgenomatia > UBA1400 > RBG-16-45-19 > CAYYKL01. The sequence goes on from CAYYKL010000001.1 coordinate 29,699, forward strand.
TGGGCATGGGGCAACAGCAGTCTCAATTAATAATTGATACTTCATTAAAGTGTACGGGACTCGTCGGCCGCATGTCAAAAGGAATTGTGATGCCAATCACTGGAAATATGTTGGAGTGTGTTATTTTATTTCAATGGTTCGCTTGTGCGTTTTGCCTGTTCGCAATATCGAAAAGCACAAACCCATAAGCAAACACAGACTTATAAGCGAGCTGCCACCGACGGAAACAAATGGCAAGGTGATGCCAGTCACCGGCACAATCCCCATATTCATTCCCATATTGATAAACGCTTGCACCCAAATGAGCGATAGCATCATCACTGCCACGAGACTGCCTTCATCGGTCGGGGCACTTCGAGCTACCCCCAATAATCCCCATCCAAGTCCCAGATAAGCGATGATTACCAACACTCCCCCTAAAAATCCCATTTCTTCTACCAAGGACGCAAAAATAAAATCCGTGTGTCGCTCGGGCAAAAAATTAAGTTGTGACTGCGTGCCCTGCCCCAAACCCCGACCAAAAAGTTTGCCTGATCCAACCGCAATCATGGCTTGAGCAGCATTGTAACCAGTTCCTAATGGATCACTGGCAGGGCTTAAAAAACTAGTTAAGCGATTTTTTTGGTACGGCTTAAGCAAGCCAAAGCCCATAGGCACTATGAGCAATCCAACCAGCATCACTCCAAAGAGTCTTTTAAAATCCACTCCTGCAGAGACGAGTGCAACTGCGACAATAAAACCCAGAATCAGCGCCGTGCCTAAGTCAGGCTGAATAAATACGAGCAAAACAGGCAGTAAAGTGAGTGCGATAGTGATCGCTAGTTTCTTCCAGTTGCTGGGATAGTTTTTGCTTAAGACGTTGGCTAAAAACAAAATTAGCAAGGGTTTGGCCAATTCTGACGTTTGCAACCTGACTCCAAACACATCCAGCCAACGAACACTACCACGAGCTTCTGCTCCGACCACTACGGTAACGATAAGGATAAGCATCAAGAGCGCATAGTAAGGCCAAGCCGAAAACATGAGGACGCGATAATCAACGCTTGAAACCACATACATAAGACCAATCCCCAGCACCATATACATGACTTGACCTTGAAGGTTGGCCGGAGCGACTGAATTAATCATCAAGACACTCAAGCCAAACAAAATCAAAAGTGAAAGCACCAAAGCAAACAATTGGGTCTGTTTTGACATGTAGTAACTTTATCTACGCTTGTGATCGAATGATACGCAACATTTCACCATGCTTAAGCGTTTTGGCTAAGACTTTGGTTTTGATTTCAGTTTCAAAGAGTTCTGGCCACTCTGGCAATTCCACGTCGACCAATTCATCATGAGCAGTTTGCGCCACTTTCCTGGCATCCATAATCTTGCGAATGATTTCACGCGCCTTGCCTTCGGCTTCAAGTTCGGGCGACAACTCAAGATCTAGATAGGCGGTAACGACGCCCATTTTTGCCGCATCACTCGCGTGCTTCACCGTTGTCTTAGCGGCATACTCTTGAGAAATGGGTGTAAACACTTTTACATTTGCCTCAGCTTGGATCAGAGCAACCAACTGTGGTTCTTCATTCAGAATCTTGGCGAAAGGGCGATCAAGCGACCAACTGCCCAGAGGCTGACGGGCTGGTATGCCAGATTCTTTGCGCAGCGAATGAAGCAGAGAAACAATATGTTGTATTAGGTCCATACGATTTTCAAGTTCGGGTTTGTTGGCATCAGCTCGAAATTGAGGCAAAAGTTCTAAATGAATTGATTCTTTGCCATTTATGACTATATTTTGGTACACCAACTCTGCAAAAAATGGTGCAAACGGGGCAATGAGTAAACTCCAGCGCAACAGTGTTGCCCTAAACACCTGAAGTACTTCTTGATTGGTTGCATTGTCACGCAATCGATCTCGACTCAAGCGCAACCACCAAGTCGAAAATTCTTGCACAAACTCCATGAGTGCTCTTGATGCAGTCACCACGTCATAGCTATCCATCGCTTCAACCACCGTTTTGGTTAAGCCTTCGACTTTGGATATAAGCCATTGGTCCAATACGTGCTCTGCTTTTTGGGGAAGTGCAAAATCTTGCTGGTCGTCATCATAGAGTTTATAGAAAGAGAGAACATTCCACATCATCACTAATACTTTTTTCCTGATTTCGTCGACTTGAACTTCGGCAAAATTGACATTTTCAGCCGTTTTCATGACAGGAGAACTAGCGAAATATAATCTCAGTGCGTCAACGCCATATTTGTCGACAAGCAACATCGGATCGGTAAAATTGCGTTTACTCTTGCTCATTTTGGTGCCATCTGCAGCCATAATCGTGCCGGTCGTGAGCGCGTTTTCAAAGGTATGTTTGCCAAACAGTGCCACCGACATCACGTGAAGCGTATAAAACCAGGCTCGAGTTTGAGCAATATACTCACTAATAAATTGGGCTGGGTGGCGCTTGTCAAATTTTTCTTGGTTTTCAAACGGATAATGCTCGCTTGCATAAGGCATGCTTCCCGACTCGACCCAACAATCAAAGACTTCCGCGATTCTTGTGCCTTTTATAGTCTTTGCATCATCAACCCAGACTTCAATGTCATCAATAAACTCTCGATGAATATCGGTTAATCCTTCAACACGTGTCGGATCTACTGCCCAGTCTTTAAGCTCGTCAATTGAGCCAATAACGCGGTATTTTTTTGATTTTGGATTTTGATTATCGGTTATGTGTTCTTCCCATATTGGCATTGGCGTACCCCAATAACGCGAGCGCGAGATGTTCCAATCAGGCGCCGTTTCCAATCCTTTGCCAAATCGACCGGCTTTTAAGTGCGAGGGCACCCAATTAATGGGTTCGTTGTTTGCAACTAATTGATCTTTGATGGATTGAATGTTTATAAACCAGGCTGGAATACCAGTGTAAAAGAGTGGCGTTTCACAGCGGTAGCAATGTGGGTAGGAGTGGACAAATTTTTCTTGCTTAAACAGCAACTCACGCTTGGTTAGATCATCAAGTACCCAGGCTTCTGATTTTTTGAAAAAGACGCCTGACAATGGCTCCACGAAAGGTAAAAACTTGCCTTGGTCGTCAAGCATGTCCACCAAAGGTAAATCAAGTTTCAAAGCTAATTGAAAATCATCTTCACCATACATTGCGGCCGTGTGCACTACACCGGTTCCGTCCTCCATGGACACAAAATCACCAGCGGCAACATAGTGTGCTTTTTTGTCGCCAATATCAAGATAGGTGTAGAGCGGTTCATATTCCCACCCCGACATATCAGCACCCATCAGTGTTTCAACCACTTCATAGGGTTTTTCGATGATGCCAAGTCTCGCTTCGGCTAAATAGAAAAACTCTTCGTCAATTTTGATTTTGACATACGGCTTGTCGGGTGCCACGGCTAGACCCACATTGCCAATGAGTGTCCAGGGAGTGGTGGTCCAGGCTAATATAAATTCATTCTGATGATTTTTTCGCTTGAACTTAATAGTGATTGAATTGTCTTCGACGTGCTTGTAGCTGTTGTCCATGGCGATTTCGAAATTAGACAGTGGCGTGGAACAGCGAGGACAATAGAGGATTACTTTTCTGCCTTGATACACCAGACCTTTTTCGTGCAGTTGTTTAAACGCCCACCACACCGATTCCATGAAACTCACGTCCATAGTTTTATATGAGTTTTTAAAATCAACCCAGCGACCGATGCGCTTGATGATTTTTTCCCACTCAGCGTCGAAGCGAAAAATGGCAGATCGACATGCTGCGTTAAATTTGTCGATGCCTAAATCTTCAATGCCTTTTTTGCCACCTTTAAGATCAAGCTCTTTTTCGACAATGTTTTCAATTGGCAAGCCATGGCAATCCCAACCCCATTTTCGCTCGACCCTGAAGCCTTTCATCGTCCAATAGCGGGGCACGATGTCTTTCATGATCGAACCTAAAAGATGGCCATAGTGCGGCAAGCCCGTGGCAAAGGGAGGGCCGTCATAGAAAACAAACGGCTTGTCAGCACTGCGCTCACTCACCGATTTTTCGAAAGCATGAATCTCATCCCAATATTTGAGCACGCGCTCTTCAAGCTCGGGCAAATTTGGTCGCTGTTTAAAATCTAGGTTTTTTATGTCTGTCATATGTTGGGTCATCCTGAACGTGTTTAGTTTAACGATACAAAAAAAGCGGCACACATCCTCTCTTTCAAAAGGTCCCGTTGACGGGAGGTACCACCTCAATTAGCGATTAGGATCTAGGGTTTAGTGGCTAGAGTTTTTTGCATTTCCCTAATCACTATTCACTAGTGGCTAACCACTGTCTCGTTCCTGCTGTCTCGGGCTTACCCGGAAGGGTCTAATGAGGATGCTTGCATCCTGTTCTTCCTTCTCCCCCACCTACTTTTGTAGTAGATCTCCTTGCTGATAACAAGTGAATTCATTAGGGAATTTTCTTGAGTATATCACACAAGTATTTTACCGAACCACAGACGCAAACTTTTCAAGTTCTTCATGCTCAACAGTTAGTCTAGCCTCATCAATTAAATGGTTTAATGCCTTCTATACGTCTGGTGAAACAATTCTATTACTTCCATATTGTTCGCGAGCATACTTCAAAACTAGCTCTTCTTGTCCTTCTTCAATCTAAGGAGCAATAGAACTGATGACAAAAACTCCAGATTCCATGGTTTAAGTTATTTCTTCTGCCTCAAGAAGGCCGGAATATCGAATTCGTCTTCGAAGGTGTCTTCTGCGCGAGCCGGTTTGCTTGAGTTAGTTGATTGTGGTTGTTTGTGTGTCGGCTTTGACGTAGAGAAATAATTGGGTGTTTCTATCTCTTCAGAATCATCATCAACTACAGGATCGGTCGTTTCGTCATCGTCAGTGACAGGGTCATCGGTTACGCTCGATGATTGGCTTGATTGAAATGAGGCTTGAGGCGAATATGATTGTATTGGCTTGGAAGTGACACTCGGCGAGCGATCAATGCCACCAAATATGCCACCATGTTCCATTCTGTCTTCAAATCCGGTGGCAATAACACTTATCTTTATTTCATCCTTCATTTCAGGTCTAATGGTGGCGCCAAAGATTATATTGGCATCGGGATCAGCGGATTGAGAAATGATTTGCGCGGCGTCGTTCACCTCGCTCATGGTCAAGTCTTCGCCGCCAATGATGTTAAACAAGATTCCTTTAGCGCCATCGATGGAAACTTCTAGCAATGGAGAAGCCACAGCCGCCTTGGCTGCTGAGACAGCACGGTCACTACCAACACCTGTGCCAATACCCATTAATGCACTGCCTGCATCGGTCATAATCGCTCGAACATCAGCAAAGTCCACGTTAATGAGCCCTGGAACAGTTATGAGATCAGAAATGCCTTGCACGCCTTGTCCGAGCACGGAGTCGGCTACGCGAAATGCTTCGAGTAAAGACATTTGTTTGTCGATGACATCAATCAAGCGTTGGTTGGGAATAACAATCAGTGTGTCAACTTTTTCTTTGAGTTGATCAATACCTTCTTCGGCTGTATTCATCCGCCGGTGTCCCTCGAATGAGAAAGGCTTGGTAACTACGGCCACTGTGAGCGCTCCCGTTTCTTTGGCAATTTCGGCAACCACCGCACTCGCACCTGTGCCCGTACCGCCACCCATCCCGGCAGTGATAAAAATCATGTCAGTGTTTTGGACGAGCTCCAAAATATGATCACGTGATTCTTCTGCCGCTTGGCGACCGATATCAGGATCGGCCCCAGAGCCTAAGCCCTTGGTCAAACTATCTCCGATTTGCAGCTTGGTTGTGGCTTGATTATTAAGGAGTGCTTGAGAATCGGTGTTAATGGTTACAAACTCAACACCTTGAATTTTCTGATTGGCAACCATTGAGTTGATGGCATTGCCGCCACCCCCGCCTACACCAATGACTTTGATGTTGGCAAATGTATTGATGCTCGGTTTGACCAGTGCCACTTGAGACTCCTAACGATCGCTTTTTTAGAATTACGTTTAATAACCATGTATATCGAGGGCAAGTTTTGCAAGCAGTATACCACGAAGTCCTTATTTGGCCATATGTACCACCTCAAGGAAAAAGAGGAGGTTATGGGAGCAGATTTTTGATCATGGCCACGAGTTTTTTAACCAGGTTTTTTCCAGAAACTTTAGGCAGATTTCCCATGAGTTGGTTGTCAGTTCGCTTGGGTTCGAAGTTTCGGTTTTTGAGGCCATAATGAATAAGCCCGACAGCACATGCATATTGTGGCGAGGACAACTCATCAATGAGACCCGATAAGCCTTTGGGTTCGCCAATGCGCGCTGGGACCGACAAGACTTTTTTAGCTAAGGAGTCGGCCATAACAGTAGACGCTCCGCCACCAGTCAACACCACACCGGCGGGAATTTGATGGAGTAAATCTTTTTGTTTAAGCTCTTCGCGGATCAAGTTGAAGAGTTCACTTAAGCGGGGTTGGATAATACCTTGAATGATTTGTTTTTTTGAGGTCGTCGATGCTTCTTCGTTAATTCCCAAAGCTTGCAAATCAAGGAGGTCAAAATCTTTGCGAAGTTTGGTAATTTCTGATGCTGACGCCTCTTTTGGAGGCATAAAAATAAGCGCTTCTTTGGACAAATGAAGTTTTACGGCTTCAGCGTCTTTGAGGCTCAAGCGCATGCCGATAGCGATATCGTTGGTAATGTTTTTTGCCCCAACGGGCACCACAAACGAATGCGAAAGCGCCCCTTCAACAAACACGGTGACGCTGGTTGTGCCGGCACCCATATCTATAAGTGCGACTCCCAATTCTTTTTCTGTTTCTGACAACGTTGCATAGGCGCTGGCATAGCCCGAGAAAACGGTGCCATCGACTTGTATACCCAATTCGGTGATACATTTGTGCAAGTTTCGAATAGCCGTCGTTGAGCCAGAAACCAAATGAGCTTCTGCCTCAAGCCGAACTCCCGACATGCCGATTGGGTCTTTAATACCTGGTTGCGAATCGACCATGAAATCTCGGGGGATAACGTGGATAAGTTCTCGTGACGAGGGCAGAGAGACTGCTCGAGCGGCTTCGATCACTCGATCCACGTCTTCGATAATAATTTCACCTTCTGGTTCAGCTACTGCCACCACCCCTTTAGAATTTTGGGCGGCAATGTGAGCGCCAGAAATTGAAATAAAAGCGGAGTTTATGTTGTATCCGGCCATGCGCTCTGCCGATTCAACACTTGCTGTTATGGCCTCAATTGCCTCTTCAATGTCAACTATTTGACTTTTGCGCAAGCCCTTGCTGGGTGTTGATGCCACACCAATAACATTGGTTTTTCCTGATTCACTTGATTGGGTAGCGATGATAGTGCTGATTTTGTCAGAACCGATATCGATTCCAGCAATGACTGGTCCTTTTGGCATATGGTGAAATTATCCTTACTGTGTATGTTTCATTATACCCCACAAACAACGTGGCAAGAGCAAAAAATCCACTGCCCAGAACAATATCCAAAGCTCATGTATTTACTGCAACACTGGACGCTGGGGGCGCAGGTCGATAACTCTTGGGTTTGTTTCCATTGTATCTGTCCCTAAAATTATTTGTAAAGAGGCCACCTGATGTTCTAATGATTTGAAACTGGTAAACAAGAGTTTGATTGATTGGCTCACCACTTCAATTCTTTGCGCTGACGCTACGGTGACACTTGTCATGGGAATATCGCGCTCGAGCAGCAGAGCATACAACTGTGTGGCAGCCAACAGCCCGGGATCTTTAATGACACTTCCCACTTCTGGCTGCAAAGGCTCTAAGCTTTGAATTTGAAACAGATTTGCATAGGGAGTAGGTGAAAACTCAGTTATGACCATTTTCGTGTTAACAAGCAGAGACGCTGACTCTGATGCAGTCACAATTTGTGCCAATGGCTGGCTTTGCTCCAGATTAACCACCAATGTCGATGGCAATTGAACTGCTGCCACTACCGTTTCGAATTGGGGTAAGGCATGTGCAAAAGTGGTCTCAATAGACTTAGGGTCCAAAAACAATGCCTGCTTCCCCATATTTTGGTCGGCAATTGACTGGACTTCAGCTGAGCAGGGCACACTCTCATCAGCAAAGCATTCGACCGTATTAATGGTCATGCGTGAAAAGCACAAAAAACTTAAAGCGATCAAAGCAAGAGGAAGTGCGTATAAAGGATTGAGCTTGGATAACATTTGAACAATGCCAATTCGAATGCTTGGAATAGTTGAGTTTTTTACTCTAGGCGTTGATCGTTTGGCACGGGTTTGGACAAAGCGCATGTTCTCATTCTAGCAAGGATTTGACGAGCGCATAGAAACGAGCCGCACTCTGTGGGTCTTGCAAATTGGTCAGTTTTTTAGCTCGCTTGGTATATGCATCCAGATGTTTGCTTATTGTTTCAATTGCAGCCAGGAGTGTTTGAGGTTTGAAATCAACCTGTTTGAGCAAGATACCCGCTTTTTTATCAGTGATAAATCGTGCATTTTTTTCCTGCTCACTATTTTGAGAGCCAAAAAGTGGCACCATTACCGCGGGTACACCACAGCTCATAATTTCACTGACGGTGTTGCCTCCGGAGCGGGACAACACTATGGTTGCGTGCTGCAACAAGAAGCCAAATTCGGTAGCTGTGAGCATGTTTTTGACATACAAGTGTTTGCGTGAGTGAAGCAGCAATTGCTCTCGCATGGTGGTTACTTTGTCAAAATCAGCAAAAGCTTGCGCGTTCCCCGTTTGCAACACAATCGTGAATTTTTCCAACAATACTTCCAACACCATCATCACCACTTGGTTGATGACATGTGATCCCTGACTTCCCCCGGTAATAAGCAGGAGAGGACGGGTAAGCCGAGGCGCAAACCACTCTGGCCGGGGTTGTTCTTGCCAAATTTCTTCACGAATCAGGTTCCCAGTAATCACCGTTTTCTTTTTGGGAAAATATTTATATGAGCTTTCATACGACAAGGCGATCTTAGCCGCAAATTTCCCCACCAATTGATTGGCTAAACCGGCTGCGGCAGTTTGCTCGTGAATAACCACCGGAATTCCCGTAAAGTAGCCCGCCAAACATAACGGTAGTCCCACAAAAGAGCCAAAACTAATAATCACGTCTGGTTTCTCTGCCCTAACCAATTTGATTGCTGTAATGGTAGTAAAGAGAATTTTCCAGAGCGAGAGAATCGAGGTAATTTTGTTATATCGATCATATTTGACCGAAGAAAGGGGAATAAATCGGCAACCCAATCCTTTAGCTGTCGCTTCTTCGTTAGATGTGGTGGCGTGTACTTTGGCATATTCCCTGCCAACCACCACCACTTGGTCATCCGCTTCACGAGCGATTTTAATAAATGCGACAGCTGGAGTTATATGTCCACCTGAAACAAGATATTTCATAGATTACCGCCTAGTTACCCGAGCAAACCACCCAGGATTTCGATACCGAGAGGCATTTAAATATAAGCCCACTCCTGCCATCATGGTGATTAATGTCGAGCCGCCATAGGACACAAACGGCAATGGTACACCCGTCAGGGGAACCAAAACAACCATGGCACTCAAATTAAGTAGCGTTTGAATCGTGATCCAGGTGACCACACTCAAGGATAAAAGCCGAGCAAATTGGTCTTGAATTCGGTTGGCCACACTAAACCCTCGGGTAATGAGCACGCCATACACGCCAATAACCACACTTGATCCCAAAAACCCGAGCTCTTCAGCCACCACAGCAAAAATCGAGTCCGTTGTCGCTTCGGGTAAATATTGATATTTTTGCCTGGAGCGCCCGATGCCAGTGCCGTACCAACCACCCGAACCCAAGCCTATAACCACTTGGCGAATATGGTACGACTTGCCTTGGGGATCAGTGGTGGGAGATAAAAAGGTGGTCAAACGGGCGCGACGATACGGACTACCCAGGATTAACATGCTCCCCATAAAAAGCCCTAAGAGCATAATGGCTCCCAAATATTTGAGTTTTGCGCCCGACATAAAATACATAATCAGGGCAAATACCGCGAGCACGATAGCAGTACCCATATCTGGCTCGAGCAAGAGCAAGCCCATCATGAGACCCACCAAACCCAAAAATGGCTCGAACCGCTGATGTTTGGTGAGCCAGGACGAGAAATAGACAGCTACCGCAAGCTTAGTAACTTCTGATGGCTGCAAGTTGAAAAACCCTAAAGGAATCCAGCGCCGCGCTCCCTGAACTTTGGAGCCAATTCCAGGGATTAACACTGCAACGAGCAGCACAATGGCACCGATAAACAGCGGTTTGGCCAGTTTTTTTACCAGTGTGAGTGGCGTCAACCAAGTGACACACATTACAGCAAGACTTAAGAGCACCCACAATGCATGACGCCGGGCAAAATGGAATTTATCTCCAAACTGGGCATAGGCTTCCACCACTGATGCATCAAAAACCATAAGCAAGCCAAAAGCCAATAATCCCAAAATGAGACTCAGAAAAATCCAATCCACTTTGGCTGGATACTTTCCTTTTTTAAGGGTCTTGGATGTTTTTAATTGTTGGCGTTGTCGTCTCATGGTGCGCTCATTTCTTTCACTAAGGTTTTGAATGCGTCCCCTCGCTGTGCATAATCGGCGAAGGCATTAAAGCTCGCTGCAGCGGGAGAAAGTAAAATCACTTCTCCAGGCTTAGTTGCGGAAAAAGCCTGCTGCACTGCTTCAGCTAAATTATTGACCTTGATAGTGTTTTTTTGTGACATGTGCCCAAGTGACTCAAGTAATGCCCATCCTGTTTCGGGCATGCCAATAATAGTGTGGAAGTTAGAGTCAGCAATATGGGGAACAAGCGTTTCAAAGGTTTGCCCCCGATTAAAGCCACCAACCAACAAGCAGCCTGATTTTTCGCCACAGGCAGTGATAGCCGCAATCGTCGCTTCTGGAATCGTAGCTAGCGAATCGTTAATACACTCTCTGCCCGCAAATATTCCGATCTGCTCAAATCGATGTGGCAAGCCTATAAAATCAGCCAGAGATTCAAATAGTTGAGCTTCTGGTATGTTCTCACTTTGTGCAATCGACAAAAGCGCATGCACGGAGAGCTCGTTAATCCCAGGATGATTCGTGAGCCATGTTTTTGCTTCTGCTGAAAGGGCGCGAGTTTCGCCCCCAAAGAGCACTTTTGTGCCTGATCCCTCTCCCGAAAAATAACTCAAAACTCGGGCATCGTCGGCCAGATAAGCAATGTCGTGAGCCTTTTGAAAGGCAACAATGTTCACTTTTGCACCAGCATAGACATCAAAAGAAGGATAATAATCAAAATGTTCTCGATATAGATTCAGAATCACTGCCTGGTGCGGACTGACAACCACATCAAGCAATTGATGTGAGGACAGTTCATAGACGATTTTTGTGTCTGGAGTGATTTGCGCGATAGATTCAAAAGCTGGTTTGCCAATATTTCCCAATAAAATCGTATCCGGATGAATCAGCTTAAGAGCTGTGTAGATTAAACTTGAGGTGGTACTCTTTCCTTTTGTGCCCGTGATGCCAATGGTTTGTGAGCCAAAAAGGGCCAAAAACTCATTGGTTTGGCTAGTCACTGTTTGTTGGTGAGTCAAGCGTGATTGAAAATCTGGGTTAAACGGCGATACTCCGGGTGAACGGAAAATGACGTCAAATGCACTCAGCTCATCAAGCCAGGATTCTCCCCAATACCCGCTGATTTCATATTTCTGCATTAATTCCTGAGTCTCTGGGGCAAGTGAATCGAGCGGTTTTTGGTCAGCAACAGCAATGCGTGCGCCAATCCCTTGCTCAAGCAATAGCTTTGCCGTCGACAAGCCTTCCCTGCCCATGCCCAGGACTAAGATTTGAGCATCACCGTACGTTGTTTTAAGATGATCAAGTAGAGGTGAGTTCATAGTTTGGTGATGAGATGTAATTGATTTAGTAGTGCTGGTGGCACGAGCGTGTCGTTGCCCCATGACTGCATAAAATCTTCTTGCCTGGCTTGACTATTCTGATCAGGTGGATAGTGTTTTTTTACATAAGCTAAGACTGGAGGCAAGCTTTCATTGTAGAGCTTGGAGCAAAGCTCAAATGCGAGTCGCGTCTCTTCTCGAGTACCCACACATTCAAACGGTTTTGCTTGTGTCTCATTGAGACTCGCATCAATGAGCGGGATCAAATCTAGATTTCTAAACACATCGCCGCCAAAAAAATGGATGGTTCGGTCCAAGCCAATAAACGGCGCAAGTGCACTAAAGGTAAACAAACATTTGGGACAATTTTTGCACCATGAAGTTTTCGATCGGTTACAGCTTAAGAATGCATCAAAATATTCTGGGAATTGACTAAACACGCGCGCAATTTGCAATTCATACAGAGGCCGCAATAGTGAAAAGTAGGCAATGCTACCTGAAAGATGTTGCTTGATGTAGGCAGCTACCTCTAATTCAAACGCAAATGACTTCGAGTATTGGTGGTTAATTTCCTGTTCTTTCCACAACACATTACCTTCATCACTGCTGCGCTCATTCCCGACAACCAGTTGATTAAAACCATGGAGGTGCGCCACCAGTGCGGACAGAAATGCCAAAAGTGCCGAAAATGGTGTGTGGCCGTTGAGATACCCTTTGGCATCAAGCTCAAGCAACTGAGAATCTATGGAGCGAGAAACCTTAATAGGATTAGTAAAACCTGCAATTCGGGAAACTTCGAGCGCAGCCGGGGTTGGATTAAGAAGCAACACTTGTGCGCTCTCCCCAGTTGCTTTAACCGTTTCGAGTGCGACAACTGAATCTTTGCCACCTCCGACTAGAATTAAGTTATCAGGTTTCAGGTTTTGGTTGTTGGCATCTGATTGTGGTGCGAATACTGTGTCACTATCGACCTGAAATTGCACTAAGTCGTCACGAGTGAAATCTATGTCATTTTGATAAAAATACTCTCCCATGCCCTGAATGAGCAAGTTTCGCCAAAAAACTAATTGTTCTGGGGTGAGCATGCCTGCTTTGATGATAATTTCGGGCGAGCACGTAGCTTTCCAATAGCTTAGTAGCTCCACCATGCCCAGTGTGAAAACGAACGCATCGATTGATTCCAGCGAGTAGTTTTCGGGCAAAGGAATGTGAACCGTGGGACGAAACACAAGATTAGGCTCAATCGAAAATTGCCAGGTAATCAGCAATTCCCTCTCCCTAACCTCATGAGCAAAGGAGTCATACGAAAATACGGGATGTTTTTGGCGCAAGTGTGAAAACGTATCCATGTGAGGTTATTGTACTAGAAGCGATTAACTTATCACACCTCACCTGATTTACTCATTTTGCTTCCAAGAAAAATTAATTTCTTGAAAATTGTCCTGTCCCACCATATAAGTCGTCATCAGAGGAATGGCTTCCCGCGTCAGGATCAACTTGTGTTAAATTTCGTCTTTTTTGGAAGCCTTCTAACTGTCGCCTCGCTGATTCTATCTCCTCAGGAGAAAAGTCTTTGACAGCAATCTCAAACGCTTGTGTATAATATTGCTGAAATTCTGCTTCGAGTTTTGGATCCATTTTTTTCCCAACAGCACTAGTTTGCTCACCTAAATACCCATTTCGCCATTGAAAAAGAGTGTCTCTTTGTAATGTCTTTTTTTGATCAAATGAGTTGGGGTCATCTGTCTCCGCTTTATTGAGCATTCTAATTTCATTATCTGCCCACGCCAATTGATCTGACGCATACAGGTCTCGCCAAGCTGTCTCACCCCATACACCATAATTTCGAGCACTTTGGATTCTGTCTGGAGGAATTATGCTTGAGTCTAAACCTGGGATATTCGCATCTACAGCATCAATCATAAAATATTTTCCTTCAAATTTTTTGTAATAAATCCATTCTACTATACGGCGTATCTTCTTTTCTTTATCAGTTAATTTCTACTGTGAAAAGTTAGATTAGTGCCAGCCACACACCAAAAATGGCAAGCATTATGCCAGCCAACCAGGCACGCATCACAATTTTTGGCTCGCCCCACCCGACCATCTGCAACCACAAATGCACGGGAGCAACCGGCAAGATTTTTTTGTGACGCAATTTTTTGGATGAAAGCTGAATGAGGGACGAAAGAAGTTCAACCACAAACAAGCCCCCAATAATTACCAATGCCAATGTCTTGCCGAGCAGTAATCCAACCACGGCAAAGGTGGCGCCAAACGAAAGCGAGCCTACATCCCCCAAAAAAATACGTGCCGGAAAAATGTTGAAGTAGAGAAACGCTATAAGGGAGCCAAGCCAGAGAGCTAAAAAGATTGACAGTGGTGTATCAAGAATTGATGATGACAACATCCAAAACGCAAACAAGGCAATCATGAGTAATCCCGCCGCCAGCCCATCGAGACCATCGGTTATGTTGACTGCATTGGCAAACGAAACAATCACAAACGCGGCAAATGGCACATAGAGCCATCCCAGGTGAATGATGCCAATATAGTTTATGTAGACAAAATCGATGTGCAAATTGGCAAATAACAATAGGGATATAATGAGCGCTAATATCCACTGGATGACAAATTTGTGCCGCAAGCGCAAGCCAAAGAATTTGTTACTATCGACTTTGAAAAACTTCATGATGTCGTCATAGAGGCCCAACATGCCAAAACTTAAGAACGAGAAGAACAAAATATTCACTTGTTGCGTCAGTGGATGAATGTGCGTGACTTCAACCCCAAACACTTTAAGCAAGGGGAAAAGCAGCAAAAACATCAAGGAAACTATGGCAATAATGAGCAATCCCCCGCCAATCGGTGTGCCAGCTTTTTCTTTGTGCAGTGAGTCAAAAATGGGTGTCCTTTTGCCAAACGCATCGGTCGTTTTTTGTTCGAGGCGTTGGAATTTGAGTTTGTAGAGCAAGTTGATGAAGGGAATTAGCGCAACACCGGTGATGGTGAAGGAAAAGATGAGTAGACCGATTAAAAGCAACATAATTTACAGTAGATACGGCAAAAAGATAATAAGTCCAATAATCACTGAGGCAAGAGATGCCACGAGCACCATACCGGCGGCAACGTCTTTGGCCGCTTTGGCGTGGGGCGAAAATTTGAGCGTGATCATGTCGGTCAACGATTCAATGGCAGTGTTGGCGAGTTCTGCCAAAATCACCATAAAAATTGCCAGCGTAATAAACAACCATTCGATCACCGATAGCTGCACAATAAGCCCAATAATTATGACCAGTGAGGCCACGACCAAGTGAATCTTGAGATTGATTTGGGTTTTAAACGCATGCACCAAGCCATCAAGCGCATGATTAAAGCCAATTCGCTGAAAGAGTGATGCCATAAGATTATTGTACCAGTAAATGATAGTGAGTTATCTAAGAAACAACTCTAGTGAAAGCTTGCTCTTAAACTCAGTTTGTTGAGTCAGTAATAAAATCAATTTGTGCGTGCAAAGCATACTTTGGAATTTGACCATCTGTCATCTCAACTATCGAGGCAATGGCAATCGAAGGACGTGTTAGATGCACAAATGAAATAACGTTCCTGCCCGTATGGGGATCATTCAGAGTGAGCGCGCCTTCAATCATGCCATGATGATCTGATTTCCAAGTTGCAAGGCGAACCTCTTTTGGCGTTGCCAAATCCAGCTCTATATCCTGATCAAAACCTATCTCTGTTGGAACTAGTCCGGCCAAAGTTGATTTGAGCGCAGCCAAATCTGTCCCGATTAAAGGTGGATTGGCGATACGAACTTCAAGTGCTCGTGTACTCATGGTAAAAGTTTTCCCTTTCGTCCTGTGTTTATATTACTAAACCGGACTCATCAGTCCCGACATAATCGGGAGAGGGGCAAAGCGGTACGGGGTCAGAAAATCGATTGGAGCTGATAAATCAGCAAAAATGACAGGTGTCATTTTCCAAAAGATGTTCGTCTCCCATACAGCTTCGCGCCCTTTACAAAATGCTAGTTGAAACTAGCGTTGATCCTAAAGCGAACTAAAGTGTTGGCCTAACGATGACCGTGATGGCCGGCCGGCTCGTGGTGATCCTCGTCCTCGTGGTCCTCTTCGCCATGGCCGTGGTCGTCATCGGCGTCCAGTTCGACTTCCCACTGCTGGCCTTGCGCCTTGAAAACGATGTGCTCGACATCCGACGGAATCTTCAACTCAATGAAGACCGGGACGTCATCTTCCCAGGAGGCCAGCAGGTTGCCCTGGTCGTCTTCGATGACCGCCCCGCCTTGGAAGGCATACATCTGCGCGTCGGCCAAATGGGCGACGATCCCGGCGAGATCCGGCAATTCGCTGAGCATGTTGTAGCAGAAGGCCGCGCTGGGCGCATCCTCATGCTCGGTGTCATGCAACAGCTCCTCCAACATATCCTCGCTGACCTGATCGCCCACACCGACAACGCTGACCACCAGCTTGGGCAGGTCGCCGCGCGCGATGGCGGCTTCCAGCTGCTCGACATACTCGCCAACTTCGTGGAGGTCATGCCACTGGCCATCCGTGACCACGCAGAGCAGGGCTTTATCGATGCGCTCGCCGTTGCCGATCCGGAGTTTGAGGTGCGTGATGAACTCGCGCAACGCGGGGAGGAAATAGGTGGCGCCGCCGAAGTCGCCGTTCGGACCGTCGAACCGGTGGGATAACGCTTCCTCAGCGGTCATCTCATCGGGATCGACGACAGCGATCTTCGTACCACTTTCCCCCACCGCCCAGTAGGTGACCCAGACGGACTTCGTCGAGTCCATCTTGACCAGATAAGGCAGGATGACGCCCATCGCCTGATCGACTTGGTTAGCCGCCAGACCCAGGAGTCGGCTGATACCGCCCTTGCCGTACTCGTCCTGGAAGGACTTGCTCGCGTCGATAGCCATACCCACGGCGAGATTCTCGATGGTGTCGAACGGGAGGACCCCCTCGAGATGGTAGTAGCCGTCGGAGCCGAGGCCGCAGTGAACGTCAACGAACGGAAGTTGGGCTTGGTGCTTGTGGGCACCATGATTAACGTGACTAGACATTTCGATTTACCTCTTTTTTTTGAATTTCGTATCTGTGTCGTCCCAAGCCATCCAAGTTGACCTTGAAGGTTTTTTTGCCTCAGTTAGCCAGAAGTCTCGCGACTTTCTGTTTCTTTCTCCTAAAAAGATTTTCTCTAACTTCAGCTGATGGCTCGCTGGATAAAACTATTTTTACCCACTGAGCCACCGCCGAAGAAAGCAAAATCTTTCAATTGGAGTGCTTTAGAATCAATTTGTAAAGGTGCAAAAATGCACTTTTAATCCCTCACACAAAACAAGCAATTTGCTTTAGGAGTGACTAAAAGCGCGAACTTAAAATGTTAGTGTTCAAATCAATGAACAAAGTATTATATGTTATAGGTTTATATATTTCAACAACTATATTTGTCATCTAATCTAGCGAGAATTCAGAATTTAAAAAACTATAGACTCTCCTTCTCTGAATGAGAAGGATCAAGTCTCAAAATCATTAGTCCAATCATCAACCTTTGATGTTCGGGGTTGGATTGGTTCAAATTCTGCTGAATAATCAGGCTCAGTTTTTTTCTTCTTAGGCTTCACTACCGGATCGGACTGCTTTGTTTTTGGTTTATGGGTTGCGGCCTCAAAATCCGCCGCCCAGTCAGATGCGTCAGAAATTGTATTTGTAGGTTTAGAGCTAGTGGCAGCAAAGTCATTTCGCCAATCCTGTGCATCCACTTGAACTGGCGGCCTGACGAGTGGCGCGAAATCAGCAGAATAATCTGGTCTAACAGGTTCTGTGGGACGCTTTTTTGGTTTGGGTTTTGGTTGTCCACCCGGCCTTGATTCTGGTCTTGTGACAGGTGAAGGAGCAATAGGTCGAGGAGTTGGTGTTATTGGTTTTGGCAATTGTTGAGCAGGAACTATCACTTTTGGTTTCAACTGGTCAAATGAAACATCACTCAATGTGCTAAATAATCGTTTATCATCGGGTGTAGAAATAACCAGCAAGACTTCACGTATCAATTGCACATAATCTTCGGGAGTTGCTTGCGGAGGGATTTGTATTTGCTCTTGACTCCATGAAGGAAGAAGTTGACGCAGTTTATCAATGAATGATCCTGAAGCAGGAGTAGTAGATTTTTTAGTGGATCGTGTCGCCGTGTCATCTTTGATCACATATCCTTCAGCTTCAAGTTCCCTTTCTACGCGTTCGCGATTGGGCAGAGGAAGTATTGCACTAACAAATGGGTGTGTGATTCCCTGATCCAACATATCTTTTTGTAAAAATGCGAGTAAATCATGCGTGACGCGCATCATGATGTGATTATTTCCCATTTGTTCGATAGTGCCTGCATCAATGATCGGATACACCAATCCTATACCCTGACGTTTTTCCACTGCCTGGAGTGGACGGGTGGCGACTATCAATTGGTTAATCTGGGCATGATTTTCTCCAAAGGTAGAAATAGGAAACTGACTCGATGCATATGCATGGAGTAAATCAAGTCGTCCGACAGTCAATTCACCTTGGTGTAAGACTTTTTTTATTTCCAATTTACCAAGCACTATTTTTGCCCGAGCACTGACGCGCGCTCGCAAGGTGATCGGATCATTGAAGCCCTGATGATCAGTTTGTTGACTGATATTGGAAATAGAATAAAAATCCATTTCTGCAGCTTCGATGTAGCGGAATTTGTCGCGCTTACTAACCCGCGCCTGCTGATAACTTCCTTGAAGAGAGGGATGTAAATCT
This sequence comes from uncultured Pseudomonadales bacterium, assembly GCA_964441155.1. Taxonomy (GTDB): domain Bacteria; phylum Patescibacteriota; class Microgenomatia; order UBA1400; family RBG-16-45-19; genus CAYYKL01. Next base: position 48,383 of record CAYYKL010000001.1, read on the forward strand.
CCGACTGGCACGACATCGATCACATCATCGACGCAGCCTACCACTGCCAACGTATGCACGGTATCCGAATTTGGATCTTTCAAATGAAATACATCCAACAATACTTGCTGGACTCGAGCTAGTTCGCTTGAAACCGGAGTTTCATTACCTGAAGCTCGGAAAAAATCCGGCCATTGATTTGGTATTGGTGTGCGTGCTTCTCTTGTCATATATTTTTTATTACCTTTTTTTGCGCTCAAGACATAAACGCAAAAAGAGGCAAACAAGAACATCATTTTTTTACAGCGCCCGAACTGCGCAAAAATGATGTTCTTGTCGAACCTACAGAAAACTAATTCTGGCTCTTCTCACCCTCCTTGAGCTGCTTGACAACCATCGCCGGATCTTGCTGCAGACCGCGCTCGGCCAGGAGCTCTTCGATTCGGCCGGTCCGCGCCGCGGGGGTCAAGAGAAGCAGTTCGCGCTGAACAGCTGCGCTGCTGGGCACACGTTGGAACGTGTCCCGTGCCGCATTCGCAGCTGCGACCGCACGATTTGCCTGGGATTCCAGGTCCCGCAACTCGCGCGTTGCTGAGTTATCCGTACCGACCCCGCTAGACGCGTGGTAAAAGTCTTTTGCAGCCTGGCCAGCAGTCGACTTCCCCGCAGCAACTTGCGCTTTCCGAATGGTTTCGGCCTTGAGAGTCTGGACGAGTTCCTTCAGTCTGCTCGCTTCATCAATCATCCTGAGTGCGGCCTCATAGTCGGGCTGCATATCCTGCAAGGATGATTCGAAACCTTGAATCTTAGCATCGGCTTGTAAAGCCGCGCTTTCGTTCATCCCGATTTCTTGATTTTGCCGAGCGTCGTCGATGCCATCGCCCATCAATTGCTTGAGGTTGTTCAACGCCAGTTCACGAATTTCAAGTTGTTCTTCACGTTGCCGCTGAAGCAGCATGTACGCATCGACCACTTGTGCATTGTGAACCTGCGCTTGCTCTAGCTGCCGCAGACGCTGTTGCGCCTCCGCCTCAGCTTTGGTTTCGATCGTCTGAGCTCGTAGTTGCGCATTATAGACGCTGTCAGCCGTTTTATCGGCTTTGGCGCCAAACGCGTTCATGAGTTTCCGAAGGGCATTCCGTCCCATCGGAGTCGCTACCAACACAAGCCCAACAAGCAGAATACCAATCAAACCAATCACAGTCGGATCCATCTTTACTATTCTCCTTAAGTTGTTTAGAGCATTACCTCGGACGTGGTCTGCTCGCTCGACGCACAAAATTTATGCGACCAGCGAGCAAACCACTTTCGTTAATTTTTCTGTAGGTGTTAATGTGCAAAAAATAACCACAAAAAATCCGCAGCTTAGGCGAATTTGTAATTATCTTCTTCAAATCAATCGTTACGATTAATTAAGACCGGAATTATAGCCTTGGGACTAAAATATGTCAAAGTTATAGGGTATAAATAACCAAATCGAAATTGCTACGCAGAAGCTATAAACACAATCACTTCTCGTTTTCAGAGCCTGTGGCGTTTATTGCTTGATGAAGTCGCTCACCACAACGTTGAAGTCAAATATATCTACTTGCCCGTCGTCATTGAGATCGCCAGTTTCGAGCTGAGAACTAAAAAGTAATTCAATAATTGTTCGGATATCGTTGCTATCGACCACTCCCCAAGGCTCGGTAATATCACCTCGAAGAATCGGGGTGGGAAGTGGAGAAGGATTATCTGTAGGCAAGGGAGTTGGCAAAGGGGAAACTGAGGGGTAATCCAATTTGGTGTAGGCATTGGTTCTCTGCAGGTTTCCGCCTGCAATTGGCCAGAGCATGGTTTGATCGTGATAGTCACCAGACAAAAGAGTGAATTGCGCGGATTTATTCGGCAGTGTATAAAACAGCGCAGTCTTTCCCCCGCTCTCCCCTAATGAAATGGAGGAAGCGCCACATGCTTCATCGATTGTTTGCGTGATTTCTCCCCAAACGGAATACACAACTGGAGCACAATCGGTGCTGGCAATTATCTCTGGCTGCAAATGCGCATCAGTATTACCCACTAGTATTGGACTTGCCGGTTTCGTAGATATGTTTGGCAGAGCAACTGGCCAACCTGGACGCACATTCCCTTGATGATCAACCACCTTAAGTTCTCCCTTCTTTGGAGAATAAATCAAATCAAGTGTACCGTCATAGTCCAAATCTGCTGGAGTGGCTGTCGTTACTACTGACTCGGTGATTGGTTGTTGAGCTAGTGGTTGTAACAAATGATCGAAGACTGTTATTGAAAGCGTGTTCAAACCTTGATTTTCTGTGGTTAAGAGTATCTCTTTTTTAGTATCACCGTCAAGATCGGCGAGTTTGATGTCTCTCGCTCTTTTTCCTTTCATTTGAGCTGAAGCAGTCGCGACATCTCCCAAATGATCATAAACGGTTAAAACTGTGTCCCAGTTAGGCGAAACACCTGGCTCATCCATAACCCCTATGACGACTTCAGTATCACCATCTGCATCGATATCACTCAAAGCTGGAATCGAAAATTCTGTAGAATAAACGAAGCCACTTCCCCAAATGCTTTTCAGACTAGTATCATTCCACTCAGAAATGCCAAATGATGAATCGAGATGATTATTTACTCGTATTAACTCGTACTCTTCATCTTGATCAACATTGGTAAGACTATAGAAGTTGCTCGTGGTTCCTGCGGCTGTATATGCAAATACATACGGGTTCACACTGTTCTGTTGAAAAATGAGCGTGCTTTTTGACGTGCCCACCACAATATCGGCACGATCGTCTCCCGTGAAATCACCAATCAAGGGTGGATTCACCTCAGTCTCTCCAGCAAATGCTCGGCTCCATATTGTTTCCCCAGACTCGCTAATTAATTTGACTATGAGCTCATTGTAGGTAGACTTGCCTGTTAAGAGGTACGTTGAAGGTTGCTCTTTGTTATCGATAGGCACTATGTGTTCAGCGGAATAGATGAATTGATGCGGCCATGACTCACCTGCAACTCGCTGTGGTTGATTGCAGCTTGCGTGAAGCCAATAGAAAACACAACCATCTGGGCCTCCATACAATCCCATATCGGATCGGCTTGCATCAGCATCAATTAAGGTCGGGTCTCCAGCGTCAATTGCGGGGGATGTGGGTAGCGGAGAATATGGCAGAATGTTCAACGGGTCGAGTTGTGCATCAGCATTCAGAAGATTGTTTTCGGCAACTATGATTCCTTGCCCTTAGGTTTGATCGCTGACTTCTTGATTATATTTGAAGAGAGAATATTTAACGCTCACATGAGCTTTTTCTAATGCGACTAAGGGAGAATGCAATATGCTATTTGTGACATTAGCTCTGGTGTCTTGCCGAGCAATAATCGGATTTGTGCTATACATGTTTGTTTTTGCAAATACTGAGTTCGCCACTTCTATAGTTGATAAAGAAGCACCTGACTCCAATAGGCCTTGGGAAACGATATCGGCATTTCCATTGTTTACAAACAAACTATTAGTCACATTCACTTGACCTCTAACATTATTTATTCCAGCAATCTCATTCTGAGCAAAACGCACGCCCTTAATGTTCACTCGAGCATCTTTATCTACAAACAATCCATGCCCCAATGAACAAGGTTGAACTAGATCATTTATTTGGCAATTGTAGTCCATGTTAAAGCCAGAAAATTCCAATCGCTCAAGCTTGACGCTCCCTCCAATGATCGCCATTCCCGAAGCATTAGTGCTGGCAGCTCCATCGAATTGGGAGATTCTCGTTTCGGGCACAATCGTTACATGTTTATTTAAAATTACGAGAAGTGCTTTTCTCTTATGCTGACTGCCGTCGCCTGGATCAAACAAGTATTCTTCAAAAGTTTGACGGCGCCATTGCTCACCCCGCAATACAATTATGGTTTTGTCTTCGAATGATCCCTCGGGAGCACTATTGATTGCTTCTTGGATCACGTCCATATTATTAGCAAAGTTTTGGGCTTTCAAGTCACATTGGCCACTGGTTTGCGTTTGATCGCAGACAATAATCTGTTCTTGAGCAGCAGAAGCGGGGCTTATAGTAAAAACTAGCAACACCCACAAGCTTATTGCGAAAATAGAAATTTGCTTCATATATGCTTTAAGTATAGCGAGATTGTTTTCACGAGCGCAATGTGCAGTGCTTCGTCGAGGCACTGACGTTTATTTGTGAAGGACCTTACGCCAATTTTTTAAATAATAAAAGGCTTACAAAGCCTATTTTGTTTGCAACCTGAAAGTAACTGCTTACAATCAACATAATGTTCTTAAAACAAGCTGCTTCAAAATCTCAGAAATCTAGCGCCTATAACATGGGGTTAGGGTTGCCTAACATTTTAAATGTCCTGAAAATAATTACTCCGCCAACGGTGGTCTATGTTCTGTCATATCTTGTGCTAACCTATCCTTTAGTTCGTGAATTCGGCACTGGCCTTATGGCCTCAAGCGAAGATGCGCTTCAAAATATGTGGGGCCTGTGGTGGTTCAAGCAAGCACTGACAAATCAATCCCTTGAACTTTGGTATACCAACCATCTGATTGCCCCACATGGCGTAAGCCTCTATACCCATGCTTTGTCTCCCTTAAACGGCGCGCTAGCCTTTCCCTTGCTTCACTTCACCACACTTACCAAGACCTACAACATTCTCACCCTGTTTCACGCAGTTGCCTCAGGTCTAGTTTTGTTCGGCTTCGCGTTCAGTCTCACTAAGTCCTATAAAGCTTCGTTGTTAGCGGGACTTTGGCTCACTATTTCCCCATTTCGCATTGGACATTCTCGAGGCCATATTGAAATGATGGCTATGGAATGGCTCATTCTTTTTGCCTGGAGCTATTGGAATCTACTAAAAGTTCCGACATTCAAAAAAGCGATTTTGGCCGCACTACTCCTTCGCCTCGCCTTGTTAAATACCCCCTATCATTTTTTGCACGGAACTATCTTTGCGTTTTTTGTGACACTTGTCTCATTTTTGTTAATAAAAAGTAAAAAACGATTCATTCGTCAGCGATTGTTACCATTTCTTGCATTTGGCATCGTTACCGTGATTACCTCGTTTGGATTTTTGCTGGAAATTAACTACATAAATGCGCTTGGACCCTTGGGAAATTCTCATGAACCAACCGACTATTCTCTCGATGCCACAAGCCTTTTAGCACCAGGAAAGTGGTGGCGATTAGGAGAGACTATTAGACCATTTTGGGAACCCATTACTCGAAGCAATGAAGCAATCGCTTATCTCGGTTGGTCAACCATGATTTTTCTGACTATTGTGGTAATCAGCGCAACAAGAAACAAGCAGAGTCGCTTGGCAATAACCTCTCTATTTGTCGTGTTGATTGGCTCAACTCTCATTGCAATGGGACCTCAATTGCAAATTCGCGGGGTATCCCATGAAATGCTGACGCCGTATGACGTGGCTAGTCAATTGATTTCAGCAATAAACATGTCCGGCGTACCACTACGCATGATGTCACTCGCCACGATTGCCAGCTCACTTTTGTTGGCTATTGCAGTTGCTCACCTATTCAAAAGTCGCAAGAGTATTTTGGTTACTTTGCTAGCAGTAGTCTATGTGATAGAAGTTTTGCCCGCACCTCTTTCGCCAATTAATATCGAGCCTCCTGCTTTTGTCAGTGTTTTGGCAAAACAACCTCCAGGCATTTTCTTTGATACGGTCAATGCTCCGGCAGTTGCTATGTACCACCAAACAATACACGGGCAAAAGCTCGCCAATAGTTATTTGTCTCGCACACCCGCCGCCGCTAATCTCTATCAAGGTAAACTTAACGCAGCCTGGGAAGTCCGCCGTGACTTATCGAGCCTTTGCCATGATTTTAAAGTTAGGTATCTATTAACCAACACGCTTGACACGGAATTAACTCCTCTATTTAGTGGCAATCAAACTTATCTCTATGACCTTGATAATTGCCAGGGATTGAGCTTGCTTTAGCCGACTACTTCACCGTCACCGACTTGGCTATGTTGCGCGGTTTGTCGACGTTGTTTCCCAAATCGACTGCCATGTAATAGGCGAGCAATTGCAGTGGCACAATCGCGGCAAGCGCACTCGCATCACCTAAGTCTGGAATCGGATTATGGACGTCAAAGGAATCGCTTGCTTCAGGAGCAAACCCAATAATCTCTCCCCCACGCGCCTTGACTTCGTGCACCGCACTCATCATATCCCGCGCATTGGTATCGTTTGCAATCACAAAGATAACCGGCACTCCTTTTTCGATGATAGTAATCGCATAATGTTTGAGATCTCCCGCGGCAATGGCATGGGCATGCCTATAGCTTCCCTCAACGATTTTGACCATCCCTTCGTGCACCGTTGCCCTATTTTGGCCTTTGCCGAGTAAGAATATATGCTCTTTGACAACCAGTGTGTGGGCCAATTTTTTCAATCGATTGTGTTGCGCCTCATCTAAAAGCATGGCTTGAATCGATTGCTCCACCTTTGTCAGTTGGTCAAGCCCTAGGTCTATATTTCCCTCCACTGCATGAGCAAGCAGAAATCCAAAAGCTTGCATGGCGCTATAGACTTTGGTCGACATGACACAAATTTCCGGTCCTGCTTGGGCCAAAAACGCATGATTAGCCATGCGTTCCATGCTGCTCCCGGGCATATTGGTAAACGTGGCAATGGTCACACCTATGGCTTTGGCAGCTTCCAAAATTTCCAAAACATCTGCTGTTTCGCCACTTTGAGAAGGGGCAATGATAATATCTCTGCTAGTGAATAAATCAACATACTCCTTTGCTTCGGCACCAATCAAGCTTTTGGTATTTATTTTGGCGATTGAGCGCAAGAAAAATGCTGTTTGAGCTGCAGCAATCCCTGCGGTTCCTGAGCCGATGGTGTAGACAGTACGAGCTTTGAGTATTGCACTTGAAAGTTTTATTAATTTTTTTTGATCAATCACACTCACTGCCTGAATTGCCCTGGGAGTTTCGAAAATCTCCTTGAGCATATAGTGGTCATAGCCCTTTTTATCGATAACTGTTTTGTCAAGTGCTAGCGGGGTGAATTTGAAAGCAACTGGCTTATCGGTGATGATATCCACCAGCTTCAAAACACCTGCATGAATAATCACCATTTGGTTATTTTCGATAGTGAGTATTTCAGTTGCAAACGGCGCAAGAGACAGGGTGTCCGAGGCAACGAAAAAATCATGATCATTTTTGCCCACCACCAAAGGTGAGCCGTTGCGCGCCGCCAAAATCTCACCGTATTTGGTGAGAACGATAATCGTATTTCTCCCCTCCAAGCGCTTGAAAATCGTTCGCACAGCCTGCGCTCTTCCTTCCAAAGAATCACCTAGTCTTAGTAATTTCTGCTCCAATAATCCCACAATTACCTCGGTGTCCGTTTGTGAAACGAATCTTCTGCCTTTTTTAGCGAGTTCCTGTTGAAGTGCCTCATAATTTTCCAGAATTCCGTTATGAGCCAGACAAAACGAGCCATCTTGGACTTCGTGTGGATGCGCATTAACTTGAGTTACTCCCCCATGTGTTGCCCAACGAGTATGCCCAATGCCCACTCTTACTTTTGGCAACTCTTTGGGCAAGCTGTCAGGAATTGAACCTACAAGCTTTAGTGTCATTATTTGGTCAGCATTGAGAACTGAAATTCCCCAAGAATCATAGCCACGATATTCCAAACGCTTCAAGCCATCACGAATAATTTGCGCCGCATTAACTTTGTTTCGAGACGAAATACCAAAAATTCCGCACATAGATGCACCTCATTTTTTTCTAATTAAAGAATATGTTGTGAAAATTAAACTTTATGCAAGCTGGAGAATTGCTTGCTTCAAGATCCAAGCTGACTTTGTTTTCTGTAATTACTCACAGGATTTGATCAGGTTGGTTAGTGGATGCTTGACTCACCCAGAAGGTTTCCGCTGATACTTACTGAAGGCAGCCGTCTAGGCGCCGAAAGTAGTCCGATTTCTTGAAGCTGACTTCAAGACCTTCTTCCTCGTATCCCTAAATCGTCAAATGACGATGCAGGACCACACGCTCTTTTTTTGGTTATCCCTCCATAAACCTCCTTTCAAAATACACCTTATTCAATTCGCTCAATCATCGCTCCCATCGAGCGCAACCTCACGTCCAACTCTTCATAGCCTCGGTCAATTTGCTCCACATTGTGTAAGACGGTTGAACCTTGCGCAATAATTCCAGCAATGACCAAAGTTGCCCCGTGGCGCAAATCTTTGACCGTGAATTCGCCTCCATGAAGCTCTGCTTTGCCATATATCCTCACCGCATGGAAGTCTTTGTCGGTTTCTGCTACTACATCAAAGTTATATGTTTTATCGGGATCATCAAGCTCTGGATTAAAGAGTTCTGCTCGCAAGCCCATGCTTTGCAATTGCTCGACATATTGAAACCGAGAGGGAAAAATGGTTTCGTGAATAATGCTTTCTCCTTGAGCTTGGGTTGCCAACACTGCCCACAATGGTTGCCAATCGGTCATAAAACCAGGATGGGGCGAGGTCACGATATCAGCACTCGTGAGTTCACCTTTGTAATAAAACCGAATGCCGTATGGGCCAATTTCATAGCCACCGCCCATTTCATCCAGTTTTTCCAAGAAAGCTTCGAGGTGTTCTCGCTTAGCATTTTCGACAATGATGTCGCCTTTGGTGGCAATGGCGGCACAAGCATACGACACGGCTTCATTGCGGTCACTCATAATGCGATGAATCGTGCCATTAAGCTTGTCGACGCCATCAATTTCGATAATGCGGTGATAACGCCGCCTAATCCGAGCACCCATGTTGTTTAAAAAGGTAATCAAATCATCAACCTCAGGCTCGAGAGCGCTGTTTCGCAAAACGGTCTTTCCTTTTGCCAGCACTGCCGCCATCAATACCGTTTCCGTGCCCGTGTGTGAATTTTTTTCAAAGGTGTAATCAACGCCGTTCAATTCTTTTGCTTTTGCGACAATGAATTCACCACGTTGTTCGATTGAGGCGCCCATTTGCTTTAATGCCCCCCACTGTCGCTCCATTGGTCGTTTGCCGATTTTGTCTCCTCCAGGATTCGGAACAATTGCCGCACCAAAGCGATGCAATAGCACGGGTACAAACATGGGTGCAGAGCGTGATTGCGGCCCATATTTTTCGTCAATTTCAAATCGATTCATGGTGGCGGCACTAATAAATAGGGTTCGCTCACCGCGCTGCTCCACCTTGCCGCCCAAAGAGGTGATCATTTCGCCGACCGCAGCCACATCTGAAATTCGTGAAAAATTGAGCAAGCGAGATTCGTCATCGGACAAAAGCGATGCAATCATGAGCTTAAAGCTTGCATTTTTAGCACCTCCCAAGCGAACTGAGCCAAATAATGGAGTGCCACCGGTGATTTTGAAAGAAGACATAGGTAACAAATTTCTAAGGTCTAATTAATCTAATTTCTAACAAAGTCATATTCAAGTTTTTCCTAGGTCAATTAGTCATTAGATCAATTAGGTTAATTTAAACAACGTTTACTTCTGCTTCTAATTCTATACCAAAATTATTGCGTACATCAGTCTGCATTGCTTGCGTGAATGCAAGAACGTCCTGGCCTGAGGCTTGGCCATCATGAGTCACAATTGATGCCCATTGATTGTAGGTGTGCACGTGGCCTATTTTTTTGTCTGCCCACCCAAGCTCGTCTAACAATCGGCCTGCGGGCACTTTGACAAAGTCAGCTTGATTAAACAACTCATCGGTTTCCTGTTTATAGGTGAGGCTGTCAGCTGGATAAAGTTGCAAATCCTCAATCTTGGCTTGGAGTTGGGCTGCTTCTTTGTGTGCAAGAAGTGGGTTTTTGAAAAAACTGCCGAAAGTGGGTGTCGTATGCCAATTAGGCAGCTTCTTTTCTCGAATCGATACGACGGCTTCGTAGACTTGTGCAATCGTATAGGGCGGCTCACCCTTTTTAGCTAATTCCGACTGAATAGAATCACGCCGACGACCAATAGAGTAGTAATTGACTGCCAGATTTGGCCTCAATGAAAGCTTTAATCGAACCGAAGTAATGATTACTTTATTCAGATCATGTTTAAAAATACTATCGCGATAGCCAAACTGACAGGCAACGTTTGTCAGGATTGTGGATTGGTTTGAAACAGGGTCAAAATAGATCACCGTTTCAATCACATCCGAGACCGACTGACCATAGGCCGCAATGTTTTGCACGGGCGCTGCCCCAACGGTGCCAGGAATCAACGCAAGATTTTCAATGCCCGCCCACCCAAGGTTTACGCAATGCTTTACTAAATTCGGCCAATCTTCACCCGCAGCCACATCTAGCACCACCGAATCCTGATCAATTGACGCGGTAGTTATGCCTTTGGTTGCCATATGCACTACCACACCATCAAAATTTTTGGTGAATAATATGTTGCTGCCACCTCCAAGAACCATCCACTGCTTTGCGCTAATTTCTGGAGAAAGTTGGCTTAAATCTGCTTCCGATTCAATAGTAATTAAACGCTGCGCTTGTACGTCAATCTGCATGGTATTTAGTTTTTTAAGGGAATAGCTATCAAAGCGCTGCATTATTTGCTCTCTCCGCTTAGTTGCTCGTGAAGCTTGTAGATATCCCCTGCTCCCATGGTTATCACCACATCACCCGCTTGGACAAGGTTATTCACTGCTGACGCAAGGCTTGAATCTTGGACAAAACGCGCATTATGAGAAACAGTGTTCACTTCATCAACCAGCATGGAAGCCGAAATAGTCGGATCAAAGTGCTCTCGGGCTGAGCTAAAGATGTCAGTAATTATTGCCAGATCAGCTTGAACAAAACTCTGGGCAAACTCGGTGAGCAGTGTTTTAGTTCGCGAATATGTGTGGGGCTGAAACACAACAAGCAAGCGTCTACCCTCAAACCATTCTTTGGCAGCGTTTAGAGTTGCCCGAATTTCGCTGGGGTGATGCGCGTAATCATCAACAAACGTGACTCCATCGAGCTCTCCAATAATCTCAAATCGCCGCTTCGTTCCTCTAAATGCATTACTACTTGCAATAACATTGTCTCGAGAAATTCCATATGATTCTGCCACAACACACGCTGCTAGCGCATTGAGGGCATTATGTTGGCCTGGCACTTTCAGCGCGAGTTCAAATGTAGATCCTTGCGGGTCTTTGATCGTTACCGTTTGTTGTTGGTTATGCGTTGCTTGTACCACAATCTGCCAATCGTTATGTGACTGTGTGCCATAGGTGATTCGTTTCGCCTGATCAACGTCAGCTAAGATTTCTTGCAACGCCTCGTTATCTCCACAAGCAATCAGTTTTCCTGTGGGGGGCAATAGTTCAAAAAAACGTGCAAAAGCCTTTTTAACTTCTGCTAATGTCGGGTAAATATCCGGGTGATCATGAGCAATACCCGTGCAAATAATGGTTTCGGGTGAAAGTGACATAAACCGAGGAGTCGAATCGGTTCCAGGAGACGTTGCATATTCATCAGCCTCGACAATAAAATGCTCGCCATCGTTGTTCCAACAACCTGGAAAGGCAAGTGTGCTCACGCCACCGACACCGATAGCATATGAAGGATTTTTTTTAGCGTGATCAAAAATTGTCGCCAGCATAGCACTCGAAGTGGTTTTGCCACCGACGCCACAAACAGCTATAGTTTTTTTGGCGTGGCTGAGTAGTCCTAATGCTTTTGCATGAGAAAAAATGGGAATTCCTAAACTTTGTGCTGACAATACTTGAGGATTTTGTGCGCCGCCGTGTGAGCCAGTATAAACCAAGCCGTCGATTTTATTTGTGGCATCAAATGGCTCAAACCCCTTACTCACTAAAATGTCTCGACGCGCTAAAACGTTACTCGTCACAAATGCTTCACCGGTATCACTTCCAGACACACTCACACCTTTGTCTTGCAAACACAGGGCTAGGGCGGTCATCCCCACACCACAAATACCAGTGAAATGGATGGATTGTGAAGACAAAAAAGGATCTGGATGCATCGTGACTTCGTTTACTTTTTTTACGTATACGACTGTATTGTAACGGGAAAATGGCGAAAAAGATCTATTCTTCTTCGAATTCAAGCTCGGTTTCGCCGATGATCTTTTTGGGTTCGGCGATGGTTTTAATGATTTTCACAATTACGGCACAGCGACCCTCGTCGATGTTTTCAGCTTTGCTTTGAGTGTGGGAGAAAAAGTCAGGAGATTCAATGGTGCATACACCAGATGTGGTCATGTTTTTTTTGAGCAATCCCTCATTGCTCAAACTAGCGAACACATAGCCAGGCAAATCAATATGCCACTTACCTTTGCTTTTGCTTATGAATTCCTTCCAGGCAGGGTCTTTGGCTTGGGTGGGCTCAGTATCAAATGCATAACTGGCTTTTTGCGCGCACGGGCTAATCCAAACCATTAGCTCTCGAGGGTCAGTTTCATAATGCTTGATCATTTGACGCACACCTTCAAGTTGAATGCCTTGGGCAATACCCTTCCAGCCAGCGTGAAAAACACCAATTGCTGTGTGGATGGAGTCATAAAAGACTAAGGCGGCACAATCAGCTACTCGCAACATCAGAGCAATTGAGTCTTGGTCGGTCACAAAGCCGTCAACACCGGTTACATTCATGCCCTTCCACATTTTGGAGTTCTCTTCGTTTAAGGGCAAAATTCGAGTTGAATGAATTTGTTGGCCTTCAATGAGGTTTGCTGCTTGGATATCGAGGGTTTTCAAGATTTTTTTGCGGTTCGCACGAACTTCGTTTTTGGAAGAAAAGCGTAAATCGATATTACCGTCTGATTTGTCAGTTAGGGCTAATAACACGTTGTCGTGAAAGGAAATGTTTTGCATAGATTACCATTATCTCACATCTGGTATTTTTTCAGAAGTGTCAAGTTTTTTGCCTACACCTCAGGCATTTCTTTGGCGCATGAGCGAATCGGCTTCTACCAACTGCTCCCGAGTGTTCACGCCAAACCAACAGTCAGCGTTATCTGCTTGAATGGTTGTGATTTTCAACTTTTGCGCACATGCCAATTCAATGAGATCGGTAAGATAATATTCTCCTGAAACGGGGTTAATTTTGACCTGAGGTAAAAAGTTTTGCGCGAATACTCGATCAAAACAATACAAACCGGTATTCACTTCAGTGATCAACTTTTGCTCAGGGGTAGCATTTTTTTCTTCTACAATCGCCACCACATTTCGGGCATCATCGCGAATAATTCTGCCTAAGCCCGAGGGGTCAGTTGCCACCACCGTTAAAAAGGTAACGACAGCTGCTTGTTGCTTATGTTGATCCACCAGTTTTTCAATAAGCTGCGGCGTATAGAAAGCTGAGTCATCACCATACATTGAAACAACATGTGAAAACTCAGGAGGAACTTGCTTCAAGCCCGCTGCCAGCGCATGGCCTGTTCCCAATGGTTCTCCTTGATCAGCGTAAATAACTGTATCCTCTAACACTGCCATCACTGATTCTTTGGCATACCCCACAACGACCACGATCGTGTTGATGCCACTTTTTCGCACGTTATCGACTGAATATGCGACCATCGGGCGATTATTGAGGGCGAAAGTAACTTTGTTTTGGTTGGCAGGAGCTTGCACGCGCTTGCCCTTGCCTGCAGCCAATATCACTGCGGCAGTATCTTGTAAGGACATATTAGAGAATCCTGGTAAATAGTAGGCTAAGTTTTTTTGGATCGTGGCGCAAAAAGCTTCTGGGCAAAACGTCACTTTGCGACTTTTCAATCATCGATTCACGAATTAAATCCGCACGAATCACGCGAGAATCACTTTCGAAATCATCTTGAACAGGAAACTCTTCAAACTGAGCATAACGCGCTTCAATATCATTTGGGATTGATTTATTGTTAATGATGATCACGTCGAGTGACCTACCAATCTGCTTTTCTAAAATCCCCACGTGGTCGCGAGCAGATAGTCCATGCGTTTGACTGCGACGAGTCATAAGGTTTGTGATATACACAAGCTTTGCGCTTGATTCTCGAATTGCTTTGGCCACACCACCCACCACTAAATTGGCCATTAAGCTTGAATATAAGTCTCCAGGGCTTAACACAATAGTATCTGCACCTAAAAGTGCCGCACGCGCTGGTGGATGAATGGTTGCCTTGGGAGAGGTGCGAATTCTTTTGACTCTTTTTCCCGAATGCTTGGATTCATCCATAATGTGCTCACCTATTTCAATCGTGCCATCGGTATACTCGATTACCAGCTGAATGTCCTTGCTGGTTATAGGATAAACAGCACCATGAAGTCGAAATATTTTAGCGGCCACATCGAGAGCTTGCGCTGTGTTGTCGCACATATCTTGCAGTGCGGTGAGAATCAAATTCCCGAGATTATGACCTTCAAGGCCAGAGCCTTTCGTGAACCGATAGAGTAATAGCTTTTGAATCCAATCTTGGTTTTTGCCGTGAGCCATGGCGGCCAATGCCTGGCGCAAATCCCCTACCGGCAAGAATCCGAACTCGTCACGCAAGCGACCGGTTGAACCACCTGAATCGGCAACAGTTACCACTGCCTCGAGAGAATAGTTGGGGTGATGTAGCGCGGACAAGGTCACATACGTTCCCGTGCCACCACCCATCACAACGATTTTTTTGTTTGATGTATCCATAGCGCAATCTACTTGACCTGTTATAAAGTCTTATGCCCTCGATTGCAAGAGTTTCTTGATGTGAGCTTGATCAGACCAAGGCGTTTCGTGCTTGCCATCCAAGTTCATTGATTGTTCATGACCCTTGCCAAAAATGCCAACGGTATCACCTGCTTTTGCCAATCGATTGATCGCCCAATCAATTGCTTCGCCTCGATCTGGAATGGATATGAGTTTATCGTGACCTGTTTTGATCCCTTGCTTCATTTGATAGATAATTGATTCCACGTTTTCGCCCCTCGGGTCTTCACTGGTCAAAATGACCACGTCTGCAATTTTTGCCCCGATTGAGCCCATTAAAGGTCGCTTGAGGACATCACGCTCCCCAGCAGCTCCGTAGACGGCAATCAATTTGCCTTGAGTAGAAGCCCGCAATGACCTGAGAGCCGATTCCAGTGCATTGGGCGTGTGAGCGAAGTCCACCACAATCCGAACATTGCGCGTATTGGGGATTTCTTCCATTCTCCCAGGGATTCCCGCAAAGGATTGCAGACCTTGATCGATAATTGCTTCATCGATATTTAACAGTTTGGCAACCGTTCGTGCCGCCTGGGCATTGGCTTGGTTATACGATTCCGAAAATTGTTTTTTAATGTACTGCGGCACGTCATCGATGCTATATGAATAAAGCTTTGAATGGTTATGCGTGATTGCGCGCATTTGCTCGAAGGAAGCATCGTTGGCATTGAGCGCTGATTGTTTTGATGAGCGAAATAATTTTGATTTAGCCTTTAGATAGTTGTCGTAGGTTTCATGATAATCCAAATGCTCGTGAGTCACGTTAGTGAGGACACTTACTTCAGGATTAATTCCCAACAAGCGGTGTTGATCAAGTCCATGCGATGTCGCTTCTAGTACTACATGGGTGTAACCATCATGTTTAATTTTTTTGAGCAGGCGTTGCAGTGCCCATGGGGTGGGTGAGGTAACGTGAAACCCGGTGTCGATGTGTTTGTCGCCAATGAAAGCGGCCACGGTGCTAATGAGTGCAACTTTGTATTTTGCTTGCTTGAGGATGGAGTAAATCAGTGTGCTGGTGGTGGTTTTCCCGTCAGTTCCGGTTACTCCGATGATGGTTAAGCTTTTCGCAGGATTTCCATTAAGTAATAATGCTACAGAAGCATTAATGAAATGGCCGATATTTTTTAGGGATTGAAGCGTAGGCATACTGCCCTGTCATTATATGCCATCTTGTGCATTTGCATCCAAATGATTAAACACATCTTTAACCAGGCCAAACCATAAGGGTGCCGCGGTTTCGCTTGCCCACTGTGAGGCTTGCGGTTCGCGAAGTTTTACGAGCATCACAAATTGCGGATCGTCATAGGGGGCAAAGCCGATGAATGACGCCATGGTTTTCTCGGCATCGTAGTATCCGGCAATGGGGATTTGAGCCGTACCTGTTTTTCCCGCCAGCTTGAAACCTTTGGGAACAGCGAACTTGGCTTCACCTTCTTCTCCGGCTGCGCGCAACATCAAAGCCACTTTTTCTGCAGCCTCTTTGCTAATGGGCTTGTTCACAATTTTTGGCTTTATGTCAATTTCACCCTGTTCTGCCAGCACGGTATCTACAACCTGCGGTTGCATCATAACCCCTTCGTTGGCGATTGCCCCCATGGCTTGCACCATTTGGATTGAAGTCACTGCCAGTCCTTGGCCAAAGGAGCCCGTGGCTAAATCAATATCTCCCCATTTTTCACGAAATTGCGGCACTGTTTCTCCTTCTAGATCGATGCTCGTCGCTTGTCCAAACCCAAAATCATCCAAATACTGCTCAAATTTGTCTTTGCCTAATTTTTGAGCAGCGAAAATCATACCAGTGTTATCAGAGCGTCTGAGCACTTCGGTCATGTTCAAGTTGGGATGATATTCGTTATTCCAAGTTTTTATGGTGTATTTACCAATGGTCACCGGACCATTACAGGTCGAGTCACAGGTGGTATCCGGTTCAACCACTCCTTCATTGATTGCTGCAGCCATCACCAGAGCTTTAAAGGTACTCCCTGGCTCATAGGCATCAGCAATCGAACCCAAGCGGTAGTGTTCAGGTTCATAGAGTTTGTGACGGGAAGGATCATATGAAGGAAATGATGCCATGCTTAAAATGGCTCCGTCACTTGGGCGCATAATAACCACTTCACCGCTAACTGCTTGATAACGCTCAATCCCTTTTTGCAATTCTCGCTCCACGATTAATTGCAACCCTCGGTTTAAGTGTGTTTTAAGCGACCTTCCGTGTCGCACGCCAACTGTTTCAAAGTCACCTACGGTTATGGGATTTCCCAGAGCATCCCGTTCTTGACTTAAAAGCCCATCTTTGCCTCGAAGTTCTAAATCATACTCACCTTCTAAGCCAAAATATCCCTCAGGTAAGCCCGTTCCATCTGAGCCCACAAATCCTAATAGTTGCGCTGCCATTGATGCTTCAGGATAGGCTCTGACTTGATATTCATCAAACCCAATGCCTTTTATGCTTAAGTTAGTAATCGCTGTTTTGGTGGCTTCATTTACTCGCTGACTCAACGGGATCCAGCTAGTTTTGGGATTAGTGAGCTTGGCACTTAACGTAGCTCCAGTTAGCTCGGTCAATTGAACGGCTAATTCAGCGCTTGGCGTTGCTCCCAAATCCAGCGCATTAGGTGCAAGCAAGACTTTAAGCTTGTCAACCAGGTCCAGTGGTGCAATCTCAAGATCAGGTGTATAGGCGAAGACCAAATACGCTGGTTGATTGGTGACTAAGGGAAATCCATCGCTACTTAAAATCTCTCCGCGCATAGCAGGAATGGTAACTCTAGATTGCCGTTGCAGCGTTGCCAGTGTCTGCAACCTGCCATGAGCCAACACTTGCCAATAAAACAGCCTGCCCAAAACGACGAATAAAAAAAGGAGAAATCCTATATGGATGACATGGATCCGGCTAAATTTCACGATGTTTTTCAAGTATAACGGTTTACTCAATTGAAGCAACGTTGCCAGTTTGCAAGTTAAGATAGGTTACATCAGCATTGAAACCTTGATTAAGGGCTTCTTGCTCAAGGGTGTGCAGCGAACCACTTTTATGCAAATACGTTTCTAATTGCTGGTTTTGT
Organism: uncultured Pseudomonadales bacterium; assembly: GCA_964441155.1. Taxonomy (GTDB): domain Bacteria; phylum Patescibacteriota; class Microgenomatia; order UBA1400; family RBG-16-45-19; genus CAYYKL01. The sequence goes on from CAYYKL010000001.1 coordinate 66,144, forward strand.
AATTCAAGCGTTTCGGTTTGACTTTGCACATTCTTTAAATGAATTCCCAAATTCGACAAGCGGGTGGTCAAAAACACGTTTGCCAAAACAAGCATGCCCACTCCACAACAAATAGTAAAAAGAATGAGCTTAAGATGATGTTTCGGTTGGTCTGGTTCGGTGTGGTGGTGTCTCATAGTTTTTCAATAATTCTCAAGCGGGCGCTTCTTGAGCGTGGGTTTTTTATAATTTCTTCTCTTGAGGCCGCAAGAGGTTTTTTTGTAATTGCTAAGGCTTTTTTTTCGGTAACTGCCTGGGACATAAAATTTTTGACCAGGCGGTCTTCGGTTTCATGGAACGCAATAACCACGAGCCTGCCGCCCGCATCAAGTAATTGCAGTGCTTGAGGCAGTGCTGCCTTCAAATGCTCCATTTCTTGATTCACTTCCATGCGCAGTGCTTGAAACGTCTTGGTTGCCGGGTGAATCGAATCGTGGCGCGAGTTCGATATGCCCTCGATTAAATGTGCCAACTCAAGTGTGGTTTCGATCGGCTTTTCACTCCGTTTCTCCACAATTGAGCGAGCAATGGAACGAGCATTTCGTTCCTGGCTATGTAATGTTAAAAGTGCAAACAATTCGTCTTCGCTAAACGTATTCACGATGTGGGCAGCGGTGATTTCTGCCTGCTGGTCCATGCGCATGTCAAGCTTTGACTGCGCTTGAAACGAGAACCCTCTTTCTGACGTATCAAGCTGCAAGCTCGATACGCCTAAGTCCATTAAGATGCCAGATACTTGATCAACTTCATTTTCTCGTGCTAAAGCATCGAGATGGTTAAAGTTGCCATAAACAGGCACAAAATGGTTATCGTTAATGATGCTTCTGACATACGCTAATATCTCCTGATCGCAATCAATACCTAAGACCCGTCCACCTCGTTTTAAGATCTCTTGCGTGTGGCCGCCGGCTCCGAGTGTGGCATCGACATACCACTTGTTTGCTTGAACCGCCAATGCTTCAATCGCTTCTTCTAATAACACCGGTATATGCGGTCGATCTTCTCGTTTGTTATTCATGTTTAGTTTCTATTCCTTCGACGATCGACTCAACATTGGCCGAAACGTGCTCGAGATAACGGTGATAGGTATCTTGATCCCAAATTTCGACCCGGTTTAATGAGCCAACTACCACTATTCTTTTGCTTAAGTGAGCAAACTGTTGCATGTAATCTGGAATCAAAATCCGTCCCAGACTGTCGGGCTCACTCAAAACGGCAGTGTTACTCAAATATCGGGCCCAATCACGACTTTTTTTGGTGGTAAGTGGTTGCTTGGCCACCGTGCTCACCGTTGCTTCCCACTCAAGTTTGCTAAACAGAAACAAGCAACCTTCAAGCCCTTGGGTGAGAACAGGCTCTTTTCCCAACGAATCGCGAAATGATTTAGGTACCGACAGGCGACCTTTTTGTTCAAGTGCGTGGTAGTAGCGGCCGATTAAATACATACTATAAGTTTCTTTACCACTTTATACCACTCATCTTTGTCTAGTAAACACCCATGAACGGTCGAGCGCAACGAGAAAAATACCCGAATATACGAGGAATAAAATCATTTCTGCTTAAAAAAATTGCGACCGAAAATATTGTTCGAGGCAGAATTAACGAGAACTTTGGTAGACTAATTTCTAGTCCTCCCTCACAAACATCTCGCTTGATCACCAGCTTTGGAAAACTACAAACTTCTCATTTCATTCGAAGAATATTCTTTGCAATGGGAAATTGACAACAGACGCGCTCGCACGCGAAGTATTGAATTATTTCAACACCACAAATGATTGATATGTTGTCGTATTGGCTGTGATCGATCGACCAGAGACTTCAGCCTCAATTTCTTGCCACTCTACTCCATCCCAGCCCAAAAGCTTGGCAGTTGAGCTCTCCTCGCTGGCACGAAAGGTCAAGTTGACATTGGCCTCAGGAAGACTTCCCACGCCTCTGAAAAGGTAGGGGCCGGCAATGACATCACCATCAAGCTCTCCGGGATACCCCGGGCTTTTCATGACCACAATTTTGCTGGTTTGATACGGCTTATCGAGCTTAACTTGAAAAAATCCGTCGCTGGTAGAAAATTCCGTGTATGATTTTTCCGCATCACTATACCGCCAGGATTCCTTGAGAGCATAATCTTCGTCTTCGAAGTTTAGGGTATAGGTACCGCCAATGACGTCTTCATGGTAGGTAATGTGCCCGCCCGCTGACTTGGATCCCAAAAATATTTCTTCTTTTTGCAAATCACTTGTCAGGGGAAATTCTTTTAGGACAGCGTCCATAACACCTTTATTGCGATCATATTCCAAAACCACTTCAACTGTTTCAGCTGCTTTTTTGCGCTCGTGGATGACCATCTGGAGTTTATTTCTATCTGCCAGAGGAATAATTTCAACATAGGGGCGATCTTCAATCGCGATCAAATTTACTGGAGCTTGCACTTTCTTAGGTTGTTGCACTTGCTCTGTTGGTTTGTTGCCTCGCGATCGCATCCACATAAAGCCCACCAAACCGACCACCACCAAAACAATAATTCCCACTAGTGCCATCGGCTTATTATTATTGTTCTTTTTCATGGGAACAGCTCCAAATCAAATTTCTACTACCAAGGACCAGGATACCAAAGGAACAGCGCACTCACAACTTAAACAATGCTTTCCACCTGAATGCAATTATCTTACCTCTTCATTTTCTGGGTTAAATAGTCGATGAGCTTTTCCACGCCAACTCGCTCTTGCTTGGTCGTGTCGCGATAGCGCACGGTGACACTCTCGTCAGAAAGCGAATCAAAATCAATGGTCACGCAAAAAGGCGTACCTATTTCATCCTGATACAAATATCGCTTGCCAATATTGCCTCGATCATCCCAAGTGGTGCGGAAATCTTTCTTAAGTGACGCATACACGTCTCGAGCTTTGGCAACTAACTCCGGTTTATTTTTAAGCAGCGGGAATACGGCCACTTGATGAGGCGCAAGGCTTGGTTTAATCTTGAGTACAATTCGATTGTTCTCGGAATCTTCCCAATAAGCGTTGGTGAGCACCATCAAAAAGGCTCGGCCAATCCCCAGTGCCGGCTCAATCACATGCGGCACAAAGATATTGTTAGTCTGTGGATCACGATATTCAAGCTTCGTGCCTGATGCTGTTGCGTGAGCATTGAGATCAAAGTCAGTGCGATAAGCAACTCCCCACAGTTCCTTCCATCCAAACGAAAATTCGTAATCCAAGTCATAGGTGTCTTTGCTATAGTGACTGCGCTCTTTATCAGTGTGTTGTCGCCATCTGAGCGATTGCTCATCGACTCCCAAAGTATTAGTTACAAAGCTCCACATCGCCTGTTTCCACTGCTCAAATAGTTCTTGCCAAACACTTGATTGCGGATCAAAGAAGTATTCAATTTCTGCTTGTTCAAGTTCCAGAGTGCGGAAAATAAATTGTCCCGTAGTAATTTCGTTCCGAAAACTTTTACCCATTTGACCTATACCAAAGGGCAACTGAACGCGAGTGGAATCCAGCACTTGCTTAAAGTTGGTGAAAATCCCTTGAGCGGTCTCACCTCGCAAGTAGATTTTTGACTTGTCTCCTGAGACCGCACCAATAGAGCTTTCAAAAAGCAAGTTAAAGGTTTTCGGTTCGGTTAAGGGATTTCCTTCAGGACTCATTATTCGATGATCGAGCATAAGTTGCTTCATTTCATCGAGCGTCATATTTTCAACTACCAGATTTTTAAGTGAATCCTCTGCTTGCTTTTGCAACCATGCTTCAATTACATGGTCGGCACGATAGCGTTTTTTGGTTTTGGTGTCTTCAACCAACGGATCAGAAAACGAAGCGACATGTCCTGAAGCTACCCAAGTTTGCGGGTGCAATAGAATTTGAGAATCTAGCCCCACCATATCTTCACGCTGCTCCACAAATACCTGCCACCACGCATCACGGATGTTTTTTAATAGCTGTGCTCCAAGCGGACCGTAATCGTAACTATTTGCCAAGCCTCCATATATTTCGGAGGTTGGATACACAAATCCTCGGCGTTTAGCGAGAGCCACAATTTGATCTAGCGTTGGTTTTGACATATTTTTCCTTTTCTTGTCATCCTTGCGTAAAATAAGGATGACACTAAAAAACCGTCCTTCATACAAAAACGCTCTACGTTTATTGTACAAGGGACGGCTCTGTATATTCGAGTCGCGGTTCCACCCTCGTTCCTTTTGCTTTATAAAGCAAAAGACTCTTTGTCTTCACTTGTTTTTTCCGCTTGCCAAAGACGGACTATATTAGTGCAATTCTAAATTTTATTGATGAATAGTCAAGTAGGCTTTGGAGCGCAGGGAGTGCGCTGCCAGTTCTTCAATGTATTCCTTGAGTGAGGTTTCGCTAAACTGTTTGTCATGGGTAAAGCCCAAGAATTGCAACAGCAACCGAAATTGCTCTAACATCACACTCTTGCCAACCTGAGCTTGTGCCAATTGATCCAACATCTGGCTCAAGTGCGTGAAAACATATTCATTTTCTTCATGCTCCACCGTCAGCGCATCAATAATTTCCAAGACTTGATGAGCCTTAACCAGTGTTTGCAAGTTAGTGCTCAAATACGGCCGACTACAAATAAGCTGGCATTGTGTGAGCAGGGTAAACCCCTTAGTGGTTACAAATTGAAAACGAGCTTGCGTGCCGGGTTCCAGCAAACTTCGCTTGCTCGAGTTTAAGCGTCTAGCTCCCTTTGCAACAGCCGTTACTTTGCCCAAAGCATCGGTATAAACGGTCACCATGCGATCAGCTTCTCCCCAATTCCGGCGTTTCAATACAATTCCTTGGCAAGAAAATGACTTAGAGGGCATAGGTTATTGCAGCTTAATTGACAGTGTTTTGTCAGTTGCGAGCGCGAATTCTTCGCGGAAATAATCATTGAGGCTTACGGTATATTCAGGTGCATTCTTGCCTGGCTGTTTTTGCACATACAGGATATATGTGCCTTGCGGTTTATAGGGAATGGAATAGGTCAAAATAATTTTGGCTTGCGACTCCGGATTAAGCTTGAAAAAACCTTCGATCACCGTCTTGTCTAAATCCTCACTCACTGCCACCGTGCCATCATCGAAACCCAATGCTTCGGTGAGCTGGCTGCCCTTAGGGAGGTAAATCCTGGTATAGCTTGGGAGCACGCCATTGAGACACAGTTGGCCAGCCTCAAGGTTGCAATTGTCTCCTTTGCGCGGGTTTTTGTAGGCAATGGTTACTTTTTTAGATACTGCTCCATCGGCACCAACGGTTATTTCTTGCTCCACCTCTTCGGTGACAAACATATTACTTTTTGCCCCACCAAAATTCGCATCATTCACATGGATAAAATCTCCCTCAAACGCTCTCATCCTCCCGGCAACATTAATCGTTTCGGCAGCAGCTTGAGCTTGAGGATCATTAAAGTAAAAAAGCACATGCTTGCGGCTAATTGCATCTGAAGCAGTTTGAAACAGAGCTGGATAGACTTGCTTGGGCGCACCGAAGGCTTTTTGCAAGATCGTTTGCATTAGGGGCCCAAGCACTCCTTTGCGGTCTGAGCGATGATACGGCGTGGGCCTGGTAATCATGTTTTCCAGTTGATATACCACTTGCGGGCAATCACAAGCAGCGACTGTTTCGTTGGTAAACGTCCCAAACCCAGGCACCTCAACCGGACCGAGGGTTTCAATGAGTTTGGTGAGCACGTTGGTATCAACTGCAATGATGCCATCAATTGTTGGTTCACCCTTAATTGTGACGTAGTGCTTAACAAACTCATCCATCGAAACTTTGAAGTCTGGCGACAAATTCATGTCTCTCAAATTCCACACCGGGACTGCGGGCAAATACTTCTTGATTGCTGGAGGAGGCGTAATCGTACTTCGAAAGGCATTATCAAGCTCATAAATATCATCGGACTTTACTGGCTCAATCTTACCCTTGTCTACTTTCAACACCGCATAAGCAGTCATAAAACCACCTGTCGGGCGCAATTCCCCGTCGTTTTGAAAGAGCACTAAATACGTTTTGGGTTGGTCAACTCCAGCGACTTTAGGCAATTGTTCAATTGCTGGTCGAGCTTGGTCGAGCGCCACTTCAGCCTGAGCTATTTGAGTCCGAGCTATTTCTATTAGCTCGCTCACGGTCTGGGCTTCGACCGGCAATTTTCCTTTGACTGATTCAGGCAGAGCGAATGGGTAGCGTTTGGGATTTATCCCCGCCAATTCCTGATTAACGACATGCAATTTTTGCTCCACTGCATCAAGACTTGGCGTAACTTTGTCTAACGTTTCGACCACCTTAACAATGCGCTCTTCCGCCGTGCCACCCATAAAACTACCCTCACCAGTGAAGCCAATGACATCTGCATAGGGTTCAATTGCCTCCACCATGATTTGGGCTGCTTCAACCCCTGCAAGCGCGGCATTCAAAGCGCGCTTACCATCTTGATAATGCCATCGAGCGGGTGTCGCCGACCAAAAACCCAAAGAGGCATAGGACGACTGCAATTCCATAATCTTTTCATGGGTATTATTCAGGTTTTGCTTGCCAGTTGCCAAGTCTTGACCTTTTAAGGAAGCATAGGTACTCATGGCTTCGAACTGGGCTTGCTTGGCGGTTTTTATCATTGCTGTAGCCTTAACTGCAGTAACCGCCACCATAACAAGCATTACGAGCAGGAAAACCACAAAAATTCCCAGAGCAATAAACAACATTTTTTTACGCTTACTTTTCCCCTTCCAGGAGAAAAGTTTGCCGCGAATCTTTTTGGGCTTTGTTATCGTGTCGCTCAATTGAGGAATTTCGTCGCCTGCTTCGAGACCCACTTTTTTAAAGTAAGAGCCTTCTTCAAGCTTTTCCTGTTTTTTGCCTTCAGGCAACTTGACCACTTCTTTCGGCTCGTTGCTCGGCAGAGTGTTAGTGGAATCGTTACTATCTGGCTTAGGCTGTAGATCATCTGGTTGCATATGTCCCCATGATATACAAAGTTTTTCTAAAATGCCAATTTTTTAAGTAAACTATTAGCAAGAAATAAAGACTTCCTGAAATTAAGATTGTGTTCGGGCAAATCAAGCGCATCAGAAATAACTTACCATTTACTCAGCATCGCCACGGGTGTTTTAAACAGTATGAGAATGTCCTGGGAAATTGTGGCGCATTGTGCATAGTCGGCATCAAGCTCTGCCCGTTTCACAAACGGAATCTCATTGCGCCCCGATACTTGCCAAGGCCCAGTTATACCTGGTTTGACAGACAAAATTGTTGCAAGCAAAGGTTTAGTTTGCGGATAGCGCTTGGTTTGCTCATCAAGCTCAGTTTTCATATAGGCTCGGGGACCCACCATGCTCATTTCACCTCGAATTACGTTCAAAAGTTGCGGAAACTCATCGATAGTCAGCGAGCGCAAAATCTTGCCGACTTTGGTGATGCGAGGATCATGTTCCAGCTTCCAATCTTTGGCCTTAAATTCTTGCAGCAGTGGATTTGAGCCATTATGCAGAAGATCATGAGCGCCATCGACCATGGAGCGAAATTTATACATAAAAAAAGGTTTGCCATTTACCCCGATTCGTTTGTGGCGGTAGATTACTGGCCCCTTTGAATCAAGCTTAATGAGGATTGGCACCACCACCCAAAATGGCAAAAACACAACCAATAAACAAAATGCCACCGCTAAATCTAAGACTCTTTTGGCGGCATTATAATATGAACTTTGAGTGCTCATTGTTTCTTTATGTGTAATTTTCCAGCGGTGTATCTTTAAATGTGGCTAACATCTTTTTAATTTCCGGAATCGATTGCTGCCTGGTCACCAAAATGGCGTCATCAGTCACCACGACCACTAGTCCTTCCACGTCGATCGCAGTCACCAATTGATCAGTTGTTGAGTAGACAAGATTGTTGGTGGCTAAGTGCGTATGAACATTGCCTTTGACCACATTTTCAGCTGGATGGGTTTGCAATGCTTCTTTAAGTGCTTCCCAAGCCCCAATATCACTCCAGCCAAGGTCAACTGGTAAAACGACTGCCTCATTTGAAGGCACATGCGCAATAACAGCATCATCAAAGGAAATTTTTTCCATGCGCGAATACAGTTCTTTTAATTTTTGCTCGTGCTCTGGTTTTCCATAGGTCGATTGAAGTTCCATAAGTGTTGCATGCATTTCTGGCGCGTGTTGCTCAAATTTACTCAAACAAAATCGTGGAGTCACAATAAAATATCCTGGATTCCAGGCATGTTTGCCATCACGAAGATATTTTTTCGCCGTTGCCAAATCGGGGCGGTAATGCCACGAAGTGAAACTTTTTACCTGCGTGCCATTGAGGTTATCGATAGTGTCACCAAACTCAATCCACCCTAAATTTTGATTAGCGAATCGTGGGCGTTGCCCCAAAAATACAAAGTTGTTGGGGTGTTTGTGTAAATATTCAGTACCAGCAATAAGTGCTTGTTTAAATTTATCCTCGTTGTCGACTAAATGATCGCTCCACAAAATTGCCACTGGCACATCGGGGTCTTCTAGTGCCAAAATCGACATAAGATAACCAACTGCCGGGCCAACATCGCGCATCTCAGGTTCACCAATAACATTCTGGGGTGGAATTTCGGGGGCTTGGTGGAGAATTATGTCTCGATAACGCTCACCAGTTGACACATAGATATTTTCCCATTCAAATTCAGGTCGGATTCGATCAACCGCCATTTGCAGTGTTGATTTGTCTCCCACTATTGCTTCAAATTGTTTTGGGGTGGACGAGCGGGATAATGGCCACATCCGCGTGCCAATGCCTCCAGCGAAAATGATTGCTTTCATTGGTTTATATGCGTCTGCCATGCTTCCTCCACAGTTCGCGAGAATACTTGCTTAAATCGGGCGGTATCAAAGCGCCTCGCGTGGGCACTAATTTTTTTACTATACCATGTCTTTGCCTCAAACTCTTTTATCGTGTGCTGCATCGCCTCGCTTGATTGCTCACTAAAAAATACACCCGTCTCACCCTCGATTACCGTTTCGCACGCGGCTCCTTTTTGAAAAGCGATCACTGGCGTTCCGGCTGCTTGAGCTTCAAGTGCAGTAATTCCAAAATCTTCTTCTTGAGGAAAAATCAATGCTTGAGCTTGCTGATAATACGTTGGCAGTGCTTTATCGGACACAAAACCTAATACATGAACATTTGGTGTCGATATGGATGTGAGTCTGGCTAACTCGCTGCCCGTGCCAATAATCAATAGCTCTCTATCCGGCATCAAGGCAAATGCTTCGACAACTAAATCTACCCGCTTATAAGGCACCATTCGAGAGACCACTAAGTAAAATGGTTTTGGATGCACTAAAAGATCTCGAGTTGAGTTTGGCAAAAATCGCTGAGTTTCGACTGGTGGATATAAAACGTTAGACTCGCGGCGATAATATTTCTTCGCTCGTTGAGCCACTGTTTCGGAAATTGTAATTATTTTATCCGCCCTCTGTGCAGCCAGAAAATCCCACTGACGCAATAGTGATAACAATGGTGCAAGCAATGCTTTTCGCCAACCAGCACCCGAATATTCATGAGCATGGCTCCACAAATAGCGCGTGGGCGTGAGCAGATAATTGATGTGCAGTTGATTGGGTTTAGTCATTATTCCCTTGGCTTCGGCACTGGTCACTGAAATCACCACATCAAACTCGTCAAAATTAAATGACTCAAAAGCATAAGGCATAAGCCAAAAAAATAATTCGTGATGATTTTTTGCAAACGGTATTTTGTTTATAAAACTGGGCCGCACATCCCATTCCTTTGCCCACGTCGCTCCACTTGGATCATAAACGGCAGTGAACAAGGGTGCGTTAGGGTAAAGTTCATGCAAAGCCTGCAGCACTCGCTCTGCTCCACCGAATTTATTGACGCGATCATATACCAGAGCAATCTTCATACCAGGGTATTATAGACTGCTTCAGTCTTGAGCGCGGTTTTTTCCCACACAAAGTCTCGAGCATGTGCTTTTGCCTTTGTTTTTAGCTCATCCCACAAAGGATTAGATTTCGATGCTTCTAGCATGGAAAAGGCCAACAGGTGAGGATTTAAGGGGTCTTCTAAAAACACAGCACACTTACCATAAATTTCTGGCAGAGAACCTTTGCTTGAAGCAACCACCAAACACCCATGCTTCATGGCCTCAAGGCCAGTTAATCCAAAACCCTCTGACAGCGATGGATGAACCAGAGCAATTGCCCGGCGATAAAGAGACTGCAAAACATCATCTGATAATTTGCCCGCAAAAATTACTTGACCTTCTAATCCAAGTTCAATAACTTGAGCTTCTAACTTGTTCACAAATACATTTCTGGAGCTGACGATAACCAACTTGTGGGTATTTCCACTGTCTTTTAGTTCCTTCATCGCCTGAATCAACGTAGACACATTTTTATGCGGATAACACGAGCCGACATAAAGATAGAATTTGGAAGTAGGAATTTGAAATGTAGCTTTGCTGTTTGTGTTGGTCTCGCTTGCTTCTTGCTCCTTACTCCCTACTCCCAAGTGGTCTGCGCCTTCATAAATCACCTGAATTTTATTCTGATTTAATTGACTATACTCTTGCAATAATTGCGTCTTCACCCAATTGCTGGGAACAATAATTTTTTTTGACGCACCTATCGCGTGAGCCACTACTCGTTTGTATCCTTGATATTTAAGTGCGTATTTCCAACCAGAAAGTGTCGTCACCTCACCGCCGCGAACTTGATGCCACAAAATGTCATGAATCGTGACCACAAATGGTTTGCTATAAAGCAGTGGCACGTTGAAATGAGGAAAATGCATCAAGTCGACTGGGTGTTTGCGCAAAAGCAATGGAAGTTGCACTTGTTCAAGCAGCGAATAGTGTGTGATGTTAGTCTGAATCAGCGTGAATTTGTGGTGGAGGCTCGATGGAATATCGAGCTTGATTTGGTTCGGACCAAAAAGCACATAGTGATTGTCGCTCTCGGCTTGCAAAAGATTAACAACCAAATTCAACACATACCGGCCAATCCCTGCGTGTGTGAGGCCCCATAATCTCGCATCAATGCCAATGGTCATATATTTGTGTCATCTCGAGCGAAGTCGAGGAATCTCTTCGATTGCAGTACTAAAACTGAAGTTAGCACATCATTTCAATAATTTTTTAATTCCAATACCTAGCTGAACAAGCTTTTTTACTAATTTTGGATATTTGTCAGCATAATGCTTATCATAAAACTGCAACATAGTGTCAAAGAAATATTTTTTTGCAGTTTTCTCTTTTGCTTTGTCCATCGTGTTCCTTTTCCCCGACTGGCTTTTCAAGTGAATCACCACTGATTCAGGAAAATAGACAATTTTCCAACCAGCTTGTCTAATGCGCAAACACCAATCCAGATCCTCAGCATAGAAAAAGAAGCGCTCATCTAATAACCCCACTGCATCAATGACTTCACGTCGGACTATCATGGCTACTCCCGACACTGCTTCGACTTCATGAGCTACATTAAAATCTTCATGAGTTAAGTGATATCCGCCAAAAAGTCTTGAGCCGGGAAACAATTGCTCGAGCTTGGCGAAGTAGGTGAAGGCTCGCCAAAGTGTCGGCATACCCCGGTGACACGCCAGGTCAATTGCTCCGTCTGGCAAAACCACCTTTGGAGTAATCACGCCAATGTTTTTATCTTGTTCGATTTGTTGAAGCAATCGCTCGAGAGCGTTTTTTTGGACAATCGTGTCCGAGTTGAGCAAAAGCACATATTCTCCCGTTGCAATTTTGATGGCCTGATTGTTGCCCGCGGCAAAACCGACGTTTTTCGCATTGACTGTTAATTTTACCTGAGGAAAATCACGCTTGACCATGCCTACCGAGTCATCGCTTGAGGCATTGTCGACGACCAAAATTTCCCAATTGGAATGTTGAGGAACTGATGCAAGCGTTTGCTTGAGCAGATCGCGCGTATTGTAGCTCAAAATGATAATTGAAAGTTTTGTTTTCATTTTTGTTCACTATTGCCTAATCACTAACCGCTAGCCACTAGTTTCCCTATTCACTTTCTTTCGTGCTCCCTAATTCTTGATAGACGCGATTCAAGTCAGCTGAGATTGCCTTCCAATCGTAGTTGGAGGTGACCAAGCGCTTGCTATTGTCTGCCAGCTTTTTTTGCAATGCCGCATCCTGCAGCACTCTCACTGTGTGCTTGGCTAATTCCATCGGTCCTTTGGCCAGAAGTGCATGCTTGCCATCAACCACACCGGCAATACCCTCAACCGCTAATGGAGTCGCTACAATCGGCGTGCGTGTGGCCATAGCTTCCAGAATCTTATAGCGCGTGCCTTTGCCCGATTTAACGGGTGCCAAAAGGACATGGGCTGTGGCATACGCCGAGCGAATATCATCAAGATTCCCGCTCACGGTGATGCTTGGATCTTTGCCATATGACAAAATCTTTTCGGTGGGGCTGTAGCCCACAATATGCAATTTGGCTGTCGGCATGTTAGCCAGCACCATCGGCCAAATCTGCTCAACCAAATACGTCACTGCCTCAATGTTCGGCAACCACTTAAACGTTCCTACAATCAAAACAGTTGGGCTTTGGGGCAATTTTTTCGTCACGGCATCAAAAAATTCGGAGTCCACTCCGTTGGCAACCACATCGATTTGACTCAAATGCTGATGACGCGAACGGATATAGTCTCGGTCATTGTCGCTCATCGTGATCAAGCGGTCGCAATGCTGCCAATAGAATTGTTCCCAATATTTAATCTTGGCGATATCCATATAAAGCAGTGGTTTTATTGGCCACAACTTGGAAGCTTTGGCGTAGCTTTGATAGCCCAGATATTCAATCGTTTGCTCAACTAAAATAATGGGCACTTTGGTTTTCGGGATATTCGGCATCATATAAAACGTTTCAGCGTGTATGAGATCGTAGTGATTCTTGGACAGTTCTTCTTTAACTGCCTCGAGTGTTTCGGTCACCAAATTCCGCGTCACCACAAAGGGGTAGCTCGTGAAACCGGCCTTGACGATATTGCGAACGGTGAACGGGTGCTGAGAGCGCTTGAATACTTCAACTTTGGTGCAAAATTTTTTAAGATGTGGCACATTCTTTTTCTCGGCATCATCCTTGATCAAAGAAAACAAGGTGATGTCATAATCATCTTTGAGGTTTTTTAAAAGATTGTAGGTGCGAATTTGCCCACCAGAAAGCAAAGGGTAAGGGAGATAGGGCGTGAGCATGAGGATTTTCATAGGGTTGACTGAACCATTATACTGGCAACTAAACCAACTTACATGTCACTTGAATTAATTGTCAGCGTACCGCCATACCTTTGTGCAAATGCTTACGAGCTATTTAACCATGGTCAGGCATTTCCATTGGGCAAGTTTATCGCAATTGGAGCCCAATTACTTGAATCAGATTTCCAAGCATATTCAACTTAATCAACCGTCTTACAAGCTTTAACTCATTTTGATTTGATACAGGGAGCAGGAAGATCAGTAGTCCGAGTTGTCATGACTACTGATCAATTACCCCCATTAAATCAAGCACGCGAAATTGCAATGAGAGAATTCGGCGTTAATAGCCTTCATAGCGCAGCCACACTATCACTTACTGAATTGCTTATTCATGCACAAAACAGAACCGATGATCAGGGTGAAAATCCAGATGTACCGCCGGAGTTTTTTGCTGACTATCTACCGCTTAACAATGGATCATTTATCTTAATAGAACCACACAAGCCACCTCGGCTTGAGCATTAGCTAGCGCAATCGTAAAATAAGAAAGTGGTCATGCATCACTGCTGTTTCGTATTTCAACATTAAAGCTTTAGCTTCATTGTCTAAGCTTGTGGTCACGTAGTAATCCGCACCTGAGGCAATTTTTTGCTCAATTGCTCCACCAATCGGCCAGCCTCGGCGATTGGTTTGATAAAGAAAGGCTGTATCGCCGCCATAAGGAGCGATCACCAGCGCATCTGGTTCTGTGAGAGCGTCCACAGCTTTGCCTGCTTCCACCATTTCAGGGTTATTAACATTAAAAAAACCTTTAACCTCATACCAACTGAATGTGAGCATAAAAATTACGGAAATCAGTGCTAAACCTGCTGATTGCACTGTTTTTATTGACAAAAGCTTGATAATTCCTACCGCCACAATCAGTGCAATAGAGGGCACGATAATAACTTGATAATAATCGTGCTGGACATTACCGGTAGCAAAAATAGTTAGATACGCCAACACTCCACCGAGGCTGCCATACATAAACAAATCCAGATCAGAATAATTTGATAATCCAATGAATAAATCTGCTGGTTTAAATCGTTTCATGAAACTTTGAATTTTTTCGATAAATCCAAACTTGGCTCCAATTTGTTTCTCTGTTTGAGCTCCAAGCAAGCCGACGCCAAATGGTATTAAGCCCCAGTAGCCAAGTAGCAACCTGCCCATGCGATCGGCAAACAACCACCGAAACCACGCGGGTCGCAAACGAATCCCATTGCCATTAAATAACCAGCGATTGGCCGGAATGCCCTCGGGGAACTGCTGAATCCACGAGCGCCATAATGCCAAAGGCGAAAACATCGCTACTGCGGCTAGCAAATGTTTTGGCTGCATTATCCAGCGAATGCCATGATGCTTGAGTGCTAGCAATAGTATTGGTAGCCAAAAAAATAATGCGATGGGTTTGAGAAGTAGCGCGATAAAAGCGGCACCAATGCCGGCAAGCAACCAGCCCATACTTTTGGAGTAAACATATCTGAGAAACAAAAAGGTTGCTAGCAAGGTGAAGAATGCCAAGGGTACTTCAGGCAAAATTGCTTGCGAATAAAAAACACTAAACGGCATGAATGCCAATGTGGAAGCGGCCACTAACGGCACATAGGCAAAGATCCCCTCAAGTTTGCTTTTTGTTACCAGCAATTTGGTGAGTAAAAAGAGTAATAAGATAGAGCCCAATGAAAATTTTACTGAAGCTAGGCGCATAAATAGGGTGAGGTCGATATGGGTGAAAGGAGATGTTAGGCGATATGCGAACGCTGTCAGGGCGTTAATAATTGGAAACTCAACCATACGCCAGCCTTGAGGATTATCCAAACCATTGGGAATCGAGGACAAATCGTGGAATTGAGGACGAAGTAAGTCGACATCGTGCTTTACATACTCTCGTGTCACCGAAGCCGTATCAGCTTGTCTCCAAGAGTGCCAATCAGCAATAGGGCGATCGATTCGATACAGACGGACACTGAAAGCTAAAAGCATCATGAAGGCCAGGAATGAGAGCTCTATGAATGTTCTGGATGGGTGTAGTTTTTTCACTTGAGACTCTTTTTTGATTGTAAAGCGAGGACACTTACCGCAACCGCGATTCCAGCCATTGCCCAATAGGTCTCTGCCACCTTTGATGCCGTAAAGACATCAATGTAGGCCGCATTGATAAGTAAACCTATAGAGGCGGCCACAAACCCGGCTAAATAAGCTCTGATTAAAAGATCTTTGCTTGCAAAAGCACCTTTAAGTGAAATCACCATTACCGCTAACACGACACCAAAAAAGCTAACAAAACCCAAAATCCCCGTTTCGCCCAGTGAGCGCAAGAATTCATTGTCGGTGGATTCTGCCTCGGTAAATTGACCCACTTCTTCCTTGGTGAGGGTTGAGTAACCACTACCAAGAAGTGGATTAGATTTCAATCCAGCCAAGGCACGTGGCCACAAAGTGTCATAGCGAATGGCTGCTGACAAACCGTACGTATGCGCGGCATCAGAATACGTTCTATCCTGCAACTCATATTCCCCCGTTTCATTGCCCTGCTCATCAACCACGGCAACAGGTAGCGGAATATTTTCATAGACATCTGGAGGTAAATTATTGTCAGCTTGGGTACGTGGATCAACGGGTGAAGGTGGCTCATCAGTAACACTGGTTACCATAGAAAGCTCGCTGACGCTCAAATAGTGTTGCGGAGTGTCAATTCCTGGATTATATAAGCCAAACTTAGGATGAAAATTCTCTCGAAAACTAATTAAATTTTTCACTCCTGGAACTTGCTCAAATCGATCAATAAAATCGCTGGAATACAGTGCGAGGATAAGTGTGAATACGCCCACAATTCCCCAATACACGAGCGTCTTTATTAAGTTTTTGGACAGTAGCCAATAGCCAAACAACAAAATGTGCATGGCCGCTAAAAACGCTAAAAATGAGGTTCGTGAGGCAGTTAGAATCAGCAAATAATAACCAAGCCCGAAGGAGATAAAACTAGCAATCTTTAGGAGCTTATGTTTGGTAAATAATGCCACTGACAAGGCGATAGTGATGATCATCATGGCAAAGGCAGCAGCATCGTAGTGACCACCAAAAGTGCTTGGCACCCGTGCATGCTCGGTCAAATACAACCGCCAGCCTTTGGCAAATTCTCGATTCATAGTGGAATAGACCGGCCAATACAGAAATTTTTGACCAAAACCATACACTGAAGCAATTGACAAAACCGCAAGCAATGAAATTACATACGTTTTTGCCAACTTAATCGATTTTATTGAGGCAAAAAAGATAAAAAACAAACTAAAATATTCTATGCGTCTCACGAAATGAAGGGCAATTTTTGCAATGTGCAGAGCACTTAACGGCACCGTTTTAGTAATAAATATGGCACTAACGACCGAAAGAAATCCAATCACCACATACGCCAAGATTGCCTTAGAGACCAACGGATGAATAGTTACCTTTTTGCGCCGCCACTGAATCAGAAAAACTATTGCGGTAATCAAAATCAAAAAGTCTTCCAGCCGAACCCGAACGATATATCCTGGAATAGCATCGAATAATGGTAGTTTGGGATAGAGCGGAATAAAAACTAAAAGGATTCCAGCTAAAAGACCCAAACTATGCTGATCAAACCATTGTGCTAATTTCTTCATAGATTTTTTTGCGCTCTCTATTACCCACTATACCAAAGATTAAAATTCTCAATAGTGCTGCAAAACGCAACTCTAGCAATGACAATGACTTGTTGAATCCGGTAAAGTGTTTAGTAATTAGGTATTTAAGACCAATAAATTCTCCCACCAATGATGCTTTTGAAGAGGAGCTTGCTTGTCCCAGATGAGTAATGTTTGGTTTGGCGAAATAGTCGACTAAATAACCAGCCTGGCGCAAGCGAATGCACAATTCCACATCTTCGCCATACATAAAAATATTTGGATCAAAGCCACCAATATCATCAAACACTTGACGCTTGATTGCCAAAGCAGTCCCACCGATCCATCCTACTTGGTGATTTTGATCAAAATAACCTCTGTTTCTGTGTTGATACGAGGTAATCAGAGAATTTATGAGTGGCAGATCATCGATACCTGTTGCCCAAACCAGTAGACTCAAAAGATTCGGCAGCGCTCCACCTTGGGGCTGAATAGAGCCATCCACATTAAGTAATTTGCAAGTTGCTACGGTTGACTTGTGGCGCTTAATATCTTCAAAAAGCAAGGCGAGAGTATCAATTTTAAGCAAGGTGTCTGAATTCAAAAATAATAAAAAATTGCCATGTGCTTTTTCAGCACCTTGATTATTCGCAACACCAAAACCAACGTTGGTTTTGTTGGCAATAAGCATGATATTAGGGAAAGCGCTCTTTAGCTTTTCAACTGACGAATCGTTTGAAGCATTATCAATGACGATAATTTCTTTGTGGAGTGAATCAGTTGATTTGGCAATGCTTTTCAAGCACGCCAAAGTAATCGGGAGTGTTTTATAGTTGACGATAATAATCGACACATCGGGAGTAGACATAAGGCAAAGTGCTTACTGAAACAATCGAAAACGACCTAATCGATATGCATATGAATCAAGTTTTCTATGCGAAATTTCTTTTGCAGGCACTCCGCCCACAATCATTCGAGGCGCCACGTCCTTAGTTACCACCGCTCCAGCGGCAACTACTGCACCATCACCAATTGAAACTCCAGGCAAAATTATGGCTCTGGGACCAATAAACACATAGTCACCAATGATTACTGGGGCTTCAATTGCTTTAAATGATTCATCACTCAAGTCGTGTTCGCTGTTGTAAATCATGACTTGCGAAGCCAGTGATGTGTGATTGCCTATCGTTAACGGTGCACGACCATCCAAAAAAACATGATCGCCAACAATGGTGCCATCACCAATTGAAATAAGTTTTGGATTGTAAAATCGCGCACCCATGTGAATAGTAGATTTGATGCCGATTGAAATCCCAGCCAACGCATAGAAAAAGCGGCGGACAAAATGCAATGGAATGTAGCCAATAATCCACAAGAGCAACAGTTCAAAATCTAAAAAATAGTGAAAAATGCGCGTCTGACCCTTAGAGATCACCTGAGAAACGTCGAGTTCATTTCCTAACTTATCTTTCAATGGTGTTTTCATATCTTGTTTGCATTCTACCTTTCGTTAAAGCGATTCTTAATCACTATTATCCAAGGCGATTTTCTCAAGGTTAGAGAGAATTATACCCGCACTTATGTACCAATCAAATTTTTTTATGTGTTCTTGTCCCAAAGTAATCCGTTTTGCTCGAGAAGCATCATCGAGCTCAAGCGATCGTTTAAGCCCATGTCGAATGGAAGTAACTGAGTAGGGGTCAACCAAAATGCCCCCATTACCCACCACTTCTGGCAAAGAGGAATTGTTGGATACGACTGGCAACGTGCCACAGGCAAAACTTTCGGCAGCGGGCATACCAAAGCCTTCGTGAAGACCGATTAGGACTGAGCATTTGGCCAATGAATACAGTGCAGGAATTTCGGAATCTGGCACAAAACCTAATATTTTTATGCGCTCCCTTGCTTTAGAAAAAGCGAGCGCATGGTCAAAATCTTGCGTCAGCCAGCCACGTTGACCAGCAATAACCAGATCAAATCCATCAAAAGCTGGAGGCAGAGAGCTAAACGCTTCAAGTAATCGAACTAAATTTTTTCGAGGTTGTATAGTGCCCACAAATAAGGCAAATGGGTTCTGTAACTTGTATTTTTTGGCTATGTTTTTTTGCATCGACACACTAGACTGTTTGAAAGTTTGAGCATCAACCCCCGGATAAGCCACAACCACGTCTGAGGATTTCTTATCATAGCTTTTAATCACGTCTTGCCGAGTGTGTTCTGAAATTGCTACCACTTTCGCTGCTTGTTTAACTGAATATGCCGTCCATTGTTCAAGTTGAGCGGTACCGCGTTTGTGTTTCAAAAACAGATTGGGGTAGTGCAAAAAAGCCAGGTCCATAATTGATATGACCGTTGGCACAGGAGATTTTCGCGGTGCATAGTGACCAGGTGTAAAGAAAACGTGCGGCCTGGGTCGATGCACAAAAAGATCGGCAGGTAGTCGCGCCTGCGTCCATAATTTTTGTGGTTTAATGACTCTGTATTGCCAAGTTTTAGTTGCTTTGGGCATGTCATCCAACGGCTCTGATTTTAGGTAAATTCTAAATGTATGATTTGATTCAATTGAGTAAAATGCTTTGAGAATATGGAAAGCAAACTGATTGCTGCCCACGCGATTGGAAACATTGGCTTCGTTGCCGTCAATGCCGATAAGAAGGTGTTTAGCTTGACTCATGCCTGCATTGCTTTCTCGTAAACTGCATAAGTTTCTCTGGCAGCTTTTTGCCATGAAAACTCATGAAGTCTTCTTTTACCATGCTCAATTAAGATCGATGAAGTATCTAATGCAGCTTGTAGACCCTCTTTAATTGATTGAACATCGTGTGGGTCACTTTTGACTACGGCTGTTGATCCTATTTCTGACATGGCTGATGTATTTGCAGTCACAACGGGCAAGGCATGATAAAACGCCTCTAAAATAGGCAACCCAAAACCTTCGTAGAGCGAGCAATACAACAAAAGCGAAGCGCCTTTATACAATGCTGCTAACTCGAATGCGCTTGCATCAGAAATTCGAATGATATGCGTATCAGTCGGTAAATGCTCCCATCCAATTGATCCGACAATGACTAAATCAAAATCATTTTCGTACTGCTTCCAGGCTTCAATTTGACGAATAAAATTCTTGCGCGGCTCTGCTGTTCCCACCATAAGCATAAATGGTCGCTTTAGCGAGTATTTTTCTTTGACGCTGTTCAACTCAATATCTTGGATCTCAATCTGATGCTCGAGAGGAATTGCTTCATGCACCACATGAATTGAGTCGGGAGGCAAATCACATACTTCGATGAGATCGTTCTTGGTACTTTCTGATACGGCGATGATTGTGGGTTTGAATTTTCTAATTCGCTCCATCACCTCTCGATGTTGTTTTTCGATTGCAGGGTGCGACAACTTTGGAAACTTGAACAACGCCACATCATGCATAGTGATAACTACCTTTGATGTGCGAGAAGTGGGCAGATACCATTCCCAGGTGTGGAAAATATCAGAATCGTTGATAAGTGTATCAATCGGCAATCCTGCCGAATGAAACGCAAATGAAGCGAGCGAGGGTGGCACCGGATAGAGCTTCGAAACTGCGCCAATAGAATGCGAAAATTTCTTTAGAACATTGTAGTTGCCAAAGCTTGCCCCAAACAGCGACAGGGTATCTGAATCACTTAAAACTTTTTTTATATTTCTAACTAAGTTTGTCGTGTAAAACGAAACTCCTCGATTGTAGACGATCGAAGAAATGTCCATGGTGATACGCATATCCTTAATTGTACCTGTGAAGCACCTCTCTAAACAAACACCATACTAAATTCCAGCAAAAATCTGCTTACGCTCGAAAACGCGTACTTTCCCCACCCCATTAAAGTCTCGAAATCCAATTTCGCTATAGCCAGCTTGTTCAATTTTATTCTGAATGACATTTTGTGGATCAAATAGCTCGCGCGCGTAGTCAACATAATAAATTCTTGGGGCTCTCAAATCCAGCTGTTCATCGAGCAATTGCATTCCTACAGCAAGTAAGTTCTCGCTTGTGTAGTAAACCCACGGATCAGGCACTCCTGGAAAACTAAACACAATGCTATCGGTCACATTTGCCTGAGCTTCAATATATGCGACTACCTCTTTCCAATTTTCCCGGTGATATCGGGGCGTGCCAATGTACGTTTGCCAGGAAAAAAGAGATATGCTAAAAGCCACCATAAGTGCTGTAGTTCTGGCTTTAATACTCGAGAGGCTCCCAATTCCCAAGCTCGTAATTAACACAAATGAAGGCAGGACAAACAACAGCCGAAAGTATTGAATTACGGGTGAAAAAAATGCTAAACCGATAGTCAGAAGAATGGGAATTGCCAACCAAGCAACAAGCTTGCTAAATACTTTTTTGTGGTTTTTTTTAAGTGCGGCAACTAAGTACAACCACAGATAACAAGCAATTGCAGAAACAATCAAATAAACCCACAGCGGATCAAGTCCGATCCTACCCCAAAAGAATTTAAGTGGAATCAAGGCTACATTCTTAATGGTTAATGCTCCGATGACACTGCTCCATGCTGGTGATAGATTTGCTCTGGCAAATTCGAGTTGCTTGATAACTACTGGTATCCAAAGAAAAAATGGCACCATGCTTCCCACAAGGTATTTCCAGGACTTTGCCTTTTGTTTTAAAAAGATTGCGTAGACAGGAATCATAAACAACGCAAAGTAGTGCGTGAGAAAAGAAGTTGCTGCAAAGACCATAAAATAAATCATTTTTTTATGCATGAGTGCCAAAACTGCTGCAGTTACGAGCAGAGTAACGAGTGCATACATCCGCGCTTCCATTGCATAATAGATAAAGAGTGGCGAACAACTCATAAGGGCCGCCGCTATATCTGCTTGCTTGGCATCGAGTTTTTTGGCGATAAAGTACACGCACACAATGGTGAGCATGCTGGCAAGCAGTGAAGGAATTCGCAGATTGAGATCGTTTACACCAACCAATTGAGCAAAACCTTTGGTGGTGAGGTAATACACAGGCGGATGGAAATCAGTAGGCGCAAAATCACGAAAGTAATAAGCAAGTGAGCTTTGAGCTACTTTACCCGTAGTTGCCTCATCCAACCACAAGCTTTCTTGCCATTGCATCAAGGCCAAAATGCAAAATGCGAACATGATAATCATCAACGACCAATGGGATGTAAATGTTTTAAACATAGTCGTTATCTAGCGGCTTTTAGGCAGATTTTTAATCGACATAAGGATTCCAATAGTTAGCCCTGCATTATAGACATGCTTAAACACAACATAATGCAGCTCCATGAAATACACGGCTTTCGCTGCTCCTAAGACCAAACTAAAAAAAGGATTGGCTCTGAAAAGTGCCCACAGACTACCAAGAAGCCCAAATTTATAATCTCGCTTACCTATCCAAGAAGCTTGCAACGAAACATCGCTGGCTGTGGCAGGATTGTGGTGATAGACGATTGCATCATCTGCAGCAATCGCCTCGTGCTTTAATTTTTTTGAAAGCGTCCAATCATCATTGTATCCCGTGTCATCAAATCCACCCACCGAATCAAATGCGCTTTTTTTAATGGCTCGAAACACTTTAGAAGTGTTTGGATGATTTGTTGGTAAACGCCGATTGGTTTTGCTACCCGTGTATTCATAATTCCAGCATCGAGCCCAAGGATTATCCCAATTACCCACCATTTCAGAGCGTGTGAATGTGCCAAGCATGTTATCTTTTAGTATTGGCATGCACAATGCTTCAATATAGTTTTTATCGAGTACCATGTCGGCATCGACAAAGACCAATATTTCGCCTTGTGACTTTGAAGCAGCCAAATTCCGAGCCTTGGCAGGTCCTGCATGAGACTGTTTAAATATTTGAATTCTCGAGTCTTTTTTTGAAAAACTTTCGATAATTTTCACTGTTGCATCGGTTGAGCCATCATCCACCACGATGCATTCCCAATCTTCACTTGTTTGCAATTGAACTGATTCTAAGCAAGAACCAATCGATGTTGCTTCGTTAAAGCAAGGAATAATGATGGTTATTTTATACATAATCGCGCTTAGGTAATCGGATCTAATTTATGAGCTCTCTTGCGCACCCACATAACCAATACAATTGTGGCAATCAAAACTACCAATCGAGAGATAAATCGGGCATATCCCGCGCCTTCAATACCGTAGTGAGGAATCAATAGCGCATTCAAGCCAATCAAACTTATGGTTTGGAGTATGCCACTCAAGGCAAAATAGAGTGGAAATTCAATCGCATAAAATATGGCCACAAACGGTACGGTAGCCAGCACCACAAAACTAGAAGCTACTAGCCAATGAAGCGGTGTCAAAGCCTGAGCATATGCCTCACCAGCAGTCAGCATCAACAAAATTCGATTAAACGGCAAGCTTATGGCAATACCAAGCATTGCTGCAGCACTCATGGCAATCGCTTTATTGAGGTAGGTGCTTAAATGTCCTTGATGCGCATAGCGGGCAACCCTGGTATTAAGCACTGCTCCTAATGAATACCCCATGACTGCGATAAGCAAACTTATGCGGCTGGCTGCTGCAAACAGTCCCGTTTCAAATTCATTTAAATACATCTTAACCATCAAGGTATCGACATGATCCACAACAGCCGCAGAGATGACGGCAATAGCTGTGAATTTAGTCATCGCTAGAATGAGCTTTTTGTCCTTCGCTTGAAGCTTGGATCGACTGTTAAACCAGGATGGCAAAAACTTCCAAGCTGCAATTACCGATACCAGTGGGGCAAGTGTGTACATAAGATAGATAAAACTGACCGATTCAATTTTTTTGACCATGAGCACACCCACAGTTGCCAATTTTAAAATCGATTGCAGAAAGGGCAATAGCGCAGCCTTAACAAATTCTAAAGATGATTGAAGCAATACTAAACCAAAATCATAGGCAATAATTACACCGCTAAAAGCGATGCTCACTTGGACAAGTAACGGCTCTTGAATCCCAAATACCCGCTTAGAAATTATTTGCCCAAATATAAGTCCAATCACGAAAAGTGCAATACCTATCAAAGCCTTTACTTTTGCAACGGCCACGATAATACTACTTGCCCTTTCATTTTCATGCTCGTGCAACTGAGACACGTATTTTTGCACCGCCATATTAAGACCAAAGTCACCAAAACGAGCCAAAAACAGCGTGAGTGAAAAAGCTACACTAAACAGGCCAAATTGCTCAGGTCCGAGTACTCGACTTAAAATGATAAGAGTTACGGCTGAAATCCCCGTGGCAAAAGTGTTAGCACCTACGGTAAGACCAGATTGTCGCAAGCCTTGAGATCCCAGAATAGATGAAACCCTTGAGTTAATTTTCATTAAAGCATGCCTATAAAACTACTTTAAACTATATTATTAACGAAAATAAATGTGCTCAAGCGAAGTGAATTCATCTGGAACAAATGTTGGAGGCTCATACCCCTTGATTATAGCTTGATGATCACCTGGTTGTCGCTTTACTATTGCATCTTCGTCAACGAAAAGCATATTTCTATCAGCATAGTAAAGCAAAAACTTGCCGTAGATCATGGCGTAAGGGTACGAGTAGGTAGTGATAAGTTCATCTGGATCAGTTAATTCTTTAATTTCATTTCCCACATCATAACCAGTTTTATGCATTGAGCTCTGCTGCAGCACGCTCACAAACTCTTGTCGCTCTAGCAACCCCCATCCGGACAATAACACTCCAACAAGTAATGTTAGGATCGGAATTTGCTTTCTTATGAAAAGCTTTTGCAATAACCCGATGCCCGTGACTGCAGCTAATGCAATTCCCGGTCCAGCATAAAAAATCATATATTCGTGAATAAAAGCGGCGTTGCGAAAAATAAGCGCGTGAGCAAATCCATAAAAAAGCAATCCCGAAACCAGGAGCCATTTTTTTTCTTTAATAATTTTTTCTCTTTGCAGAACTGTGAATAAAACAAGGATAAATATGAAGATTATCAGGAGCACGATTTGAATTCTAGTGAAGTAGACCAATGCCCATCGAAATTCGTGAACTAGGAATTTTAGGAACGCCAACTGAGTGCCTTCCTCAACTGCAGTCAAGGTTTGAAGTCGCATTGCTAAAATTCTGGCTAATCCACCCCCAAAAGCTGAACCGGTTAAAACGAAATTATGAATTAAATGCAGTCCAAATAGTCCAATTTGAGATATCCACAGAGGGGTAAAACTTTTTAGATCTGCTTTTTTTTGCCACAGCCCATCCATCAAGAACAAAATGGGAGAAAGATAATAGCCAGGCCATCCCAACAAACATAAAAAGATGTTGCTTGCAAAAAACCATCTCCATCGCAATCTACCCTCTCTCCATCTCAAGAAGGATACCAGCACGAATAATGCAGCTGCCAAAATAATAGGCTCATGCACGGGCATATTAGCAAAATAACGAAACATTGGAGTGACTATTAACAGAAGGGATGCGGCAACCCCTGAAAACTTGCCCAAATAAACTTCTCCTAAATAGATGGTTAAGCCGACGGTTAGCAGACTAAAAAGAATAGGAACTAATCTCAGCGACCACTCTTGTTGCCCAAAAATTTTGACACTCAGTGCGAGTAATAATGGCATGACAACTGGATGATGCGTGTTGAAAGAAAACTGGGACGTAGCTAAATAGCCCGCATTTTCAGCTTGACCAAACTTTGTAGCCAAAAGTCCGTAGCGGACATAGTTTCGAGCAATATTTCCATACTGCACTCCGTTCCAATCATGATGTCCAACAAATGGTTTATTGATGGTCTGCGTTAAAAAATAACCGGCCACTAACATTACCAGTATCGCTAGAAAGTTGGTCATTGGGGAGTATTTAGGTGATATCTTTTGAAACATGAAAACTCTGATTTAAGCCAAGAATGAGACTAAATTATTGAGTGGAGCAGTTCTTTATATTTATTGGCAATCCTATCTTCACTATACCGCTTCAGATTACTCACAGACAATGCCTGATCATATGAAGAACTTGACTTTGCAATTAATGCTGCAAATTCCTCTACCTTGCTCGGATTAACGTATGTCGCTGAATCTCCCAAAATATAGCGACGAGATGGGTCATCTGTGGTTACAATTGGCAATCCACATGCCTGGGCTTCCAACAATACCATCCCAAATGCTTCTTGGGTTTCGCTCGTCAATACAAACACATCACTCGCTCGATAATGCGAAGCAATTGATTCATGTGACACTTCAATTATTTGAAATCGATCACCTAGCAATTCATCCGCTAATTGTTGCAAATGTTGCCGCTCTTCTCCTTGTCCAATAACTAGCAGTGACCACTCGGGTAACAGCGCGACAGCTCGGATCACCGCATCAATCCGCTTATATTTTGTCAAAGCAGCAACAGTCAAAACCACAGGTTTTTTAAGTGATATTTGAGCAGGCACAATCGACTCATTAAACATATTTGTGTCAATGGGTAACGGAATGGTAACGATTTTTGTTTTTGGTTGAATCTTGCTCGCCCACTCGTGCATCGGTTCGGTCAGCGCAACAAAAAAATCGGGCTTAAGTTTCAGGTTTTGCGCATCTGTCCAACCAATTCCAGCCAAACCAATCACCATAATTCTAAACGATTTGAATAATTGAAGTACTTTGCAGATTAGAATTTCCCAGAAACCATCAACGGGAATGAAGAGATTATAGTTATCCTTAGAGAGGTAAGGCAGAGCTCTGAGTGAAAAAGCAAGTGTGCCAATTCCACGTTTGTTTATATTTAATCTCTCTAATATTTTTCCGACTGTGGTAACTGGCTTGTGAGCTGAAGGTTTCAGTGGCAATGCAAGGCGTATAGTTTTATAAAGATTAGAATTATCTTTATTTGACTCTCCTGCTTGAAAAACGGTCACTTCGTGGTTTAAGTTGCAAAATATTTTGGCAAGAGAATACGCAGCCGTTTCTGCACCGCGCTCGACCACCCCCCCACTTAATAAAAGAATGGCTATTTTCATAAGAATTTTCTTTTTATTATTTTTAATGGAGTAAGTACAGCTGCCGAAAACGCATATGACATACTCCTATGCTGCAGAGGATCGGGGATCATTGGTGGTCTTTTTGAATAAAAAACTTCGGGCAAACTCGAAGCAGGCAATTTTTTACCCCACTCTTGTTTGAATTTATCTCGATGAAATGTATCAGCAAGTGTTGCTCCCAAAGACGATCGTTTGAGATACGTCGCATGAAGATACCGATTAGAGGTGACGGCGAACATATCAGGAGCGTATAACAATAATGCCTTGCCATTCGAATCATAAAATCCTTCATTGGGATATTCGCCTTTAAGCATGAGACCCGGAGATGTTGTTCTAATGAGTCTAGGTGAGTAATGCGCTATATGTCCAAAAATATTGTAGCCACCAACCGTTTCATTTGATTGATAATGAAACATGTCTCCAAGCATGTCGTGGCGACGAACGAGCACTCCGACCAAATCAGTATTGCTAAATATAATTTCGTGAATTTCTGAACACGTTTTTTCAGGATATATTTCATCTGCATCTATCATCCATAACCAATCTGTTTTTGTTTGATCAAGTTGTTGTTGTCTTAGTGTAACTATTTCAGCTGGAGTCTTAGCGTTTGTTTGACGAAATTCAATTTTTGGATTTTTAAATGATTGAATAATTGGAATTGTTTGGTCACTTGATCCTGTATCGCTAATGAGAAACCGATCAACGTGCTTCAAAGTTGATTGAATGGCAAACCACACCCATTGGTCATCGTTTTTGACAATCATATGGGCAGTGATGCTGGGTCTAGTTTTCATAAGACGTGCTTAATTACTTTTATATAATCGAATGCGCTCGCTGCCACTTGAGTAAAGCAGGTTTGCCTCATTTACATAGTCAGGAGCTTGAGCTTCGTAAACCAACACATGCGTCGCTTCATCCAGATTACCATAACTTGCATGCTGAACTTTAAATGGCGCGTAATAGAGATTTGCTCTGCCTACCACATGAACCAAGTCTGAATCGGAAACAAAGCTTGCCAACTCTTTATTGGTATCCAAAATATTGGTTTTCAAATTTAAATTTTTTGCTAAATACGCTTGCTTTGATTGCTTTCCAAGTAGCACGGGAAGTACTTTTTCATTTAGTTTAATTCGAACCAGCAGGTTAAAGCTCGCAATAATTACAACTAAGGCAAAAAGTCCTTTTTGCATCCATGGCATGGATAAAGATTTTGATTCTACTGAAAACACGCTGCTCACGACTATCGCCCAAATCGGTATATAAGGTAGCAAGAAACGCGTGCCCCCCGTACGCGGCAACAATAACCAAACCCCAAAAGTAAAAAGTGCGTAAAGCGACAAAAAACTGAATAGCTTGTTCTTTCTCATAAGGATAAATGATATGGGCAGCAATACTACAAATAAGGGAGATATAGCTTGATCCCATAAGCTTTTGTCTAAACTCAAAAATATCGGAGATTGCACCCATTGCCATACACTTTCAGGGTTTGGAGCATACGAGTTATCGATAAACTTAGTGAACAATGGATAGACAGGATTTCCTGTGTAGTAAAACGCCCGTGCAAACCAAGCAAACGATGTTATTAATATTCCAAGTATAAATAGTCCAATTGATTTTAGTTTATTCGATTTATTGGCATAGATAATGATCAAGATCCCCATAACCCCGATACTTGCGACGCTTAAATATTTTGTGGAGAGAGCCAGTCCCATCACCATGCCGGCTTTAAAAAGTTTCTCAATTGATGGTTTTTCCCACCAACGCACGAACAAGTAGACGCCAACAAGCTCAAAAAAACTCCGTCCTAAATCTATGTTTGCGGTTGAGCTCGACCAGCTAAAGCTGAGGTCAACTATCACCATGAGCGTTGCAATCAAGGTAGCTTTAATACCCCAGCGCGGCCAGCTTAGAAGTATAACTACTATCAGAGTCAATAATCCAAATCCCAAATGAATAAGCTTTGCCCCAATTTCATTGCCAAAAACGAGTGCAGGGATAAATAGCATTTCAATAAGTTGCGGCATGCCACTGTAATAAAAAGTGTCCCCAGGAAAAAACTCCAACCTCCCTGACTGCAGATATAGCTTTGGCAGGGTTAGGTGATACCACAGCGCGTCATGTTGCAACTCAGGACCCAAAGCACCGATTAACAGAATCACAAAACCACAACCAATCAAGCCGATAATCACCCACCACCAGGACTCCTTTTTAAGCAATGCTCGCAAGTCATTCCCTAGGCGCTCAAGTGTTTGATGAATTAGTTTTTTTCGCGTAAAAGCCAACCAGAAACCGATTAGCCACCAAATAATAGTGGTAATGAGTATGGGTGTGAAAGCTAATCTCTGGAACAGGCCGAGAGCAAAAATCGCGTATGCATAGCTGCCAATATAGGCGGCCAGAGCAAACATGCTTAACTCCCACACTTAAGCAATACCGGACAAAGAATCGACTTCATGTAAAAGGCGCTGTATAGCACGCTTGCCGTAAACCATAGTACGATACCTATGACTTCTAACCATTTACTGTTTATGGATGAGCGATATGGTGCATCGAATTTTATTAGGCGTAGCAGTTTGCGCATGGATACTACTTTTAATCCTTCAAATTCACAATAGCACGCACTACCCAACCCGTAAAAGCTTTGATGCCGCGGGGCATATCGAATATCTAAATCTACTTAAAACAAACTTTCGCGTTCCCCTTGCCAACGAAGGCTGGGAACTATATCAGCCGCCTCTGTATTATGGTCTACACTATTGGCTTCCCAACCTTAAACTAGTTCAATTTGCTGGAGTGATCTGGTGGGTGGCAATAAGCGCGCTTGCCTTGACAACCTTCAGATTGCTTTTCAAAGATACATTATTTGCAATTAGCGGAGCGTTGTTTGTCGCTAGCTTACCGGTTATCGTGTACCTAACCCCAGCCATTGGTAATGAGTTTTTCTCGACACTACTTATAAGCTTGGGACTCTTCCTTTACTTGCGATTTAAAAAGCATCCAAGCACCAAGAGCATGCTCGTATTAAGCATCGTTCTGGGCTTAGCTCTTCTAGCCAAAGCAACTGCCCTCGTGCTCGTGGCTGCGATAGCGATAGACGTTTTATATTTGACGATAAAAAAAAGCCCAGCACATAGCTTGAAACTATTAATCACCATTTTGTGCATCGCCGCGAGCATTGGTGGCTGGTTTTATGTACGAAACTTTTTGGCCTTTGGCAATCCATTTCAATCCTCCATTGATTTCCCGCAATTTCACATTGTTCAAGAACCTGGTTATCGAGATCTCGGATTTTTCACCGATCTGAGTGGTTTTTGGAATATGGATCTGTTTCGCGCGCACTGGTATTCACTCATTCCAGGAACTTACTTTAGTTTCTTCTACGACGGTCACAATGCGGTCATTCCGGTACAGTCATATTCTTTGGCAGGAATCTTGCTCGTACTGGCATCGGTACCTTTTGTGGCATTAATCGGCATAGGATTTGTGCGAAGTGTTAAAAATTTTAGAAAAGAAGAGGCAAGGGTGTTTGTAATCTATGTAGTTTTACTATTAGCAGCATATATTGCCTACAATTTTAAGTTGCCCTTTTATTCCACCGTCAAAGGCGCTTTTATTGCAAGTCTGGCTCTGCCTTTAGGATACTTTATGCTTAAGTCCTTGCGTCAATTTCCCCAAATGATTCAGCAGTTATTTGTGGTGTATCAATGTGCCTACGTCGTGCTCATTATCAAAAACTTTTGGATTCTGCCTCATTGGTTTTGATAGTGATTTTTTCTGCCTCAAAGTTTGCCGTCACACGCGCACTTCCTTGATCGACTGGTTTATTATTTTCATCATAGAGCCAACCAATAATGGAATCGACATAGCTGGACGCAGGCGCGTGGTCAGCCTGATGCAATAGATATATGAGCCCATAGCCGCTACAACTGTCTCCCGTTTCATGCAGGGAGTAGTTTCTTGGGTTGGTTTGGGCAATGACTTGCGACACAGCCTTATTTTTAACTTGAAGACCATAAGGGTGTTTGAGGAAAAGTAATTGCCAGAGATTTGCTAAAAAGAGAACACTTAACAAGGCAATTGTCACCCTAAAGTGAATTCTCTTGCCTAATGCATCCAATCCAAAAGCAATTAGCCCAAGTGCGGGGACAACTAATGAAAAGGCATAATATTCCTGAATACGACCTGGGTACAGTAGCAGGCTCGCTAAACCAAAAAGCGCACCAACAACAAGCAGTTGAATGGAACGGTTTCTAAACGCTTTCGCGACAAACACACTGCTTGCTAAGGCCACCGCAAATCCATACCAATGAAAACCATTTTTTAAAGCCTGCGCGCATGTCGCAAGTTCTGCAGAAATGTTTGTGCTTGATAATTTCATGAGCAACAACTTAGCAGGCAGCGTGAAGGGGAATCCCCAATAATATGGTGTCTCCGGTGATTCGAGGTTTTTTGCCCCTTGAACCAGTGCTTCAAATGCCCTCACTTGGAGCCAGTCGTGCCGCAACTCGAACACAAATAGCGAAAGCAAAAGGAGCATCATGGATATCACTAACCCTATCCATTCCCGTACCGACAGCTTGGTAGTAAAGTGCAACCAAATAAAAACAAATGGGATCAGCCAGAGCAAACTCAAATTTATGTGAAAGAGTAATCCTAAACATGTTCCTATTAACACCGCATATTTCAGTCGAGAATGCTTGAAACTCTTTAATTCTTTTTGACTGAGCTTATGAAGTGCCATAAAAATGAGCGCGATTACAAATGTCATTGGTGTGGGGTTAAAAAATTTCCTTTCAAGTAAAGCAAGTGGCAACGACGCTGCATGCAATAAGCTCATAATTAAGCCAACTCTTTTAGAAAAGAGTGTTGTGCCCAGCCAAAACATCACATAAGTCGTGAGCAAACCAAATGTCGAAGCAAACACCGCACCAGCCACTGCTTGGTTATTAAATAGCACAAAAAATGGCGCCGCAGCATAGAAATATAACGGTCCCAAGTAAAGTCCCGTGCCTGCTGCATTCACCCCAATTGCCGGAAAGTGTTTGCCCGTAGATATCCGTTGAACATGAAAGGCAATCACTTCTTCGTCGAGGGAAAAATTAAAGAGACTTGAAAGATTATAAAACCTGAAGAAAAAGCTTATTCCCAATACGAGCGCGAGCAAACCAAGATGTCTATTTTTCTTTAGAAAGTTGTTCATTAAACTCCAACATAAATTGAAAAGACTGCTCATCAAACGCCTCGGACAAAATTTTCAAATTCGGAATAACGCAGTGACCCCCAATAGGCCCTTCGATATACTTTAAAATCGGCCGCCTGACATGGGGCAAGCTTTGGGCATAACCTTCGTTATAAACCTCTGAAAACCGCGTATACACTTGTTCGAAATTTGTATTCGTTTTCTCGGTTAACTTTTTAACCATTTTATTAAAAACAATATTCCAGCCATAATAAGTGGTGCACAAGAGCTTAGCCAATTCTGAATCTTCCGGAGAATCAAATCTGGCAATTTTTGGTGCCCCCAAATCTAACCAGTGCGCCTTGGCAAGCTTAAAAGCAACATCGTCCATCGCTCCGATAACTTTAGTAAAGTGGGTTTGATACTTCGCTAAGTGTGGATGAACGCCCATGATGGGGGAATGAATACATAAAGTTTTTGTGACTGCTGCAACTTGCCTGGTTGTTCCTGGAGCGACCGTTGAGTTAATAATTATTAGCTTTGGTTTCGCGAGTTTGGTCGCAGCCTCAATCGATGCAATAAAACTTTCATTGAACGGGATGCATACATGCAAAATATCGAGGTCATTATTTTGAATGGTGTCGTGATCGAGGTCTTTAGTGAGAATAGTATATTTGCCTTGAGCCAGTTCACTCACTGCCCTGCCCACTTCCCCCATGCCCAATATGCCAATCGTTTGCATTAGTGTTTCCTCGTTATTGTTTTAATAATAAAGGTTAAGAGCATCCCAAACCAAGCTGTGATCCAAATCCCCAACATCGGCCATTTTGCAATTGATGCTTTGTATTGAGAAACTTGCTGGACAAAAACCGAAAATGATTCAAATGAATAGTATTGGCTTGTGATATACCACAAGCTATATACACCCAATCCTACTAGTCCTAGCCTAAGCATTGCATTGAACTGCGCATGCCAGCTTTTCGGCACCAACTGAAGCCAGCCAAAATAAAGCAATGCCATCTGCGACACAATAAGTGGGAAAAAATACCTGCCTTGAATCCCATGGCCGAAACCAAGCTTTAATATAGCTGACAATTCCCAGGCCACCAAGCCGATACCATATCCAGCATTACCTAATGCCAATGCTAGCCACAACAGTGGATTGTCCCCATCAACTTGCTTGCGCATCACTTTTGCTGCATAAACAACCCATCCGACTACGCTAATGACCGTCAAAAGCTTAAATGCTCGAATAAGAGGCAGCGGAAATACCACCCCGAGCCATTTAAATACTCCCCAATACCAAGGTAATGTTTCGCGATAAAGTCGTGATACCAACACTTGAAGAGAGGTGAGTAAGTCTGGATTGGCAAACATATCGCTAAGTGACAGTGGCCAATAGGGCAACCAAA
The DNA here is from genome assembly GCA_964441155.1 of uncultured Pseudomonadales bacterium. Taxonomy (GTDB): domain Bacteria; phylum Patescibacteriota; class Microgenomatia; order UBA1400; family RBG-16-45-19; genus CAYYKL01. Next base: position 99,684 of record CAYYKL010000001.1, read on the forward strand.
ATCCTTGATTGAAAAGTTTCATGAGCGCGAAGACTAAGCCTAAGCTAGCAGAGGACACGAGCAATGCTGCAAATATTTTTTTCACGCTACCCCGATGCCTGAAGTAGGCAATTAAACATGCGGCAATCATCAGTGGAGTCAACAAAAATATTGTTTGCTTGGTGAGCATGCCCAAACCGAAAAGCAGTGCGATTGCAAACATTCGTTGTATGGAGTAACCATGTCGAATAAGTCGCAAGCATGCAAGGGTTATTGCACTTCCTATAACTGTCACGAGCGTGTCGTTATTGATGCCACTCGAAACAAATACCAACATCGGATGAGAGGCAGTCACGGTGGCCAAGCCGAGAGCGTGCGATGAATGCTTGGGAAACAACTCTTTCCCTGTTTTATATGCTAGATAAATAATCCCCGTAAATAAGACTGCTGAACCAATACGCACTAGAAGAACGCGTGTGAATAAATCAGCTCCATACACCAGTCGATACCAGGCAGAGCTGTACCAATAAAAAAGTGGCGGATAGTGGGGTGATTCACGTCCTACAAATACTTTTCTTGCCTCCACCGGGAGGCTTTTCAACTGCTGCTCTCTGGAACCATCAATTCCCGAAACATACGAAATTCTAAAGCTTGGATTACCAGTAAATTGATTATTCCCTCGCTCATCGCGCAAAGTTCCCAACACTCGCTCACTTTCGGCAATTTCTTGCGATAGATCTGCTGACCCTCGCGGATCTCGACCTAGTTCACTCGTGTTTTGCACTTGCGCAAAATGTGCTTGCTCATCGGGAAAATGCCAAATAGGCATGAGAGCTGCCCAGACAACTGATGAAAAAAATGCAGTCAGTAAAAGCAGAGTTTCAAGTTTGAGAAATGAACGTAATCGTTTGCGCATAATTCGCTTCCAGACCTACTATAGGCAATACAACTCTCTTTTGATAGACTTAAAGCCGTATGAATGAACCATATACCGATAAAGCAATTTTAGTGACTGGTGGAGCTGGGTTTATTGGCTCGCACCTCACTGATTATCTCTTAAACCTAGGCGCATTTGTCACGGTCGTGGACAATTTTATCACTGGCAACAAACAAAATTTATTGGGTGCTCTTGAAAACCCTCGCTTTCGCTTCATACAAGCCGATGCATCTCAACCACCAATGACGTACCTCCAGACTTCGAACGATGGCGCCATCGAACATTTTGACTATATTTTTCATTTCGCCTCCCCTGCTTCGCCTCGAGGCTATATGGATAAACCAATTGAAACCTATGAAGTAAATTCATTTGGTTCGCATTTCTTGGCTCAGTATGCTCTCGAAACTGGTGCCACGGTCCTTTATGCCTCAACTTCAGAAAGCTATGGTGATCCACTGGAACACCCACAAAAAGAATCATATTGGGGAAATGTTAACCCCGTGGGGGTGAGATCCTGCTACGACGAATCCAAGCGGTTTGGCGAAATGGTTTTTTCAACCTGGGCAAGAGAGAAAAATCTCGATATGCGCATCGTGCGCATCTTCAACACCTACGGACCGCGTATGGACCCACGCGACGGCAGAGTCATTCCGAATTTTGTAAACCAAGCACTCAAAAACGAGCCCATCACTGTTCATGGTGATGGCACCCAAACCAGAAGCTTTTGTTATGTCGATGATTTAGTTCAATTTATCGTGCGCATGGCAGTAAGTTCTGAGGCTCGTGGTGAAGTCATCAACATTGGCAACCCGGACGAATACACCATGTTTGATTTTGCCCAAAAGGTTAAGGATTTAACTGGCAGTAATTCAGAAATTGTTTTTGTTGACCGCCCAAGCGATGATCCCAATAAACGAAAGCCAGATATTAGCAAAGCAAAAGCAGTTCTAAGCTACGAACCACAGATGAGCTTGGATGAAGGATTAAAAAAGACGATTGAATTTTTCACTGAAAAAATCCATGCCTAAAACAATTCTTGTTACTGGGGGAGCGGGTTTCATCGGTTCTCATTTGGTAGATAAACTTATTGATCGGGGTGATTCTGTTGTCCTTATTGATGAATTCAATGACTATTACAATCCTAAGATTAAGCGTCAAAATATTTCCCAACACGCTCATAATCCCAACTTTAAATTGTATGAAACCGACATTCGGGACTCTATAACGATTAACCAAATCATAGAAACACATAAACCTGATTGTGTGGTTCACTTAGCCGCACGAGCCGGAGTGAGACCGTCTCTCCAAGATCCAAAACTCTATTACGACGTCAATGTCATGGGCACACTTAACGTTTTGGAAGCAATGAAACAAAACAACGTTCCCCAACTAGTCTTTGCTAGTTCTTCTAGTGTCTACGGCAATCGCGCTAGTGGACCATTTAAAGAAACTGACAATACTGACGCGCAAGTTTCTCCCTATGGCGCCAGCAAAAAAGCAGGTGAACTTTTATGCCACACCTACGCACACCTCTATGGCATTAAAACGACGTGCTTAAGATTTTTTACCGTCTTTGGCCCCAGAAACCGCCCCGACATGGCATGCTATCTCTTCACCAAAGCAATTTTGGATCAAAAACCCATAACCATGTTTGGCGATGGTTCAACGGGTAGAGACTATACATTTGTGGACGACACTGTCTCGGGAATTCTGGAAGCCATAGACCAGCCTTTTGCTTTCGAAATCATCAACCTCGGCAATTCGTCGCCTGTGCTACTTGAAGACCTCATCGCATCAATCGAAAAGGTCGCTGGAAAAAAAGCGAACATTATTCCTGGAGCACTTCAACCAGGCGACGTGCAACTCACCTATGCAGATATTTCCAGAGCCAAATTACTACTCGGATGGGAACCGAAAATCTCTCTTGAAGCAGGCCTCAAATCTCTCCATACTTGGATGGTAGAATGAACGCATGAATAAGCAGTTAGAAAACATACAATCAAAAGCTCTGCCAATTTTAAAACAATATGGCGTAACTCAAGCGGGTATATTTGGATCAAGAGCCACTAATTTTGATTCCAAGTCTAGCGATGTGGATTTACTCATTGATGCGCCAGATTCACTATCTATATTTGACCTGCTTAAGCTCAAACATTCTCTGGAAGACTCACTGGGTATTCCCGTAGATTTAGTTGAATATAAGCTCCTCAAACCTTTTATTAAAAAGCGCGCACTCCAAGAAGAAATTAGGATTTTATGAATCCCGTTGATCCCCGCCAGCACCTTCAAGACGCGTTAGACTCTATCCAGCAAATTCAGCAGTATTTTGAAGGCAAAAAGTCTGTTGATCTTGAAGAAAATGATATGCTTTTTGATGCCATTTTGATGCGCTTGCAAGTAATCGGAGAGGCAGTCAAAAAATTACCCAAACCTATGCATGAGCAGCATCCCCAGATTCCTTGGCGAGAAATTATCGCCTTAAGAAATTATATTTCTCATGCATATAGCTTTTTAGATGCAAGCAGGTTTTACACCATAATTGTCGACGATTTACCTAAGTTGCAAAAAGTTTTGCGCGAATTATTTTCCAAATCTGATCAATAGGTTTTATTTCCATGAATAACACTTTTTGGCAAAAAAAACGCGTTTTGGTCACTGGTGCTCATGGCTTTTTGGGCAAACACTTAGTTGATCAACTCAGAAAGACTAAAGCTGAACTGATTACTCCAACTTCAGATGAGTGCGATCTTCGAGACTTGAGTCAAGTTCAACGAATTGTCAAAGACATTGATATTGTCATTCACTTAGCTGCCAAAGTCGGTGGCATTGGTTACAATCAACAAATTCCGGGAGAAATGTTTTACGACAATGTGATCATGGGCGCCCAGCTCATGGAAGAGTCTCGCAAAGCAGGGGTGAAAAAATTTGTAGCTCTAGGCACCATTTGCGCTTATCCGAAATTTACGCCCATTCCTTTCAAAGAAGAGGATTTGTGGAATGGCTATCCAGAAGAAACCAACGCTCCCTATGGCCTGGCCAAAAAAATGCTGCTGGTCCAGGCACAAGCCTATAGGCAACAATATGGTTTTAATGCCATTTATTTGCTCCCCGTGAATATGTATGGACCGGGTGATAACTTCGACCCGGAGTCTTCGCACGTTATCCCAGCACTCATCAAAAAATTCATTGAGGCTAAAGACAAAAAGCAAAAGACAGTTTCTGTTTGGGGCACCGGCAATCCTACCCGAGAATTTCTCTATGTCGAAGATGCAGCTCGAGGGATAATTCTAGCAACTGAAAAATATAACGGCAGCGAACCTGTCAACTTAGGCAGCAGCCACGAAATTAGCATTCGTGAACTTGCCGAAACAATTAAAGATTTGATCGGTTATGATGGAGCCATTGCGTGGGATGTCTCAAAACCCGACGGCCAACCAAGGAGAAAGCTGGATACGAATAAAGCAAAAGATCTTTTTGCTTTTGAAGCTTCAACAAACTTTACTAATGGATTGCCGAGAGCAATTGACTGGTATCGACAAAAACGTGACTAAAACCACTGTTATTACTCCAAAATCTTCCATTTTTTCAATGGCTTACTTGATGGAAATTGTCGAGTTTCGGGATCTATTAAAAACGTTTGTTTCAAGAGATATTCGCGTACGCTATAAGCAAACAATTATTGGCGGAGCCTGGGCAATCGCACAGCCTTTTGCAACAATGGTAGTTTTCTCCTTCTTCTTTGGAAAATTGGCTAAAATGCCTTCGGACAACATTCCTTATCCAATTTTTTCTTATGCTGGCCTTCTGCTTTGGACCTATTTTTCTAACGCCCTCACCACATCGGCAAGTAGCTTAGTAGGAAACACCAATTTGATCACAAAAATATATTTTCCACGTATTATTATTCCAGTGGCTGCCACTCTGACTGGACTTCTTGATTATGCAATTTCCTTTATCATTATGGTTGGAATGATAATTTGGTTCCAGACGCCTATAAGTTGGAATATTTTGTTTTTACCTTTAGTGCTAATTATCACCTGGTTACTTGCATGTGGCTTGGGTCTTTGGCTGTCAGCACTCAATGTTAAATTCCGTGATGTTCGCTTCGTAATCCCATTTTTTTTACAGTTGTTAATGTATATTACTCCAGTCATTTATCCAGCATCTGTTGCTGATCGATTTCGCTTTGTTTTAGCACTTAATCCAATGACTGGACTAATTGAAACTCATCGAGCAGTGTTGCTGGCTCAAAAAATTCCTTGGATAGAATTGAGCTGGTCGGTAGTCTATACCCTCCTTATTGTAATTTTTGGTGTTGTATATTTTAGAAAAGTAGAGAGAAGTTTTGCGGACATAATCTGAGTATGAACAATGACACAGTTATTCAAGTTGAAAATTTGGCCAAATTTTATCGCATAGGCGAGCGTCAGTCGTATCTTACGCTTAGAGACCAACTTGCTCGATTAGCGCTTTCTCCCTTTACATCTCGAAAAACTGATCCTGTCAATGAATTTTGGGCTTTGCGTGATGTTTCATTTGAAGTAGCTCGGGGGGAAGTAGTGGGAATTATTGGAAAAAACGGTGCTGGAAAATCGACGCTTCTGAAAATCATTTCTCGTATTACTGAGCCAAGCGCAGGTAAAATTACCTTGCACGGCAGTGTGGCTTCGCTGCTAGAGGTAGGCACAGGGTTTTCTCCAGAATTAACTGGCCGAGAAAATATTTTTCTTAATGGTTCAATTCTGGGTATGTCTAAGCAAGAAATAAGGAAAAAATTTGACGAAATTGTTGATTTTTCTGGCGTGGAACAATTTTTAGATACACCAGTCAAACGCTATTCATCTGGCATGTATGTTCGTCTAGCCTTTGCAGTTGCAGCTCATTTAGACTCAGAAATTTTATTGGTTGATGAAGTATTGGCAGTTGGAGACGTTGAATTCCAAAAGAAGTGCTTACAAAAAATGCAGGCTATTACCAAGGGAGGCAGAACCATATTGTTCGTCAGTCATAACTTGGCTGCTATCGAGGCGTTGTGTAACCGAGGAATTATTTTAGAAACAGGAAGAGTTACCTATAGTGGAAAATCTTCTAACGCCGTGCGCCATTATTTAGAACAGCAAAAAGTCCCATCGGATGAAAATTTGTTAAATAGGAAAGACAGACAAGGTGATGGAAGAGTGAAAATTAGTGGATTTAGAATTCTAAATCAACAAAAAGAAATCGTAAGCTCAATGATGAGCGGAGACAATTATTGCTTTGAGATCGACTACCATAAATTTGTATCTGAAAAGCTCAAGAATGTGGTGGTGGGAATTAGTATTTATGATGAATTAAATATTCGTGTTATGGAGTTGCGCACATCATTTTCTAATGCAAATTTGAGCCTGACTGAGCAAAAGGGTAAAATCCAATGCTTAGTCAACGACTTGCCATTGACATTAGGAAGTTATACTTTTTCGTTAATTTTGACAGCTAATGATATAGAAATGCATGATCTTCTCGAGTCTGCATACGCTTCTAGTGTTGATGGTGGTGATTTTTTTGGTACGGGAAAAGTTGGTAATCCTGATCGCTGCAAAATTCTTATAAGAACTTCATGGCTATTGGGCTGAATTATTCGTATGTTGAAGAAATTACTACCCCTTGTTTCTCGAGCCTTTGGATCTACCGGCAAATTATTGATTCGGGCTGCAAAACAAATGCACACCTACGAGTTTTTTGAAAATATCAACACAACTAAGCTTCCTGCCAAATCCAAAAGAGCGCTTATTATTTATGACACCTATGCTCTGCCTTATTTTTTGAATGATAAATTGGAATCATTCCCATATTTACAGAGCCATACAATGTACTGGGAAAGTTGCGAATTAGCACGTCTATTGAATCAATATGGATACATTGTCGATTATTTGCATTACGCTTCAGATCGATCAATTGCATGGGAGAAGTATAGCCTTGTGATTGATTCTATGAACCATTTGCCAAATCATACGGTTAAAGGACAACAACGAGTTTACTACACAACACATTGTCATTGGTTATTTAATAATCAAGCAGAACTGCGAAGGCTCAATCAATTTCGAACTCGACATCACCTTAACTTGCCACCAACACGCCAACTCACTTTTGGAAATGCTGATGAACAAGCTGACTACCTTACTTACTTTGGAACCGATTTTTTGCTAAACTCCGGATATAGTCACGATCTAAAATCGTTTCCCTTGTCGATTAGCAGCTGCTACTCACCAACTACTTTTTCAGATGTTTCGAGCAAAGATTTATCTCAATTTTTATGGTTAGGAGGTGCAGGAGGTGTGCACAAAGGGTTAGACTTGGCTGTTGAGGCAATTGAAAAAATACCCCAGGCGAAACTTCATGTTGTAGGTGGTTTTGAGTCTGAACCTCAATTTGACCACTGGTTAAAAGCGAGAAGTCGAAATGAGCCTAGAATTATTCTTCATGGTAGATTGCAAACTGATTCAGCGGTCTTTGAGCAAATTGCCCAAAATTGCATTGGAATCGTCTACCCCAGTTGCGCCGAGGGAGGTCCGGGATCGGTAGCGCAAGCATTGCACTTTGGATTGATACCCATAGTCACCAATAGCAGCAATGTTCGAGCAGAAGATTTGGGTTTTGTGATTTCTGAGCATGATGACGTGCCCATAATTGATTCTCTTATGGGACATATCGAAACAGTGATGTCAATGCAGGTTAGTCAAGCAAACAAGCACAAGCGAACGATTAGAGCATATGCGCAGTCTCATCATACGCGCCAAGCATATTCTCAAAGCATTATTCAACTCATAGAGGAATTCCAATGACTTTGATCTCTAATGGGTTGCGATACCTAACAAATAGCTGCAGACAATGGCAGCGAGTGAGTATTAGGAATCGTCAGCGTGATGATATGGCTAAAATCTATGATGGAATGGTTGAGCGGGTTCCCGCCAAAACCATAAAAAAACACATTCATTCAAAAATGGCTCCTGAAATTGAAAGAATTATTGACTTCGTAGATCGATATCGAACTTTAGAACCACCTTCGATTCCTCAACGAAACTACACCTCTATATCAGTGGTTATTCCTCATTATCACCACTATGAATACTTAGATCTTGCTTTGACTTACCTAGAACGTCAGACAGATAAAGCAGAAGAGGTGCTCATAGTCGATGATATTTCTCCTGATCAGTCTAGACTGCTCTCTGTGATTAAAGCTCACCAAAAAAAATTACCACTTCGTCTCCTTAAGCCAAAGTTAAAATTGTATCCGGCGAAAGCCAGACAGTATGGCGCTGAAAACGCCAAAAGTGATGTATTGCTTATGCATGATGCTGACGATATCTCGCATAAAAATCGGATAGCATTAACCAGGTCTTTCTTTCAATCTAATAAAAACGCTATGCAGCTAAATATTGGCTATGTGGAATTTTATAAGAAAGCTTTTTTTGATTATTTGGGGGATTTTTCAAATCTGATTTTGGATGATTACGTAGTGACCACGTCTGAAATTATCCAAGCAATGCGGGCGAAATTTATTAACCAACAACTTTCCATCCCCGATGCTTTCCGAGTACATTTTGGCGGATATGGCGCTAAGGGTAAATTTGGTTTCTTACCTCAATCCGGGCATGTTGCGTATCGAAAAGAAGTGGTTTCCCAAGTGGCTTGGACCTCCACACCAACCAACTATATTTTTACCCATTTTGAAGACTTTGAGTTTAATTTTTTATTATTGCTTGCTTTTCAAGCATCCTATCAATTGGATATACCCTTGATCTATTATCGTCGATTCACGTCTACCAATGTTGTGAGTAATTATCGAGTTATTTGATAGAATGAAGTATGAAAAATAAAATATTAAACCCGCTGAGGCGGGCTATTCTTATCGCGGTTCACCAAAGTCGAGAAGGTCACATTCCAAGTGCATTGTCGATTTTAGACATCGTATGGGTATTGTATGACGGTATCCTACGGATTAACTCAACATCAGTATCTGACCCAAATCGTGATTTCTTTATATTGAGTAAGGGCCAAGCTTCGCTGGCGCTGTACACCGTGTTGGCAGAGAAAGGATTTATTACTCACGAGGATGTTCAGCACTATTGCAATATTGATGGCATTTTAGGAGGACATCCGGATCGTACAAAAGTGCCTGGAGTTGAAGTGTCTACCGGATCTCTAGGCCATGGCTTTCCTATGGCAGTGGGCATTGCCCTGGGAAACCGACTAGCAAAACGCACTAATCGCACATTCGCATTAATTGGGGACGGAGAAGCAAATGAAGGCACAGTTTGGGAGGCAGCTCTCTTGGGTGCCCATCACAAACTTTCAAATTTAACATTGATTATTGATCATAACCACTCGACAGATCGGGCTTTAATGGTAGATGATCTGGCTCAAAAATTTAATAGTTTCGGCTGGTGTGTTTTGGAAACCAATGGACATGACCACGCCCAGCTTGAAACTGCATTAACAACTACAGATCCCATTAAACCTATGGCTATTGTTGCCCACACAATAAAAGGCCACGGCATTCCTGAAATGGAAAATAATTGGTCCTGGCATCATAAAGCACCGACCGATGATGAGTTATCCGTTTTCTTGAAGGAATTGAAATGAGAAAACAATTCGCAAGCACTGTCGGCGAATTGATGGGTCAGAATGAACGAGTGGTAACCTTGTTGGGTGATATTGGAGTGTGGGGTTTTAACCAAGTGTTTACAGACTATCCGGAGCGCATATACAACGTTGGTATACTCGAGCAAGCCACTATTAGCATGGCGGCTGGGCTGGCATTAACTGGGTTTATTCCGGTAGTTCATACCATTGCCCCTTTCTTGGTTGAGCGTGCTTTGGAACAACTAAAAGATGATTTTGGCTATCAGCACTTGGGTGGCAACTTTGTGAGCGTGGGAGCTTCGTATGATTACGCTAGCCTAGGCTGCACTCATCATTGTCCGGCGGATGTAGGCATCTTGAGTCGGATTCCGGGCATGGAGATTATTGTGCCGGGTACGGCAGTAGAATTTGATCAATTGTTTCGTTTTTACTATGACGACGGCAATCCAACCTATTTCCGATTAAGCGAACGTAGTAATACCGAAAGTAATTTTACAGAACCTGGCAAGGCTGTGGCGATTCAATCAGGAAAGCAAGCCACTATTGTGTGCGTGGGACCAACTCTCGATCGAGTGATGGAAGCTGCGACGAACAAAGATGTTGGTGTTATATACTACTCAGTGGTCAAACCATTTGATGCAGAAACCTTACGAGAAACAACATATTCAGATAAAGTACTGTTGGTTGAACCCTATTATGAGGGCGTATTAACCAGTGAGGTGACTCGAGCATTTTATCCGAAAGCAATTAAACTTGACTACATGGGAGTGCCACACACCTTTTTGCATAATTATGGCAATGCTGAGCAGCATGACGCGCAAATTAACTTAACTGCCGATGCGATAGCCAATCGCCTAGAAAGGTTGATTCATGCATAAGCTGAGTCAGTTTTTGTTAGACGATGCGCGCAGCATTGGGGAACGGGTAGACTGGACCCCGCTGGATGGCAAGTCATTGATGATAACGGGTGCTTCAGGCTTGATCGGACACTACTTACTTGCTTCTCTGACTCATGCTCGAGAAAGCCATGATTTTACTGTGATTGCAGTGTTTCATAGTGAACCGGAGCCATATTTGCAAAACATTTTGTCAAAGATCAGCGCCACTGTGTATGTAGGGGATTTGACCGATGAAACTTTATTTTCACAATTACCCCAGTCTGACATGATTATTCATGCCGCAGGCTATGGACAACCGGGCCGATTTTTGGAAAATAAATCCAAAACGCTCAAGTTAAATACGTTTGCAACTTTTAAATTGCTTGATTTGCTTAATCCAAGGGGGCGATTTTTGTTTGTGAGCAGTAGTGAAATTTACAGTGGCTCTCCAAATTCTCCCTACAAAGAAGCAAATATTGGCACTACCACACCACTACATCCTCGAGCCTGCTACATTGAGGGAAAACGCGCGGGTGAAACTATAAGCCTTAATTATAGTCGTGAACATGTATCTACGGTGGTTACCCGACTATCATTAGCGTATGGACCCGGTACAAAACGACATGATCAGCGCGTTTTGAACAACTTCATTGAAAAAGGCTTAGGTGGCAAGATTGAACTTATGGATGCAGGCGTAGCTTTACGAACGTATGTGTATGTCACTGATGCGGTTGAAATGTTGTGGAAGATGTTATTGTCTGGCAAAGAACTTGTATATAACTTGGGCGGACATTCGCGCTCATCAATTGCTGACCTAGCAAAACTAATTGGAGACTTGATGCAGGTTCCTGTGCTTGTGCCAAAAGTCAGCCAAACAGTATCCGGTGCGCCCGACGACGTGTCGCTTGATATGACTCTGGCAGAAAACGAGTTTGGTAAACCTGATTATGTAACGATAGAAGAAGGTTTGAAACGCACCATTGCTTGGCAAAGGATGATCTATTCATGAAAGCTCTTCTTTTTGATATCCGATATCACTTGATTCGGTGGTGGAACCGACAAATACGCCGTCAGGCGATTCAGGATGATTTTGACTGGAGCGAGTATCATATCCATTATTTGGGCGAGCTTGAAGATACCAAAAACAAAGTGACTCATCGATTGAAAAAAGGAGACTATATTTTTGTCAATGGCAGTTTAAAAAAGAAAAAGAAAGTCTTACCGCTCCATCCCAATCATAGACTGCTCTACGAAACGTTATTGCAGCTCAAGTCAGAAAGTATTTTGGAAGTTGGCAGTGGTGGCGGTGATCATTTATGGAATATGAGCCTGTTATCGCCCAAGCTTAAATTGTATGGTGTGGATTTATTAAAAACACAATTGGAGTTGCAAAAACGACGTTCTCCTACGCTGAAAGCCATGATCAAGCAAAGAGACATCACGTTACCATATTCGAAAGAAATACCTTCCGTTGATTGCGTATATTCTCAAGCAGTGATTATGCATATTCATGCTGGCAATGGTCACTTGGTAGCGTTGAGTAATATGTTTCAGGCTGCAATGAATCAAGTTGTGCTTATGGAAAATTGGGGCAAGCATCAGTTTATGTCAGACATTCTGATGTTACATAAACATGGCATGATTCCTTGGAATACAGTGTACTTTTATTTCCGCCGTTCACCAGAGCTAGGAAACGTGCCACATTTAATGGTAGTGTCTCGTGTTAAGCTTGATTACGAACCGCTTACTGATTACCAACTGCTGGCTTGAGGAGAAGAATGAAATTGATGGGATTTGATGTTCCACTCAAACCTTTTTTGCCGCCTATCTTACACGATCGGTTGGTAGGTAGTTATTCACAAATAAAAGGCAGTGAACTACAAAAAAAAGGTTTTAATGCCGAGAAGAAAGAGCCTTTCATTCACTCTCGCTTTAACTCATTTAGTGGACCTCAACACGAAGATTTATTAGTTGATTATCTGCTTGGCTTTCCGAAAAAGGGCTTTTACGTAGATGTAGGCGCCAATGATCCAGATTTTTTAGGCCACACACAAAGGTTTTATAATAAGGGCTGGAGAGGAATTAACATTGAACCCCAAAAAAAATTATGGCACAAACTAAATAAAAAAAGAGCTGAAGACATCAATCTATGCTTAGCAGTTGCTAATGAGTCAGGGACCAAAACTTTCTACTCCTTACCTCACAGAAACGACGGCTCATCACTAAACTTGACTATGGCTGAGCTTAATAGCAGCTGGCACCACGCAGAAATTCAACCAATAGAGGTATCTGTCCAGCCATTAAGTGCACTTTTCACTAAATATTTAAAAACTAGTACCATTGATTTCATGTCTGTTGATGTAGAAGGATATGAATTATCGGTGCTGGAAAGTAATGATTGGGATCGATTCCGCCCTACACTACTCATAGTAGAAATTGCACATTTCAATAACAACAAAATTATTTCTTACCTTAAAAAGCAAGGTTACACACTTTTGTATAATAATTATGTTAATGGTATTTTTATGGATCAGGCTTGTATTTGAAGGAATTTAATATGCATAAATCAATTACGCTGGTTACCGGATCAAAGGGATTACTGGGCAACGCATTGCGGTCGCTAAAGCCTCACAACACCATTTTCCTAGATAGAGAAGATGTAGACCTCAGAGATTTTAATGCTACTAAAACTTTATTTCACTACCTGAAGCCAGATCGTATTATCCATTTGGCGGCAGTTGTGGGAGGCTTGGGCAGCAACATGATCCATTCCGGAGAGTATTTTCGCAGCAACATCGCTATCAATACAAATGTGCTTGAGTCTGCAAGATTGGCTGGTACGAAAAAATTGATATCGTATATGTCCACATGTGTGTTTCCGGAAAATGCGGCATACCCTCTTAATGAGAAGGACTTGCATAACGGAGCTCCTCATCCATCTAATTTTGGCTATGCCTACGCAAAACGAATGCTAGAAGTCCAAAGCAGTGCCTATCGGCGAGAATGGCAGTGCGATTACATTATTGCCATTCCGACCAATATGTATGGACCGCATGATTATTGGAGTTTGGAGAATGGCCATGTCGTGCCCTCTTTAATTCATAAGTGTTACTTAGCTAAGAAAAATAAGACTTCTCTGACTATTTGGGGGAGTGGCAAACCACTTCGTGAATTTGTATTTGCACGCGATATTGCTCAACTCAGTCTATGGGCGTTAGATGAATACGAAGAAGCGGCACCCATCATTTTATCGTCTGGAGAAGAAATTAGCATTAGAGATTTGGTAGACCTAATCGTGCAACTAATGAAGTTTAAAGGAAAAGTTCATTTTGATTTGGATAAACCAGATGGACAGATCAGAAAGCCATCAGATGTTGGCAAGCTGAAGCAGCATTTACCACATTTCAAATTCACCCCAATCGAGGTTGGTTTACAAGAGACAATCGAGTGGTTTGAGAGTCATTACCCAGACGTAAGATTGTAATTATGGCCAAGCAAATTCGATTAGTAGCTACAGATTTTGAGAGAGCATTTGGGAGCCCACTTTCTCGTAGAGTCAAGCAGAGGTTGGAACAAAAGCGCATAGTGTTGGAGCCATTGTCAATTACAGAGAGAGACCACGTCATTCAACAAATAATCAATACTTTGCTAGATCCCAGCATCATACCGGCTGGCAAACATCGCCGATCTCAATGGGAAACGGGCTGGAGAGAAAATCTGATCCTGTATCAAGAAACTAATAGCTTGACTACTATACTACCTCGTTATTTTGGCAAGTATCCTTATGTAAGATTTGAAGGTGAGTTTTTTCGAACAGCACATGATAATACAGAATATCTCATGCTTGAAGTGTTGTTGGATTGGTTGTTTGACAAATACCTAGCGAATAAACCAGTTGTGTATGAATTCGGTTGTGGAACTGGTCATAACTTATTACGATTGAGAGAAATCAATTTAGATGCGGAGCTATGGGGACTAGATTGGGCTGAGTCCTCTCAGAAAATACTGTCAGAATATGTTTCCAAAGGCATGATCACTAAACTTAATGCCAATAAATTTGATTATTTTGAACCAGATTATAACTTCAACCTAGCACCTGAATCAGCTCTGTTTACCGTGGCTTCCTTAGAACAAATTGGGAATCAGTATGTCCCGTTTGTTGATTACGTGTTACAGAAAAAGCCTTCCTTGTGCTTACATATTGAGCCAATGGCAGAACTCCTTGATTCCAATCGACTGCCAGATTTTCTGTCAATTGCATACTTTAGCAAGCGCAATTATTTGTCTGGATACGTTGAGTATTTAAAAAAACTTGAGAGTGAGGACAAGCTAGAGATTCTTCTAGCTCAACGATCTAACATTGGCAGTATGTTTGTTGATGGATACTCAATTGTTGTTTGGCGCCCACTTCAATAAAAGGCTATTTATGTCTCACTCGCCATTTGTTTCCCTTGTAATTGTGACATTTGGTAGGTCAGATTATTTGGAACAACTAATTGGTTCTATTCGTGAAACCTCACCTTCACATGAGCGCGAAGTAATAGTGGTTTCTTCAGACCCCAGAGAAAGCAAGAAAGCGAAATGGCTGAGGCAACAAAAAGACCTTGTTACGTTATTTGTTGATGAGCGGCTACCTGGCCAGACACGTAAAAAAAGCTTATATTACTATACCAATTACGGTCTTAAAGCGGCTAAGGGAGAGTGGTTATTCGTCCTAAACGACGACATGAAAATGTCGAAGAATTGGTTTAGAGAGCTAAAATCCACAGTCAGCCAACATTCAAATGTGGGCATGATAATTACCGCTAGCCATATTGGCGCAACTAACCTGGGACCTCGAATTCCAATAATAGGAAAGGTGCGCCAAAAAAATGACTCTTGGCGAAATATTTATTTAGCTGATGTAGCAGTTATCCGCTCTAATGTGCTGGAATCAGTGGGTTATTTTGATGAACATATGGATTGGTATGGCAGCGGAGTTGATAATTCTTTAAAAATCGAATTACTCTCTGAATACCAGGTTATAACCAATTCAAAAATTGTGATCGACCACTTCATTGCCAGTGAATTAAGAGAGGTTAATAGAGGAACAGCATTTTGGGATTTTAATTATATTCACCGAAAATGGCAAAAGTGGGGTAAAAAGAACTCCGTGGAAATTCAAGTTACTTTGGGAACAAAACCCTATAGCATCCTTTCGGTATCAAGCCAGGTTGCTCAAGATTTAAACCATTTGGTTTTTCGCTGGATTAAGCAATGGCTTAGTCGCCTATGAAAAAAAGAGTTTCCTTTCTAGTTAAAGACGAATGTTTTCTTAATAACAGATTTTTTGCTCGAAATGATTCGCTTATGCGCGATGGACTGAATGATAGGTATATTGCATTCTATGACTTATTAACAAAATTTGACATTGAGATCGGGACTCAAGATTTAGTAGACCCCAGGAGCGCAGATCTGGTAATCATGCATGATTTTAGTCCAAAACTTTGGAATTTGATTCCCAACAAAAAAAATATTAAGAAGTACCTTTTGGCATATGAGCCACAGGTGGTCAACAACGATAATTGGAAAACAAGCACGTTAGCGCTTTTTGATAGGGTTTTTACCTGGAATTTAAAGCTCATCAACAATAAACATGTAATTTGGCTTCCCCTGAGCATGCGTCTCGAATTTGCTGAAGCTAATTGGGAACAGTTTAGACAAAGGATTTTTTGCGGTTCTGTATATAGTTTTAAACCAAGCTCAAAAAAGAATTCTCTCTATAATAATCGACTTTTTGATACTCTATCTCTTTCTAGATTAAATCCAGGTCAAGTGCATTTATATGGCCAGGGTTGGAGCCGTATTGCCGAAAATAACCTCAACATAATCGGAAAGTTATCATTGTTATTCCAGTTAAGAGGATTTCTACCATCAGAAATAATGTCTATTTATCGCGGCACTATAGAGAAGAAAAACCCAACGCTGAGACAATATAAATTTAGTTTATGTTATGAAAATATGAGCGGTGTTTCTGGATTTGTGACAGAAAAACTTTTTGACGTAATGAAGGCAGGATCTATCCCAATATATCTAGGCGCACAAGATATAACTGACCTCGTACCCGAAAGCTGTTATATTGACAGACGAAAATTCAGATCAATCGGCAATCTAAATTCCCATCTTCACTCATTTAATTCAGAAGATTACAACTACATGCTGATGGCTCAGGAAAAATTTGTAAAAAGTCATTTTGGAAATATCTTTCAAGCTTCAACTTGGGCAAAGACTTTAGGGGAATGGTTATTGCGTGATTTGGATCTCGAGCAGTAGTCTCAATTTTTGGCACGATTTTGTTTCTTTGCGACAACATGAATTCCATAGCTAAGAATTTCTTCTGTGTTTTGAGAGTGCGTTGAAAATTGATGCAAAGTTCTGAGAACAATCAGTCTAGCAATCGCAAAAAGCCAATTAGTCTTGTAAGCTGATTTGCTGTGTCGATGTTGAAAAATTTCCATCCTTCTTAATTCTTGTGCCAGATATTCAAAGTAATTCCCGTTAAATGTTAGCTCTAAGATGTTAAATCCATTTTTCTCGAGAACGTATTGATACCAATATTTGCTCAGTCCTGTTTGAAAAAAATATGGCGCATAGTGGGTCAGAGAACAAATTGGTGCAGTGATTATTAGCTTTCCATCGGGTTTTAATATTCGAGAAAATTCTTGGATCGCTTTAACTGGCTCTGGTACGTGTTCAAGAACTTCTATGCACATGATTGCATCAAAAGTGCCTGCACCAACTGGAATGGCTGTAATATCAGAGACAATATCTAGTTTTGAATTATCCCAACTACTGGTTTGCATCCCTTCATGATTCCCCTTGCCATCATATTGACCAAAGTCTTGGCTGGTGTAACGCAAATGGCTACAGTAGGGTTTGTATTTCAGCTCTCCTGCGCCGGCGTCTAATATAGTCAATCCTTTGGGTAATTTTTTCAGCGTTTTTTCTAGCCAAGCTTCTCTAAAGCGTGTGTTGGTCGTGCCAATTGGACTGGTAATTTTTTCGAAGATTTTTGCTTTTATTCCACTAATAACGTTCATATAAATTTTCATTATATTCAGATTTAACAACAACACTTTATAATGTAGCATACTGATTCTGTTACTAAAGGTTGAACATGATTATTGTTGGATTGGCTGGTGGACTGGGAAACCAGATGTTTCAGTTCGCTTTAGGATATCGATTGGCATTAGACCGAGCAGTGCCCTTGGCATTTGATGTATCGGGTTTGCACAACCCAACAATAGTGGCCAGAAATTTTAGCTTGGGTGTATTTGGAATAAAAAAAACTATTGCTCCAGAAAATGTTATTCAAAGATATCGTTATGGGTCTTTATTTCCAAACCGGCCGTATATTCACTCCTTAATAGATTCGGTTTTTCCATTGAAAAGAAAATCCTATAAACAAGAATCTGGACTTGGCTTTGATAGCTCAGTATTCGGTCTGGGAAAGAATGTCTATCTCCAGGGTTATTGGCAAAGTGAGCAATATTTCCTAGACCGAGAATCATACATTAGAAAAGCATTGAGTTTTACCCCTACGCTTCAAGAAAATATTCGCGATTGGGAAGCCAAAATATCCAATTCTCATTCTGTTGCTGTGCATGTGAGAAGAGGGGATTACGTTACCGATCCTAAAGCGAATGCAATTAATGGTGTGTTAGAGACGAAATATTACATGAGAGCAAGTGAGTTTTTGGAAAAAACAATTAAACACCGAACCAGAAATTCCTCCAATCAACTTGAGTATTTTGTTTTTTCGGATGATCTACATTGGGCTCAGAAAAACATTACTTTTAAAGGCAAAACTCATTTTGTCGAAACCAAGATTGATTATGAGGATATGAGGTTGATGAGCCTGTGTCGGCATCAAATAATCGCCAACAGCACGTTTAGCTGGTGGAGTGCATGGCTTAATAAAAATGGTGATAAGATCGTTGTAGCTCCAAAAAATTGGTTTATGGCGCCACTTTCGAATCCTGACTTAATCCCAAACAGCTGGATGCAATTGTAATATGCACTTATCATTCTTGCCCTGCCTCGTGGATCCAATTTCTCATAGTCCACTGCAAATTAAAGTGACAAAAAGAAGAGGATCGTTTATAGACGAAGGCTCATTGATAGGTAGAAAATCCATATACCCAATAGTTCATGGAATTCCCCGTTTTAGTGGATATCAGGATGACAAGAAGTATGCTGATAGTTTTTCTTATCAATGGAACCGATGGGGATTAATCCAGTTTGAGCGATTCAATAAGGGCTATCCTATGGAAGGTCATACTCGCACAATTTGGGAACGGGTAACCGGAGTTACCGGGTCTTTAACAGGCAAAACGGTCGTTGATTGGGGTTGTGGAACGGGAAGATTTATTGAGATTGCTCGGGAGAAAAAAGCTAAAGTAATTGGAATTGATCTAAGTTACTCGGTAGAAATTGCTCAGCAACAATTTGCTGATGATCCTAATGTGCTAATCATTCAGGGAGATATCTTAAATTCACCCATTGCACATTCTACAGCAGACTTGGGGTATTCTATTGGGGTGTTGCACCATACGCCAAATCCTAAACAGGGTTTTCACGAATTGGTAAAAATGATTAAACCAAAAGGTCGTGTGGCAGTTTCCGTGTATGGGACTTCAGGACATTATGTTAACCCTGTGGTAAACATGTATCGTCAAGTTTTCAAGTATTTGTGGCCCGTTTTGAAACATTATCCGCCTCTAATATATTCGTACTCAGTTGTGTATGGGATTAACCCCATAAAGAAGTTGCCAATCCTTAGAAATTTGATGTGGCCGCTTTTTTCTATGTTCCCATCTATTGATTTACCAGATCCTCGATGGTCAGTGCTGGACACGTTTGATAGTGTTACTCCAACATATCAAAAAGGATTATCTTTATATGAAGTTTTTGATTGGTTTAAGTCAAACAAATTATCAGAGATTGAGCCAGCTGATTGGAAAGGTACGTGCCTGAGGGCGTATAAAAAATAATATATGTGCGGTATTACTGGTTTAATAGCACCTAAAAATCAGCAGAATTCTGTTCGCTTGGATCGGATGGTGCAAAGTTTGAAGCATCGTGGGCCTGATGCTCATGCATCTTACTGGTTTTCTGAAGCCGGCCTGGGTCACACACGGCTGGCAGTGGTTGACTTAAGCCCAACCGGATCTCAGCCAATGCTGAGTCGAAATAAACAATTGGGCATAACTTTTAATGGGGAAATCTATGGGTATCAGCACCTAAAAAAGTCATTTTCAGATTATCCATTTATATCGACATCTGATACTGAAGTAATTCTGGCGCTCTATGAGAAGTATGCAGAAAACATGCTGACGCGTTTACCGGGTCAATTTGCTTTTGCGCTCTGGGACGATAAGGGCAAAACCTTGTTCGCCGCACGTGATCGAATGGGAGAAAAACCTTTTTACTATGCTTTTGGCCCTCATGGAGAATTTCTCTTTGCTTCAGAAATGAAAGCCCTGTTGGCCAGTAATCTCATTAAACCTGAAATTGATCAAGATTCACTGAGTTATTATTTACAACATTTATATGTTCATCCTCACAAAACAATATATAAAAATATCTACACCCTCCCACCCGCTCATGAACTTATCTATAAAGCAGGTAAAGTAAAAGTGAAGCGCTATTGGCATTTGCCCAAACTTAACCATGCTATTGGGCTTGATGAAGCTATCGCAAGATTTCAACAGCTATTGACAACTGCTGTTCAAAAGCAATTGGTTGCTGATGTTCCTGTGGGAGCTTTTTTAAGTGGTGGCATCGATTCGAGCTCAATCGTTGCTCTGGCGTCTCAGCTTCACCCCAACCTAACTACATTCTCGTTTGGATTTGAAGGCAAAAGAAGTGAACTGCCATATGCGCGGCTCGCGGCCAAACGCTATAAAACAAACCACATTGAACTTACAGAAAAAGAAAATATCGCAGAGTTATTGTTAAAAATGCAAGAAGTCTACGATGAACCCTTTGCGGATTCATCTAATATTCCCACCTACCTTATATCGAAACTGGCCCGCGAGCATACAACCGTTGCCTTAACCGGAGACGGCGGGGATGAAATATGTGGCGGCTATGCTCATTGGTATCGGCCGTTATATTGGATGCTAAACGAGAAACCCTATTTTGGAAAATCCTTTTTACTTTCCTTAGCGACTCATTTCATGCAAAAGTTTAATCAGCCTCAGGCCAGAGAGCTCCTCTATCGTCAAGCAGGATTAACGTTACAAAACGACACCGATTCCATAATTCAAGCTCATGATAAACAAAATCACTATTTTAGTAACTCAGAAATTAAACACTTAGGTTTAAAACCATATTCCATGAACCAGATTGCTTATTCCAATACTATGGAATCAGTTTTCGCCATGGACGTGGAAGACTACCTGCCAGGAGATGTTTTAGTGAAAACGGATCGAGCTTCCATGGCACATGGTTTAGAGCTGAGGGCACCTTTTCTAGATGTGGACTTAATTGAATTTTGCCTTTCCTTGCCCTTCACTCTTAAGCTAACACGCTCTGAAGATAAACATCTCCTAAGAAAAGCGTTGGACCAACAACTACCTAAAGAAATCATAAAACGACCCAAACAAGGTTTTGGCGCACCCATAGTTACTTGGCTGCAAAGAACTGATGTTCAAGAACTTATCGCAGAAAATCTTCACAAAAATAACAGAAAGGTTTTCTCACTTTTGCCATTTGATACGGTTCAGGAATTAAGTTCACAACCTACCTACAAAACTTGGGTTCTACTAACCCTATCTTTATGGCTTGAAAATCGAGACTATTTGTAAGGATCTATCATGAGTGTTCCTCTTGTTTCAGTGGTAATGGCTGTACATAACGGCGAAGCGTTTATTTCAGAATCAATCGACAGTATTCTTAACCAAACGTGGACAAACTTTGAATTACTCATTATTGACGACGCATCGACCGATAAAACGACGACATTAATCAAAGATTTTAGCGATCATCGCATTAAACTTTTTAAGCTGCCTAAAAAAAATGGATTATCAAAAGCTTTGAACATAGGCTTGCAACACGCTCAAGGGAACTACATTGCTCGAATGGATGCCGACGATAGTAGCCATCCTCAGAGATTAACTGAGCAAATTGCTTTCATGGAAAAGAATAGCGACGTTGTTCTTTGCGGGAGCTTTATCAAGAGCATAGGAAATTCGCATCAAACCACAACATACCCCGTCGACTCAGAACTTTTAAAAACCAGTCTTTTATTTGGCTCACCCTTTGCCCATCCGAGTGTCATGATTCGCGCGGATGTTCTCAAAAAAAATAAACTTGAATACAATGAAGCATTGTCCACAGCCCAAGACTATGAGTTATGGACTCGCTTAAGCCTCTTTGGTAATTTTGCCAATATACCTAAAGTATTGTTGCACTACAGGAAACACAGCAAACAAACAAGTAAAACCAAGAGGGCGCTGCAATTACAAACTGCTTACGCGCTGTCTCTCAAAGTTCTGAGCTCAATAAATGTGTCTCCCCGACCAGACCAGGCTTCTGTTCACCAAGCATTAGTAGCTCATCGTTATGACAATGCCACTGAGCGAAACGTCGTTTTTTGGCTTAACACAATTTTTACTGCTAATGAAAAAACAACTGTGTTTAATCGCCGTGCCATAAAAAAAACATTGACCAACTTATGGCTAGAAGTAGCTCTACAACAAAGAGTCTCTTTGGTGCAGGTTTTTAAATCGCTACTGAAAGAACCTTTTATCCTTTTTGACAAAACTCTATATTGTAGAGTTTCTATATTGTGCGGCAAAAAGGCTTTCAGAATATGAACATTGTTTTTATAGGGACTATTGATACCAGAGGCGGCGCTGCAAAGATATCCTGGAGTTTAAAGAGGGAACTAACCGAAAAAGGTCACCAAGTAAGTATGTTTGTGGGAAATAAATACTCTCAAGATCCTTGCGTCTATCAGATTCCCTGGTATCGAGGCCAATTCTTTCTAGAGCGTTTTTTTGCCAATGATCTAGCTTTCCCTAAAACTGATTATTTAGTTAATCATCCAATTATTCAGTCTGCTGACATAATACATTGCCACAATTTGCACAGTAGTTTTTTTAACTTAGGCACATTGCCAAAATTAGCTCAAATTAAACCCCTTGTTTGGACTCAACACGACTTATGGTCGATCACGGGAGGCTGTACCGATAGCCACACTTGCTCTCTTAACAAGCCATCCAGAATTGCATATCACTTTGGAGACACGAGAGCGCATTTACTTAAAACGAAGCAGCAACTGTACCAACAAGCCTCGTTTACTGTTGTTGCTAATTCTCAATGGATGTTAAACCAGCTTAGCGGCAGCATCTTGGGAGACAAACCTCTTCACTTAGTGCGAAATGGTATTGATACGAGATTGTTTAAACCAATCGATAAAAAAAGTGTGCGCAAGAAGCTAGGCATTCCTCCAGATGCTTTTGTAGTCTTGTTTGCCGCAAAAGGTGGCTTACGCAATAAACTAAAAGGCTCAGATTATTTTGTTTCGTTGCTTCAAAATTATAAAAATAAAGATATATACGGCATTTGTGTGGGCTCGGAAAAAACATTGACCGAAGAAAAGTCGATTCCTTGGCTAAAAATCGTGCCCTTCCTAACAGAGTCTTCTAAAATGGCTGAGCATTATTGCGCTGCCGATGTTTTTGTTTATCCAACTTTAGCTGATTCATTTGGTCTTGTCGCAGCAGAAGCGATGGCCTGTGGAACACCTGTCCTTACTTTTAATACAGATGCTCTACCCGAACTGGTTGAGCACAAAGTTAATGGATATGTTGCGAAGTACCAAGATGCAGATGATTTGTTAAACGGTTTGAAGTGGATTCAAAAACTGACTCTATCGGCAAAAAAATCAATCGCAAAAAAATCGAGGACCAAAATAGTTGATGATTTTTCACTGGAAACCATGACCAGCAACTATCTCCAACTTTATGAAAAACTGTTAAGTTAGAGACATTAAGTAACTTATTAATGTCTTTCCTAATTGCAGTGGAGTGAATTGCTGTACGTAAAGTTTGTGAGCATTACTAGCAAGTTTTTTGCTCAAGCTCGGGTTTTGTTTTAGTTGCAAAATTTTATCCGCAATATCCTGAGAATCGGCAATATTAGTCATTAAACAAGTGACTCCATCTTCCAGTATTTCAGCAATGCCTTTTGTGTTAGCTGTTATATAAGGTATGCCTGCAGCCAGAGATTCATATGCTTTATGAGGAATGGTACGATTTAAGCGGTCATTGTTAGCAAACTGTCCCAGCATAATGTCTGCGGTTTTTAATTGAAAATTAAGTTCTTTGTGAACCATGTTTTCAGTAATCAGAGTTACTTTAGTTAACTGAAGCTGATTGTAAAGTGCTCTAATTTTTATAAGTTCGAATCCATTGCCTATGATGGTAAATCGAATATTCTCATTCTCTAATATTTTTGCAGCTTGAAGAATATATTCGACACCAGCTTCAGGAAGAAATTTCCCTCGAAAAATGACTTGCATTGGCAAGGTAACAGAATGTTTTCCTAATTGAGTAAAGGCATCGTCAGCCCCGGTATAAACTACTGCCAATTTTTTTGGGCTAATCGAATAAGTTTTTGCAACAAAATTTTTTTGTGCTTTGCTTTCCAACAAAACAAGATCTGAAAGCGAAAAAGTAAGCCAGTCAAAAAAACGCGCTCTCCATAAATGCAGAATTGATTTTTGGTGGAGAGATCTTGAAAAAATTGCAGGATCAATGAGGGGGCACAATGCATCGAAAACAACAGGTACACCCGCAATCAATTTCGCCAATGGGACTAATAAAAAACTCCCATAACCTACAATCATAACGTTAGTTTTTGATTTTATTTTTGAATATGCAGTAAAAAGGGAAATAACATTCAAGGGAAAGCGTGCGTGACTAACAACCAGGTTTACGATGTGGCCATTTTGCCTTAAGCCTTTGATGTAAATGCGATTTCGAGAAAAATTGGGATCAAAATTGCCAAAATAACAAATATTCATGATTTTTGCTTAGTTATATACTCATTCACGGTCATAATTTGTTTGGCTGGATTACCGGCGACCACAACTCCATCGGCTACGTTTTTAGTAACCACCGATCCCGCACCCACCAAGGCACCATTTCCTATGGTTACTCCAGGTAATATAATACATCCTGCACCAATAAACACGCTATCTTTAATGACTACTTCACCCCATTTGCTTTTTGGCTCAAGTCCTTTAAGTTTTCGAAAATGATTGTAAGAAGCGTCATGTGCGATGACTTGCGTATATTCGGTAATAACACAATTACTGCCAATGGTTATTATTGGTCTTCGGAGCTTCTTGGCTTCAGGGGTTTTATATAAATCAAGACGTACATTGGTGGCAATCCAAGTATTCGAGCCAATGGTCGCGATTCCCCATCTTTGAAAGTATTTTCCAACAGCGTAATGATCAAAATAAAAAACTATGAAAGTGAGTAGCTTATCGAAAGTTCGAATTAATTCTTTGCCGGTGTCCCATGTTGTAGAAATGAATTTTTTTGTGATCATTTTTGCGCCTCAAATCTGTATCCCAATGGAAATACCTCTCGTTTGGAAGGTGATAGCTTTATTATTAGCTTGTCTAACAAAACAAGTGGCAGCAAAATAAATGGGCGTATAAATAAAGGCACAACATCATAAAAAAGATTGTATGAGGAGGTTAAAGGTCCAATTCCAATAAAGGTGATATTGATTTTGCTGAATCCCGTTTCTTTAAGCATTTTTCTTAAACTCTCTTGCGTATATCGAAAGTAATCGTGTGGGTCAGGGTGAATGCGAATCATGAAGGGCACAAATCCGTGTAATTGACCTTTTTCAAGCAAATTGGAATGCGCAAATCGCAAAGCTTGTTTGGGCTGATAGAGATGCTCAAGAAGATTAAAACACAACACATTACGATAGATGGGAATTTTTACACTCGGTGGATTTTCTAAATCAATGACTTGATCAACATTGCTGCTGAATTGATCTAGCTTTACCAATTTTTTCACTTTCTTTATGTCAAGGTGATGGTAGTAAGAGGGATTTTCTCCCGCACCCAAATCCAACACGTTTCCAGTTAATTCAACATTTTTAAGAGAGAAATTCATCATCGCTCTTAATATACTTTTATTTTGAAGCGTTTGGCGTAATAAAAAACCGATCATAAAATGATTCATTCTTTATATAATGATTGAGCATGAACCTGGAGCAAGATCATGTGTTAAACAATTTTATATATGCATTAGAAGCACTTTCTAATGAATAGTTTTTAACTGATGCTTTATTTTCCTTCCCTATTGTCTCAAGATCTGCACGAGTTAACAATTGTTCTATTTTTTCTGGAAATTGAGAGGGCTTGCACAAAAACTGACGCTGAAGTGAACCAAAAAGCTCGCGCACGCAGCCCACGTTTGTGCTCACAATGGGCAAGCCATAAGACATTGCCTCTAAGGTTACTCGGGGAAAGCCTTCTGAGCGCGAAGGCATAATAAATACATCTGCTGTTTTATAGAGCGCTGCAGTTTGCTCGTGAGTAAGTGCTCCATGAAAGGTTACGCGATTTTCTTGTTTGAGTTTTGCTATTTGAAATTTGAGATTTTCCAAATCTGGTCCTTCTCCAACAATATGGAAATGAGCGTTTGGAATTCTATCAAGAGTAGTTTTCATGATTTCAGGCAATTCACGACTTCCCTTTCGTGGAGAGATGTGGTGAACAAAGAGAATGTTGGTGAGTTCGGGTTTAGGCGTTCGGGGTTCGGGGGAAGGCAGCGGTTTACTCCGTACTCCATACTCCATACTCTGCACCTGCTCCACCCAATTCGGAACGATACGGATAGGTTTTTTGAAATTAAAAACGTTGCGATACGAAGTGGCCACGGCCTCATGTCCTGTAACCAAGACATCAGTGAGTTTCAGGGCAATCTCAAGCATTATATTATTCGGTTTTTGATCATATCGCTCACAATCCCAATAATAAATCGTTAGCTTCTCAGAACGGAAAAGCACGTTTTTTAATAGCCACGCAATCACCACCGACCAATATGAATAATGGATGTATATGTTTTGGAATCCCTCTTGAATATATTTTTTGACAATCATAAAACGCTCGATCAAATTAAAGGGCTTTAATTGGAATTTTTGCATGCGAATTACACTGATATTCGAAAAGCTTTTGACAGCTCCATCGCCTGACTCAAAGAGAATTGCCAAATCAATTTGTTTTCCAGCCACATCAAACAACCAATACCAATAGGGATAATGCGTTGCATCGCTCGTGTTAAACCGCGGAAATATAACTAGTACTTTAGTTTTTGCATTTTGCTGTTTCATGAAGGCATTCTAGGAAATTAGTAATCAAGGTTTCTTTTTGGTAATTGTTTTTTAGTTTTGATTGGGCCGCAACCGCCATATCAAAAAGCTTCTGGGGACGCTTTAGTGCTTGAAAAAGTGCTTGATAAATGCCCTCTGATGAATTGCCTTCAAAAACCACTCCAGTTTTATCATGGACAATAAGCTCCCCTGCACACCCAACATTACTCATTACGACCGGCACACCAGCGGCCGCTGCTTCAACCACTGCCATCCCCCAGCCCTCATAAAAACTTGGAAAAACGAACAAGTTTGACTGGTGTAAATGCTGTTTAACTTGAAGTTTGCTCGCGAATCCTGTGATGTTCACTTTTTTACTCAAACCTAGTTGTGAGATTTTTTGCCGCAATGCCTTTTCTTGCGAGCCGCCTCCAACAATAGTCAAATGCAAATCAGAATCGTGGTGGATTAGCTTCTCAAATGCTTCGAGTAATTGAACATGATTTTTAGCCCAATCAAGCCTGCCCACCGTCACTATGTTAGTGATGCGAGATTTGTTAACAACTTGCTTGTCAAAAAAACTAGTATCGACATAGACCGGAGCTTTAAATGTTTTTGCAGTGAGTGAGGGCACCAATGCATTTAACGCTGTCAGTGAATGTTTGCTACCGTAGCGAATTGTGTCCGCTTGAGGAAGTATCCAGGTGCTTAAAATGGTTAGTAGTTGGTTTTGTAAGTTTCTTTTTTGCCACACGGGTGAAACGAGATCTGTAGCGTGAATTTGAATATTCAAAGGAATTCGTAACTTTTTTTTAAGCATTACTCCAATAAGACCTGAGATAAATGCGTCTTGAGAGGTTATTAGGTTTATTGGATCACCCTGCTTTGATTGCGACAATGCAACACTAATTCGATAACCATCTAAAACCGTGTGCCAACGACTTTTAGAATTTGTGGGAATAATCTGAAGATTCTTGTTTGTAATTGCATTTAGCGGCTTACTTTGATTATTCAAAGTATTCAAAACAACAATGGTTAATGCGCCAATATGACGCGCGTACTCCGATTGCCGTTCCAAGGCATTGCCATAGGAACCATCAAGCATGGCAGAGTCTAAACTGATCATAAGCAGGTGAAGATGAGAGTATTTTTTCATTGCAATTCTTTCAGCACTGATTCAAGTTTCTGAATATGATTGTGCCAGCTGAATTGCAAGGGGTCTACAAGGACGTGAGCGTTCTTTATCTCACTATTAATAGCATGAGCTAAAGCTTTGGGATTATTTGGTTGAACTAAGTCTTTATTGCCCAATAATTCCGTGTGCGGTGGAATACTGCTGGCAATTATTGGGGTATTAAGCAGCATTGCTTCAATGAGTGTATGTGGCTGTCCTTCGTAGGATGAGTAGAGCACTAGTTGTGCAGAAGTGATCATTTCAGAAAGCGATTCTGTTTTCGAAAGCTTTCCTTTAAACTTTA
Source organism: uncultured Pseudomonadales bacterium (assembly GCA_964441155.1). Lineage (GTDB taxonomy): Bacteria > Patescibacteriota > Microgenomatia > UBA1400 > RBG-16-45-19 > CAYYKL01. The sequence goes on from CAYYKL010000001.1 coordinate 127,967, forward strand.
CCCAAGATTCCGCTTTCAATTGCTTAGCCTGTGTCTCGAGATTTGAGCGCTCAACTCCATTACCGATTATAGTTAATGTCCAGGGCTTAAAAGAGCGAGCTAACGACACTGCTTCGATTATTTGATCGACGTGTTTCCAAGGAACCAAACGCCCAACAAAAACAATTTTATTTGCATCACGCACTGATGAAATTTTAATTTTGGCAGGAATTTCAACTGCATTCGCAACGATGGCTATTTTTTTTGAGCTAAGGCCATGAACTGAAACAAGAAAATCTCTGAGGTATTTTGAGGGAACAATAATCTTGTTTGCGCATTTTAAAACTAATCGATGCAAATACAGCTTAAGGTTTAAAATATGATTGTGTGCATAAAAAGCTTCTAGTGTTTCTTCGGTCCTTCCCGCTTCAACCAATGCCTCCCATACTTCATCTCCCACAAATTTCACCACTAAGGGAATTTTTCTTATTTTTGAAACAATAAGGCTGGCAACTCCCACTACTACTGTCCCTTGCGCATACATGATCTGATTTTTTTGTGTCAATTTAAATAGTTGAAGAAGTAATCGAGCTTGACGAGAGAGCATATTTCCACTTGTGGACACTCCATGTATTATTTTTTGATTGGAGATTTTCGATTCAGCAAATGTCACGACGTTGACTTCATCTTGTCGTTGCAAACGCTCAAGCAATCCGCTCACATAACTCGCTGGACCTCCAATTTGAGGTGGGAAAATTGGCGTAACGATGAGTAAGTGCATAGTTTTTAGTGGTTAGTGGCTAGAGAGCACATTTCACTTTCTACTTTGTTGGCTATGGAATCCCAAGAGTATTGATCTTTTACGAGTTTTTGGGCTTTTTTGATCAGAGATTGCTTCAACTCTGTCTCATTAAACAGTTTTTCAATTGCCAAAGCTAATTGCTTCGGATCATTTGGTTCCACCAATAACCCAGTTTCTCGGTGGGTTATAAAGTCTGGAATCCCGCCAACTGGCGTAGCTATTACAGGGACCCCCGCTGCCATTGCCTCAATGAAAGCAACACCAAATCCTTCAAATCTTGACGGACGGACAAACAAATGTGCTTGCGCAAGCAATTCGGGAATCTGTTTATTTTCAACTCGCCCAAGTAAGGAAATTTGTTTGTCTAATTTGAGATTTGAAATTTGTCGTTTGAGATTTTTCCTCTCCTGTCCTTCTCCCGCAATTATGAGTCGCCACTTCAATTCTTCGGGCAACAAAGCCACTGCTTCAATAAGCGTATCCATTCCATTTCGAGGAATCAGTGATGAGGTGGACACTATAGTAAATATACTGTTTCCAATTTTATTCTTTTTCATGTCACTCCGAATCTCAAACTCTTTTACATTGACTCCATTCGGAATAACCACCACGCGCTTGCCGCCCGTTTTTTTTGTTTCTGTGGCGGAGTATGCACTCACCGCTGCCAAAACATCAGCTTGAGCATACGACCAGGACAACAAAGGGGTGAGTAATTTTGGCATGAGTTTTTTGAAAAAGCTTCCCCCTCTCGTTAGCACTAATTCCTCTTCGTGCATTCTTGGGTTTTGAATGGTCACGTAGAGTGGTTTCTTGACCAATTTTTTGATAATCACACCCACAATTGCCTGAGGAAATTCTTGCTTGGCCCATAGCAAATCAAGTCGCCTTCGACTTAGATTCCAGGCGATTTGCGGTGTGCCAATAAGCACGTACGATAGACCCATCAAATTTGGAATACGCGGATAATACACAGGAATCACCGTGACACTTTTGGGCAGCAAAGATCGAATACTTGTGTCATTGCCCGTGAAAACCACCAGTTGATGCTTCTTGCTCAATCGTTTGATAGTTTCAACCGCAGCCACTTCAGCACCTCCCAAAGCTCCCGGTTTTAAATCAGCGGCTATGCAAACAATGGAGAGACTTTGAGAAATCATGAGATAGTGGCTCTCAGGACTCTTGTGGCATCATATTAGGAATTCCGTTTTTGATTGGATATATGCGTTTGCATTTTTTGCACACAAGCTGTTCCCCCTTGCTTAACTTTTTCAACACTACGTCTGCTAGATCGTGTGGACAAGCTAGAATTTTTAGTAACTGCGGATCAAGTGGCATAAGCATTCCTTCTTTCTAATTAGTGTAACAAAGACTCATAAACATTGTGCGTCTGGTTGACTACCTTATCCCACGAATAGTTGCGCTTGACCGTGGCATACCCATTGATTCCAAGTCTTTTTGCTTTAAGTGGAGATTGGAGCAGCTTGAGTAGTTCTTGTGCTAAAGATTGAGGATTACCAGGCTCAACAAGGTAGCCATTAACACCGTGCTTCACCATCTGCGGGTTATCTCCAACGCGAGTTACTACAACCGGCAGCTTGGCTGCCCAAGCCTCAAGCAAGGTTATTGGCTGTCCTTCGGCATATGAGGGCAAACAAAAAACCCAAGCTTGCTTGTATGCTTTAACCAGCGACTTTCCCGACAACCTGCCTCCAGTCACCAGGTTTAGTTTGGTGTTCGGCAATTGAACTTTAATGATCTCAAAGGCCTGCTGCAAAACATCTAATGCTTTAAACTTGTCTCGTCGCCCTACCCAAATAATGGTGGGTTCACTAGCTTTTCGAGCAACTACCTTGTCGTAGTCTCCCACATCTACACCATTGCGAATCACCGTAATATCATTAGTTGCCCGTTTATAGGCAAGAAACGTGGAGCTGACGGTTATCTGAGCTGAATACGCAATTCCCGTCAATAACCACCGCTCAAGTTTTCCTTTGAATGAGGAATCATTTTGGTCCATGAGATGGCTTCCATGAACTGTATGAACGACTGGAATTTTCAACAGCACACTGGCTAATTTAGCCACAAATCCCGCATTAAATCCATGTGAATGAATAATGTCGAACGGGTTTTTGCGGTGCTTTTGGAGGATTGTTATCGGAGAAACGCACGACCACATCATTCGAGAAATAATGTTTGCGTGAGAATCATACACAATGTCTATGTCGCAACCATAATCGTTTCGCAGTCGTTTGGATATTTCACTAATATGCACTTGTCCACCACCATACACACCCTTTTTTCCTGACTTTTTATCAGGAAACCAAGCGTCAACTATCATAACAATATGCAGCTTTTTTTGATTAAATTTCATACGTTAACATTTTATGCATTCTGTTGTATCGTTACTGGTAGATTGTAAACTATGCCAACTCCCTTGTACCGCACCATTTTACGCCAACTCATGCAAGAACATGATGCTGAGTTTAGCGCATTTGCTAAAGCACATGATGCCTATCAAAAACAGGGCGCCAAGCATCAGGCCAAATTTAATGAAATTGGCTCTCCTGTGGTGGAATTTTTGCGAGAAGGTGAGCGGCGCTTGTGTGGTAAAACAGAACGGGGAACATACTCGGCTTATTCTTCAACCTTGGCAGAAAAATATTGGAAAGAAGTTAAAGCCTTTTTCCCACTCATTGACTTCGTTGGAGCAAAAATTTCTTCATAATTTTCACCAACTTTTCTTTGCTAGTCACGCTTATTCGAATAAGTCGTTGCATATTAGTCATGCCAGTCCGCTTTGCTTTTTGCATGCACCAAGCCCATATCGCAACACTGACAATTGACAAACTGTTACCCAACATTCTTGGGACAGTTAGTTGAGTCATCTGACTCGTAACCAAATGCGTACCCGCTTCTAATTGATAGGCAACCAGGCCTGCATTATCCTCAGGATTTTCTAGAGTTACCGACAGGTCATTTGCTTTGACTCTCCAACCAGGAAAATACATAGTTTTTTGAATCAGTAGCGATTTTTCTGGAACAATTGCGGTAAAGGTGTTTTCCGACCAATGCTTGGGTTTATGAACTATTTTTACTGCGGCGTTTGGGCTAATTATTGTTCGATTTGGATAGTCATCAAATATATCGCTGGCTTTTTTTTGATCAAACGTTGTTGCAATAAAGTTGCCCGAATGTTCATCTTTGATCAAAGCAGTCTGTTCAGTATAGTGGGGCAATACAAACCACGCCGTGTTGGCACTAGCCCAAAACAAACACAAGATAAAAGGTTTTTTTAGTGATGTTTTTGCGACCGCCAGAACTCCTAACCCAAGCCCTGCGCAAAGCGCCAGCATAGCGCTTGATGCAAGTAATCCAAAGGACAACACAAGCACCAAGACCAACCCTTCTTTTGAGAGTGCTCGTGACCACCATTTAATGTTAAGTGAGTTAATTTTGACAAATCTTGAGGTTGCCCACACAAGCCAAGGCAAAGTCATCAAAGTTATAGGCAAATCACTTCCTACGAGATCAAGCGTAGCCACGATAAGTAAAGTCGCGGTAGCGCTTGAAAACGTTAATAGCCGAGTTTTCTGAATTCTATCAATTTGATGCAATCCCCACAGAAAAAGGGCAATAATTATCAGGAGATTTGCACTTCGTGCTTGCATACCAGGTAAATCGAGTAAACCAGCGGGGATGCCGAGCCAAATCTTTACAGGATGGAGAAAGGTGAAGCGGGCATCGCCAAAGCCATTGTTTGCAAAGGTATCAAATCGGGGCGGCATGTGACCGGCAATCAGCGCTGTCAAATATTGAGTACTCTCGCTCGAATCTTTAGTGACTGTGAGGGGCTTGCTGCGTGCTTGGCTCCAAAGCATTGTCACGCTTGCCACTATTCCAACAATAACAATTATTTTCCTCATTGTCTTTATTGTAGACCTATTCGTTGATGTTCGAGAAAAGTGAAAGCTTTTTCAGGCAGCATGACAACGACAACAATGCGTCGTTTGCGCACTTAAGAATTGCCAATCTAGTTTAATATTAAATTTTTGCGAGTCTTACCCATTTGAAAGCTTATAAAAATTAAGATCGATAAAACACTAATCAAACTAATTAAAGATGTTATTTCTGCAATTTTTTGAACATCCGTTTTCTCCAGATCTAAAACTAGTGAATGCTGTCCAGGTGGCAAATAAACAGAAAGTAGTCCGTTATCGCCCGCAAATGATTCAATTTCTTTTCCATCTTTATAAACTTTCCACATAGGAAAGTAGAATACTTCCAGTTGCGTTAATCCAGCAATCTCGTTTGATATTTGATGCACTTTTTTTCCTGGCCTCAAACTCTGCTGCGGAAAAATACCCTCTGCTTGACGTGCTCTAATTTCCGTCGAAGGATTTTTGGGCAGCTTGCGCACGGCAATTGGCAAGGATTCAAGTGATATTTCAGTAGAGCCATAATAATCGGTATTCGTTAAAATTGTTTGATCATCATAAAACTTGACTTCCATAGGTCTGAGATAATTTCGACTTGCAAACGCAAAGCTAATCAGAAGCATTATGACTACTAAGTTTCTTGAAATTTTGGTTGCAAATTGACTAACTAGCCAAGCTGTCAGCCAAGACAAACTAACTGCAGGCAACAATAACCATCTCCAGGGATACTGAGTCTTGCTTAGCAAAGGCATGTGATTCCATAAAAGCATTGACCAATCCAAACTCATTGTCATTCCAAAAACTGTTATCCCAAGCATGGTAAGTGCAAGCCAAAAGAGTTTCTTCTTTTTCCAATTTAGCCCGATAACAGCAAGTGCGACAAACAACACCAACCAGTGTGCCAATCCCATTTGAAAAGACATACCATCGCTCGTTCCAGCACTTGAGTAACCATACCCCCAAGGCGAATAGAGCAATTGTCTCAAGGTCACAAAATGATCCGTGGCCTGAACAGTCGGCTGATGACCCATGCGCACAAAAGCCGATTCAGTCACGACAGGCACCCAATAAAAGGCAGATAAAAGCAGCGCAAGCACACACGAGACAAGCATCATCTGTGCTGCCTTCATCCGTTGACTGCTCGCTGCTTTTAGCACATAGAGTCCGTAAACAACCAATAATGGAAGCGCAATAAATGCAGACAATATATGGGAAAGCAATAAGCCACTCAAACTTAGTGCGATGCAAAGAATACCCAATAAATTTCGTTGAGTAGAAATTCCAATTTTTATGCTCAACAAAGCCAAAGGCAAGAATAAAAACGCCATGATTGTTCCCAATTGTCCCGACACATACAGGCTAAGCAAATGATATGGAACGAGTAGATAGGCAATTGCACCCACAAAGGATGGTTTCCTGTCAAAATATCTACGCAACCAAAAATACATAGCTATGATGGAAAGCGTCGTTGAAGTAATAATCGTAAGATTCAAACTAGTAGTGAGATCCCATCCTGAAAATACGAAAATACTCGCAAAATAGTAAGGCAGTGGATAGGTGTAGTTAAAAACAGGATAGCCAAATCCATTCATCATATCCTGAGCTAATCGAACTGGAAATTGGCCGTGAGCCAGTTCACGAGTTAGATGAGAAAGCCTTATGAGATGATGTTGCCCATCATGGGTTTGGAATAGTCCTGGACCAAAAAAATACTTAAGCACCACCAATGAAATCAATACAAGCATAACCACTGGAGCCACAGTCAGCACCCTAGAAAAAACAATTGAATTTCTTCTTCTGGCGCCGCTGAGTCTAGTTTTTTGTAGCATATGCATGACCTAATTTTTGGGAGTTTGAGCAACAACAAACACTGGCTGACCATTGGGTAAGTCGACAGTTTCGACAACCATAGAATCATCTGGATTAATTTCTTCTGGCGTAGCAATGTAAAGGGTATTAGCGGTACTTTCTGGCCAATTTATTTTACGTAATTCGTAATTCGCCAAAGCCCCAAATAAAAATTCTTGGGGAGTGATTCTTCGATACAGCAATGTATAAATATACGGCTGCCCATAAGCGTCAGTTATGACAACTTTATTGACGTGTCTGCCTCTGGTTTTTGCAATGGCAATAGCTTCTTTATAGCCGTATTGATGATCAAGAGCAGAACTAAGTGCATATGAATAATAATAGGCATGGATATAAGAAACGAACTCAGCAAAAAGCACAAAAACTAGTAAGCTATGAAAAATTAATTTTGTGTTTACCTCTATTCTCGCTATTTTTGATTCTATAAATGCCCAACCGATTGCGCTAATAATCATAATCGCCGGCAACGCCAACAAACTTCTTAATGAATGAGGAACTACGTCTCCTAGAACTGCTGGAATAATTCCAATCACCACCCAGCCAATAAGAAATATTGAATAGTTTTTTCGAATTCTTTTTAATAAAAACCCCAAACCAATTAGGAAGAGTGAAAATTGAAGTTTGTAAAGCACTCCATGGCCAGATACCGAATGACGAACACTAGCAGCATCAGCTCCGCTAATCCAAAAGTTTGGCGAAAGTTGACTATAAGTATTTTGCGCCACTAACTGGAGCACTTTGGAAGGCATTTCCAAATTTCCGGATTCGTCATAAATAACCAGGCTTTCTGCCCTAGTGCCTCCTTCTCCCCAAATCAAATCTTGAGCAAGAGGCAAGCTCAAGATGATACCCAAAAGCATTGCGGGTAACCACCATTTCCATCGCCCCAGTCTTTCTCGGAAGTAAATCAATATGAATGCTGCGGTGAAAATTGGAACGAAGATTTTGGTACTGTGATACGCGTACATGCTTGCAATTAAACTAATGGCACCAAGACTATAATAGTGTGGCTTGTTAAATGCTTTTAGCAAAGCCCATACCCCAATAAGCAACAGTGTGAGAGCAATGTTGGCTTCGTATCCAGCTCTGGAGAAATGAATGTGCCATGGTGAAATTGTCGTAAAAATACTCGCTATGAGCGCGATTTTTGTTGCAGAAACAGCGGGCACGAGCATTAGTTTTTTCAAGAGCAGCTGGGATATTTTGTAAACCAAAATAACGGCAACTATTCCAGCAATTGCAGAATATACACGAATTAAATTCTCATGTAATCCAAATAGTTTAAACGGCACACTTAGAGCGTAAATAAGCAGCGGGGCTTTATAATCACCAAATGATTTAAATGAAACGGGCATGAAGTTGGCGTACTCATCACGATGCCAAGTAGCAATTCCCCAGGCGTTATAGGTAATTGCAGCTTCATCCCATGTATATCCTATGGGAACCTGGCCAAGCTTATACAGCCTTAAAAAAGCAGCAACTATCACAACAAATACAATTAAAATTGATGGAAAGCAGTTTCTCACAACATTGTTTATGTTTACCAATTTGCGAGAGTTGGGCACTATTTTTGTAGACACTGTCAATTGTTCTTATCCATAAGCACTAGTATTCTACGATTATAGCTGGAAAATTTGAGAATTTCTTTAAATGCCTTAATAAGGCACTATCACATGATTGCCAAAGTACAAGGCATATAACTTTTAAAAAGGTATCACGCTATTTAGTCGCATGTACTACAATAACTTGAATATGCATGTATTAATCACAAAACAAATCCAAAAGAGCTTTAAAAAATCAGACTGGGCTTTTATCGTAATCGCCGCCAGTCTTTTATTAATCGGAATCAGCATGAGGACACTATATCCAGGGAATTATCCCTTTGGATTCGATCAAGTGCAAATATTAGAAAACGCAAAAAAAATTCATCAGGGTAATCTAACTCTAATTGGTCCAAGAACTGGTCCAGCGACTTTATTCACAGGCCCGTTGATTTATTATGCGACTGCATTATTCATGCCTTTTTTTGGTGAACCCTATTCTGTTGTTGTCGCCAGCTTGAGTTTCTCAATCATTACTGGTTTATTCGCGCTAATTCTTAGCATTCATTACTTTAAAGACAGACTTCTATCATTGTCGGTGACTGCAATTTGGTCACTATCACCGTTTATGATTCAGATGGACAGGATTTCTTGGAACCCGAACATCAGTATGCTTGCAGGACTACTGGTTAGTTTTCCCATTTTTGCTCGACTACTCAACAACAAACCATTACGCTTGGGTGACGCTTTAATTGTGGGGCTAGGAGTATTTCTAGGATATCAAGCACATTTTTCGGGGTTGATATTAATTTCATATGCGCTCTTCGGCTGGTGGCTACTTCCCGCAAAAAAGTTTTACGCAGCAATAATTGTCTTTATCTCTTTTATGCTTTCATTGATGCCCACAATACTTTTTGACATTCGTCATAATTTCTTAAATATCACTGGATTATTAGCCCTGTTTCAAGATGATAGCAAAGTTTCTTTACATGATTTTGGGTCAACTGCAGTCAACAACTTTTTCACCGTTTTCCATTTGACAGGCAGGCTTTTATGGGAACACAACAATCCACTATTCGTTGGCCTAACTGGAGTCTTTGTATTTCTTTTTGTGATTGCCTATAAGCTTTGGTCGGTTAAGCTTCGAGTCTACATTCTTTCTTGGATAGTTGGCATGCCATTTGTTTTTGTTTTTTATAAATCAAATATTCCTGAATATTATTATCTGATACTCGTGCCTACCTTGCTATTTCTTTTGAGTTTTATCGGAAAAATTGTTTTTGAAAATCAGAATATGAAATTGAAAATGAGTTTTTTTGTGCTGCTTGCTGCTTACTTGACTGCAGTTTCATTAACCAAATCTATCGCACCTAGCTTTACAAGTATTAAGGAAGTACGCGAAACAACATCATATGCAAAGGGCATGTTGGAAAACAATGCAAACCTCACGGTCGTATTCGACATGGAACCGATTGATAGCCTAGGCTACAAGTATCTTATGAGAGACTATATAGATCGCTTTGCTTATTCACACACCTTACTCCACATGATCCATCCAGCATCTCCTAATGCATTCTCAGATTATCAATCAGGCAAAGCAGCTGTATGGGAAGACTTGAGAACAGATGCTAATGCTAATCACTACTTAGCAGACAGTGAATATATTATAAAAACTCCAAGGAATCTAAAGCTCTACAAAGATATTTCTGGTTATGAGGGCTTTCCTCAAGCAGATTCACTTGCGGTGATTATGGATGGAAAAGAGCAAGCTTATCTCTTAATTCTACCCATTGCAGCAAGCGAGCCGAGCGCTCCTGAACAAGAAATAATAACTGCATGTTCGCAAGGAAAACAGCTCACCAGCAATAATCAGAAACTTAAGTGTTCACAGCATTATGCTCTTTGGTTAGAGCCTTCAAACTATAATGAAACAGCAATCATTGATTTGAGCAATATATCGCTCATAAAAGAAATGGGCTTAGACAATTAGGTGCAGATTCAAATTGAAGTCTAGCGTGAAAAGTGTTCTGATATGCGTAATTACGTTTTCATCTTATATTACTTGAATTTTGCAAAATAATTTTGACAAAATTCTATTTGTGATTTCTTTTCTACAAGCATGTCTTGATGATTAGATAGCTCGATAAATGGTTTCAGCTGCACGTCATTGCAGAATGCATCATTATAAATATGCCAATACGCGCCATTATCAACCACCGATGGAATCGTAAGCACTTCACTATTTTCATGTCCTTCACAAACACCTCTCCATGATTCATTTATCACGATAGCGTCTTTGGAGGGATTGGCACATTCAGTGGTAAATATAATATTATTTATACTTGATGTGTGATCTGAAAGTTGTTGAGCAAATTCAGATGATGTTTTTTTGGAGTAATAATCCGAATAGACAATATAATTCCACAGCATTACAGGCACATCCACGGCATGAACATAAATTGGTACTAAAGGGTCAATGCTTCTAATTCTATCAATATAATTAATAACGACACGCTCACTGAAATAACTAATATTCAATCCAAGTATGGGATATCTATAGAAATACTGGTACCCAAAGTAGAGGATCGAGAAACCATAACACAAGAAAAGCACTATTTTGGTTATCTTTGATTCTAATAGCCAGTAAACCCCCCACGCAATAAAGCCGATTAAAAGCGTATAGGCAAAAAACATTCTCAAAAGATACCATGAGCCTCCTGCATTAATCGTTGAGGGAATCGCTGCAATAAATATAAATCCTATTATTGAAATATGTTTATGAAAATGCTCTTTATGCCGACCCATGAAAAACAATCCCAGCAGAAGTAACCCGAAATCTATTGCATAAAACCAGCCATGTCCCCAAACAGCAAATTTACTCTGCGCGGGCTCACCCGACCAGAACATCATCAGAGAATTAAATGCGCCTATAAATTTTTCCGTAATAAATTTTACGGTGATAATTACTTTATTGCTAAATAAGGATGCAAACGGATTATCTAAAGACAATCTACGCTCATTATTTGTCTGCTCAGAAAGAAATTCTGTGTCTTTAAAAATTGACTGAGAGAATCGATCTGCGACTGATTGATTGGGTAAAAGAAATGATAAATACGCCACAAATAAAGCTAAGCTCAGAAGTAAAAACGCTTTTATTTGTCGTTTGATTTTTTGACCTTCTTGGCTGGTTGCCTTATGCCAAAGTAATAAAAATAACCATGGAAGAAAAAGTAATTTATAACCTTGATAACCAAAAAAACCCACCGATATCAAAATAAAACTTAAACTTATTCCCCTCCATGTTTTAGTCCTCAAAAATAGAGAACCTGCTAATAAATAAAAGAATACGCTAAAAACAGCATCATACATCAGTCTAGATAATTGCCACAGAAGTGGATTAAAACTTGCGACTACTAATACACAATTAGCCAGTTTTCTATTTTTGTACCATTCGTAAAAAAACCAACTCAAAACAAATGGGAATAATATCCCCAGCACAAGAGAGAGTCCCCTAGTAGCTAATAGTGGATTTTCAATTAGCCCGAAAAAAGGAATCATAAATACGCCAGGGAGTTCGGCATACATCGGATGAAGTGGTTGCAAACTCCAGGGGGCATAAGTTTGATCAATAGTTTTTCCCGTTAAGGCCATTGCTTTGGATTGGGCAGCATACACCAGTTCATCATGGGTGAGGGCAGCCGGAAAAACACTCGCCAAAGTCAGTCGACTCAATAGAATGCCAACTAGACAAGCCACAATGACAAAGATATATCCTCTTCGATTAATTAAATCGTATCTTGTAAAAAGCTTTCTTGTTTTCATATTAAGCTGCACATTTGTATTTTTTTATTTTTTTCTATGTATGAACAAACTATACAACCAAGCTCTGCCTCTCGCCATGACCCTATTATTGTAATCAACTAAGGATAATAGGCCGAAAAGAGCCAATATTTGAGATATTAATCTCACTCTCGTAATACCATTGAAGCGTATGCTTACCACTTTATTACCAGCTGATACGGGTAAAATAATTAATCCTTGGAATGCCTGCGTTGATTCGTAAATTTGCGTGACCTCGTTATTAACTTTTGCAATCCAACCTGGAAAGACTGCTCGTTTATGCACGAGAAATCCACTCTCATTGATGTGCGCAAAATAGTTAAGGTGAGATCCGCTTTTGTGGATATAGTTTATTTCAACTTCCTCTTGATCGTCAAGATTTGCGCTCAGTTTTTTTACAAATAAGGTTTCTTTAGCTAGATCAGGAATAGAGGTTAAGGTTTTAGGCTTATGCTCATCAAAGCTTGATGCAACTCCCGACCATTCAAGCCATTCATAATCGGACCTATAATTAGCTTTTTTTGGATAGCCATACGCTGCATATGCGAATATCGCTGAAAAAACCAATATTCCAGCGAGGAGTTTTATTGTTAAAGTATTTGAACGAGACAACAGTTTGGGAGTTAGAGCGACAGAGCCAATACATATGATAACCAAGAGTCTCCAGGGAAATTGGAGGTATTGCAAGGGTGCGAATGAATCCCACAATGCAGCGGTGAAAGGCTGCATTAAGCCGATAGAAATAAGAATCCATGCAATCCAAAGTCCTACGCTGTAATCTCTTGGTTTTTTTAGCCAATAAAGCATTCCTGAAACTAAAACCAACATCGGAAAAATCCCTATTTGCAAAACCTCCAAAAATATGGAGCTTGAGTGTAACGATCTTCGAAAATCAAATAAGTTCCCGATTTGAATAAATTGATTTGAATGCTGCATTAACCATCCACTTTGATTGTAGCTAATCAAGCCTTTTTCAAGAATGGCCGGTATCCAATACCAACTCGAAATAAGCAATCCTTGTATAAACGAATAAAACGCGCGCAATGCATGAGATTTTGAAGCAGTTAACCAATGATGCAAAAGCAACATGACAAGAATCGTTGTTCCAATTGGCAAATGGCTAAGTAATAACCCCGCTACGCTTAGCGCTACACCAGTTTGCGCTAACGACTGTCTTGCAGTTGATTTTGTTGTTTCCAACAACCATAAGAGGGTCAATCCCAACGAGTATGCATACAATTCTCCAATCGCACCCCGCCAATAGACGATGAGCAGAATATAGGGATTGATAATGCTCACCATGCCGATAATTGCGGAAATCGATCTTGGGAGTTTATAGACTCTTGCTAAATTTGTGGCTGAAATAACAGCAATTAATAGGGCAGTTAACACTAGCAAGTTGGTACTTTCCTGGAGTGTCCTGCCAGTTATATAAAAAAGCACTCCCATTGCATACGGCAATGGATATATATAGTTAAATACAGGATATCCTAGCCCACTATTTAAATTTGGTGCCCATCTGGGAGGGAATTGGCCTTGTTTTAATGCTAAATAATAGTTTGCTAATCTAGCTACGTGGTGATTGTAATCATCTGATTCATAATATACATCCAATAAAAGCGGTCTAAAAAGAAATACAGTTAAAACTACAAGCACCAATCCAAAAAAAATATGTGCAAAGCTAAACAACTGCCATTTGCGCCTACTTTTGATATCGGGCGATAACATAGGCTTGAAGTCCATCTAAATACGTAATTTCATCAAGTACTTTGAGATCAGACGTTTCAATTTCATCTAAGCATTGGCTTTCAAGCACATACACTGCGCCTGTTTCCCATTTCGATGAGGGCACGCAATGAGACCTGTCAAAAACATACTTATCCAACGAATAAACATTTTTAAAACGAGCAAAAGGTTCTTGTTGCAGCGATTGTGGGCTAATTTGTCCTGACAAAAGAATATAAGCATATAAGGGTCTCAAATCACTGGTAACAATAACTTTTGAAGTGTTTGAAGAATAATTCTCAATCTTCTGTGCTATTTGGGTGTAAGGCCAGTTGCGGTGCCAAGGTTGGTATGTTTTTTGTTGAATTGCAAACTGACCAAAAAAATATAAAACAGAATACGCATATGCAATTACTAGTCCCCCGACTAATACTTGTTTTAGAGGATTATGAGACCTATGCGCAATTTGCTGCAAACCAAGCGCTACAAAATAAGCTAGGGGTAAAATCATTACAAAAGTGCGAATAGTACTAGGTGTTTCTTGAACAGTAAGCATCGCGGGAATAGGAGCTACCACCAACATTAAAATAATATAAAGCAATTCTTTTCTTCTTTGTTTTAATGCACTCAATATCCCTAAAAACATAAGGGGAAATTCCACAATATAGAAGGGGCCGTGAAAAGGAATTTGATAGCGACGAGGTTCCCCCCAATGCATAAACAGAAAGTCCGCTGAAAAATACGAAATATATTGGTTAAAAATCTCTCTAAAATAAAAATGTGGTTTGTTATACCACAATCGCAACAACCATACTGGGGCATAGTTCGTTGCGCCAGCCGTTTGTTCGAATATATTTGCAAGAGGAACGTCTGATGTAAAAATGCTAACATCAGCAATTCTATTCGAGCTCGATAACACAATAATAGAAAAAACAAATGCTGCAACAATAGGCAGAACAACTCGCAGCGCATTTTTTAATGAGATACTCTTGCGCATGGTCATAAAAAACAGACTTAACGTTGCAAAAAGGGGCAAAATAATTTTAGCCGAGTGATATGAATACATCGCAAAGAATGAAGTGGCAAACAAGAGCATGAGCATCTTGTACTTTTTCTTTTGAAGATATGCCAATAGCAGAACGATTGTCAGCAAAAAGAAAGTGAACGACATAATTACTTCTTGAGTTGATCGACTTATGACAATATGCCATGGCGAAATTGCTAATACAAAAGCAAGGATAATTCCCAAAGTTTTTTGTCTTAAACGAACTGAAATTAACCACACTAAAAAAATTGATGTTACTCCCAGCACAGCCGAAGGTATGCGCGAAGCAGCGACAGTAGGTCCAAACAACGAAATAAAGGGAATTTGAAAATACGAGTACAATGCCGGTTTGGGGTCAATTAGAGAATGTAATGTAAGGGGTAAAAAACGATTGTCCTCATCCCTACCCGTTTCCAATAGAGAAATTGAATTAATTAAAAAGGATGCCTCATCGGCATGAAACCCATGAGGAGTATTACCCAAATCAAAGAATCGAACCGCTGAAGCGATGAATAAAACGAGCACCAACAGCAAATAGGTGTAATTCTTGGCCAAAACACCGCTTAACCTTTTTTTCATACTTTATTGTAACAGTGATTTTCACGCTTAAACTGCACTAGTTTAGACTTTGTAACCTTTAATCTATAAGCCTTAGGGAACTTTTTAGACCATTTTAATTTTGGTAATAACCACCCAGGAGAATTGCTTATATTTTTCTCTGAAATCCTCATTTCGATATTCAAAATGAAGCGGACCATTTACCTGCGACATCGTTGCTAAGTCCTCCAGAAAAACCAAAAGGTATTCATTTCTGCTTTTCGTTCCATATAGGAGCAGGTTTGGAGTGACAACTATCTCTTCATAGCGCCAATCGATTCCAAAGTGAGCTTGCAAAGCGTTGCTATCCAGCGTATTTTCAAGCAAACCTTCTAAAGACTCAATCGAATTAGATTCGTAGCTAATCCAAGGCACAAATGAATCGCACCGCTCAAGAACCATCGTTTCAGGAAAAAAGGTTTTAAGTTCGCATGCAGATTTGGGTGGGTCAAACAGTCTCAAACCTCCATAGCCGATCAAATCTCTAAACTCCCAGAAAGTCCAAGGATTCACATCGCGATTAGATACAATATTCGCAATGAAGCTCTCTTTTCGAGAATGTTCAATTCTATTAAAAAAAAGCGCTCCTAGTCTCGGTTGAGTGAGACAATACAAGCTGATGATTATTATAGAACTTGTAAGGACTATAATTGAATCATTCAATACTAATTTTTGTTTGCGTTTCGCCATAAACGAGGCACGCAGTCGATTTAAGCCATTATGAAACATAGTATTAGTATAATTTTCCTTCTGATTTTGTCCATAATCTTCTCAGGTGATGCTCTTTTTACAAACCTTCAACCTGCGCATATGGATGGAGTTGTGCACCTAACAAACATGGCGATCTTTAAGGAAGCAATTGAAGATGGTGATTTCCCGGTGAGGTGGACGGATGGGTTTGCAAATTATGGACTTCCCATGGGATCTTTCGCGCAACAATTCACTTCCTACTTTGGAGCCCTCCTCACCTTTCTCACCAATGATCTGAACGTTTCCTATAATTTAGTACTATTATCTGGAACTTTCTTTTCATTATTGCTGCTGTATGCAACTCTAACCATGTATACAGATAATCTTTCGGCTCTTGCTGGCTCTGTTGTCTTTAACTTCTCTAGCTATCGAATTATTAATGCACATATTCGTGGCGCCTTACCTGAGTTTTTTTCAAGTGTTTTTCTTATTGGTTTGCTTTATACATCTGCGCTCTTGTTTAAAAAAAGAAGTATATTAGCGTTTCTTTTGACAGTTTTGTTCTTTTCAGGCTTGATATTAACTCACCCCATGATGCTAGTTCCCGCCTTCGTCATACTTATCCCCTGGACCATTTTTCTCTACTTCGAGTCAGCAAAGGTTAACAAACCACTTGAAGCTAATAATAGCTTAATTATCCTTACATTAGGAATGCTTTTGGGTTTAACGCTCAGCGCTTACTATTCTTTGCCACTTCTGCATGATATTAAATATTTCTATTACGGACAGCAATCTAATCATATTGGACCAGAAACGCACCTAAGTGTATCTGAGCTTGTCGAGCCAGCTTGGCATTATTTTTTTGTTTCAAACAACAGCATCTTGTCCAGAGGACATGTTATTAAATTTGGGCTTATTGAGTCGGGAATTCTTGTGTTTGGCTTTTTACTTTTAGTATTTCGCAGGCGATTCAGAATCAATAAAAATGTTAATTTGCTAGCCATGGTCAATATCGTTGCAGCAACTTTATTGTTCTTGGTTTCTAGGTATTCAGTTGAATTATATCAAAAAATTAGTTTTCTCAGCTCGATTCAATTCCAATGGAGAATGCTTTCTGCCTTGATTATCGTGCCACCTATTATTTTGGCAATATATTTGAATTCTCTCAATAAAATCCCACGACAAATACTATTCTTGATTATCTCATGCAGCATAACTCTCGTAAGCGCTAAGCAACTGTATGGCAAGAATTTCCAATTTCTTTCACAGGATTACTATTATCGGACGGTTCAAAATTTGCATTCTAACAATATGAATACTATTTGGACGGGAGAGACTAGCACCTATCCTTCAAATCAACCACAAGTTGAAATAATAGAGGGAGATGGAGAATTACTCCAACAGAATTTCCACAATTCTTCACGTGATTATATTTTACAAGCGCAGGCCTCAGTGAGAATCCTAGATAAAACGTTCTATTTTCCGGGCTGGAAAGTCTATGCAGGAAATGAAGAGATTCCCATCGAATTTCAAGACCCCAATTATCGTGGTGTAATCACGTTTCAAATACAAAGCGGCCAGCACGCTATTCGAACAGTATTTGAACCGACAAAAACAGTCCAAATTTCGAATGTGATTACTCTAGTCACACTCATAGCTCTGCCATTAATCGTCCTTATACTCATAAAAATTAATCTATTGTCGAATCGAGATCACAAACGAGCCCTTGAGATGATGCATTAAACTTTAGAAGTCTTTTTTAAAGAGTCTACTTATATTCGAATAAAGTGCTGGTCTACTCGAAAGGTATATGCCCCCAATTAATCCCATTGCGATTAATGAAATCAGCTTAGATGCGAATCGAACCTTGGTGTCTTTATATCTTAAATCTATGCGATAACTGCCTTGAGGTATTTTGAGAGTCATAACTCCACGATAACTTGGATCTTGATATTCAACGGTTTGTTCGAGACCATCTATTAAGATTGTCCATCCAGGAAAGTAAAAGGTGTTAAAAGATATCCTCGAGGGTATTTCAGCAGAAACTTGATAAGAACGTTTCGAAGCTGTTTCTTTAATAATCCTAGCTTCCGCCGTTCCCTCAATTACCGTTAACAAAGTTTTTTGCTGAGGATAGTCCTTAGTCTCGCCCACCCAACGAGGATTTAAGTTTGTGCTATGCAGGTTTTCTTTGGTAAAGGAATAATAGTCAACGTCATGATTCACATAGTTTTTTCCATACGCTTCTGGAAGCCTAGTTAAGGCTAAAATAATCAGTAGAGCAAGAATTGAATATTTTTGCAGCCGAAATCTAGCATGCAAAAGAGTAGCTAACACTGAAACACTAAAGTGAAATGACATCAAAAATCTCCATGGGTATTGAAGATTGGATAAAAACATCAGCTTTGAATACAAAGGCGCTGATAATGGAGTGCACAGGAAGAGCGAAAGTGACGCAGCAAAGAACCAAATTCCCAAGGCTCTATTACTTTTGCTTTTGCAAGCAAGCAAGATAATAGTGACCAATGCAATCAAATATATGCCAAGCTCGATTATGCCGATGGGAATAGGTCCAATTCTAGGGCCAGGATGATCGGTCAGGGAAAAATAGGGCCATTGAATAACCGAAGCACTCTTCCAATTTAAAAATTTATCCAATTCAATGAGAGATGCCCCCGATCCCTGATAGAAATACTTTGTCTCAATTATTAATGGAAACAAATAATAGGCACCTGCCAATATTCCCAGCGCAATCATGCTCGTCACCAAAAAAATATTGGAGAATGCTGATTTTTTTAGAGATATCTTCGAAAAAGCAATCGCGACTAGTAGTGGCATGGTTATGATAATTGCCATTGGATGAGTAAGCACGAGCAAAGCACTTAAGACTGCCACTAAAGCTAACCCCCGCGCAGTTGGCTTGGACAAGCTTTTTGACATTTGAAAAAGCAAAATTGGCAACAAAGCACTTACCAATAGTTCCGGAATAGCACCCCGACTATAAATATTGATTATTCGGTAATGTGAGAAAGTCCAAACCAGAGATCCACCCAATGACGTAAGAGTGACTCGCTTTTCATTTGGCACTGGCTTTTGCAGAATATTTTGCAAAAACCAGAACATCCCCAAACCACTGAATATAGTGCTGACTAATATAATGATTTTGAAAACTATATGTGGAGATAATCCCAAAAGCAAAAGGGTGGCACCAAATATTGCACTTGTTTGATGGGCAATTAAACTTAATGGATACCCATAATTCGCAAACCCCTGAAACCAAGAAGGAATTTCCACCCCTTTAAGAATTTGAGCGTACTGCACTGCGGTTGTAAGGTGAATGTGTCCATCAAAGGTTGTGGGAATTCCTGGATGGGATAACAAGTCAAGATTTAGCAAAATACTTGAGAAAAATATAATGCCATAGGCCCAAAACTGGATAGATAATAGAGCATAACTATTTCTTACATACTTGCTTACTTGCATGTATTTATTATCCACATATGTTGAATGAATTGCTATCTCAACAATTCCGCATTACGATTAATCAGCATGAAAACGAAACTATTTATAATCGCATTTTTACTAATTGGTGCTTATTTGAGTCTTCTTGCAAAACAGGTTTTTACTTCTATAAACACCTTATGCTCGCTAAAC
Source organism: uncultured Pseudomonadales bacterium (assembly GCA_964441155.1). Classification (GTDB taxonomy): domain Bacteria; phylum Patescibacteriota; class Microgenomatia; order UBA1400; family RBG-16-45-19; genus CAYYKL01. Next base: position 147,644 of record CAYYKL010000001.1, read on the forward strand.
TCCTATGTACGAACCCATAATAAAATAGATGCAAAGTGGTTTTGGGAATGGCGAGACAAAAATTATGGCTTTTATACCTTTGACAATAACGTGGTGTCGCCGGGAATGACGCATCGATTTAATTCTAATAATTCTGAAGCTTTTTTATTGGAGGCGTATACTGCGCCAAATATAAGAAGCGTTGATTATGTTGCTATTCCTAATATTACACCCAGCTCACTTTCCACAATTAAAGCACTATCTGCTCAAGAAAATAAGAATATCCCTATTAAAACTGAGTCTAATTATTCACTAAGCAAGCTCGTCGATTCAAATGTGATTCAACTAGAAACATCGTTTACAACGGAAGAATTGATGCATACAAATGGCTTATTTGATTTTTTACCCGAAGAACGTGAGCAACTCAAAGAAAAAGTGTGGAAGTCAGTCAACCTCATAAAATTTTCGCCCTGGGCAAGACATATGTGCCATCAACCTTTATTTTGACAACGTGGATTGGCATTGCTGAAAATTTATCAGCTTCATTTTTGAAACCAGAACACTTTCCATTGAGTTCTGTCTACAGGAAATGCAGCCTTTAGTGAAACCTGTTCAAAAAAATTCATTGCAACTGAATTATCATTTCTTAAGTCAAGCTCATCTCCAGTCGTTACAACATACAAACGGCTTGATGTGTCGTATTCAGACGCTTGCTTTAGTCCTATGCCATGCATGCCTAAAACATGGCGATACAATTCACCCATGGGGGCTTTGTCTGGAGAAACATGGACTGCGATATTGACATCGATTGTTGGATCAGTGTCTTGAATGTCTCGAATTATTTTTACTACTCCATCTACGACAGCAGGGCTAGGATGCACCCGAGTTTGAAACATTAATTCAGGAAGCTTGCTAACTGATGTAATCGACATAAATGAAATAATCACAAGAACCATAGACTGACTGAATCTATTAGTTCGTTTGGCAATCAACCACATGAAAAAAAACGGTAAAGCAGGCAAAAAATAGCGAGTAGCTATATTGTCAATAAAAACCATCATGCTTAGCTGAGCTAGGACAGGTGCGAACCATTTCAATGCTCTACGGTTGTATTTAAGGTCGAAAATTATCAGCATTGATACGAACAATACAAAAAGAAAACTTAATCTAGTGTTGGAGACTAAGTACGAAAAGGTTTCGTAAGTAACAGCAAGAAATCTTGTGAACAAGTGATCCAATTCTCCACTGACAACATTTGGAGCATCACCTGAAACGAAATATTTTCCAAAGAATAATCCAGGTGGATGTCGTAAATCAAACAGGACAAACGGTGATAATGCGATAGCTAAACCGAGGATTATAGCCATGAGACTAATTAATTGCTGTTTCTTATTTTTCTTTGAAAAGATCACACTGACACACTCAACAACGAAAAAAGCCACAATAGCAACAATGGCTATATAGTGATGATGCACCGATAAACCCAAGGATATGCCCGCAAAAAACTTAAACAGTGGTTTTTGTTTTAAAAGCAAAAGAAGAGCAGCGAAAATCCAAAGCGGCATGAAGTGAGGGTTCCATGCCCACCGCCCAGTTTCAACAAGCGGATACCAAACAATAGCTAAGAGACCGACTGGGATCACCAAGGATTTGTTTGTTTTATACGTTATGAAAATAATAATTAATGAAGTAATCACACTCCAAAATGCTGTCCCCACTGCTGGACTGGCAGCGGAATAATTAAGTGCCATAACAAAAGGAAGCTGCAAGTAATAGGTAAGTGATCCAAAAACTTTTGTGTTGTCGTTGGAAATAGGGCCAATCAAGGTGAGTTTAAAATTATGTCCCAGTTGATAGAGACGTGCTAAATCCGATGCCTCATCATTGGTAAATCGAGCGGTTTCAGCTAAATTAAAAAATCGAGTGAACAACAAAGCTATAAAAAGGAGAGCAAATATAATGAGGTGCAGCGACAGTTTTTTTATTATCATGCTATTTATAATTCTCTTGTAAATTGATTTTTAACGCACATATTCTTTATTTTCTTTTATAAATGATTGCATCACCTGAACTGGTTACAACCTCAAAATATTCAGCGAAGTTATTACTATTTTCTTCTTGAGTAAATTTTTCAGGAATGTATAAATACATTATATGGTGAATTTTCATTAATTCATCAATCTCCTTAGCAGACATATTAACATCGAATGATTTTTCAACTATATTCTTTGCATTTACGCTATATATCTGGAGTAAGTCAGCTTGAGTTTGGTTACAATAGAAGCATGGTTTCCCACTCAGTGCAGGAATGATAGCCTTGTCCTCGTAAGGTGCTAATACCGATCCTGGATCTTGTTGCTTTAATTGCTCTAAAACGAGTAAGTTGGATTTGGATATAGCATATGCATTGGTCGTCCTCGATGAAATTTGATTTGCAATGGTGAAGATTGATGTGGGGAAAGCAAGGAAACCAACTATTAACGCTAAAAGCACTTCCCGCCTCCCAATTTGAGTAAAAGCCACAATCACAAGCGGAGTTAAAAGCACATACGCATAATAACCAAATTGAATGGTATTCCACTCGACACCAGACTGAGAGAAGAGTAGCGGAAAAAGTAGTGCGGCTAGAATCAAAACAATAAACTGATTTTTTTCAGGATTATTAATCCTATGAAGACCATAAAATCCAATCAACCGACTTCCCATATTGCCGAGTATAAAGACAATTATTCCTGCAGCCCACAGAGCCGTTAGCCCGAGGTAATTGGATTGTGCTTCGTAGCTTAGTCGCCTTAACTCCCAGCGTGGCAGATTAATGCGATCAGAGGCTTCAAACATAGTTTTTACAAACCATCCAGGATTCCACTCTAGCCCCGCCGATTGAGGCGACCCCAAAGTGGAACGAGCGACAACAAGAAATGATGCGATGCATACAAACAAAAATATCATCGCGAACATGATTAATCGTTTTGTTAGAAGCCATGCACCCATGTAAACTCCACCCAGAAGAAGTAACACACCGCCATAAGCTTTAATTCCCAAATGACTTCCAATCATGAACCCAATAAGTGCAACATTTAGCCTCTCAGGCTTTCGATAAACCAAAATACTTAAGTTCAGTGTTAATATGAAAAGTGAAAATGACACTCCAAGTGGCAAGTTCACCCAGGTAGATATGTTTTGATGCATCCAAAATGCACTCTCATTTACTGATTGTTGAAGGCCAATTAGTGGCAATATATATGCCAAGCTCCCTCCACCAATCAACAGCATTCCCGAGAAAATTTCTAACAAGAACTTTTTCTTCTGATTCAGCACATATTTTGACGGCAAGAGTGAAAAAGATAATTTTTTAATCCCATACAATGCCAATAACCCGAATAGAAATGGATATACCCTAAATACTAAGTCCTGGGATTTAATTCCAAATAGTCTCACGAACTCAGAACCGGATAAATCGACTAAATAGTGATAGCCTTCAAGACTGAATTGTGCAAATGTAGGCATTACTCTGTCTGAAGCTGATGCTAATGTTTCCATTAAGGCCATATGCCACACACCATCATGGGCGTTGACCCCATGAAAAATCATTTCTCCGTCTTTTATCCAGCCGGATAAAAACACCGGCATAGTCCAAATAAAAGCAAACATAAGCTTGAGTAATAATCGAGCTAGCACCGATCTACTGAATAGCATCAGAATCGAACCTAAACTCATGCTTCGAGCCGAAATTATGCCAATGATAAATATCGCAAAATTAATCAGGGTATTTAAGGTATGGCTTGGGGATACAAACAATAATAAAACCCAAATCACATATCCCACTCCGAAGCCATAAAATAATTGCTCACTAGGACTATTGGTAATGTGCCGCGTAAAAAATTTTCCAAATAATGCCAGTGTCAGGAACCAAAAAAATACCTGAAATAACGGTGCAATAAATTGAATAAACATGTGTAATTCTCGCTTGCGATATTAAGTGACAAAATAAACGAGTGTAATTATGAGTATACTTTAAGTTATGCGCGCACTACATTGGTCACTTGTATCGACTTTATTTTGTTTCATATTATTGCTTCCTGACGCAGCCGGAGCAAAAAATACACCCATCGCAACACAAAACTATCCAAAATACATTTTATTTGTTAATCAAGTGCGCGGTGAAGAATGCTGTGATCCCGGCAATATCGACTCACTTAATCAACAACTTGAAGTTTTTGCAGCACACAAGCTATCTGCTACTTTTGCCCTTCGCTATGATGCCTTGAACCAAAAATTTGTAAATCCAATAGTAGACTCGAAACAAAATCATGAAGTTGCTGCATTTTTGGAAATCACCCCTTCTCTCGCTATGGATGCCGGTGTCGCCTATTACGGCAACGCTGATAGTTGGTATAGAGCAAAGCATAGTTATCTAGTCGGATACACGCCAGAGGATAGAATCAAACTGATTGATGCTTATATGTCTCGATTCAAGTCTTTGCTCGATTCTTATCCCAAAACCACTGTTGCGTGGATGATTGATCCCGTGTCTTTAGCCTACTTGTCTGAAACATATGGGGTAACCGCACATGAGATTACTCGAGAACAATGGGGTACTGATAGTTACACGCTCCATGGTGGACCGCCCCATTATCCTTATTTCCCCTCACCAAATTGGACCCTTGTCCCGAGTGACCAAGCAAATAGCATGCCTCTAATTTTTCGCCAAACGGTTAGTGATCCCTTAAAAAATTATGGTGATTTCACTTCGGCTTTCACCAGTCAGCCAAATGATTATCTGTCGGGAAAAAATGATTTTAATTATTTTAAAAGCCTAATGAAGCAAACACTTCAACAACCAGGCAATGAATTCGCTTTCGCAGTGCTTGGACTTGAAAATAGCATGCATGCCGAATTTCAAGATGAATATTTCAAACAAATTAACTACATAAAAGAATTGTCTATGATTGACGAGCGAATTAAAATTGTTACTGCAAACAATTTAAGAGACCTCGTTTTAGAAAATTCTCCATCTATACTTTCTGGCGGTGATTTAACAAACAACTCAAACGAGAAAGCATGGTGGATTACTACCAGCACCTACCGCTTAAGACTTCGATATGACGGCAATAATCTCTTCATAAACGATGCTAGACTCTACAGCGATTCAATTCCCGATCCCTATCTCACTGAGGCACTATCGCTACCTAATGGTTATTGGATCACTCCATTTATATTAGATAGTTCGCGCGTCAACAAAGAATTTGCAACCATGAACCAAAAACCTTTTAGCTTATTAGAATCCATACTTGCAATAAGTCCATTCTCAACTCCCAAAGATTCTGGCCACTTTTTTGAACCTGGAGCCTCACCTGATTTAGGAAAAACATCACCGGCTATCTACTTGCCGAAGCCAGACGCGACAAGCTTATTTAGCATTGAGCGCGCCAATTCGGAGATTAGTTTTAAATACTCGAGCAAAAAGAATACACAAACGCTGATATTTCAGAATGATTCTTTCCAATTGCCTCAAAATACACACATCAGTAGCCTTACTTCAACTAGTCTAATTAACCTTGATCAATCCAGTGACATTGTTTCAATTCCCTCTATTAAATTACATGAAAGTTCGCTCTCATGGATTAATGGCGAAGACAGTGCTTTCGGGTTGAATGTTGATAACAATAGTGAGCGCTACGTGTTTACTCCATTCTTTAAAGAAAATATAGATTGGGTATTGATGCGGCAAAAATTTGCTTACACCTTTAACCCTGAGGCTCATGCAAATACATTAAGCAAAGAGAATACGATATTTTATGCACATAATCCGCAAGCAATTGCAGGAAATAATCCAGTTCGATTTATTCTTCAAGGTTACGACTCGGACAATCTGCCAATTGCCATTAAGGATGTCAGTGTAGACACACAAAATGATTCTGAGGTTTCAGTGCAGACACATAAACCAACTCAATTCAATGGTGGATGGTGGATCGATATATCAAGCCAAAGTTCCGGCACAAAAGATGTTCAAATTAATTTTGACAACATCTCGCGAACTACCAAAGCATATTTTATTGAAAACTGCAGAACTCATGCAATCAACTGCGTTAAAAATCCCCTTCAAGGAGCACAGTTTCTAAAAGTGAAATTATTGGCGAAAATTGAGTCATTATCACATAAATGGTAATGCCTATTGTCTCTTAGATGAAAGTTTAGGTTTGATTATTTGAATTGCGATACATGTTGCAAGCGTTGCTATGCTTGCTAGCATACCTAAACACATGTTTTTCGGAATATATTTCAACTCAACTAAATTATTTCCTGAATGAATACCTAAAAGCCTCATGCCTTGGTAATTCTGAATCGCTGTTGGAACACCATTAATCCGTGCTTGCCAATTCTTATCATACCTATCTGCAATTATGACACTTTGCTGATTTCTTAAGTTGTTGAACTCAAACTTAATCGTGTTAGGAGTTTCTTGAAAACTGCTAAATTCGATGTCTGAATCATTTGCATAACGAATTCTGAGCAATGCATCGAGATGATACGTAGAAATTGAATCTAGCCCATTCATCAAGGGGTAATTGCTGAACTGCTTTCCTGGATCAAATTGGTTATCAACAATAAGCGTGTCAACGCTCCATTCCTTTAACAACGGGTTTTTGAGGTCAATGTAATCGATAAAATTTATGCGCGGCTCTTTTGATGTTTGCCAAATTGAGGCAAAATCTTTAGGCAACAAAGTTGCATAACCATTGATAATAGGGATATTAAATGGCATATTCCAATTGGGTGTTTTGGAACTAATTAGATTGTTCAACCGGTTAATTTGGAGGGTGCCGCTCAAGTTTTGAGTTGATTTTGAAAAAGGTTTTTTTAGAGATATTTCTTCCCAATAGGAATTGAAGTCGATATATGGTTGATTGGTATTATTTGTAATTTTCCTGGAAAGTGTTTGAAATTGTGAAGACAATTGATTGTTTTCACGTATTTTTTCCCAGGTTGGGAATATATTTTTTGGTCCAAAAAATAACACGCCTTGCGTGTGGACAATAAGGTCAAGTGTTATTAATACAACCACAAGAAAATAGCGCTTGCTTCGCAAAGCCAAGAGCACAAGCCATGAAAAAAGTAAAACTAGGCTGAAATCAGCAAGTATGACTTGAAAGATTTTATGATCTTTTTCTAGTGTATGAAAATGGCTTTGAGATAATACATTGCCCAGAATAACATTTGTTTTACTCCACAACAGGGAGAATTGTTGGGCAGGCCAAAGCACAATTAAGAGACTGATACAGAAAAGCATCACGATAGGCAAAATCTTTGAAGCTATTATCGTTAATTGAAGTTTTCCCAGTAAAAAAATTTGTTGAGGAATAAGCAGACTAGCGAAAAAAGTTATGGGAATCATTGCCATTGAAGGGTATCGGGCAAATTTCAACATTGGTAGCAACTCAAAAACCGAATGAAACCCGGGTATATACGAGCCCAGTGAAAATAAAAATAACCCACCAAAAACTATCAGCCAATATCGATTGCGCTTCAAAAAGATACCCAACCCCAAAAGACCTGGCAATCCAAAATAGAAGAGGGCGTGGGGAAAGCCAGCAAATGCAGGACCCCAACGAAAGCCCGCTGACGGTAAGTCGAATAGATAGGGCAAAATAATTTTTGGCAACATCATTGGATTTAGCGATCCAACCATTGCTTGTGTCGAATTTTGGATCGACCGTGTTGATTCACTTAAAACTCTCACAAACGGAAGCCAGGCTAAAGCCGTGATGCCCAAGACAATTAACCCAGATTTCATCCAATTTAGCATCCATGCTCGCATTTGAAAGTTTTTATGCTTTATTGTGAGACATACATCAAGAAGAACTGTCGTCATAATTGAATAAAGAACATGTTGTGGGTAACCTGCCATGAATTGTGCAAGTATTAATAAGCCAAAAATAATTCTTCCCCATTTTTTCTTAGTTAAATTGAGCGATCCTAGCACCACCCAGGGAAACCACGCAATTGATTGAAGTGTCACTATGTTGTTAATTGAATACGTCAACTGAGGCGAAAAAGTCCACATTATCATCGCGAGCGCTGCTTGTCTGCTATTTGGCAATATATTTTTGGCAACAAAATACATCCCTATTCCTGTAAAAAACAGATGTGATGCAATAGTGATATTCAGTGCGTGAGATGGATCAAAAAGTAGAAAAAATAGTTGAGTAGGATAAAACACGAACTGAGAAATATCCTCCGCCCAGGGTATGCCGGCAAAAATTGTTGGATTCCACCACGGGATGATTCCCTGCCTTAGCCAATAGGCGGAATACATTTTAACCGGCACTTGCAGAGAAACATTGTCTCCAAATGAAAACGTATTTCCAAAAAAAACTGGGAATATTCTAACTACTACACCAATAATGAGAATTATTAACCAATACCATTTTTTCATTTATCTGCTTTTAAGAATGTGTTTAACCCCAATTGAAAATTAGTTACTTGGACGTGCTTAAATCCAGCATCAGAAAAAATCTTATATAATCGTGATTTCGTAAAATAATTTTTGTGCTGAGCAATCATGTCTGGTCTGACGATCCGAACCTTAGCTAAAAACTCCAATATCGGCTTAACTGGAGGTGCTGGAACAGTTAGCAGCACTTGACCACCTTTTTTAGTTATGCGATGCAATTCTTTCACTACTTGCTCTGGGTAATCTAAATGCTCAAGTACTGCAAGCATTGTAACGGTGTCTGCAAATTCTGCGGGGAGTGGGAGATACTCATCAAAATTGGCGTATTTTATTTCGATGTTGTTTTCTTTTCGGTCAACAACGGCAATATCTAAGCCAATTAGTTTAAAGAATTTGTTTTGAAATGCTAAAAGTGTAAGTGGTGGATCGTCACAGCCAACATCAACCAATACTTCAGCTGGCTTTACATATTGAACGACTGGTCTCATGCGAAGTTTTCGCAGCATTGGCTCAATTGACCAAATAGGCACTTCGCCTGCTGCATGATTATTTCTCAATCGTATACTGATAATCGTGGCGAGCGCATCAAATCCATCTTTCCAACTTATTTTTTTGCCCTCCGCATAAGTTCTAGCCGCATAAGAAATGGGTACTTCAACAAGTTTTTCTCCACGCGACAACAATTTACACGTAATTTCTGGTTCAATCGAAAATGAGTTGGCAGACAATCGAATTGAGCGCATGAGATCAGTGGGAATCACCTTATATCCTGTTTCCATGTCCATGAGAATTGAATTGAATAGGATGTTAACGACAAAATTCAAGAACTTATTGCCGACCAAGTGCCAAAAAAACATATTTGTATGGACACCAGTTAAGCGATTGCCATATACCACCGTTGCTCTCCCTCGCTTAATGGGATCCAAAAGCTTAGGGATATCAATTGGATCGTATTCTAGATCAGCGTCTTGGATTAACACGTAATTGCCTGTCACTTGTTCAAGTCCAGTGCGAATTGCTGCGCCTTTACCCTGATTCTTCTCGTGTTTAATTAGGTGAATTTTGTATGATGATGGCTTAAAGCCTTGAACAATTTTATTGGTGTTGTCAATTGAAGCGTCATCTACAACAATCACTTCAAACACGAGCTTCGTTTTATCAAGTGCTTTCAATACGCGTTGAATAGTTTTAGCCTCGTTGTACGCAGGAATGAGCACGGATAGTGTAATTTCGTTTTGTTTCATGATTAGATTTTTAATTTCCTTCTTAATTGCCAAAGTGTTCGTTTCATCCCAGTAGTACTAATCACATTGTGGTTTGCTCGCCAATATGCCATGTCTCTCATGAGAGCTGTCAGCGCCTTGTCCGGATTGAGTTGGAATTCTTTTTTACCCGTTGTCTCCCATGATTTTATGCTCAATAAACTCTCATACATAGCTTGTAGCATTGCAATGTTTAAACCCAGTACACCATCTTTATGGCCTTCATGATAGAAATACTTACTGAAAAACTCATTATAAAATGCGCTAAGTGAATCTTTTCGATCCACACTTTTCTCTGCAACTTTTATCGAGGTGTAGTGATTGGTTCTGGCTACGTATTCGCTCACCGATTCGTAGTTATGGTGTAGTATGGCTATATTTTCTTGTGCATCAAGCACACCCACTAATCCGTTTACTTTTGGTTGCGCGTGAATTGTTTTGGGCCAAAGAACTGAATCTTTTCTAAATAATCGAACCACATAATCTGGCCACCAGGCTGCATGTCTTGGCCACATGCCAAACATAATGTTTTTTCGGGGGATTTTCCAGGCAACTTCCCTGCCAGAAATTAATTGGGGAATTTTATTCACCAAACCAGGTTGCAACTGCTCATCTGCATCCAGCACCAAAACCCACTCATGCGAAGCTTTTTCAATCCCAAACATTCGAGCTGGCTCAACATAACCCACATCCTCGTGTTGAAAAATATTTGCTCCATGTTTCTTTGCAAGCATAACCGAATTGTCGCTGCTCTCCATATCAATCACTACGAGCTCTTGAGCGAAACTGGCCGATTGCAACGCTTTTTCGAGCGTTTTAGCGGAATTCCGTGTGTGAATGATTACTGAAATTGGGTGTTTCATTGGTGAACTTACTATAACGTTATTTTCTTACAATCTCTATCATTTCTTGTTGAATACGCCTAAATCCAAACAGTGCCAACGCAGTCACATACACAACAAACCCAACACAAACCAACGCTATCACCCCTCTCATACCAATGGAGGTAATTGAGCTCGTAAGCAAGAGTGCCAAAGCCATAATAATGGTTGCAATCAGTGGTAACCAGACGTTTCGCCAAAACCTAATCGGAATTATTTTTTTAATTATTGATAAAGCCCAAAGGCTCGTGCTTCCAATCACCCCACTCGCCACTGCAACCCCGGTAAAGCCAAACCGCATCACTAGAATTGGGGTCAATGTCCAGGTCAGAGCTGTCCAAAATAGCATCAATTTAAGTGTAGTATCAATTTTCCCAATTGCGTTGAGCGTGTTGGTGAGTGGTGTGGTTATGGCAGAGAAAGCAATATTCAAGCAAAACCAGATTAACGCCGGAATTGCAGGCAACCATTTGGTGTATTGAGGGATAGAGCGCAACAGAATCGGGGCCACTATACTCATTCCAGCAAGAATAGGAAAGATCACGATGGCAATAAAAAATATACTTTTTTCAACTGCTTTTGCCAGACGTTTCTGATCATCTTGAAGTCGGCTATACGTTGGAAACGTAACTGCAATGACATTTTGAACTGAAAATTGATAGGGAAACATGCTCCAGCGTTTCGCCCACCCAATGTATCCCATTTGTGCTGAAGGCAACCACCAAGCCAAAAAAACAATAAATAAGTCATCTTTAATTCTGGCTAAAAAATCATTGAGTTGAAACTTTAAGCCAAAACTGAACATGGCCTTGAAAGACGCTTTGTCCAAAGCTAGGCCGATGGGCCAACTTTGTAATGCGTACATGCACATGACACCCACCAGTGAGCGAGCAAGAATTGCTACAGAATAACTTTTGACGCCAAATCCTGCTCGCGCCATCCATACTGCAATACTGTAGAAAAGTAGTGTTTCGATAATTTGAGGAATCATCAGCCGGTTAAACTTAAGCTGGCGTTCCAATAAGACAGATGGCATCGTCTTAAGACTGGACAACACAAAAGAAAAGGCCAGAGAATAGAGCAAGGCCAACCCCTGTTCATCTAGATGGCTGACTCGTTTCCACAATGGAGTTGCTGCGAGTGTTAAAGTGAAAATACCCAGAGACAATCCCAACTGCACAGTAAAAGCAGTTCTCAATTCTTTCTTGGTTGGTTCATGGGGTTGTTGGACTAACCGAGCAGCCAAACCGACATCGGACATAAAAGTAAACAGACCCATGATCGAAACGACCGCAAAATATATGCCAAAATCACTTGGAGAGAGGTAAGCAGAAAGTAATCCAGTTGCGATGATTGCCACCACTTGCAGAAAACCAGTTCGAATCATGTATCCCACTACCCCACTGACTGAGCGGCGCTTGAGTTCTGCAGGGTTCAATTTATTTTTCATACTATTTGGAATGCTATACGCTGTATTATGGCCTACTCAAGCTTCGTTTCATAGTTAATGCAAAGAATTTAAGCGTTTGGCTCATGCCATACACAATGACAAATACCCAGCTAATCGCGCTGGTGATATTGGCTACTTTTCGCAATGCTGTTTCCGACCACGAAACACTTAGTATCCGAGGGATTGATGATGGGGGTAGCATGTATTCCATAACTGGCAAATCAGATGCAACTGTATGAGGCACCTTGACCCCTTCAATCTTCCATTGCCAGCCAGGAAAATTAAAAATATTGGCTCGAATCGTTGTTGGTTGGCTTGTTGGTGGAACAACAGCTTGAGCAATTGAGGCTGAATCTTTTTGAATCGCAAGCAGTGTGGGAGGAATAGTTTCAAATCGGGACGCTGGAGGATCAAGTTTTTTCTTCGCATCGGTTACGATTGCACTAAGATTAGGATGGATATAATCAGGGATTGTTTTTGAAAGATCCGTAGAGATAAATCCCTGATTTGCTATTGAAGCTACACTTGAATACTTTGTTTCTGGATTAGGTTTAAAATTTTGAACTTCAAATAATAAAAGTGCAAAAATAACGACTGAAAGCACTTTTGCATTTTGTTTACTTTGAATCGAATACATTGTGGACGAGAATAGAAGTGGCAGTACCAGCAGAGCAAGAGACAGAAACCGCCACGGAAATTGCAAGAAACTCATTTGCCCAAATATGTTCCAAATTAACTGTGACTTTTGACTGGTTAAAAACAAGGTCGCGATAACAATAAGGATCCAGAAAAAAACGTCTGATTTTAACAGCTTTTTTCTAGATTTTTTGAAAAGCTTGACACCCATTGCAATGCTGGACAAAATCACGAGCCAACCAGCGGCTCCCAATGAAAAACTAATGCCATCATGAATACCCTCAATTGAACCGCCGTATTTGAATTCAGAAAAAAACAACTGCTTCCAATAGACAAAATGTTGAGCATACCCGCCAGCAATACTCGAAAGCTCATCTACTGACGTGTGTTGTTTTTCAAAATACATAGGAAATAAAAAGAAGGCTGCCATACCAATACCAAGTGAAGTTCCGAAAACAATATATTTCAAAATACTTTTTTGTGTGTGGGATGGCTTGCCAAGCTGCGCAGCGATTACTGCAAGTATCAATGGCAACCCCATGAGCATCATAAGATTGTGTGACAAAAAAAATAATGCCAAGCTCAGTGCAAATAAAACCGCTCGATTGAAGGAAGGAGTACGGAATACATTTTGCAACGTCAACAGAGCAACCACTAAGAGCCAAATCCCCCAAAGCTCACCTAATGCGCCTCGAACGTAGATGTCAACGGCTCGGTAAGGCAAGTAGGTAAACAGTGCCGCCGAGACAAGCGGAACCAAAAACTGCTTGCCTCCATTTCTGACCAAGTAGAACATGGCAATGCTCGATCCCCAAGTCGAAAGAAAGAAAAGCAAGGCCACACTCGTTGATGCCGAGATACCAAGAAGGACAAGCAGGGACCCAAGATAATATGGCAGAGGCGCGTAAAATGAAAATAGTGGCATACCATAACCAAAGCCTAAATTTTGCGACCATCGAGGGGGGAATTGACCTGAGTTGAGGGTGTTGACCATTTCAGTAATTCGACCGACGTGCGTGTAATCATGACCGACGAACAAGGGTGAATCAAATAGGTGAAAGGTGGCTGGTAATACCAGAATCAAACACCATAGAGACGGAAGGAAGTAATCGCTTATACGGCACATCAAAGCGGATTTGACAAATGTTTCTTGAAGTTTGAGAAATAATTTTTCCATGATTAATCTGGTGTGCAATTATTTTTCTTGAAATTCAAGTAATAACAGTGATGGCCCGCCAAATGGGCGAGGATACTTTTGAATTAAAACCAATCCTGGCGGAAGTGGGTTGCCCACAAACCGATGCTCGTTGACCACAATAAATTTCCGATCAAAACCTGGTGTTTCAGCAAGGAACTTGGGAACACCGAATATAGGCAAGCCCACACCTTCAACGCGCATATTATCAAGCTCTGGCTTTCCATCAAGATATATCATTAGGCCATCAGGGAGTGTGCCAAAAAAACCCTCTGTCGCAACCAATACTTTTTGCATTTTGGCTATTTCAAGGAAAAAGTCTGCCGACTCTTTAATGCCATGCCCAGAAGACCAATCAGTTAAAAATTGGACTCTGTCCTCAATGGGAAATGGAGCGGCATTGGGCCTAAATATGAGGAAATAATTCCAATACATGCAATAACCAACGAATAATAACGCAACAATTATTCTGATTTTGGACGCTAAAGTGCTCAACGTAATGGTCATTAAAGGCACAATAAAAATAAGACTGGGCAAGATATATCTGGAGCTTAAAACTTTTCCAGTGACTAAAAAAGGTAATAACCAAAAAAACAACCCCAACAATAAATTTCGGGTAATATAATTTTTCTGTTTAATAAGGACTAAACACAATAACAAAAGAGGACTGCAATACATTAATAGCCATTTACCCATGCGATAACCATTTATGGTCATAATGTGGAGCGGCCGAGCAACAATGTCGCCTAAACCATAGGCAAAATCAGCACTTCGATTGAATAAAAAAGGAAAGAATTCCGAAAAAGCCATTAACCCAAGCATACTTAAGCCCAACATGAAGCCTATGCTCATTTTGAACAAATGAAACCGATTTAATATAATTTTTCTTGAGTAGAATGTGTTAAAAAGTATCACTGGATAGATGGGTGAAAAGTAAAAAGCTGAAGTTTTAGTGATGAGTGCTAAACCCCAAAATAATCCCGGCAAGAGTGCGTGATAACGTGAAACAACACTCTTGCTAAGTATTTTGAAGTAAGCGTATGTACTCAACGCCAGCCAAAAAGTGAGTGTCATATCAATGAGTGCCATGCGGCCATACATTACCGAAAAAGGAAGAAGCATCCAAATAAAAAATGCTATCCAAAATTGAGATCGTTTATGAGAAACCTGATATGCAATTCCGGCAATTACTACTCCGCTCGCCAATCCCATCACCACTGAAAACGCTCTGGCCATCCACAAAGCATTAAGTTTAAGCGGAACTAAAAGCGATATTAGCCAGATATAAAGCGGAGATTTTCCATCATACAGTGGAAAAAAGGCAAATTTTTCTGGCTCTCTAAAAAAATATTGACTCCAGCGTATATAAATTGCTTCATCGGCAAATACTGGCAAACCCGTTAAGTTAATGAGTAAAAGTAACCCAAAAAATAAACAAATGCATATTAAAAGAAGAGTTTCTCGGCGCATGAGCATTATTGTATAGCATGTTAGCTCGCTTCACATCTAAGGCTTGAGGCTATATACACTAGAATTTCCTGATTCATGCAGTAATTTTAAATCCCCGACTTCATCAATTTGTTTGATCATTTCCTGCGCATCGACTGTTTCTCCCTGCATTCTTGCCAACACACCCACATCATCAAAGTGAACCATCACCAAGGAAACTCCGAGTTGCCTCATAACTTCAAGCGAGGGGGATTGGGGAAACTTTTTTACACTTGAAACTGATTCCACCCAAGCAGATGGAGAAAAACCACTATATCCGTTTACGAATGCGTGTTGCGCATCCAAAATAAATGAATGATAGTGCAATCGCTTAATTTCTTGGCCTACGAGCGGCATAGTCCAATGCTGTGCTGGAATTTCCATAATTACTTGAGAAGGTTGCGAAGCAAGCCATTGGTATACTTCAGGAACTTCACTCGCTGAAGAGACTGAAGATTTCATGAGTGGCCATTTTGGCTCGAATATTACCAGCCCCAGGATGAAGATGCATGTGCCTATAATCATAGTTTTACGGACTTTGTTATTCAGATGACTTGATGTTTTTGCAAACTCAGCAATTGCCAATCCGATGCACAAACTAAGTCCAAAAAGAAATAAATGCGACCAACGCTGAGGAACGCGCATGCTCTTGAAGCCTGGTATTACATGGAAAAAAAGTAGATAAGGCAATGGCACAGGCAGGCTAATTTGACGTGATATCCTAAACCACGGTCCTAAACTCAGTATAAATCCCAAGCCTGCAGTTAAGAGTGCAGAAAAGACATACCATGATCGAAGCAATTTGTGCCTATTTTTTAAAGCGAAGACAAATGACAATATGCTTAAAAATGAAACAGGAAATCCTAAGTAGGCAGGCCAAGGACTTTTATTAATAATTGCCCTTGCTACATTTACGAATCGAGAACTATTAGTCGGATACAGATACTCGTACCAAACAGTGGAGCCTCCCCATGCATCACTGATCGTTCGAGCGTAATTCCAATCATGCGACACTTTCAAATAAGGGCTTAAAATGCCTGCAACTAAAACCAGGGTCGATATGCCAAAGATAAAAAGTGAGGCACATTTTTTGAACGTAATTTTTTTATAAAACAGCGCGACAACATAAAAAATAGTTACAGTGAAGAGGTAAACATAACCCAGAAAAATGGTATTCAATACTTGAGCCATAAAACATAAACTAATTCCTAAAGCGTTGTCATTAGATTGTCTTTTGACGTATTTGACAAAAAAGAACAAACCTAACGGTATCCAATAGAATGTTAATACCTGTAGATGCTCCAGAGTATCTATTCTGCCAATGGAAAACGAAAATAATAATCCGGCAATAAATGCTGATAATTTATCCCCTGTAAGCTCTTTAGATAATAAATAAGTACTTAAAGCATTGGCAAAAAAAGCAAAAAGTGTTGATAACGTATAGGCTAAAAACGGCTCTTTGGATATCAATACAAATGGTGCTACTAATATTGAAGTCGTTATGAGCGGATCAGAAAAAGCCAAAGTGTTCTGTATTGGGTGAAAAAATGGAATATTGAAAAGGTCAAATGGCTTATGAGTAAGCGCGTAAATATTCCAATTGATAATGTAGCTAATGAGTTGTTCTTCTGTACCGTTAAACGCCGTAGTGGTGGGGTTAAGCGCGAGCGGCCAGGTAATGTAAAGACTCAAGCATATATAGGTAATCACAACAATTAATGGCTTAATGTAGCGAATTGAGTGATTATCGGTAAAAAAATCAGTCAAACTATTAATTGAGTTCATTCGCCGATTAT
This sequence comes from uncultured Pseudomonadales bacterium, assembly GCA_964441155.1. Classification (GTDB taxonomy): domain Bacteria; phylum Patescibacteriota; class Microgenomatia; order UBA1400; family RBG-16-45-19; genus CAYYKL01. The sequence continues at coordinate 164,786 of CAYYKL010000001.1, forward strand.
TCATACTTTTTGGTGAAAAAATTTCTCGCGCACTTGAGCTATTAATGAAGTAGCAACAAAAATAATTGGTAACGAATATAGCCAACCAATTCGAATATTACCGATTTTAGATGTATATTCGCCTGTATATAGAAAAAAAACATATGACAGTAGGCCAGTAAACGAGAAGAGCAACAAAAGGTTTCTAACAAATTTTGAACGAGCAAGCGGCGCCAGACAAAATGCCCATAATAAATACCAGCTAAAAAAACGTCTTGAATGATCGTTGAACAATGCTAGAGTAAATATCATGGCTCCATAATCAGCAGCGTTAAACCACGGAATTTTTCTTCGTACAACAAAATACGAGGCCAGTACCGCGGGCAATATTATCGTGACTAATTTTGTGTAGATTGAAAGTAACCACCCAATAAATAATGTGCCATATCCTATATATTTATTGAACCGATAATAGCGGAAGTATAAAGCCAAACCCAAAAGTAAAAATGCCATCATCGTAATATCATTGTGCATGTTATTGATCGCTTCCATCATAACTAGAGGGTTAAACATAAATAACCCCGCCCTATACAATTTCGCTTTTTTAGGGGAAATCATCCAAATACTCCACCCTATTGATAGCACACTAACAAATGCAATTAGTCGAAACGTTATTATTCCGAATTGCAAATCACCAAATGCCAACATATACGCCAAATACCCTATCCCTGTCCAAACATAACCATATGGCGTGGTTGCACTGACGTTAACCATAAAAGTTTGCCAAGGATCTTGGGGAAAATCCCAAGCCGCATGCTCGTAGGGACTGGCATTGTATACATGCATCATCTTAGCGTTCATGAGATAGTTAAAAATATCATTGCTTAATGCGGGATACGACGGTAGAAGCGCGATGATGCACAACGCATACTGGAGAATAAAAAGCTTATTAGTGAGTCTTCCCTTCTGAATTTGCTTAAGTACCAGAGCATATGCAGCAAAACTCGCCAATACCAAGCCTACAAAGATATATGTACTCAATGGACGTTGATGATAGCCTAGTTGCCACATTGATTGTTGAAATTGCCAAAATACCGGGTTGCTCGAAAGCACTAAATTAGGCGCAACTTGACTGTAAGAGTAAATCCCATAGAGAAGCAGAACTAATGGATAAACAAGTAGCCACCATTTACGATGCATAGCGACCTAAAAATACTGCAACCTTAATGTGCATGAGCTGAAACAACATTCGCACTGAATCTTTTATTGGGCTAACTCGCTGAGTCTGCACGTGTTTCCATTGCACGGGAACTTCTGCAATACGATAGCCAGCTTTTTTAGCCAAATAGAGAAGTTCAACGTCAAAGGCCCCAGTAAAAGCGTCGGTTTCTGGTTTCACCGTGACCGAAAGTTTAGGAAAAATATCTTGCACTAAATTGCTCGTCATCACCTTGAATCCACATTGCGTATCGTGAATTCCGCGCACAGTAAGCAGTTTCACCATTATATTGAAACCTTTGCCCATAAGATGTCGATAAATTGGCTCACGCTCCCTCGCAGATCCCTGGACTTCTCTGGAACCAATTGCCATATCGTAGTCGCGCTCAAAAAACGGTAACATTTTTTGGAGTTCTTGAATTGGTGTTGATTGGTCGAAATCAGTATAGAGTCGATATCGCCCTAGTGCCTTGAGCATTGCCCTCTTTACTGTTGGTCCTTTGCCCGCATGTTGCAAACCTAAAAAACGGACTTTTTCATGTTTTCTGGAGAAATCCTGCAATGCTTGTGCTGTACCATCAGTTGATCCATCATCAGCCAAAATAAGCTCAAAAGAGTATGACTGTTGAGATAAATACTTATAGATTGAGTCGAGCAACCCCTTGTGTAAATTACTTTGCTCATTAAATGAGGGAACAACAACTGAAAGAAACGGCTTTTCCATAGCCCTAATTGTATACTTATCCTTATTATTCATCAAAGCGGCATAGGCTTACCCGAGGGATAGCAATCATTGCCTAATCTAAGTGAATCTATGGTTTTACCAAGCAACAATATCAAAGCCTTATTACGACATTCAGTGAAGAAATTTCACTTCAAAAAAATCGCAGCCGTTTTAGCCATAAGCGTTGGAGTGTTTGTGCTTACTCTATTGCTTTTATTGAGACTCGAGTCACTAAACCAGTTGACACAGATTCATGAGATCCCCAATGAACTAACTAAATTGCCACCTATGGCATATGATTTGCAATTGCCTTCTCCGCAAGTGACAGCTAAAAACATATTTGTATTTGATCCCATTGCTTTAAGTGTGCTTTACGAGAAACAAAGTGATGTTTCCGTGCCTCCTGCCTCAACGACAAAACTTATGACTGCCCTAGTCACCCTAAATTCTTTTCAGCTGACTGACACCATTTCATTGCCTGCTGCTCGTTTGGTTGTAGGCAGCAGCTCAAAAATCGCTTCAACCGCAACTTGGAGTGTGGAGCAATTACTGCACGCGCTTCTGGTTAGCTCGGGCAACGATGCAGCCATTGCACTGGCTCAAGCACATCCCCAAGGATACGATGGTTTTGTAGCAGCCATGAACCAAGCAGCAAGTGATCTGGACTTGCATCAAACACACTTCAACAATGTTTCAGGTCTTGATTCCCCAGGACACGTTTCTTCTGCCCGAGATTTAGCATTTTTGACACTCGAGATTATGCGGCATCCTCTCTTGCGAGAAATTGTGGCCGCTCCTGAAGTTTCTGTTCATGATAAGACCGGTCAAATTACTGCCAAACTCTTCTCGACAAATGAATTGCTAGGACGTGAGCCAGGAGTCATGGGAGTCAAAACTGGCAAAACCGAAGCCGCGCTTGAATGTCTTATTACTTGGGTGGAGCGAGATAATCATCCGGTGGTGTTGGTAGTACTTGGATCAACTGATCGCTTTGGAGATACAAAAAAGTTAATCGAGTGGGTCTACACCAACTTTGAGTGGATCCAGGTTTAGCGAGTATTTTGGCTAAAATCTTGTGCAATGGCACTTACATAGGCGACAAAATCATTGTCTCCAGAGAAAATCCAAATTGGTTGCAAATAGTCTTGAGCTTCGAATGCATCAAAATAGCCAAGCTCAACACGCCTGACGGCCACAAGCGAGGATGGAGATGTAAATGAGGCCACATAGGCTTTGCCCTCAGTCAGTTCTTGCCAAGCCTGGGCGGCTGGCTTAATGGGATATGTTTGAGAACTAATGTAGTCAATGGGAAAATATTGAGCAGCGACGCGTACAATTCCATCGGCATAATTGCGATTTCCAGACACAATCACCTCAATAAGTCCTTGGTTCGGATCGGCCGTTACAGCGGAATAAAGATTATCAATGGCTGTCCTTGTGTAATCAACATCAATGAAATCTGCCTCAGACAAACTGAGTGTTGATACAAATTCTCCACCTGCTGATTTCAAATAGCGCATAGCAGGGTTTACTAGGTCGATATCAGTAGGCAACAACCGATTCCTGTTGAGATAATCTTCAACTTTAGTAATTGCCTGGTTTTCACTCAGAAGCTCGTTATTTTCGAGGAAGTATGGATCGGCTGCCCATTGAGCAATAAGGGTATACGTCCCTTCGTATATATTAATCTCCAAAGTTGTTGGTAATCCCTCTCCCCGACTCCATCGATACAGCGATTCAGTAAGCGCAATAGGCTGATTCACAAAACCCATTTGAACCGCCTGTTCGCTGGAGCGCTCGAGCGCCAACAAATTGGGTCGATTAGTCTGCACATCAAACACTTTGAGTGCAAATGGAGTTTGGGGAAAACCGCCGTCAGGTGTTTCCAAAGTTAGCGGTGGCTGGACCATGTTGCTCTCGGGAAACTGAATGGGAGGCAGCGCACCAAATCCCATGGTGGCAGGTGGCGGTGGATCAGGAAAAAAACGCTTATAGAGCGCAAAACCATTAACCAGCACAACTCTGCCGACAATTAGACCAACGAGTGAAAGTAAACCAAGTTTGATTCCAATTCGAGCAATGTAGGCAGTTCGGGTTAGTTGAGTCATAAATGCGTTGCTCTTATTCTCTCAATAATTGGCTCAATTGAGAAGGGGTACCTAGTCTGGTAGAATCTTGAAGCCATGATAAGAACAAGAATTGCACCTTCTCCCACAGGAATGCCGCACATTGGCACTATGTTCCAGGCTCTCCTAGACTTTGTATTTGCCAAAAAACATAGTGGAAAATTCTTGGTGCGAATCGAAGATACTGATCAATCTCGATTTGTTGAAGGAGCTGAGACAGCAATTTTTGATTCACTTGAGTGGCTTGGCTTGACTCCGGATGAGAGTCCAATCCACCATGGATCGTTTGGCCCATATCGCCAATCGCAACGCCTTGAAATCTATGCCCGACATGCACAAAGTTTAGTGGAAAATGGTCATGCTTATTATTGCTTCTGCTCAAGTGAACGGCTAGATCAGGTCAGAAAAGCTATGCAAGCTCAAGGTAAACCACCGATGTATGACAAGCATTGTCGTGACATTGATCACGCTGAAGCTGTGGAGCGCGCCAAACGAGAAACGTTTGTTGTTAGACTAAAAGTCCCTTCAAATAAAGCAATTGTCCTTCACGATGAAGTGAGAGGTGATATCACGTTTGATAGTAGCGTGGTTGATGATCAGGTGCTTATAAAATCTGACGGGTACCCCACCTATCACTTAGCAGTTGTCGTGGATGATCACGAAATGGAAATAACGCACGTCGTTCGCGGTGAAGAGTGGATTAGCTCTGCTCCAAAGCATGTTTTGCTCTATCAATTTTTCAACTGGCCATTACCAAAATTCATTCATACCCCACTACTACGAAACCCCGATAAATCAAAATTATCCAAACGCCATGGCCACGCTTCAGTATCCTGGTACATCAACTCAGGTTACTTGCCTGAAGCGGTAATTAATTTTCTCGCATCTAGGGTCTGGAACCATCCTGAAGGACTAGAAGTGTATGGGATTGAGGAGCTCATAAAGCATTTTGATTTTAGTGGCATGCATATTCAAGGCCCGATAGTTGACCTTGATAAACTTAATTGGATCAACGGTCAATGGATAAGGAACTTAAGCGATGAAGACTTAGCCCAAAGGCTGGTTCCTTTTATGCCCGATGGCATGGATCGAGCACTGCTTTTGATAATTCTGCCATTAATTAAGGACCGTTTAGTTACCCTTGCAGATATCGGAAAATTCACCGACTATTTCATGCAAGATCCACAGATTGAGCAGGCCACACTCATTAAACAGTCGAAACGCGCAGCAAGCGAAGTGATTGTCTATCTTGAATCAGTGAAAAATAATCTATCTGATGTTGTACCTTTTGACACAGAACGTATAGAGAGCTCCCTTCGCGCGCACCAAGCAACCAGTGGTTTTAATCCAAGACAAGCATTTATGACTTTGCGCTATGCATTAACGGGAAAAGACGCCACACCACCTCTCTTTGATGTCATGGCAGTTTTAGGAAAAGAAACGTGCATAATACGTCTGTCTCAGGCAATAACTACGCTTGCTGAATCAAAATCGTAAAAACTCACGAGGCATCAATTTCAAGCATTCGCGTTTTTAGGCAGAGAAAAAGCAAAAGTCGATCCCTGATCTTTTGAGCTTTTGACCGTCAGCGAGCCTCCATGTCGTTGCATAATTTCTTTGCAGATGAATAATCCCATTCCAAACCCCTGAATCCCTTGTTTTTTATGAGCGGCAACTTGATAGAGTCGGTCGAAAATAAGTTCATGTTGATCCTGAGGAATGCCAATACCAAAATCCTGCACGCTGACACTTATTTGAGCATCTGTTTCTTCAAAAGCTATGATAATCGGTTGATTGTCAGGCGAGTACTTCAAGGCATTACTAATGAGATTGCTGATCACTTGATAAATCCGAAAACGATCTGCATACACAACTAGGCTGGTGGAACTCGTGAATTTGACACGATTAGGAAGATTCGGATTTTGGTACATTTCAACTACTTCTTGAATCAATTCATTGAGATCAAACTCTTCCTTATTAAGCAATAATTTGCCCACTTTGATTTTTGAAACATCAAGTAGCTCATTTACGATTATTTGCAATTTATCGATTTGAGTTCGTATGCGATTGAGAATTCTTCCCGCTGGATCACCTTCATTGGCAGCTAAAGTTTTAAGCAAATAATCGTTAAATAACTTCAAACTAGTCAACGGCGTTTTTAATTCATGAGACGCCATGTTAATAAAATCGTCCTTGCGCTGTTCAAGCTCAATCTGATCCGAAATATCATCAATAATCCAAGCAGCGGCTATCATTTTTCCGTGATCATTCTCAACTTTATTGAAACTTATGCTTACATGTGTTTGAGTTTTATCATCTTTAAGAATCGTAATTTTATGATTGATGATAGGATCTTTTTGATCAAACAAATCAAAGAGTGGATAATCTGATTGGTGATTAGCTGATCCATTGCTTGGAATCATGCGCACCAACAATTCACTTCCTAGCTTAAATCCGAGAGGAATTTCTGATCCTAAAATATCCTGAACCCTAGCATTCACGTGAGTAATCACACCCTTTTGATCACTAACCAAAACTCCAACGGGAAGCTGTTCAAGAATGGTGTACAAACGGCGCTTTCCTTCGGCTTCTTTTTCGATTAATAAATCGATCTTTTGTTTTAAACCCCCGATGACTGCTGCCATGAGCATATAAATTGTGGCCAACATGAAGGTTGTCTTAATGCCTGAAGAATACTGCTCACCGGAATATCCTCTGGAGTAAATTATGTAGGTGTAATAGGCGATGGTATCAAGCGTTGCAATGACTCCCCCTTTAATTCCATCTCTAAAAGAGAAATACATTATCAATGCCATAAAAATGTAAATAGTCGAAAATCCGAGATTTTCAGGACTTGCCAGAATTGTTTGGGCAATAAACTCGAGGGTAATTGCCGTGACCACTACCACAACCAAAGGTAAAATGGTTGAATAGCGCATACTTCCCAAGTGATTTAAGGGATTTAGGTAATTAAGCAATTTTTGAATCATGAATTTGAACGCATTCTAAAATCTCCGATTGTTCATCGGAATTCACAAAGTGATAGCAGTCCCCAAATTTAATAATTGGTAATTCATTTAATTGAATGGTTAGCTATAGTCTAAAGTAAATCGCAAAAAAGTATGTAAGTGCCAATGCAAAATTATGTAAGAATCAGACGGTAGTTTACGACAAGCTCTATGGTCATTAATTTTTTGCTTTTCACAGCAGTCACCCGATTAGGCGCACATATGTTTGTTCAATTCGATTACGCTGCGATATTACATGCCTCAAATCGTAAGGCTAAATCTTTTTTTAATAATGAGATTACAAGAATAAGATGCTTTCTTTTCTTACACGGCTCTTACATAATTTTGTTACATATTTACTTTGCTCAACTATAGTAAGCCTATGACACCAAACATATTAGTCGTCGATGACGATGCCGATTTGAGAGAGTTTCTTCGGGAATACCTAAGTAAGCAAGGTTTCTTGGTTAGAACTGTTGACAGCGGCACTGCAGCTCTGGAGATGGTCGAAAAAATCGCGCCTGACCTTATTATTCTCGACCTAAACCTCCCCACAATCACGGGGGATGTTGTGTGCAAAGAAGTCAAAGAAACCAACCCAGAAATTCAAGTCATCATGCTCACTGCCAAAGATACCACTCCTGATGTAGTGCACGGATTAAGCTTGGGTGCCGATGACTATATCAAAAAACCTTTTGATATTGACGAATTACTGGTGCGCATTAAAACCAGACTTAAACAAAAGAAGCTTGAATATGAATCGCTGGCTATTGCCGATCTTGAATTCAATCCACGCACCATGGTGGTAAAAAGAGCCAATAAAACAATTAATTTGACTCCACAGGAAATTAAAATTCTAGAATACCTACTTGCCAATAAAGGCAATGTCTTGAGTCGAGAAATGATTTTGTCCCGCTTATGGAAAACGAATCCTGATATTGAAACCAGAGTAGTTGATGTTTACATTGGCTATCTACGTAAAAAAATTGATGCCCCGTTTAAAGTGAAACTCATTCATTCGGTGAGAGGTTTCGGTTACAAGATTTCTACCGAAGAGTAAATCTCAATCTAAATCGTTACTCAATCCTTACCGTTTCCCCAAAAAATCGGAATCCCAAGCGTGATAGCCTGCATGCACAATAGTTTTCGAAAGGGGGTGAGAAGCGTATGGACAATCAAAAAGCGAAAAACAACAAAAGCAAGACAAGCAATCGTGGCTTTGCAAGCATGAGCCGAGATCAAATCGCGCGGATTGCGAGTAAAGGTGGAAAAGCTGCACACAGTAGTGGCAGAGCGCATCAATTCACGAGTGAAGAAGCTCGGGAAGCTGGCCGCAAAGGAGGCCGCGCAAGCCAAAGCAATCGCCAGCAATAATGCTCGTTAATCAATCTATAAACACCGTAAGGGACTTCACCTCCCTTTCGGTGTGCTCTCGTGTGTGGATTGACCCCGTGTTTTTGATTAGTTGTGTTAAGAGTTGCATACTCAGCGTGACTGCCTCTTCAAAAACTAATTGAGACTCACCTTGACGACTAATGGCGATCATACTGTTTTCGCCTGGTGCCTTGGTTGTATCCCAAAACGTTCTACCCTCATAACTTGCTTCGCTGGAGCCAGAGCGCAGGCGCAACTTACATAAGTATTCGAGGATCATGTGCTCAAATAAATGCGCGGTCTGTGTCTCTTTCATTTCTTCACAAAAAGGTGTGTTGTTCGGATTATCACATTGAGCTACCATAATTTCTGGCAATAATATGCGCAAGTCTTCCATGAGTTGTGGAAATTTAGATGTTGAAGATAAGCTTGGCGTGATGTTGAATTGAAGAACCCAAAACTTCTTAGTCGGTTTTACGTAGCGAACAATAAACTCTTGAGTTTGACCAAGCATGTGTCGTGCATCCGTATTCTTACTATATCCTTACACAATACGGATAATTTAATTTTAGTCAAGCTCAAGTGATCAGAATCCAGGTTTATCGACTATTAAAGAAGCCGTTGAAATAGCCACCGACTCTTGTATAGATCAAGACGTTGGTGGCTATTTAATGAAGTGAGTATTACTTGACACTGCCAGCGAGTTGGCGACTTTTCTTGCTAAAGTTTTGTACCGAATCTTCTGCTTTTTCGATATTATTTTCTAGCGAGGATTTGACGCGTTTGATAACATCTTGCGTCATCTGCTTAGCTTTTTGTCTGTCCCCTTTGCTTACAAGCAGCACTGCCCCCGCTCCGAGTAATGCTCCAGCAGTAATTGCGCCTAAACTTCCATTTTTTCTATTCATATCTGATTGCTTATTAGTGCTCACGCTATTCACCTCCTTATAAATAATTCCTATAAATAAATAGTTACCGACTCAGGCGCAATGCCCGACCAACTACAATTAAAAGAACTGCTCCAATCACCGAAACAATTACACTGTAGAGGTTAAAGCCAGTTACTCCAGTTTCACCAATTAAATTCATGGCGAAACCTCCAACAAGCGCACCAACAACACCCAGAAGGATGTCGCCCATTACCCCTTGTGAATCATTGGTTCGCATCATAACTGATGCAATCCAACCGGCTATCATACCTAAAATTATCCAAGATAGTATTCCCATTTAGTATCACCTCCTTTCTGTGTATGAGCTTACCGAGTAATGGTGATTTGCCATATTAGATTTAGTAAGTAATTCGTAAACGCTTGTGTTTCCACAGGATCAAGTAATTGTTCAGGCGCCTTGCACCGCCGGCACCGTTCCAATCTCTTCTAAGTTTTGAGACAGTGTTGTTTTTTCTTGAAGAGTTAAATCAACTTGTTCCCGATCTACGATAATTAATCCATCAATTATTTTCTGAGCTTTTTCCACATCTCGTGGTGACATTCTAGAAATCTCTATGGGTTCGTTACCGACAAATTTATGTAAGATTTTCATGCTGGCAAACGGAAATGCGTAACTTACAATGACAGAGCTAATATCTTTAACTGAAACTGATTGCGTGGTTGAGCCGAAGGGAAAATGACGCGTCAACACAGTGATTCGATAAGAATCAATGACGATAACAGTTGGGAAAAACACATAGGGAAATGCGCTTTTCATGGTAAGTAAAACTTGAGCTGGCTCTTCTGCTAATTGAGTGAGTTTTTGTGGCATGCGCTAAGACTACACACGAGCAATGATAATTTTTTAGAGAAACAGGTAATGAATTTGTAAGGCAGGATTAGCAACAATAATCAACGCTCATGCTTGAGTTGGTCATTTTTTTTCAGGGTGAACCACCGATTCAGCGAGTCTAAGCAGTTCATCGATGTCAAATGGTTTTTTGATAACCTCATCAACGCCAAGATCCTGGATTTGTGATTCGATTTGCTGCATCGCAGACATAACAATTATGGGAGTCTTGGAAAGTGATGGGTGCTCCTTCAATGCACTGAGCAAATCCCTGCCAGACAGACCGGTCATCCAGTAATCAAGCAGCATCACATCAGGCTTGATTGACTGCACAACATCAAACCCTGGAAACTGGAGAAAAGAATCAACCTGCCATCCAGACTGCTCAAACAGCATTCGAGTCACGTCTACAATTGCTTCATCGTCGTCAATAATGATAATTTTCATAAGACTACCGCAAAACTGATGGTGTTTCAGATTAAAAAGTAACTAAGTAGTTTAATGTATAGATATATTCTAACCTGACGCTACACGAAATTGTGCATGCTTTAAAGCAAAAAAGTGTAAGATTAATGTAAAGGCAACTAATGAAGGGTGTTTGCTTGTTTTATTGGCAAGGTAAAATGGAAGTCTGAGCCTTTTGGCTTGTTTGATCGCACCCCAATAGTTCCACCATGTTGTTCAACGATTTTTTTGGAAATAAACAAACCCAAACCCAAGCCCTGAATATTACCAGAATGAATGCGTGAATAGCGCTTGAATAACTTTTTTCGCTCTGTTTTCTTGATTCCCATTCCTCTATCTTTAACTGATACTTCGAGAAAATTTCCATTCGGGGTAAATTCAATCATAATCGGGCTATTTTCAGGTGAATATTTGATTGCATTACTAACCAGATTAGTCACAACCTGAAGAATCCTCTGACGATCGCCAATAACGTGTTTCATTTCACACTGACCCACTACCACTTTGCGCAATGGAAATTTAATCAGGAAATCTTCGACTATCTGCGAGGTTACTTTGGTTATATTTACCTTTTCCCAAAGCAACTCAAATGTTTCTGATTCAATTTTCGACAAATCAAGCAAATCATTAATCAATGCATTTTGGCGATCAATTAAATGAATCATTTTGATTAAATAGTCTCCGAACTCAGCACCAGACTGGGATTTTAGCATCATTTGGGTATATGCACGCATTGAGGTAAGGGGAGTTTTTAATTCATGACTGGTAATTGAAATGAAGTCATTTTTCAATTGCTCAAGGCGTTTGCTTTTAGACACATCTAAAAATAAGCTTAAGAATAACTTCTTTTTTGCGATAAGCCTTGTATGACTCACTACCACGTCAATGTACTTTCCATCAAGTGAAATAAGTGATTTTTCGTAGGGTTTTGAAGTGCCAGGCTGTGTGAGTGATGTATAGGCGACTGAGTCTAGGGGATGATATTCTTTGGGTGTTAATGCTGTCAATGAAAACGCTTCAGGAAGCGGCAAGTTTTTTCGATTGATCATGAGCATAAACGTATTGTTAGTCCATATTATTTCATGATTGTTGTCGTGTAGTGCCATTCCGATCATATCGGAATCAATGAGGCCTGCCAGCACGCTTTCGCTCAACGTGAGCAAGGGGTTTTGATCTTTTTGATTGAAAAGTTTTTGGTAGGAAGAGAGTAGTCGCTTCATGAGTTCGTAAGCGCTTAAGTAGTTATAGAATGCGTTCCCATGGCTTTAACAAAACACGCTAATGCATTTGCTCAGTCGATCAGAAATAAACATGCTTTTGGCGTATTGTAGCACAACAAGCTCTTCGCACACTGGGCGATGAATAAGCGCATTCAACCTGAAGGGGATTAATTTCAATCGTATTCGCTATCAAACAATCCGAGCCACCATAAGTGCTACTGAGGCTGCTGCTAACATTTCATAATACAAGACATCGTCAAACATAGTTTTCTTCCTTTCCTCGAAACAAAAAAGAGCTTGAAAAGTCCATTTTGTTTACGCTGGCTCACTTCGAAGTATGAGTAAAATATCTTCAATAAGATAAAAGAAACCTTGAATATAGTTAAAAACTCGAGTCATATACCTCCATTTCACTATTGTTAATGCAGGCGTAATCTAGCATTTGAAAATTTAGTCATCGGTAAAATATCGTAAATATTAAGTAATAAGTTCTCCCAATAAATGAGACATATAAAATTTGAAACACTTAAAAAGTGAAGGTTGAAAATGAAAACTCACCGTTAATAAAGTAGTTAGTTTTATTTTTTAGCAAATAGGTTTTCAGAAAGGGGCAGGTAATTTTCTGATAGCAACTTTTGTATTTCAGGAGCATAGTCAAGATTTTGAGGTGCATAGATGAGCAAGGCAGAGCCGGTTTGAAGTGCATGCATGACTTCATTTCTTAAGGGTTTGGCAGCGTGGATCCATGGATAGTAGAAATGAATTCGAGTGGCACTTTGAAGTGTTGGCAGCGCATGAAACAATCCGATATCCGGACTTAGGTTTTGGATGGTTGCATACTGCAATGAGTTATTGAGTAAGTATGAAGCAGTAGTAAGTGTAAACGGGTAGTAAAGAGCTTGATCTTGAGAGGCAAATTTTTTATAGGTAGGTAAGCTTACCAGAAAAATGCACATAACTAGTAGTGAAGGCACTATAGACCACCAAGATTTGGCCTTGAAGTAGATTTCGTGGAGTGTGATGCAGGCAAAAGTAATAATGCCAAAAAACAATGAAGAGGCGTGAAACAAATCAGTAGTTCTAACACTCAAATAAAGTAGTGTTAAGACAAAGAAAATGGCAAGTGTAAATTGCTTTTTAAATACAAGCAGAAGAGCGCTTGAAAAAAGAGTGAACCACATTAAAGTTCTTAAGTTTCCAATCGCCTCGAAATAGCTATTGAATCCAACACCCATCCAAGAGATTGCTTCTTCGATTGATAGTCCCCGAACCAATTGCTTAACAGTTGTATAAAGCGTAAGAGCAAGATTGCTGGAGGCTGAGATCGCCTGTGTGAGAAAGCTCCTGGCATTGATCCAAGGTGCTTTGAGCAAAGAATTGACTGCTGTTTCTTCGCGTTGCATTAATCGCAGAGGATAATAGATTTTGCTATTAAATTCGAAGTAATCATATTTAAAATTATTAGCTGCTCCTTGAAGAGACAACAGAACGGGAATAACAGAATACACCAATGCCATTACTACTAATTTCTTCTTGGCTTTCAGTAGCTCGTTGAGATTAATGCCATTGATTTTTATGAGAAAAAGCAAGAACAATGCGAAAGAAAAAATATAGACTGGAGCAGCAAAAAATACAATAAACCCTGCCATCCCAACTACGATCAGCAGCTTAGGATTTGCTTGAATTGAGTGAGCTCTGCTGTACCCACACCAGAAAAGAGTCATGAACAATGCTGCGGCAAATGATTCAGCCAAAAACATCTGTGCGCTTACCGCCGGAGCCAAAATAGCGCTGACTAAAAAGCTTGTGCCCACAAATGGCCGCATGGAGCTTTTAACAAGCGCGTATGAGATGATAAAATTCAATAACCAGAAGCTCATGACCCCAAAACGCATCCACTCAGGTGAAGCGAATCCAGTTGATTGCCACAGAGCACTAAGGTAGTAGGTAAGTGGTGCGTGGTGACTAAAGAAATCACGATAAGGAACTCTTCCTTGCAAGATTAATTGACCACCGACCCAGTTATCGTGTTCGTCATTAAAAGTGCCTTTTGTTGCAATTGCAATCCAAACCAGGCTCAAGGCGAATATCCAAATCAATAACTTCTGAAAATATTGTTTTTGTTTAAGAAAATTCAGATACCACATATGGCACCAGTAATAGCACTAAACGAGCTAACTAAAGTATACCCACCACCGAATAAAAAGGGTAAGCCTTTCACTGCGGTTAATGGAGTTTCTTTCAGCGTTCAGGAGGGTGAAATTGTTGGGTTGCTCGGTCCCAATGGTGCAGGCAAATCTACCACCATTTCTATGTTGCTTGGAGTATTGTCGCCAACAAGCGGATCAATCTCTTATTTTGGTAAGGATTTTTTTAAGCATCGATCTGAAATCTTGAGTCACGTAACCTTTGCAAGCACCTACATTAGGATGCCATGGCGCTTATCAGTTATGGAAAACTTACGTATTTATGGCTATATGTATGGATTATCAAAATCATTGTTTGAAAAACGGGCAAAGAAATTTTTGAACTACTTTGGAGTGTGGGATCAGCGCGATAAAACTATGAATTTGTTGTCAGCCGGACAAGTGACTCGAATCATGCTCGCTAAAGCATTTATTCCTCATCCCAAAGTGGTTTTGCTCGACGAACCAACAGCTTCACTCGATCCAGATATTGCTCACGAAATCAGAGGGTTTGTGAAGCAGCAACAAAATGAGTTCAATACGACAATTCTCTACACTTCACATAATATGGATGAAGTAACTGATGTTTGTGATCGAGTCATATTTTTAAAACATGGTCAAATAGTGAGTCAAGACACGCCAGAAAACCTTATCAAAACCCTCAAAGATGTAACCGTGGAATTACTGGTGAGCGATAACCTCACCCAAATCACTGCGTTGCTAAAGACCAATGCCTGGGCATTCACCGCGCAAGAACGAGAGATTCAAATTACACTACCCGAAAACCAAGTAGCAAAATTGTTTCAGACACTGGCTATTGCAAATATATCCTATTCGCAAATTACCGTGCATAAACCCAGCCTCGAAGATTACTTTTTGCAATTGGCGGCGAAATAAGTATGAGCATAAACCGCATTAAAGCTTTGTGTTTGCGACACTTATATCCACTTCGGCGGGATTTAGATCTATTGTCCGATATGATCTATTGGCCAATTATTGACACAATTCTTTGGGGAGTAACATCTCAATGGTTATTTGAGTCTTCAGGAATCCCAGGCTTAGTGGCGGCCATTCTTATTGGGCTCATCCTCTGGAATGTTATTTGGCGCTCCCAAGCAGAAGTTTCACGCAATTTGATTGATGAAATATGGAATAGCAATTTAGTCAATCTTTTTTCTACGCCTTTGCAATTGAAAGAATGGATTGCTGGGATACTTTTGCTTTCTATTGTCAAAACAGGCATCACTATTTCTTTGCTTTCACTGCTAGTTGTGGTTCTGTATCATGTAAACTTTTTAACCCTTGGGCTGTGGCTTGTTGTCTTTATTTTCCTTTCCACCATGTCGGGTTGGTGGATAGGGTTTATTTCAGCCAGCATTGTCATTCGCTTCGGCCCAAAGATGCAAAATGTGGTCTGGACGCTTCCTGGAATATTATTGCCGTTTAGCGCCATCTATTTTCCTGTCGATCGCTTGCCTGAATCGGCGCAAATCATAAGCAAGCTTATTCCCACAACCTATGTGTTCGAGGCCATGCGCTCAGTCCTATCAGGAAATTATGACATCGCACATGCATTAGGAGTCAGTCTTCTGCTTAATGGTGTGTATTTAACGTTGAGTATTTGGTTTTTCGTGAGAAGTTTTGCCTACTCAAAAACATTAGGTTTGGGTAGATTTGAATAAAATCAATCATTATTTCGTGACCCAGCTTCGTCAAATAGCATCGTCGCTTTTAAAAGTTGTTCAGTAATATGAATTGAACGAAAAAAAGCGGCATTGTGATAAATGAAAAACTACCCCTTTTTCATTCATCTACACCGCTTTTTTTAATACGTTTTGTCGTGGGCCTCAAACCAGACAATAGCTATAGATTAACGTCAGAGGGGTATGGGTTAACAAATTAAGTGTAAGAAAATGGTAATAATTTTTTTACTTTCTATTTACCAAGTATTAATCTTCAATCTTGCATTACTCAGCTATAAATAAGCACGGTTTCGCAATAATATACGAAATATTAATTGTACTAGTTTGACAGGATGTGTCATGAAAACTTCGCATACACTTTTAATCGTTGAAGATGATATTGATCTTCAACATTTTTTACGTGAATTCTTTAGCAAAAAAGGCTTCGAGGTGTACGCAACTGGATTAGGTAAGGAGGCGATCAAAATAGCTCAACAAACGCTGCCCTCTCTGATCATCCTTGACCTGGGTTTACCTGACATGGATGGCGAAACGGTATGCCTTCAACTGAAGAAGGTAGATCCTTCCATACCAGTCATTATTCTTTCTGCAAATGACGACACGCAATCAGTTGTGGGCACATTCGGCAAAGGAGCTGACGATTATATCAATAAACCGTTTAATAACGACGAACTGTGGGCGCGGGCAAGAGCAAAATTGAAAGTGTCCTGAGAGATCATTCCTCTCTCGTTTATTTTTACGTGCTAGTCATAGACCCGATAATTCTATGCATTACTTTATTAAAGAAAATTTTTATGGAGATCTTAATAACGATAATCAGCTCCGCTTGACGGGACCGGGAAATCATTTATTGTGCGGCTTGCAATTTCCACGAGATTTAGACGTTCAAATAGAGCGGGTAGAACTTGAAAACGAACAGTTTATCGTTGCTCTCAACATTCCCATTCAAGTGTTACGTCTCACGATACCGCTCGTCTGTGATATTAGAACACTTCGCTCGCACACGGAACAAAAAATTCCTCGCCCATCCTTTGAAGATTTGCTTAAGCAAAACATTGATGCGGTGATGCCTAGATTCTACCAATTATCAAGAAAAACAACGGGAAGTGAACTGCGATTTTGGAATGAATATAAAGACCTTGATGCGCTCTATCATTATGGATGTACCATTCTTGTCTCCAAGGGAGATCAGGTATTCAGGAGGGGTAAATGGTTGAAAATTTCCACCTCTAGGCCTTCAATTTCCATGATTGTGGTTGCCACAACCAATATTACGATTGATGATCCACTAAAGGGATCCCTTTTTCAATCTCACACACTCACGTCACAACAATCACTTGATCCCTGGATGGTCAAGCTTCATGAAACATTGGGATTAGAAATTGATCATCTTATCCGCACCAAAAAAACCAGCAGTTTTGAATATGGCACCATATTCCCGCGGGATTGGATTGAAGCCGCTGATTTAGGTGAAGGCGATTTTACACCCGAAACTGTTGCTTATATGTACAACCAATCGATGCGCTATATCAACGAGAAAGGTGAGGGTTGGCATGAAGATATTATCGGCGAATACAAAACAAAACTAAGCGAAAGTGACACGCTCATTGACCGAAAAATGATTGACATCGAACCTCATTACATTTTGGGGTTCGAACGATTACCTGCTGATTTTTTAGCACAAGACGAAATTCGTCAAAAAATGAAGCTCGTGGCTCATTTCATCATGCAAAACGCTTCCCAACAAACATACATATCGTTTAAACGTTTGCCTCATGATGATGGCTACTATTTAGTCGGAAATTGGCGAGATAGCGCTGGAGCCTTTCCCAGGCAAAAATCACCCTTGTCCCCCTTCGATGTCAATTGTGTTTTTTATCCTCGAGCCCTAGAACTACTCCACAAACACGCAGGGTACTTTGACCTTGAAAATCACATCAAAAAGCTAGAAGAGCTCATTGACCGCTGGCAGCAACACAAGCTGAGATTTAGGCTCTATCATGACGATACTTTGATTGGCTACTCACTTGCACTGCACGGCAAAAAAAATATTCCCTTGCCTCTAGCCCATCTCGATGAAGCATATGACTTATTTTACGGGCAACCCAGCATGGAAGAAGTGGATAGTTTCGCGAGAAAA
Source organism: uncultured Pseudomonadales bacterium (assembly GCA_964441155.1). Lineage (GTDB taxonomy): Bacteria > Patescibacteriota > Microgenomatia > UBA1400 > RBG-16-45-19 > CAYYKL01. The sequence continues at coordinate 182,708 of CAYYKL010000001.1, forward strand.
TTAATTGATCCAGATTTTTTCTACACTCCCGTGGGTCCATTACTCGTAGATGCTGAAGACGATTATTTCAGTACACGTCAATACCATGGCAAAGTTATTTGGCCAAAACAAACAGCGTTTGCAGTGGCGGGATTAGCCCGTCAACTCAGGTGGGGCTTGCAACAAGCATGGCCAAAACCAGTTATGACCAGCATTAAGAAATCGATTCGCGTTACCTGTGAAGCAAGCTTTAGGGGATGGCGGGACTTAAATAGTGTACCTGAGCTATATTACTATGATCATGAGAGTCGGACGGCCAAATTTTATACCGATCAACCAGAATTTGAGGGACAAATGAGCCTTATTCAATTGTGGTCGGCAGTAGGCGGTAGACGAATTATCCGCGAATATGCAGAGGTAATTGGTAAAAACTCTTAAGTTACTAAGCTCGCGCCTTTAGTGAGCAACGTGAGAGTATTTGATAACCCTGCTAGCGATTTTAGAATAACTACATTTTTTGGCAACACCTTGACTTGATTTTGATTTGATGACAACCAAAGTAATTGAATTTCCGGAAAATATTGAATCTCAGGCACCATGACGTCATCCACTAAAAATGTTGTTTTAGGAAAATGTTCGCGTATATAGCGCAACTTCCAATCTTGGCGCTTTTCTGAAATAGGCCTGGTAACAAGCGATGCTTGCGGAAAATGGTGCTTTGTTAACCACGCTTGAGTGATCTCCTGAAATACGTTTGAACGAGAAGTTATATAACAACTTATGGGATAGCTTTTATTTACCTTATGCAATAGATTAGCAGATCCAGGTTTAGGATCAAGCTCAAAGAGAAATTCACTCGATTCTAGAATATTAATAATTTCATTTTTCACTTCAACTCCTTGCCATTGTGGAACATTTCCTGGTTGAAGAAATTTATTGTGTAGCTCTGCCACCGACTGAGCATGACCAAACAATTGATGTACTCGCTCAATCACTCGCAAAGCTGTAGCTGTTAAGGTGTCATCGATATCAATAGCCAGCATGTTTTAGTCATTCCCTTAAAAAGCTATGCACGAGTCAATTCGCCCGCTAAATGTACATATGCTTTCGCCATTATTTTTGAACTAAATCGTGTTTCCACAATTGAGCGGCATTTTCTTGGGTCTATGCGGTCAACTTCATCGAGCTTCGACTTCATTTCCTCAAGTGAAGACACCAAGAATCCATTTTTCCCAGGCTGAATTAGCTCTGGCATAGACCCTCGAGGATTCACAATCACTGGTGTGCCACAAGCGTTTGCCTCAGGAACAACTAATCCAAATGGCTCTTCCCAGTTAAGCCACAGAAGCAATGCCTTGGCTTTGGCAAGCAATTTAGTTTTTCCCTCATGGTCAACTTCACCAATAAATTCTATTTGCTTGCCATCAATAAGTGGTGCTACTTCTTTCTCAAAGTATTCACGGTCAACCACATCCACTTTGGCAGCAATTTTCAATCGATGTGAAGTTGTCTTGATCATCTGACAAATTTCTTTTAAACCTTTTTCTGGCGACGTTCTGCCTAAAAACACAAAATAGTCGCGCTTGCCTTTGCCCACAGGAAATGCAGACACATCAATTCCGTTATAGATAGTATCTACCCAATTAAGTTGAGGCATGGCTTTGCGCTGGTTGTTGGAAATCGAGACATAATTGGCGTCTGGATTATTTTCATAGCCATATTGTTCGTATTCAGATCCAAGTGGTCCATGCATGGTCGTGAAAACGGGACAATCAACAAACGACACAAACGGTAATAACCGCCAGCCGAAATGATTATGCACCACATCTGGCTCAAGGTCTCTAATCTGTTTCAAAATTGTCGACAAGTGATACAGCTTGAGATAATTTCTCCATGAAGAATCAGCAGGAGGTGGAAATGCCTTACGCAGTGAAACCGGTACGATAGAGACTAACTGAGCTGAGACAGTGGAATCACCTGTTCCCAATAAAAAAACCTCATGACCAAGCTTAGTCATTTCTTCAACTAAGTTATAAACTACCAGCTCTGTTCCGCCATAGGTTTTGGGTGGAACTGGTTCTTCTAATGGTGCAATTTGCACTATGCGCATAGATACTCCATTAACTAATTTGGTACATAGTCGTATTTTTGTTTGCCACCAAGTGTGTTTGAGAGAAAATAATTATCGTTAATCCATTGATTATAGGAAAAATGCTCTGTTTCCAATAACACCGAATCATACACCTCTCTAAATTTTTTCGCCTGAGTCTCCCAACCAAATGAGTCAACAATCGTTTGACGAGCGTTTTGCGCAATTGAGGCGCGATATTCAACGTCAAGCGCAAGAGCCCTCAAATATGTAGCGATAATAGCTGGTCTTTGAGGATTAACTAAAATACCATTGCGGTTTTGGGAAACGATGCCGCTCGCACCTCCCGTGTTGCTGGCAATTGAGGCAGTTTCTGATGCCATAGCCTCCAAAAGCGTAAAACCGTAGGGTTCATTATCAGACAACATCATAAATATATCTGCTGCCGTATAGGCAAGATTTACTCGATCATGTGATAAAGCGTCATGCAACTTGACGTAGTCGGACAGATCTAGCGCATGAATTTTCTCAGTCAGACTTTGGGCGAATTTTTTTTGCCGAGACGTCATCTGGTGTGAATTGCCTGAGTAGATATGTAATTCGAATGGCTTTGAGTAAATCTGCCGAAATACATGCGCTGATTCAACGGCATGATCAAAACCTTTCGTGGGTTCCATTCGACCAACGCTGAGTAGCATGAGTGGTTTTTGTGGTAATCTAAGTCTTTTGCGTGCCTCATGCTTGCTCATGGGAGCGAAATGATTAATATCTATTCCAGGAGGCACTACACTTGCCTTATCCTCACCGAGTGCGTACTGATCTTTTAACACTTGTTTTTCGCGCTCACTGGAAATTATTAGCTTATTAGCAGCAAGGATCGTGTAATTTTCCCAAACCAGCCTGGGAATGAAATTATACGTATTTTCGTTATCGACGTTACGGAAATTGGTTCGCTTTATTGCCCCCAATGAATGAGGCGTCCATACAAGTGGCACGTACTGGGAATGAATTTTTTTGAGCTGTAGCGCAGCCTTCCCCCCATCCCAATAATGAGCGTGAATGAGCATATTTTCTTGCCCTCGCAAGTATTGGCTTAGCTTGGCCGCAAACTCAGGCAGAACTGGTTCAAATAATTCTTTAGGAATAAAGCCACTTCCTCCAGCAGTTATGCGCTTAATTACATAACGATCACTCACTTTGCTTAACGCTTTACGCTTTCCTACTTGGCGACAGAACGTCGTCACCGTAAGGTCGTCATATAAAGCGACTAAAGCTTGAGCCAGTTGATGTTCATAAACGCACTGGCCTCCAGCATCTTGCTCTCCAAGATCAGCTTCAGGATCACTATGGGGTGACAAAAAAATGAGATTAAGCATGGCTGTAAAGCAAATTTCGTCTAATAAACACACCGACGCAATCTTATGCCAACTCAGCCATACCAATAGTAGTAGTAATGTAAGAAATTAATAAAAAATGAAGTCAGAGGATAATACTAAAACTCAAACTTTTATGAGCAAAAGAGTGTAGAAATGAGAAGTTACTTGCCAAAAATGGCGACGTAAAAGCCATCTTTGCCTGAAATACATCCATGAGTGAAGTCATTTGAGAGCTGAGCTTCGCGGTGACCTTCAGTTGAGGTGTCCCAACCCCATTCAATGACGTGGTTTGGATATTGCGCGCTCGGCCAATACGCCAAGTTTTCGGCGATCAAATTTCGCTTGGTAATCTCGAATAACGAGCCACTATCTCCATCACGTTTAAACCCTTCATGTGCATCCAGTGGGTATTTATCGGGATTTGGGTAATCTGCTTCTTCTCGCGTTGCCATCATGCTTATGTGTTCATCGACGCGCTTGCGTGCATAGACACATAAATTTTCATCCATTTCCAAAGTTGTTCGTTGATGAGCCTTGCGATATTCGCTGAGGGCCAACCAAATATCGCTTTCTGAAAAATTCTTTGGTTTGATTACTTGAACTGGAGCTGGAGTGGTAGTAATTACTCTCTCAACTATTTTTGGTTTCATCTCCTCTTGGCTAAAGTAACTTACTAGGAGTGTAACCAGTTCTTTGCCCGACGATTGCACGCATGCGTGCGAGTACTCGCTCGATTTAAGGGCTGCCACTACTTGTTCGTCAGATTGCAATTCAAGCACGAGCGCTTGGGTGCTCGCAGAGTTGCTCAAGCGCAGCACCATGTTTTTGTGACAATCTTTGCACGTGGAAACAACGCTTTTGGCATCCTTTTGGACCGAAGCAGCAATGGCAGTAACTAAATCACAGGTTTTTGTGTCTGAGACATAGGGATTTAAGCCCCATTTGCTTCGCAGAGCATTCAACGCTTCTTGGAATTCTGTTGCACTTGAATAATACATCGTTGCTTTTGCAGGCACTAGTTTTTCACGCAGTGCTTTGGGCATCACAATTCCAAATCGCTCAACCAGAGATTGACGTAATCCTGTGAGTTCTTTCGCATATTTCACATTCAGAAACACGATGTTGAGACTGAGTAAAAAGATTATAGCTAGTCGAATTATGGTTTTTTTTGATGGCTTCATATCACTAAACGCTTACATTTTCTCTAAGGGGTCGATACTCAATAGTTTCAAGCCATTACTGAGTATGAGCTGAGTCGCTCGGCACAATAGCAATCGTAACTTTGTTTTTTCTTCTTCGTTTTGGCCGTCTTTACCCAAAATAGAATGCTGATGATAAAACGCGTTAAACCGTTGGGCCACAGAAAAAAGATAGGTGCATACTTGATGTGGTGCATGTGATGCGGCAGCATTTTCAACAATCTGCGGAAATTGATACAGCACGCGCAACAAACTTAACTCAAGTGGGGCTAAGTCATTGCTATCTATTTCATCCAAGCTTGATGGATTAATGCCGCGCTCGCTCGCTTTACGCAACACACTTGCCAGGCGCGCATGCGTGTATTGCATGTATGGCCCTGAATTCCCTTCCATGGTCAACATTTCATCCCAGTCAAAGATAATGGAATGTTTTGGATCTCGTTTTAGATCGTTCCATTTCAAAGCTCCAATGCCAATAGAATCTGCTTTATTTATAATTTGCGAAAATTTTAGTGTTTTTTCAGGATTGTTCTTTCGACTAGTTTGAATATAGTCTTCACCATACTCAATATCATGCTTTCCAGTCATAAGTGAAAATGCCCTTTTATTGGCTTCCTCCAACACATCTTCTAACCAAATCGTATTGCCTTTCCTTGTGGACATTTTTTTATCGTTAAACCGAATGAGCCCATGCCCCACATGCACACGCTGCTCTGACTTAAACCAACCAAGCATTTGTTCCATTTCAAATAATTGTTGGAAGTAGAGCGTTTGTTCTGTACCTACTTCATTGATAATCAAATCTGGTCCATATGTTTCTTTTCTATATAAATCCGTCGCTAGATCTCTGGTGTGATAGAGTGTAGCTCCATCTTTTTTAAGAATCATGGCTGGCGGGTATTTGTCGTTGGGGAAAAACACGAGCTTGGCTCCCTCTTTACCCTCGGTTAACAGACCCTTTTCTTCTAGTGCAGCTATCACTGGTTGCATTTTGTCTTCAAAATAAGATTCACCCAATCCCCTTCCTTGGTTAAATTCGTTGGAAAAATTATTCACGTTGAGTTTTTTGTATAACGCTTCAAACTCTTTCCACGACCAATCGGCGCACTTGGTCCATAATGCTTTAGCTTCAGGATCGCCTGTTTCGAGTTTCTTAAACCATGCTCGTGCGGCCTCTTCCATTTCTGGATCATTTTCTGCTTTTTCGTGAAATTCAACGTACAAGGCAACCAAAACTTTTACTGGATTCTCTGCCTGCTCAACCTCAATAATATTCGACTCAAGATTTCCCTTACCCAAATGCTTGAGTGCATAAATTTGCTTACCAAACTGCGTTCCCCAATCGCCTACGTGATTGTCGCGCATGACTCGAGCCCCCGAAAATTCCAAAAGAGAAGCAATCGCGTCTCCAATTATAGTTGAACGAAGGTGTCCAATGGTGAATGGCTTGGCAATGTTTGGTGAACTATATTCAACAATCACTGTTTTGCCCTCCCAAGTTTTGCTTTTGCCGTAGTCTTGGCCTAAGGCTACCGCTTGCTGAGCTTGATCGAGCAAATAAGCATTCGTGAACGTTAAGTTGATGAATCCCGGCGCAGCCGCTTCCACTTTAGCAATGATCTCGTTTTGAGGGATGTGATCACAAAATGCCTGAGCAAGTGCCAGAGGCGATGCAAATGAAGTGTTTCCACCCGATCGAAGCAGAGGAAATGTTTTGAGAGCAATATTTGAACTAACATCTCCATGTTCTTCTACACTTGGATGATTAAGCTCGTAAGCCACTTGAGGCAAAAGCAACTCGGTTTTGGCTGCATCGATTAATTCTCGAACAATCGCTTGATACGATTTCATATAAGTTTCTCTAGATATACAATCGCATTATATCGTAATCTGAATCTGCTTGGGGATTGGAATCCATCAAACGCAAGATCTGCTCAGGCTAGCTCAGCGGCACCACGGGCTTCGATGAATCGCATAGGTTGTGCTTGATTCCACACAAAATCAAATAGCTGTTTTTGCATGGTAGCAAGCTGCGAGTTATATATTTCCACCGCAAAAATTGCATCATTGTGATAGGTATACGTCGCGTAGACATTGTTATAAATTAGTACTTCGAATTCGATAGTAAGTTTTTTCGGATCTATATACCGATACTGCGAAAACTGTTCAATCATTTGAGTCACATCGGTAAATCCAGGAAGTTTTAGGTGATTAGTTAAGTCAAGAGTGGTAATTTTTTGCTCCACGAGTTTCGCACGAATGCTTTCAGCGAATTCCACAGGCAAAAACTGCGATAAATGCGCCATTTCAAAAACTCGAATCGAGTCTACCGCTTTGGTGATGTTGAAGCTCACCTGTTTTAATCCCTCAATGCCCTCGTAATACAATACTTTTGAGTCTTGTTGATTCGATTGCATTAAAGCTTCCAGCTTTTGAGTCAATTCCGGCAATTGTTCTAGCATGGTACGCGAAACTTCTTCTTGTTTAGCGGCAATATCTTTAAAAACTGTAGGATGCACTGCACCAAAGCGCATGCCACGGTCATCGAGTTTTTGTTCAATCAATCCTTTAGATTTGAGTTTATCGAGAAGGCGATAAATCTTGGTTCGGGCAATTGATAATTGTCGGCTGAGTATTAGTGCGGAGCTAAATCCAGTTTTTAGCAAATAAAGGTATACACTGCTCTCCTCTGCGGACAGTCCAAAGGTTTGTATGAGTGGTGAAATAGTGTCTGCTTGTTCGGACATCACTTTGCATTGTAATGGTCTCTCCCCTAAAATTACACTATGAATTCGAAACAAACCTTAGGAATTGCTAGTATCTTGGGTTCCGCATTTTTGTATGGCAGTTATGGGGTGTGGTCCCAGCTTATGGTCGGAGGCTTTGGTGAATTCAATCAAGCCTGGATTCGCGCAGCCATTCTGCTGGCACTGTTAATTCCCTACGGCTTGCTCACTAAATCATTTAAACGAGTTGCTCGGGCTGATTGGAAATGGTTTGCCATCATATCGATAGCTGGTGCTTTCAATCAAGCACCCTATTATTACGGTTTTCGCCACTTAGATGTGGGATTGGGAACTCTGCTGTTTTACGGCGCCCTGACAATCGGCGCATTTATCATTGGCAAATTCTTTTTCGGTGAAAAAATAACTCGAATTAAGTTGATTGCCCTTATTTTGGGAGTAATTGGATTACTCGTTATGAGTGGCGTGAATGCTTCCGGCTCACATCTCTTAGCTGCACTTAGCGTTGTCGCAGCTGGATTCATGGGAGCTATATATGTTGTTTTCACCAAAAAGTTATCATCTCGTTACAGCGAAGCACAAATACTATCGATCTTATTCTCGTGCATGCTTCTAGCTAATGGATTTATCAGTCTCTATATCAGCGAGCCTTTATCTACATCAATTATTTCTGTTGCCTGGAGAGCACAAATTGGTTATGCAATTACTCAGCTTGCTGCCAGCGCACTCGTGATCAAGGGCTTCTCTCTGCTTCAGCCGGCAATTGCCGCCCTCTTGGGCTTAACTGAAGTTATTTTTGCCCTACTTCTTGGCATGATCATTTTCGGTGAGAAACTAACTCCGTCAATTATAGTCGGCTCACTCTTGATCCTGACCGCCGCAGCATTACCGCAGGCAAGCAAACTTTTTCGACGATAAAATCTTTACCAGTCAAAAACTTTGAGAGCACGTTGGAAAAAAAGCGTCAAATCCCGTTTAGCGCTTGGGTGATTGTTTCTTGCGGCGGGCTTTGCCACCAGTGCCCACTTTTCTGGACTCTTTCATGCGAGAGTCTCTGGTAAGCAAGCCTTCGGCTTTGAGCAGAGAATGATATTTTTCTTTGTTGAGGATATCAAGCGCTCGAGCCAGACCGTGAACCACAGCATCTAGCTGGGCTTTTTTGCCTGATCCAACCACTTTGGCTGAAAAACTCATTTTGTTTTCTGCGCCAACTGTTTTGAAAGGTAATAAATATCGCGCTGTGGACAAAACCCCAGGGAAATATTTGCCAGCTGGAACACCATTGACGAGCAAATCACCTTGCTTATTGAACAGGCGAACCCGAGCGGTAGCGACTTTGCGTCTTCCAACAGCAAAGATATATTCCTTTTTGACTTTTGGTTTAACTTTGACTGGTATGGGTTGTTCCATGGCGTTTTTTACCTTTAATTATTTCTTAGCGAGACCTAGTTCATTGGTATATGTGTGCGCTTCGTCGACAAACACTTTGAGGCGTTTCAGTCGAGGAGCACGCAATTTGTTTTTGGGCAACATGCCTTTAACGGATTCAAGAATTATCTTTTTAGGGTCTTTTTCCAGCTGCTCACCAAGCGTCCATTCTTTAAAGCCACCCGGGTAACCACTATGAGAGCGATACAATTTGCCCTTAAGCTTGTTGCCGGTCACTTTAAACTTGGCTGCATTCGTGATAACCACGTAATCTCCACAATCAAGGTGAGGCACGTATGATTGTTTGTGCTTGCCGATTAACAGCGTGGCAATCTTGGTTGAAACTCGACCGAGTGTTTGATCGGTCAAATCAATAAGATGCCAAGCTCTGGTAATATCGTTTGCTGACATGTTGGTAGATTTCATATAACCCTTTTAAACACTTGCTTTCCTGGTGGTTGGTTTTTTGATGATCGCAGTATTAGTAGCAGTTGGCTTCATGGCTTTGGTGACCGGGGTTTGGATATTGGCATTCGACTTAACTGGAGCCTTAGTTGTTTTAGCTTTCTTGCCGACCTTTGCAGCGTCTGCTTTGGTCGCGATCTTAGAGGCTTTATCTTTAGGCTCTGGTTTGGCAATCACCACTTTGTCTACCCATTCAAGCTGCACCATTTCAGCTTGATCACCTCGTCTGAAATCACCTTTTATGATTCGAGTAAAACCCGACGTTCGTGATTTGGTCAGGGGTGCAATCTCGTTTACCATTTTTCCTACCAATGAGCGCTTAGTTAAGAATCGCCCAATCATGCGCTGATTATGCACATCACCCACCTTGGCTTTGGTCATGAGTTTATCAGCCATGGCTTGCACCGACTTGGCTTTTGCCATAGTGGTGGTTATCGAACCATATTCAACGAGACTCGCGATAAGGTTTCGAAACAAGGCTTTGCGGTGGTTATGATCGCGGTTTAATTTGCGACCGTAGACATTGTGACGCATGTGATTATTCCGATATTAAATCGACTCCTTTTTTCTGCAATGCCTCACGGACGGTGTCGACTGACTTTTCACCCAGGTTTTTGACTTTGGCTATTTCTTGATGATTGGCCTGAGTCAATTCTTTGACCGACTTGTAACCACCTTTTCGCAGAGCATTTGCAATGCGAGTGGGCAATTCCAACTCCTCAACGGTCAATCGGAAGACTTCATCTTCAATTGAAGCACTTAAAACTGGAGCAGCAGCAACCTGAGACACGACTGGTTCATATACTTGTTTGAAATGATCAACCAAGATTCGAGCCGCTTTTTCCAAAGCTTCTTGAGGTTTGATGGCACCAGTTGTCCAGATGTCCATTAAAAGGTTATCAAAATCAGTTCGGCGTCCAACACGAGTGGCTTCGATTTTGTAAGCAACGCGACTCACCGGAGAAAAAGAAGCATCAACTGGGATTTCACCCAATTTAGGCGCGGTTTCCTCAGCAGCTAAGCGATAGCCTCGTCCACGAGTGATGGTCATCTCAACGGAAAGCTCGTTCTTTTTTTCTGCCAAAATAGCCAAATGCTGTTCTGGATTGGCCAACGTTACTCCTGGTTGCAGGGTAATATCGGCTCCAGTGACGGTTTTAGGACCTTTTGCAGAGAGTGAAACGGTAATCTCATCAGTGCCTTCAGATTGAATCATGAAGTGCAATTCTTTAATGTTTAAAATCAAATCAACGACATCTTCTTCCATGCCTTCGAGGGTGGTGAATTGGTGATGCACACCATTAACCACAACTTTGGTCACTGCAGCTCCTTCAATGGAAGTAAGCAGGACTCGGCGAAGACTGACTCCCAGCGTGTGTCCGTAACCTTTTTCTAAAGGCTCAATACTAAGCCTCGCATAATTGCCCTCATCGATGACGGGCGTGATAGTAAATGTTGGTTGCAGCATGGTTGCTCCTTTCTTTTCTTTAGGTAAGTTGTGTCCCGTTGCTTTCTTTCCATGCATACGTAGAAAGCAACCTCTGTTTCAACTACCGTAAATATTACCTTGAGTAGTACTCCACGATTAAATTTTCATCAATCTGGGCATCAACATGTTCTCGATCAGGCAATGATGAAATCTTGCCCACATTTGCCTTGCGCTCGAGCCAGCTGGGGACATTTGATTTTTGCTCAAGCATGGAGGCAATCGCTGGGATTTTTATAGCTTTGGCGCTCAGCGCAATGATGTCTCCTACACTGACTTCGTACGACGGAATATCAACTTTTTTGTTATTAACGGTCACATGACCATGAGACACTAATTGCCTTGCAGCTGCGCGGGTTGGTGCCATGCCTAAACGATACAAAGTGTTATCCAGGCGTAATTCAAGAAGTCGCAAGAATTCAACACCAGTTGCCGCCGGATTACGCTGGGCCTTTTCCATGTAACTCCTGAATTGTTTTTCAAGAATGCCATAAATGTAGCGGGTTTTTTGCTTTTCTAACAGTTGGATACCAAAGTTAGATTTCTTGCGCGTGCCTTTTCGGCCGTGTTGACCAGGGGGAATATTAAGGCGGCGCTGCAGCTTAGTTGCATTAGTTTTCAAACCCAAGTCAACTGCAAAGCGACGAGCAATTTTGTTTTTTGGTCCGGTTTCTCTTGCCATGGTACTACCCTTTAGTTATTAGATTTCGCGAGTTTAGCGATTATGTTTTTTCTTCCTGGGGCGAGTGCCATTGTGAGCCAAGGGGGTCACGTCGGCGATCATAGTGATGCGATATGGTGTGCCTCGAAGCACACGCAAGGCCGCATCTCGACCAGGTCCAGGACCTTTAATATAGATTTTAATTTCATGTAAGCCATAGGCATTAGCTTTTTCAAGCACGTCTTCTATGGTTTTGGTGGCTGCATAAGGGGTGGATTTTCGTGAGCCAGTAAAGCCAACTTTACCAGTCGAACTCCAGGCAATCACATTGCCAGCGGTATCGGTAACCGCAGCCAACGTGTTGTTAAATGTGGCAGTGATATACAGGTTCCCTTTAGGCACACTGCGTAAAGGCTGTTTTGATTTGGTGGTGGTTTTAGTGACTGCCATATATTATTTTTTTGCTTCCTGTTTAGCTGCTTCTTCTTTTTTCATTGCCCCAACGGTCATTCGTTTGCCGCGCCTGGTTCGGGCATTGACGCGCGTGCGCTGCCCGCGTGCGGGTAAACCAGCAATATGCCTTGAGCCTCGATACGAACCAATGCGCTTGAGTCGCTCCACGTTTTCTCGCAAGAGCGAGCGCAAATTTCCCTCGACTTGCAATTGCTCGAGAGCTTTTTGCAGTGAGGCAATTTCGGTACGGCTTAATTCTTTAGCCCGTTTGTCAGGGTTAATGTTTGATTCTTTAAGCAGGTTTTTGGCTCGATGAGGTCCGACACCATAGATATAGGTAAGCGAAACCTCAATGCGTTTGTTTTCTGGTATATCGATTCCAACTAACCTTGGCATACGTTCCTTAATTTCTTTTTAGTAGTTACCCTTGCCTCTGTTTGTGACGAGGGTTCTCGCAAATAACAAAAATCACGCCATGTCGACGGATTATCTTACAGGTTTTGCAGCGGCGTTTAATACTCGCTTTAACTTTCATATCGATTCTTTTTCAATTGTTAGCAAATCCAGGTGCTTTGTTGTCGCCCCTAGTTTCGCGGATTTTAATGCAAAGTGACTACTTGGTTCGGAAAGTGATCCGTCCTCGTTTACCATCATAGGGTGTCATTTCGACCTTTACTCGGTCTCCTGGCATCACCCGAATGCGATACAGTCTCATTTTGCCACTTAAGGTACATAGGATTTCTCGACCGGCAAAATCCTCCGGACTAGAATCATCCAATTTCACGCGGAACATCGTATTGGGCAGTGCCTCAATGATATCTCCCTCATAAACATCAACTTGCGGTTTAGCCATAGGTTTAATGGTTTAATCGCTTTCTTTCAGAGGAATGTATCATGTATGTTTCACGCTTATATAAAGACAAAGGGTATTCTACCAGAGTCTCCCATGGGTAACAAGGTTTTGTTTTTAATGCCATTCTGTCGGACCAACTGAGCTGTAGACCCCTCGCATTGACTCAGGCAAAATTGCTGCTAAATGAAGCATCATGGAATCAGCAATTAGTTGTGCTCTTTTCTTGCGATCATCTGGTAATTGACGCTCATCAAGACCAAGATCTGAAAATCTAAATGGTTCACCAACTCTGATTTCGTTTTGCTCAGTTCCCAAATGTACATTCTTATAGATAATGCCAACAGGCACATATAGCAGACGCCCTTCTGGGTCATAGCCAGGCAAATAACCTAACCCTCGCTTAGATGACTGCAGCGTGCCACCATGACTCCTAGTGCCTTCAGGGGCGATTCCATAAATACCTCCGGGTGACACTATTGCCGCACTAGCCTTGGCTTTCAATCGATCCAGCATGTCTTGCCTTTCTCGTTCTGAGTAATTTTGACTATCGCCATCTTGAACCACGGGCACAGGTCGAATTCCTATAGGGGGAAGCATTCGAAATACAGCAGCAGAAAAGGGATCTCGTTTAAAATCAAAATGCTTCATTCCTGCAGGACCCATCATATCGCCCGCATTTGGTAGGTGAGATAACAAGAAAGAGATGGCAATCGGTGTGTCAGCAATTCTTTGATGATTAACAAATACCCCCACAGCTGCATCTCTCAAATGAGTGTTTGCCTGTGAAATATTTTCCGAACTATCAATTGAAACTTCAAATCCGAGTGAGCTCTCAAAAGCGCCCCAAAACTTTAATCCTGCTTGATACCTTATTGGATGTCTGGCTATTGTTCTTTCGCTCATTCTTGCATTCTAACATCAACTTTCAAAGGCAAATTATTTCGGAGCGCGTACTTAGGATCCTCTTAGGACTCCGCTGCTATGATAGCTTCTCATTTTATGGACTTCAAAATGACTACCTCAAAAAAACGAGCTGGATTCACTCTATTCCTTTTTGTGGCAATCATTGTTGGGTTTAATGCTTGGAAACATAATCAATCGCAGCCAATTACTGGTGCACCACCGTACAATATCGAGCCCGAGTCGAATGAAGGCAATGATGCTTGGTCATTGTTTGAATCCTGGAAGCGCCCTGATGGTCCGGCGCGCGTAGGGTTGCAAGTCGGGCATTGGAAAAACGAAGAGGTGCCTAAGGAACTGGAGCGATTACTCGGCAATACAGGTGCAACGGGCGGTGGCAAGGCAGAATGGGAAGTGAATTATGTTATTGCTACTCACGCAGCTCAATTACTTAAAGCAAAGGGGGTTATCGTAGACATTTTACCAACCACCGTGCCAAAAGAGTATTGGGCCGATGTATTTTTGGCAATTCATGCCGATGGCAATGAAGATAGCTCGTTAACCGGGTATAAATTTGCACATTCTTGGCGGGATTATACGGGCAAAGCGGCCACGCTTATACAACACCTCGAAAACGCCTATGGAAACACCATCGACTTGCCAAAAGACACAACCATAAGCCGCAATATGCGAGGATATTATGCCTTTGCCTGGTGGCGATTTGACCACGCTATTCACCCCATGACAGTGGCGGCCATTGCAGAGACAGGTTTTCTGACCAACAAAAGAGATCAAAAGCTGCTTATCGACTCTCCTGAAATTCCAGCACGAGCATTGGCTGAAGGAATCACAGACTACCTCAAACAACAATCCTTGCTATAAAAAAGAGAGCTCTTCTGCCTCAAGCGGCAATGAGGTTGGTTATATATAAAGAAATGAGCAATAGATTGATTTCCGAGAAACCGCTTGATGTGAACACAGAAACTCGTAATAAATAGTAAAGTGCGCAGGAACTAGCCTAACACTTAATCAATCAACGGAAAGTAAATTCTAGAGAGAATCGTGTCGACTTTTGGCATCAGATCTGTTTTCAGTGGAGTATTGTGATGCAATTACTGAGAGAAAAAGTCCAAACACAAGCAAAATTACAACGACGACTACTGACAATGGAATCTGAGAGATTGATTTTTTGGTTTTGGGCATAAATAGCTATTTTGGCTAATTAATTCTTTTATATTGTACCTGCATCCCAATGTCAAGTCAGCGGTTGGGCAATATTTTGGCAAGCAAACTCTCAAATATTCCTATCCCAAAGATCACGCGCATGACTGCGTCAATGAAGTGCATAGTTTTCAAGAATTTCTAGCCGAGCTCACTTGAAAGTAATAAATCTACGAAGTCTGGTGGTTTATCGAGACAAGTAAAATCAGCACACTCTTTTGGCCGCCAATTTGCATCGTGAGCTGCACATGATAAATCTGTTCGCAATTGACTACATCTTTCTCCAGCAGGCTTGAATACACTTCCATCCTCGTTTCTTACTTCAAGAGCAATACAGCAGGCACCACAGTTGGGTGAACATACTGCTCGCTCTCCCATAATATTCAGGGACAAAACTTCGTTCATTTTTTACTGGGTTATAATTTCTGGCCCATTTTCGGTCACGATCACATCTTCTTCAAACATGCCCGATAATTTGCCATCCGCAGTGCGCAGCGTCCAACCATCAGGATCTTTTTGGAGTTGCCAATCGCCCGCCATATACATAGCCTCAACGGCTAAAACCATTCCAGATTGCAATTTAACCGAAAGATCTGGGTCTAAAGAATCGTAGAGCGGAATTTGGGGTTCTTCGTGCATGGTTGAGCCAAGTCCATGCCCACACAAATCGCGAGTTACACTATATCCTGTGCGCTCCAGGTGCTTTTGCAGGGCTTTAGTGATGTCTCTCACCGAATTGCCCGGAATTGCCTGCTTGATGGCTTTGCTGAGTGCTTTTTGACCTGCATGCAGGAATTGTTCTTTCGAATTATCTTCACCAATAAGAATGGTAGTTGCCACATCGGTGGTGGTGCCGTGATAAAACATGCCGGTATCAATAGTTACAATATCACCAAGCTTTGGTTTTCCCTGAGGAATGCAGTGCACAAAACCATCATTGATGCAAATGCAGGTTGCGTGATGATAGCCTTTGACACGCATGAAGGCTGGCTCGCCCCCCGCCTTTTTCATGAGCGCTTGAGCTTGTGCATCAATTGCCAGGCAGTCGGCTCCATTGTGAGCCATATCAATTAAATTCAACCGTATATCACGGATGAGTTTGCCGTTCTCACGGAAAATTTCAAGTGTCGCACTATCATGAATCATGGTTTTAACTGCTGCCGAACTATAGTTTGAGATCGTTCACCCGTTGCATGATCTCATTATGAATTTCTTCAATTGACTGCTCGCCATTTACTTCGAGTAATTTCCCCTCGCTTTTGTAATATTCAACCACCGGCATGGTTTGCTCATGGAAGAGTTTGATTCGGCGCCTAATCGCCTGTAGATTGTTGTCTTCGCGAATCTCATCATCCATGCGGCCATACAAACGCCACACTGCTTCTTTTTCCGAGACATTGAGATAGATCACGCCATCGACACCATTCTTAAATAACTTAGCTTGCGTCACTGTTCGCGGAAATCCATCCAAAATATAACCTTTGGCATACGCTTCTTTGGCTAGATATTCGTTCACCACTTCGATGGTTTTATCATCAGGCATGAGTGAGCCTGAATTAACCACTTCTTTGACGTATCTGCCCCAAGGGGTTTTTTCCCGAGACATTTGCCTAAAAATGTGACCACTAGAAAGATAGGGAATATTTAATTTCGCCGACATCATGTTGCCTTGCGTCGATTTACCAGCACCTTGAATTCCAATGAGAATAAATTTCATAAGCACTTTAAGCATGAGTTCAATCTAAAAACCCATGAATCCTTTGTATGCTAATTGACGACAGTTCTATTAATGCAACACATCAATGGTGTAGCGAAAGTTCGTTACACCAGTGATAAATAGCATCAACTTAAGAACTTGTCATAATTATGCATTACTAGTTTCGATTGAATTTGCTGAGTTGTTTCAAGGATTACCGAAACCACAATTAAAATTCCCGTGCCACCGATTGAAAGTGATTGCAAATTAGTCATGCCTTGCACAATGGAAGGAAGAATGGCAATAATACCCAAAAACAGCGCTCCCACCAAGGTGATGCGCATCGTAATAAAGCCCAAGTGGGTGGCAGTGGCTTTGCCGGGTCGAATGCCGGGAATAAAACCACCGTTTTTCTTCAGCTCGTCAGCGATTTTTTGAGGATCAAAGACAATGGCGGTGTAAAAGTAGGTAAAACCGAATACCAAAATGAAGTAGGTGAGATTATAAACCACACTCTGGGGATTAAACGCGGCTGTCATTGAAGCTCCGACTTGAATGAGTTGTGGGTTGCTGCTGGCCGTCATAAATCTGCCCACAAGTGAAGGCAAAAGAACTAAGGACACAGCAAAGATAATCGGAATGACACCGGCCTGATTAAGCTTCAGTGGCAAAAAGGTCGTTTGACCACCATAGAGTTTTGAGCCACGAATCCGTTTGGCGTAGTGAATCGGCACTTTGCGAATCGCTTGATTCATGTAGACCACACTGGCAATAACCACAATACTCAGGGCGGCGAATATAGCCAAAGATGCGTAGTTTGCGGCTTGGGTCACAAATGCAGTCTGTGCCAAAGAAGTAGGTAATTGCGCCACGATTCCAGCCAAGATAAGCATTGAAATGCCATTGCCAATACCGTATTGAGTGATAAGTTCTCCGAGCCAAAGTAATAGCATAGAGCCGGCAATCATGGTGGCTACGACGGCAATGGTCTCGACAATGCCACCCGTTACCATGAGATTTTGGCTGCGAAGGAGTGCCACTACGCCAAAACTTTGAACCACGGCCAGAGGCACGGTTAACCAACGCGTATATTGATTGATTTTTTCTCGACCTGATTCGCCTTCTTTGCTCAACTCTTCGAGTTTAGGAAATACCATGGTGAGCAATTGCAAGATGATCGATGCATTGATGTACGGTGCCACACCCAAGGCCATGATCGAAAAACTAGCTAACGTTCCACCTGAAAAAATATTTAGCATGCCTAAAAATTGGTTCGAGGCAAAAAGTTGCCGCAATTGTTCGGTGTTGACTCCAGAAACGGGAATATGAGCGAGCAAGCGATAGATTGCAAAAATGCCTGCCGTGAAACCAATTTTCTTTTTTAGTTCCGGCACAGAACCGATTTGTTTGATGACGTTAATCAGTTTTTCCACGGTCGATTGTTCCACCAGCTTTTTCTATGACACTTTGAGCTGATTTGGATGTTAAGAGGGTAACGGTTAACGCTTTGGTTAAATTTCCCCCACCAACAATTTTAATAGTTCTTTTTGCCAAATCTCGCTTCGAAATTATACCTTTTTCTTGGAGCAATTTCGCGTCAACTTTACTTTTAGCTGGCAAGACATCAAGTAGTCCAACCTTAATTGGCAACTGCTCTTCTTCGGTTGGCTTAAATCGGTCTTTACCTCGCCAAAAGGGCAAGCGTCGACTTAAAGGGAGTTGACCGCCCTCAAACCACATGGCAACTTTTGAACGGGTTTTTTGACCTTTTTGGCCTCGACCGACGGTGTGTCCGCCGACACCTGATCCATACCCACGACCTAATCGTTTGGGTTGTTTTCCGATGACTGCTGGTAAATTATGTAAATCCATAGTTATTTTGCTTTTTTAGTTGGTTTTTTATTTATCGGTTTTTTAACGATTGGTTTTGCAACCACAGCTTCTTTTTTGGGTTCCACTTTTTGAAAAGGAGCATGAGTCTTGGGAGCAGCAGGCGTATCTTTGGTCACTTTTTTGGGCTCATCGACTTGGATCTTTTTGACGGCGACAAGTGAGCCAATTTCTTTGAGCGCTTCAAACGTTGCCCACACATTGTTCATTTTGTTACTTGAACCCATGATTTTGCACACAATGTTTTCCAAACCCGCTGCTTCAACCACTGAGCGAACAGCACCGCCGGCAATAACTCCAGTTCCTTGTGGAGCAGGCTTCAAGAAAACTCGAGCAGCACCGTATTTCATTTCGTAGGCAAATGGAATGGTGCCCTTGCGAGTTGGAACACTGATCATTCGTTTTCGGGCTCGTTTGACGCTTTTTTTAATGGCTGAGAGCACATCAGTTGCTTTACCGATTGCGACACCGACTTTACCATCTCTGTCGCCAACCACCACTAAACAAGTAAAGGTAATATGGTTGCCACCTTTAGTTTTTTTGGTAACCCGTTTGATTTCGACTACTTTTTCATCGAATTCAGACTGCGGAGCCTGACCATGACCGCCAGGACGACCGCCACGATTCTGATTGTTATTGTTTCGATTATTAGGATTATTGGTGTTGGTGTTAGGGTTGTTCATAGGTTAGACCTCAATGCCTTGCTGACGAACAGACTCAAGCAATGATTTGATTCGACCATGGTATTTATAGCCTCCACGGTCAAAGCACAGTTTGGTAATCTTACTCTTTTTTGCTTTTTGAGCAAGCAGTTCTCCCAAAGCAATCGCTCGGGCTGCTTTAGTTTCTTTAATGCTTTTTAATTCCTTTTCACTCGCTGCAGTCAGCGTTTTACCTAACGTATCGTCGATGATTTGCGCATAGGTGTGTTTATTGGAGCGATACACACTCAATCGAGGGCGCTCAGTTGTGCCTCTAACTTTACGTCTCACACGGACTTTTCGCGCGGTTCGCTGTGCTTGTAATCTTTGTAGTTTGTTCATAGGTATGCCTTAATCTTTTTTAAGAACCTGTCTTGGCTGCTTTACCAGCTTTTCGCCTAATTACTTCACCTTGATAGCGAATGCCTTTGCCTTTGTAAGGCTCTGGAGGTCGTAATTTTCGAATATTTGCAGCTGCCTGACCCACAATTTGTTTGTTAATGCCACTTATCACAATGACCGTATCTGATTCGCAAGCGAACTCGACTCCGTCAACTGCTTTAAAAACATCAGGGTGTGAATGGCCAACACTTATAGACAGATCTGATCCTTGTTTTTTAGCGCGGTAACCGGTGCCCACTAATTCTAGTTTTTTGCTAAATCCTTCATTCACACCAATAATATGACTTCCCAGAATACTCCTCACCATGCCATGCATGGCTCTGGTTTGGCGCTCATCGTTTTTTCGCTTGACACTCACGGTGTTTTCATCAATGGTCACGACAATCCCAGCAGGGACTGCAAGTGTTAGCTCGCCCTTTGGCCCCTTAACTAATATTTGATCACCAGTGATCGAAATCGTCACTGAGCTCGGGAGCTGTAATGCTTTATTTCCAATTCGGCTCATAGCTTAATAGACTCGACAGAGAACTTCCCCGCCCAAGTTTTCCTTTTTAGCTTGTTTATCGGTGAGCAAGCCTTTGCTGGTTGAGATCACCAACATGCCATGTCCACCCAAGACTGGTTTAATATATTTCGCTTGCAAATAGGTGCGCCTACCCGGGCTTGAAATTCGGTCAATTTTTTTGACGACTGCAATAGGGCCTTCATATTTAAGGGTAATAAGAATTTCTTGCTTAATTCCCTCACCCTCAAGCACGAAACTATCAAGGTAGCCTTGCTCAGAGAGCACTTTGGTTAACGCCAGCTTGGCCTTTGAATAAGGCACACGGACGGTGGCTTTTTTAGCCAGGTACGCGTTTCTAATTCGAGTTAATAAATCTGCAATCGGATCGGTCATATCGGTTAAAACTTTCTAGTGGCTCGCTTTCACGACACCGGGTAACTCACCTTTGTGGGCCATTTTTCTAAAACATAATCTACATAAGCCAAATTGACGCATATATGCTCGAGGTCGACCACATAGTTTGCAGCGATTTCGATGGCGGTTCGCAAACCTGAGCTTTTTATCTTCTCGTAATATTTTTGATAGTTTTGCCATTATTTACTTTCTTTTTTAAAAGGCATGCCAAGTAATTCTAAAAGCAAGCGACCTTCTTCTGGATTGGTGGCAGTGGAAATAATATTTATTTGTAAGCCCCGAACTCTGTCGATTTTATCATAGTCTATCTCTGGGAAAACAATCTGTTCGGTCATGCCTAATGAGTAATTACCCGCTTGATCAAATGCATCAGTTGGGACACCCTGAAAGTCTTTTAATCGGGGCAGCACGATGCGAATTACTTTGTTCAAAAATTGATACATACGCTCGCCGCGTAAGGTTACAACCAGTCCGATTGGATCTCCCTGACGCAAGCGAAAAGCAGCAATCGATTTTCTGGCCGCTGCCACTTTAGCCTTTTGACCAGTAATCTGTGCCAGCTGCTCGCCCATACTTTTAATTGCTTGATCCTGATGTTGGGGTTCTGACAAACCCACATTAACCACAATCTTTTGCAATCTAGGCAACGAGAGCGTATTTTTGCGACCAAGCTTTTTTTTAAGCTCAGGCACAATTTCATCAAAATAGCGTTTTTTAAGTTCGTCCATAAGTATCTTTATTTAGTTATTTATCTAATGGTTTTCCTGATTTAACACAGATGCGCATAGCTTCGCCAGTCTTAGCCCGCTCGATGCGAACACGCGTCACTTTGCCTGTATGCGGGCTAATTAATTGCACTTTACTTTGAGCCAATGGTCGCTCAATCTCAACTATTTGACCTGGTTGTGTACCCTGCTTTTTAATGTGGCGTTTATATTTATTGGCTCCTTCAACCACGACCGTTCCCAATTTTGGAAACACTTTCGTGATCTTGCCTTTGTAGCCGCGGTCTTTGCCCGCAATAACCGCTACTTGGTCGTTTACTTTTAATCTCATGATTTTCCTTTATAAAACTTCTGGTGCCAAAGAGGCAATCTTACTGAAACCTTTTTCTTTAACTTCACGAGCAATCGGCCCAAAAATTCGGGTGCCGCGGGGATTTTGATTTTTCAATCCCTCGATTATGACAGCAGCGTTATCATCAAAACGAATATAACTACCATCGGCACGTCGAGTTTCTTTTCGTGTTCGAACAATCACCGCTTTGACCACTTCGCCTTTTTTAACCTGACCTTGTGGGTCAGAAGCAATGACCGAAGCGGTAATAATATCACCGACATAGCCATAGACATGTCTCGAGCCACCATGGATGTGGATTAAGCGCAAGCGCTTGGCGCCTGAATTATCTGCTAGTTGTAGAACTGATCGTAATTGCAACATAAATTTTCTTGGTTATACTTTTTTAGTGACTATTGATTGCAGGGCAAACCGTTTGAGTTTGCTCCTGGGCCTATCGGGGATAAAGGCAACAGTGTCCCCAACGGTCACTTCATTTTTTTCGTCATGAATCAAATACTTTTTAGCTTTCTTAATAGTTTTACGGTATACAGGGTGCAACCACTGCGTAGTGACTTCGACAACTGCCGTTTTATCCATTTTGATTGAGGTGACGGTGCCTACAAATGTTTTCATTGCGAAATCTCCTCAAGCAGTTTTTTTTCATGTAAGATAGTTTTAATTTGAGCCATATCTTTTCTAATCTGTTTAGTTAGTCCTGTATTTTTGACTGTTTGCATAGTTCGCTCTAAGCGAGCGGTGGTCAGTGATACTGCCAGTTCGCTTAATTTATCCACCAAGGCTTTGGTGTCTTTTTCTTTTAGCTGATCTAAGTCTTTACGTTTCATGATTATTTCTCAATAAAAGATGTTCTAAACGGTAGCTTGTGGCCAGCTTTGCGAAACGCTTCTCGGGCTGTCTCTTCGGTGACTCCGGCCAATTCAAAAACAATTTTCCCCGGCTTGACTACGGCTACATATTGTTCAATGTCGCCCTTGCCTGAGCCCATTTTGGCTCCAGCGGCCTTTTTGGTTACCGGTTTATATGGAAATACCCGAATCCATAACTTACCGATACGCTTGGTGTGATGCGATATGGTTTTGCGAGCAGCTTCGATTTGCTTGGCAGTCAACCACTTGGCATCAAGGGCTTTCAGGCCAAAATCACCAAAGTCTACACTATTGCCTCGCAGAGCAATGCCTGAGCGCTTGCCCCGAAACTCTTTGCGGTATTTTCGTTTTTTAGGTTGTAACATAGTTACTCAGTTGCTCGCTCACCTTTATAAATATAGACTTTGATGCCAACATACCCGGACTTGGTTAATGCTGGTTCCTCGGCGTAATCGATATCAGCCCGCAGCGTTTGGGTCGGCACTGTGCCGCGACCATATTTCTCGGTCCGACCAATTTCAGCCCCGCCAATACGTCCGGAAAGGATGATTTTAACCCCTTTTGCTCCAGATTGCATCACTTTATCCAAAGCTTGTGTTACAGCTCTACGATGTGGGTAACGTTTTTCCAGTTGATCTTTGATTCGATTCAACACCAACTGAGCCTGCATATCTGGATCTTTAACTTCTTCAACTTTGACTTCAACCTTAGTTTTCTTGCGATCGGTGTCAGCAATTTTCAACAGTTTGTTGATTTCTTTACGTAGCTCTTCTAAGTTGACTCCGCCTCGTCCAATGACCACACCAGGTCGGGACACAAAAATATTTACTTTGATCGTATTGATGGATCGCTCGATGACCACCTGGGTCAGCCCAGCAGATCTCAATTTATTGCTCAAATATTTACGCAATTTAAAGTCTTCCAAAACTTGCTCTTGGTATTGCTTACCTTCTGCAAACCAGGTTGATTTCCAGTTGTACAAAGGGCCTAAACGAAAGCCGAATGGATGTACTTTTTGTCCCATAATTTCCTTTTTCTAAAGTGTCGAACCTTTAAGTGTAACTTTTACGTGGCTTAATCGTTTGATAATTGAGTGAGCTCGACCTCGCGACACTGCTTGAAACCGTTTCAGGCGTGGGCCTTCCATGACTTCAATTGTTTCGATTTTTAACGTTTTAGCATCGGCTTGCTTGCCGCTAACAGCATTTGCCTTAGCTTGAGTCACCGCTTTGCGCACCACAACTGCTGCTCGCTGGGGCATAACTTGCAAAAGCTTAAGACTGTCATCAACTTGACGCCCTCTGACTGCATTTGCGATTAGACGCATTTTGCGAGGAGTGAGGCGCAAAAACTTTTGTGTAGCGGTTGCGGTAATATCCATACGTATCTTTTTAGGTCTTGGTTAATAAGCGTTTAACAATGCGGCCATGGCCTCTAAAAGTGCGCGTAGGAGAAAATTCTCCTAAGCGATGTCCAACCATAGCCTCAGACACAAACACTTCTTTAAATAATTTGCCGTTATGCACTAAAAACGTGAAGCCAACAAATTCAGGTGGAATTTGACTGCTTCTAGCCCAGGTTTTGATGGGCTGTTTTGTCCCCATTTGTTTTTGCATACTGACTTTTTTAGCCAGCTTCTCATCAACGTAGGGTCCTTTTTTACTTGATCGACTCATAGTTACTTACTCCGGCGGTCACGAATAATATACCGGTTAGAATATTTTTTAAGTTTTCTTGTCTTTTTGCCCAGTGCTTTCTTGCCCCAGGGGGTTTTTGGTGCTTTCATACCAATTCCAGATCGGCCTTCTCCACCACCATGTGGATGAGCCGCCGGATGCATAGCCACACCACGAACTGAAGGACGCCATCCCATATTTCGGCGCCGACCAGCTTTTCCATACTTAATTATCTTGTGTTCTTGGTTACTTACCTGACCAATAGTAGCACGGCAGTCAAGAGAAATCAGGCGGAGCTCTTTGCTCGGAAGTAAGACTTGGGCGAATTTTCCTTCTTTGCTTTGGAGCGTTGCGGCAGTTCCGGCTCCGCGCACCATTTGGCCACCTTTTCCAGGAGTTAATTCAATGTTGTGAATGGGAGTTCCTAGAGGGATTTCTCTCAATGGCAAGCTATTGCCGGGCTTAATTTCGGCCTTATCTCCAGACATGACTTCATGACCGACAACCATACCGTCGGGTGCCAAGATGTAACGCTTGTCGCCATCAACGTAGTTGACGAGAGCAATGTCGGCACTGCGGTTTGGATCATATTCAATCGAAACCACTTTACCCATAACATCAATTTTATTGCGCCTAAAATCTATGAGTCGAAGTTTGCGTTTTTGAGCCCCTCCTCGATGACGAATAGTAATTTTACCCTGATTATTGCGGCCCGTAATTTTGCTTTTGATTTTACTCAAAGCTTTTAATGGCTTTTTGGTCGAATACTTCTTGCTTGAAATGTAAGAAGCATGTCGGCGGCCGTTACTGGTAGGTCTTGATTGAGTGATCATAGTTTAAGCTTGATTATTAGTTTCAAATAAAGGCAAGGATTCGCCTTGTTTTAATTGAATATATGCACGTTTTACCTTTGAGGTAGCTGTCGGTAATCTTCGCTTACCTGTTCGCTTGGTGAGCGAGGGGAAAGTGACGGTGCGAATACCAATGACATGCACTTTATAGAGCGATTCAACAGCTAGTTTGATGTCATGCTTGGTTGCTTTCACATCAACCTCGAACATAAAGGTGCTTAAAGCGGCTGCAGCCTGGCTTTTTTCGGTAATAATGGGACGTTTTAATACAAAGGCTTGGTTCATGGTGATTACTTATGCTACTTTTTTAGTGGTACTTTTTTTGACAGCTGGCTTGGTTGCTGTAGTGGTTTTCTTGACAGCAGTTGCTTTTTTGCTTTGTTTTTTTGGTGTCTTGCTGGCAACTGCTTTAGTTGTTTTTGGAAGTGAAGCGACTGCTTTGGTGGGTGCAATTTCGGTGTGAACGACTTCCATTTCCGCTTTGGCTCCAGCATACGTTTGACTCAAAACTGAAATAGACTCTTTTGCAAGGATAATCGTGTTTGCATGGAGAATTTCGTGAGTATTCAATCGTTTGGCTTGGGTAATCGCAACTCCTTTTAGGTTGGAGCTTGCGTTTATAATGCCTTCAAAGACATCGGGCAAAATGATTAATACTTTACGTGTTGTGGGATAGTTAGTCACCTTAGTGAGCAGTTGAATGAATGCTTTGGTTTTATTCTCGACCTTATCAAGGTTGTTCATGACCACGAGCTCGTTGTTTTTGACGCGTAAGGAAAGTGCTCCAAGAAGCGCCCTGCGCCGCATTTTCTTAGGGAGTGTTTTTGAAAAATTGGCATTAGCTTTAGGACCATGAGCCACACCACCACCCACAAAAATATGTGCTTTTCGTGAACCATGGCGAGCTCGGCCGGTACCTTTTTGACGCCAAATTTTGGCAGTGGTTCGGTTGACTTCGGATCGACTCTGAGCTTTGCGGGTAGCTTGCCGTTGGTTGGATAAGTACACATTTACTGCCAAAGCAAGAAGCGCAGTTGAAGCCTCTGTTCCAAAAATGTTTTCGGGCAACTGAGTGTCCCCGATTTTTTCGCCTTTGATTGAATATTCTGGTACGGTTATTGTTTTCATAGTGTTTTATTCGTTTGAAGTGCTTTCAGTAACCACCTCGGATACTTCGGCTTCTTGATTGGTTTCTGGAGTTACTTCGATAGTAGGTTCAACCAAAAGTGATTTTGGATGCATCACTATTTCTTTTTGGCCGTCACGCATTTTTGTGATCGTCACAAGCGTGCCTTTGTGACCAGGAATTGGGCCGTCAAGAAAAATGAGATGCTTGGTCGTATCGATTGCCAACACTTGCATGTTGCGAATGGTTTTGATGGCAGTACCCATATGACCGGCCATTTTTTTACCTTTATATACGCGACCCGGCGTTGTTCCTTGTCCGATTGACCCAGGAGCACGTTCGCGATCTGATTGACCATGGGTTCGTGGTCCACCGGCAAATCCCCAGCGCTTTACGACTCCAGCAAAACCCTTGCCTTTGGTCGTGCCTGCCACTTTGACGACATCACCAACTTTTAGCAGAGCATCTGCAGATAGTGTGTCTCCCACGCTTAAAGTTTCATCGGGAGCTAATGTTAATTCTTTGATTCGCTTAGGAGCCATAGTTACACCCGAGGAAAGCAAGTGCTTTGCTTGAGGGTTGTTGGCTTTTTTATTTTTCTGACCCACAACCACTTGAGCCGCAGTGTAACCATCTTTATCGATAGTTTTAACCTGAGAGACAATCAATGGTTCAATCGACACAATAGTGACACTATGGCGCTTGCCTTGTTTGTCCCACGCTTGGGTCATCGTTTGTTTGTAGCCAAAATATGTGTTCATAGTTAGTGCGGGTTTTTTAGAGAAAAACCCCGTAAAAAAAGCAACCAAGAACTGGCTGCTTATCAAGTGAAAGCATGTAATCAGTTCTCGCTTTACGTTCAATTAAGTTTAGTATGGCGTGCATACGGTAACTTAATTGTTTTGCAGCGAAAAAATCTTTAAAAAAGATTTAACGCGTATTTACATTTTAATTTCGATACCCACTCCAGCTGGCAATTCCAGATGCATGAGTGAGTCAATGGTTTTTCCGGTTGGCTTAATGATATCGATCAAGCGCTTGTGAGTTAAGATTTTAAAGTGTTCCTGTGAGTTCTTGTCCACATGGGGCGACGTGGTAACCGTGAACCCTTTTCGATTGGTGGGTAGCGGCACGGGACCAACAACTTTCGCTCCAGTTGAAAGGGCAGTTTCTAATATCTTAGCTGCTGCCTCATCAATGACCCGGTGATCAAATGATTTTAATCGAACTCTGATTCGCGCTTGAGCGTTTGCCATAATATTTTAAATTGCTTTTTTAGTACTTCTCTTATTAAAGTCAAGATCCCGGGTTTTTAAGCCCGGGATCCAAACATGTCTATTATTTAATTATTTAACAATCTTTGTAATGGCGCCTGCACCAATGGTTCGGCCACCTTCACGGATAGCAAAGCGTAAACCTTGCTCCATAGCAACGGGTTGAATGAGTTTTACCTTCATATTGGCGTTGTCACCAGGCATAACCATTTCGACACCCTCAGCCAAGGTCACTTCTCCAGTTACATCAGTGGTTCTGATGTAGAACTGTGGTCTGTAACCAGTGAAGAATGGGCTATGACGGCCACCTTCTTCTTTGGTGAGGATATACACTTCAGCTTCAAATTCGGTGTGAGCCGTGACTGAGCCTGGCTTGACGATAACTTGACCACGCTCGATGTCATCTTTTTCAATACCGCGCAGCAGTATGCCGACATTGTCACCTGCTTGACCTTCGTCGAGGGTTTTTCTAAACATTTCGACACCAGTAACGGTACTCTTTTTGGCAGTTTTCAATAGTCCAACGACTTCAATTTCTTCGCCGACTTTGACTTGACCGCGCTCAATTCTACCCGTGGCAACGGTACCGCGACCCTTGATGGAGAAGACATCTTCAACTGGCATCAAGAAAGGCTTGTCAATGGCGCGCTCAGGTACGGGAATATACTCATCAACTTTATTCATGAGGTCAGTGATAGCTTGTTGATAGGTGGCATCACCTTCCAAAGCTTTAAGCGCACTCACGCGAATAACAGGGATTTCATCACCCGGGTATTCGTATTTGGTCAAAAGTTCACGGATTTCCATCTCGACTAAGTCGAGTAATTCCGGATCATCGACCATATCGACTTTATTCAAAGCGACAACGATTTTAGGCACATTGACTTGTTTAGCTAACAAGATATGCTCTCGGGTTTGTGGCATGGGACCATCAGTGGCAGCAACGACCAAAATAGCGCCATCCATTTGAGCCGCACCAGTGATCATGTTTTTGATGTAATCAGCATGACCGGGAGCGTCAATATGAGCATAGTGACGCTTTTCGGTTTCGTACTCAATGTGAGAGACATTAATCGTGACACCTCTAGCTTTTTCTTCAGGAGCGTTATCAATATCGTTGTATCCTTTTGCTGTTGCTAAACCAGATTTGGCTAATGTGGTGGTAATAGCGGCAGTTAAAGTGGTCTTGCCATGGTCAACGTGACCGATGGTGCCGATATTAATATGTGGTTTATTGCGAACGTATTTGTCTGCCATGATGCTCCTTAGCTTTGTAATAACTTATAATTTCTGTCCAAATTACTATCTCGTTGCTGCCGCACTTATCATCTTAAGACACTTTGGTCTTGGCTTGAATTAAGGCTGCGGCAATCTGGGAGGGAACCTCATCATAGTGACTTGGCTCCATGTACGCATTAGCTCTTCCCTGGCTGAGACTGCGCAGTATTGTAACATAGCGAGAAAGCTCTGCCAAGGGCACAAGCGCTGTAATAATGCGCGAATTACCTCTCATTTTGGTTTCTTGAATTTGGGCTCGACGAGAAGATAAATCTCCAATCACATCTCCCATAAAATCGTCTGGGGTGGTTACTTCCACCTTCATGACTGGCTCGAGCAATACAAGATCCGCTTGCCGAGCGGCTGATTGCAGTGCCATTGATCCCGCGATCTTAAAGGCTATTTCAGATGAATCGACATCATGAAAACTACCGTCGTAACACGCGACTAATACATCAACTAGAGGGTAACCTGCCAAAACACCATTTTCCAATGCTTCTTTGACCCCTTTTTCAACCGCCGGGATAAATTCTCTTGGAATTGCGCCACCAGTGATTTCGTTTTTGAATTCAAAACCTTCACCCCTGCCCTTTGGTTCAATGCGCAGTAAACAGTGTCCATATTGTCCACGTCCACCAGATTGGCGAATATATTTACCTTCAGCTTGGGCGGTTTTCTTGATGGTTTCTCGATAAGCAACCTGCGGGTTACCCACGTTCGCTTCGACCTTGAATTCCCGCTTCATGCGATCGACCAAAATATCTAAGTGAAGTTCGCCCATGCCAGAAATAATTGTCTGACCGGTTTCATGATTCACTTTAATTTTAAACGTTGGATCTTCTTCGGCCAATTTGCTCAAAGCCATGCCCATACGTTCTTGGTCGTTTTTGGTTTTTGGTTCAATTGCCAAAGAAATAACCGGCTCGGTAAATTCAATGCCTTCAAACAAAATGGGATGGGCCTCGTCAGTGAGTGTGTCACCTGTTTTAGCACTCTTGATGCCAACCAAAGCCACGATATCTCCAGCTTGAGCCATATCAACTTCTTGACGATCATTGGCATGCATCAAAATTAAGCGACCTACACGCTCTTTTTTGTCCTGAGAAGCGTTGTAGATGTACGAACCCGCTTTAATAGTTCCTGAGTACACGCGCATATAGGTCAACCTGCCCACGTGAGGATCGGTTTGAATTTTAAAGGATAATCCGGCAAATGATTCTTCGGGCACGAGCTGACGCTCGATTACTTGATCAGTTCCGGGTTTTAAGCCTGTTACCATTTTGATGTCATTGGGGCTTGGTAAATAATTGACGACGGCGTCAAGTAAAGGCTGCACGCCTTTATTACGCAGCGATGAACCGCAATAAATAGGCACTAATTGGTAGGCAATCGTAGCTTTGCGCAATCCCTGCTGCAGCTCTTCCATGGTAAGCTCTTCACCGTTTAAATATTTTTCGATCAGTGATTCATCGAGCTCGGCGATTTGCTCAATCAGCTCGGCTCGCCTCTTTTCAACTTCTTCTTTGTAATTTTCGGGAATTTCGATTATTTCGAACGACTCGGCTTCATCTCCACTCCACACCAAAGCTTTGCGCTCGAGCAAGAGAATAATGCCTTTAAATTCGTTTTCCTGTCCCATGGGCAAACACATGACAGCGGTTTTGACTCCTAGTTTTTCATGGATGTCGTTAATCACCATGTCAAAATCTGCTCCGACTTTGTCCATTTTGTTGACAAAACAAATTCGAGGAACTTTATATTTATCCGCTTGACGCCAGACAGTTTCTGATTGCGACTGGACGCCTTCGTTGGCATCTAAAACCGTAACTCCGCCATCAAGTACGCGCAACGAACGTTCCACTTCGGCAGTAAAATCTACGTGTCCTGGGGTATCAATAATATTAAAGCGGAAGGGGTCCTTGGGCATAAACGTTGGCAAAACTGGGGTCCAAAAAGTGGTCGTGGCTGCAGAAACAATGGTAATACCACGTTCTTTTTCTTGGTCCATCCAGTCCATTTGCGTGGCACCTTCATGAACCTCACCTATTTTGTAGGTTTTACCGGTGTAATACAGAATGCGCTCGGTGGTGGTGGTTTTGCCTGCATCGATATGGGCAATAATACCAATATTTCGAATGTGATCCAGAGGAACGTGGTGATCTGCAGAATGTTGAGCCATAAGTGCCTTATATCCTTATTTACTTACTACGTCAGCAAAAATCTTTCCAAACAAGCTTGAGGGCTTATGCAAACTAGTTTGGTGAATTCTATAATCTTGACATGAAATTCATGCACTAAATGTTTAGAATCTTCAAAGATGTTTACCACCTAAAGTGGGCAAAAGCCTTGTTTGCATCCGCCATTTTGTGACTGGTCATTTTCTTGTTAACCGCACCACCCTCATTATTCAGGGCATCAAAGAGCTCAGCGGCTAATTTTTCACCAAAGGAACGGAATTCTTTGTTAGGTCTTTTGTTTGATTCAAGTATGAGCCAACGGACAGCCAATGCAAACCCCCGATTTCCTTTAACAGCAACGGGAACTTGGTAGGCGGCACCGCCGACCCGACGAGATCGAACTTCCATTTTGGGTTGGATATTGTTGATGGCATCTTCAAAAACATCGAGTGCGGGTCGTTTGGTTTTTTTGGCCAACAATTCTAATGCACTATAGACCTGTTTTCGTGCTACATCTTTTTTGCCGGCTTTCATGCACCGGTTAATGAGTCTCGTGACTTTAGTTGAGTTATATACCGGATCAGGTATAACTTCTCTCACTGGTGCTTGTTTCGATCGCATAACGATTCCTTAATTAGTTAAACTTGAGTTAGTTTTATTCGCTGGCAGCCTTGGGTGCTTTAGTACCATATTTGCTGCGTGATGATTTTCGATCAGACACACCTGCACAGTCAAATTTGCCGCGAACAACATGATATTTCACACCCGGCAAATCTTTAACTCGCCCGCCTCGAACCAACACAATTGAGTGCTCGGCCAAGTTGTGACCCTCACCTTGAATGTAGGCAGTGATTTCATGTCGATTGGACAAGCGAACACGGGCCACTTTGCGCAAAGCTGAGTTTGGCTTTTTAGGTGTCATGGTTTTCACAATCGTGCACACGCCACGCTTTTGTGGATTCACGGTGTGACTGTGATTACGCGTATTGGCATTGTAACTACGACGCAATGCTTGTGCCTTGATGACACTTGAGCGTGAGCGTCTGCCTTTGCGAACCAATTGGTTGATGGTTGGCATGATATATTTTTCTTTCTATGTAGTACTTAGCGTGCTCTCTATAGTAGCGACTAATAGTTTTATTTCACTCGCTAGCAATTGAGCGTAAGCAATCAAAAAGGTATTCTACTGGTATTCACTCGACTTGACAACTATCAAGACAACCTACGCTGTTCTAGGCAGCGATGGCTCTCTCAGGCGAGGTTGGGATTAAACGTCCAATAATGACGTTTTCCTTGAGTCCCAACATGTAATCTTCTCGGCCTTCAATGGCAGCTTCAGTCAAGACATTGGTCGTCTCTTGGAATGAAGCAGCAGATAACCAGGAGGCGGTATGCAAACTGGCTCGAGAAACCCCGAGCATTACCACTTGCGCGGTTGCTGGTTCACCGTCTTCGGCTAAAACCGATTCATTGGAGTGTTCAAATCGAACTCGCTCAACAATTTCACCAGGCAATAGATCGGTGTCACCTGCATTTTCAACCTTAACTTTGTCACTCATTTTACGAATAATCACTTCAAAGTGGCGGTCATTGATCGGAATGCCTTGTGATTCATAGACTTCTTGTACTGCTTCAAGCAAATACTCTTGCGCACCAAGCAATCCTTTAAGCTCCAAGACTTCTTTGACATCTAAGCTTCCTGAAGATAATTGTGATCCAACACCTACCAAGTCTCCTTCGGCCACAGCAAGAATGCTGGTCAAGGGAATAATGTATTCTTTGACCTTTATTGGTTTTGAAGTCGACTTGATGGTGACTTTATAGCCTTCATCACTCTCTTCAACGCTCACTTTGCCAGCAACTTCGCTCATGGGAGCTAAAATCTTGGGGGTGCGAATTTCAAAGAGCTCTTCAACTCGAGGCAAACCTTGGGTCACGTCAAGTCCGACGATACCACCCGCATGTTTCACCCGCATGGTTAACTGGGTTCCTGGCTCACCAATACTCTGCGCTGCTACGACACCTACAGGTGTACCAATTTCCACCATGTTTTTGGTAGAGAAATCACTGCCATAACATTTGGCACACAAGCCAAATTTGGCGGCGCAGGTTAAGGGTGAATACACATTGACTTGGGTAATATTGGCTGCTGAAATTTCTTTGACTTTGTCTTCGTCAACCAATTCACCTTTGTCGACAACCACTTTTCCCTTGGCGTCTTTGATGGCAAGTGCTGCCACTCGGCCATAAATGCGCTTGGCAAAGTGCAGGTCTCGCTTGCCTTCGGCTTTCAAAACCAAGTGTTGCTCGGTACCACAATCGACTTCGCGAATGATGGCGTCATGAGCCACATCAACTAAGCGTCGAGTTAAGTATCCTGCATCAGCTGTTTTTAAAGCTGAGTCTGTCAACCCTTTACGAGATCCACGAGACGAGTTAACGTATTCAAAAATTGACAAGCCCTCGCGGAAGTTACTTTTGGTGGGCAACTCCACAATCCGACCCATAGGATCGACCACGAGTCCGCGCATAGCGGCCAATTGTTTTACTTGATCCTTGCTTGCACGAGTTCCACCTGAGTCGATAATCAGTTTGACTGCGTTATCTTCTTTAAAGATGTTCCAGGTTTTGTCAGCAATTTCGTCAGTGGTTTTGATCCAAATATCATTGGTCAATCGACGTTTTTCTTCCAAAGTGATAAGACCCATTTTATAGTTCTCATCTACTTCTTCAGCACGTTTGTTGGCAGCCATAATGATTTCATCTTTATTCGGAATCATTTCATTGTCTGAAACGGCTACTGACAAGCCAGATTGCGTGGCTGATTGGAAGCCCAAATCTTTGATAGCGTCGATTAATTCAACCACGCGCTTGCGATCAAATTGCTTCAAAGCCAGGCGAATAATTTCTTTGACCGAGGCAGCATTGACTGGCTCATTCATAAAGCGCAAAGGTTGTGGCAATACTTCATTGAAGTGAATACGACCAACGGTTGTTTGAATAATTCCTGCTTTTCCGCCAAGCTCGGCATCAAGTCGAACCTTAATTGGTTGACGAAGCTTTATGTATCCCAAACCATAGGCGCGCTCGGCTTCGAGAGCACTGGCAAAAATGGTGGAAACGAGCTCAAGCTTATGATCAATTGAGGTGAGATAGTAGCAACCCATGACCATTTCTTTGTTTGGCACTGTGATGGGTGAACCATCAGCAGGTTTAAGCAAGTTGCTGTCAGGCATCATCAAGTCAATTGCCTCTTGGCGAGCAGCCTCAGACAAAGGCACATGGATAGCCATTTGGTCACCATCAAAGTCCGCGTTATAGCCCGCACAGACACATGGATGGATCCGGATGGCATTTCCTTCCACCAAAACGGGGAAGAATGCTTGGATACCTAGCTTGTGGAGTGTTGGCGCACGGTTTAAGAGCACTGGATGATTTTCGATAATCCGCTCTAAAATGTCGTAGACCTCAGGCACTCGACGAACCAATGCATGTTTAGCTGATTTAACATTCGGGGCAATGCCGGTTTTAATGAGTTCACTCAATACGTAAGGCCTAAACATTTCCAGAGCAATGTCTTTTGGCAAACCACACTGATTGAGTTTGAGCTCGGGCCCCACAACGATAACACTGCGGCCAGAATAGTCGACACGCTTACCAAGAAGGTTTTGGCGGAATCGGCCTTGTTTGCCGCGAAGCATTTCCGAAAGTGAGCGCAATTCTTTGCGAGCTCGACGGACGGTTGTTTCGCGGGATTGGCTCGAGTCAATGAGCGCATCAACTGATTCTTGAAGCATGCGCTTTTCGTTGCGCAAAATGATTTCTGGCGCACCCAAGTCAATTAAATGCTTCAAGCGATTATTACGGTTAATAACTCGGCGATAGAGGTCATTGAGGTCAGAACTTGCAAACCGACCACCAGAGAGCTGCACCATGGGGCGCAAATCTGGAGGAATAACCGGAAGTGAGGTTAAGACCATCCATTCAGCGTTGATGTTAGCATTTTTCATGCCTTCAATTACACGCAGTCTCTTGGTGGCTTTAACTCGTTTTGCTCCAGTTGATTTTTTAATTTCGGAGCGCATTTGTGAGCTTAAGCTTT
This sequence comes from uncultured Pseudomonadales bacterium, assembly GCA_964441155.1. Taxonomy (GTDB): domain Bacteria; phylum Patescibacteriota; class Microgenomatia; order UBA1400; family RBG-16-45-19; genus CAYYKL01. The sequence continues at coordinate 217,600 of CAYYKL010000001.1, forward strand.
CAGCGTCAATGTCGCGAATAAGCTCAATAACTGCTTCGGCACCCATACCCACTTTGATGTGTTCAGTTGCATTGTAGTCAGCGAGTTTTAAGAATTCGTCTTCAGTGATAATGGAGCGCACTTCGAGTCGTCGCACCATATCTTTGACTGTTTTGAAGACTTCGGTGGCATTTTCAATATCACCATCGAGCTTATCTTTAAGGTGTTGAATGCGCTGCTTGCTTTTGAGCTCGGCTTCGGAAACTTTGAGTTCCTTTTGCTCGGCTGAAGCTGTGTCTTTTTTGATTTCAGCAATTCTTGCCTTGACTGCAATTTTTTCTTTCTCCATCGATTCTTTGGCTTCGGTTTTAAGCATGTCAATGCGAGCTGCTTGCTCGTCTTCAAGCGATGCCATAACTTCGCCACGCTTATCAGTATCAACTTTCAAAACGACATATTGAGCGAAGTAGACGATGCTCGAAAGATTTCGGGGAGAAATATCTAGCAAGAGGGAGAGCTTTGACGGTGCACCTTTGAAATACCACACGTGAACGACGGGGCAAGCCAGGCGAATGTGACCCATGCGCTCGCGCCTAACTCGGCTCAATGTAACCTCAACTCCACATTTATCACACTTGATGCCTCGATAACGAATTCGCTTGTATTTGCCACAAGCACATTCCCAGTCTTTTACCGGGCCAAAGATTGCCTGACAAAACAAGCCATCTTTCTCTGGTTTCAGTGTGCGATAGTTGATGGTTTCTGGCTTGGTGATCTCTCCATGTGACCAGCTTTTAATCGTCTCAGGAGAAGCGAGTTTGATTTGTAGTCCTTTGAAATCGAGTGTGTTTTTCATATAGTTTCTAGTTTCCTTTTGTGTGATGCTCTCCTTCTCAGGAAAGTATCGATAAAAAGTGTTACTCCTCCTCCTTCAAACTTTGCTCATCCGGACCTTCGAGAGTTTCTAAGCCCTCTTCTAAAACATCTTCATCACTCTCAGCTTCTTCATCAGAATCTGGCGCATCGTCGTCGTCATCAGCGGTTGCAGGTGGCACGGTGTCATCAACCATGGCGGCAACAACAGTTTCATCAGTGCCGATCTCGGCTTCATCGATGTCGTCGCTGATAACCACTCCGCTGCCATCATCGGCAATTGGAATGATGTCTAAACCAAGTGAATTCAACTCTTTCACCAACACTTTGAAAGACTCTGGAATTGTGGCTTCAGGGATGGGCTTGCCCTCGACAATGGCCTCAAAGGCTTTGGCTCGGCCAACGACGTCATCTGCTTTGATGGTTAACATTTCTTGCAGTGTATGCGCGGCTTTGTGTGCCTCAAGTGCCCAGACTTCCATTTCTCCTAAGCGCTGTCCACCCATTTGAGCTTTTCCGCCCAATGGCTGTTGTGTAACCAAAGAGTATGGACCAGTTGAGCGAGCGTGCGTTTTGTCGTCAACCATATGGATGAGTTTCAAGATGTACGCCACACCTACCACGGTATCTTCTTCATAGGGCTCACCCGTGCGTCCATCGATCAAGCGAGCTTTACCACTCACTGGCAATTTGGCTTTTTCTAGTTCTTTGGTGATCTCAGATTCTTCAACTTCTTCGAATACTGGCAAGGCAACTTTGTAGCCAAGCTTGCTGGCAGCTAATCCAAGGTGAGCTTCCATGAGTTGTCCCAAGTTCATACGAGCCAGAACTGATAGAGGAGAAATGATGATATCGACTGGTGTGCCGTCAGCTAAATGAGGCATGTCGGCAGACGGGATGATTTGGGATATGACACCCTTATTACCATGACGTCCAGCGAGTTTGTCTCCAATCGTAACTTTGCGCATTTGAGCCACACGTACGACAACTTTTTTGATGACTCCTGGATCAAGCTCATCACCTTCGCCTCGGTCTAAAACCTGGACGCCGATAACCGTTCCTTCGTCACCATGCGGCATACGAAGAGAAGTATCACGCACTTCTCGAGCTTTTTCTCCGAAAATGGCTCGAAGGAGTCGCTCTTCAGCGGTGAGTTCGGTTTCGCCTTTGGGAGCAATCTTGCCGACCAAAATGTCATTTGGTCCGACATAGGAGCCAACCACCACAATGCCATCTTCACCAAGGTTTCTCAGTTCCATTTCGCCTACATTTGGAATGTCGCGAGTTAACTCTTCGGGTCCCAACTTGGTGTCCATGACCGACACATCGTATTCATTAATATGAATCGAGGTGAGGGCGTCTTCTTTGACCAAGCGGTCAGAAACGATAATGGCATCTTCATAACCCAATCCTTCAAAAGAGGTGTAGGCAATGACCATATTTTGTCCCAGGGCCAATTCACCCTCGTCACACGCTGGTCCGTCAACGATGACTTGATCTTTTTTAACCGTGTCTCCGGCATGTACCAAAGGTTTTTGCGAGTAACAGGTTGATTGAGCTGAGCGGTGGAATTTTTGGATATGATAGGTTTCTTTTTTGCCGTCAGCACTAACTTCGATTTGCTCGAATTCAAGCTCGTCACTCGATAAACTGCCAATATCAACTGGCTTGTCGAGCGCAAGTACAATCTTAGTGGCATCAACGTAAGCGACGGTACCCGCATTTCGAGCATTAATCGTGTGGCGCATGGCCTCCACAATCGAGGTTTCCATACCGGTTCCCACAATGGGGCTACTTGGTCGAACCAATGGTACTGCCTGACATTGCATGTGAGTGCCCATCAAGGCGCGGTTGGCTTCGTCATGAGAGATAAACGGAATAAGTGAAGCAGCCACACCAACGACTTGGCGAGATACCACATCAATAAATTCAACTTCTTCAACATTTGATTCAAGATATTCACCTTTAAATCGAACTGGCACCCATTCTTCTTTGATATAGCCTTGTTCATCGATATTTACTTCAGCGTGGGTGATATGGAATTCGGCTTCGTCATCAGCAGCCATATAGACAACCTCGTTGGTCACACGCATCTTGACGGTGCTTCCTTTGGTTTCTTTGACCACTTTGCGATAGGGTCCTTCCAAAAAGCCATACTCATTGACTCGAGCATAGAGTGACATGTAGGTCACAAGTCCAATGTTTGGTCCTTCAGGTGAGCGAACCGGACAAATACGGGAATATTGACTAGAGTTAATGTCACGCATTGAGAAGCTGGCGCGCTCTCGAGTCACACCACCGGTACCCATGACGGACAAGCGCCGCAAGTTGTCTAATTGGGCCAATGGGTTGGTTTGATCAAGAATAGTCGACAAACGATTACGGCGGAAGAATTCGGAAATAGTGGCAATAATGGGCCGAGCATTAACCAGGGCACTGGGACTAATTCGCTCATCAGTTTTGGTGAGCGACATTTTTTCTCGGATTGATCGCTCCAAACGAAGCAAGCCAATACGGAAGGCAGAAACACTTACCAATTCGCCGACACTGCGTACCCGGCGATTGCTCAAGTGATCGATATCATCCACTCGGCCAATACCATTTTGCAGACCAATAATATATTTGAAAGCGGCAATAAAATCTTGGGGGTGGAGGACGCGATGGGCGTCGTCATTGGGCAAGTCGAGATTCAATCGTTTGTTCAGTTTGTAGCGACCAACGTCACTTAAGTCATAACGTCTGGCATCAAAGAAAAGGCCTTGCAAAAATTCTTCGGCATTATCGAGCACTGCAGGTTCGCCAGGGCGCATCTTTTCATAGATTTCAAGCAGTGCTTCGGCTCGATTGGCAGTGGGGTCTTTGAGTAAAGTTGCTTCGATGTAATTGTGTTCTTCGTTGGTGTTGACGTCTTTGAATAGTTCTAAAATTTCCTCATTGGTCTGGAATCCAAGGGCACGCAAAAGTGTCGTAGCCGTAATCTTGCGATGACGATCGATCTTGATGGCGATTACGTCGTTTTTGCTGATAGCAATTTCCAGCCAAGAACCTCGCATGGGTCGCAATTCTGCTTGATAGAGCATGCGCCCGGTAGTGCGATCGATCACCCCAGAATAAAAAATGCCCGGCGAGCGGACAAGTTGGTTAACAACAGCACGTTCAATACCATTGATGATAAAGGTGCCGGTGGTGGTCATCTTCGGGATATCTCCCATAAAGACTTCTTGCTCCACCTCTTCACCCGTTTGCAAATTCTTGACCTTGGCAACCACGCGTAGCGGCATGTCATAGGTCAAGCCTTTTTCTTTTGCGGTTGAGGGGGTATGTTTTGGCTCACCAAAGTGGTAGTCGCCAAATTGGAGTGACCAATTTTTTCCGGTAAAATCTTTGATCGGATTAATCTCTATAAAGGCTTGTTTAATGCCTTCGCGCAAAAACCACTGGTATGAATCTTTCTGAATTGCAATGAGATCTAATTCTGGAAGCGGTAGATTTGTTTTACCCCAGTAGTTTCGGTTAGTTTGCGCCATAGACTTCCCGTCCTTTTCAAATTATTGACTTTGATTAACTCGCCGTGCGTATAATTTCTAATCTTTTAGTATGTAGCAACTTAGTTCACGTCTTCACTACCTTATATATTCGCGTAGCTAAAGACATCGGTTTGTAGTGATTTCCAGGCAGCAGCAGAAAAAAACGGGGGTTTCTCGCCCGTTTTTATATCAGGGTTTTTTGATTTAGCAAATCCGTTTAGTCGGAATAGAACTCATGTAATGGCGCCTGGTCTATTTTTAGACAAAAAGAACTTCTCCCACGCCTTGAATTTTCTTATTTTGGCTGGAAAGAAAGAACTTGAAATCTATTACAAAACAATAGGCTATACTAACAACACCCGCGCGCCTTGTCAACAGGGCAAAATCGAGATTGAGACGTGATGTCAATTGTCATAAGAATATAGCATCACCTTTACTGATTATTTTACAATTTCCAGCGACGTGAAGTTGGGGACACCGCGAGCGTCTTTGTGTTGAGTAAGCTTTCCTTGAGGAAAACAGGAGATGAAAGCTTGAATCTTCTCTTCTTCAGAGGGTCTAAAAATTAGCAACTGAGATTTGCTCGAATCAATTTGTTCACACGATGTCACAAATGGATCGTAAGTTATATGCTCTCTGCCTTCTTGATGTTGCATGGAGTAGAGAATTGCCTTGGGCTCAGGTTGGCCAAATTCACCCCAACAACAGTTGGTTAAGACTATTTTTGTGTCCGGTGGGAATCCATCCACATAGCGAGCAATCTGAACTGCCCAAGGCTGATTATCTTCGGGCAATCCTGCCGCATATGCTCCAAAATAATGAGTGAGATTGAGGTAGGCCACGGCAAACATGAAAACCACGATGATGAAACCCTGCAGTTTTCCCGCGAGGGCACTCGCCTTTTCGAGTCCAAAGGCTATAAGAAAGAGAATGTATGGCAAAACCCCAAGTGTTCTTGGCAAAGATGGTACTTCTTTGTAGGGAATTCCTGGAGCCAGAGTTGGCAACAGCAACACGGCAATAGGCAGCAACACGCTCCAACGATTTACTTTTTTGTTTTTGAGCCAAAAAAACAAACCCAAGAGCAATAAAACCCCACTTATCCTATCCAGATGAGGTTTGTTGGCAACGTTGGTTCTAAAGCCTTCGTCGCCATGAACATGAAACATCCCGAGTGTACTTGCTAAGCGTGACAGGGAGTTTTTTGCCAGTATTCCCATACATGCTTCAGATATAGGGTTTTGATCTTCGACACACCCGTCCACAGAAAAAAGCTTATGTCCAACATAGCCTTGAGTAAAATTGTATTTTTCGTGAGTAACCGTGGTGAAAAATAAACCCACGCCGATTCCTATTGAAATAATTGTGATACCTGCGACCTTTAGAAATGTTTTACGGGATGGCTTTTTTGCAATGACTTGGAAAACCGAAAAAAGCGGCACCAAAGGCAGCAGAAATACTGCCGGATACGTCCATAAACTTAAAAACGCGATTCCCCAAGCGAGCCCTAAATCAGCCAAAGATTTTGTTCGAGTGAAACGTGCTACAAGCCAACCTGCCATCGAAACGAGCAAGACACTAAACATAAGCGGTGTATTGCCAATTCGCGCGAGTACTAGATGCCAAAATGTCACCGAGCCCAGTGTGGCCGCAAGTAACCCCGCTTTTTTCCCAGCCAGTTCTTTGGCAAGCAAATACACAAAAATAAGGTTTATGGCACCCATTGTGACTGACACAGATTTATAGACAATATAGGTCGAGCCGAATGCCCTAGAAACAATGCTTGTGATCAATAAGGGAAGCGGACCAGCTGAGAGTGAGAATTCCCCTGAAAAAGAGCCATTGAGAAATGACAAAACACGCTCATGAACAATAGAGATATCACCATACCATTCTCCGGGCAATGTTTTTAGATTGAGGCCAGCGACAAAAAAGTAATAGACAATGATTAAACCAAGGGCAAAAATCTCTCTAAAGGTTTCTTTGGAAAACTTGCTAGAGAGCGCAAAGCGGCTGGAGATCACAAAGGCTTTCTACTCTTCAATCGAGAGACTCGAAAATAGTTCAATCGCATTTTGGATTGCTTGTTGTTGCACGTTGCTCGACACCGGCTCAAGCACTGTTTGTTTGGTGAGAGAAAAGGCAATTTTTGCAGACCACCCCAGCACAACCACGAGCCAAAGGCTCGAGAAAATGAGTAATCCCATGACTATGAGCGGATGTTTATCGAAATGGGTCTTGGACATAGACAATCCCTCCAATCGTAAATTCACCTTCACCATGCAATCCTTGAGGCAGTCTCGAATCGACTTTGGTAATCGAAATAATGTAGGGCAATGTTTCGATTTTTTTCAGCATCTCTAAGATTTGGACATTCGTGGCCATCAATTGCATGGAAAACGGGATAACTAACTCTGTTTTTTGCTTGACTGGATCAAGTGTCGAAAAATTCATTTCGCCATCGGGATCAATTTCGGTAATTAAGCCTTCAATGCTTGATACAAAATCAATTATCGTGGTTTCACTGGGGAAAACCTGGACCAACTTATTGATTTCATCGAGGTTAGTTTGCACAAAACTTTGCAAACCTTGATTCGTCTGCTGAGAAGATTGCAGGCTATTCAGCTCAGTTTTGAGGGTGTCAATTTTTTTCACCTGCTCGCTGGCCATAAGCAATAAAATGGCACTCAAAACTATGCCCAATGAAGTGACCACTCCAGCAATAAGCAACATGCGCTCAGTTCGTTTGCCGATATTAACAACTGCTTGTCCAGGTGAGCTCATGATTGCTCCTTAGGTGGGGTGTAACTAAATTCCAGCGTAAATTCAACTTGCTCACTCCCACTAAACGAAGAAAGTGGCAGCGCAATTTTCGTGAATTGACCACTCTCTTCCATGGCATTGCGCAGTGCAATCAAGTCTTCACGCTTAGTTGCAATTCCTGTCAGAGAAAACTGTTGTTTGCCGCTATCAAAGCTCAAATTTACAACGGTAATTGCGGACGGTATGAGCTCGAGCAAAGTGCTCAATGGTTTTTGCGGCGTCGTTTTTTGGGTAAAAAGCGCGCTGAATCGGGTGCTTAAACGGTTGATTACCGGAATATTGATTGAATCCTTCGACATTTCCACGACTGGAGCAGCGGTCGCCTGTGACGCCTTAATCGCATCAACTTTTTTTTGTGTATTCATATAGTGCATTTGAGTAAACATAAAGAGTGCGAAAGACAAAGCAATTGAAGGCAAGGATAACGCCACTACAATACCCACCAGTCGCTTGGACCAGATATACGAACTCTTGGACCGATAGTGAGCCACAATCGCTTCGGGCAACAGATTAATGCTGAGTGCACTTTCTGGAGGTTGCACTTCACCTTTGGCGGCAACAAATGCCAAATGAAAAGCGGGCTCTAAATTTTTCACTTCAAGCATAGAAGCGCTTAAGCCCAATTGTTCACCCAGGTAGTCTGCTATTTGCTGACTTGCAGCTTCTCCAGCTAATAGCAATTGCAAGGGAGGCATTCCCGGCGCATCTTCTTTGCTTGCATGGATCACCAACTGCTTGAGTGCTTCGATTATTTGAACCGATGACTGGGCAGACGCGGCATCAAAAGAAATGGTCGAGGTAAGCGATGAAACTCCGTTTACCACCAGTGTCGAAGTGGCACCATTTTTTTCAAGTTCGACGATAATTAAGCGTTTGGATTTGTCTTCAGGCACAAGCCGCGAAATCGCCGAAGCCGATGGCTCAAACCCCACCGGCATAAAGCGTGCCGCAATCAACGCTTCTCGCAATTCATCCAACCATTTGCGCTGTATGGCGACAACTAAAACACGAGTTTCTTTGTCGGTAGCTTTAAGCATTTTCCAGTCGAAATAGATTTCGCTTGAGGAAAAAGGGAAAATTTTCTCTATCTGCCAATTAATTGCTTCACCAATTTCGCTCAATGGAATTTTTGGCAACACGTATTCCCTGGTATATGCAAACTTTTCTGGGATCGTGATTGCTGCAAGCACCATTTGATCAGAAATACCCTCACGCAGATTCTTTAGACTTGCAATAAGCGCGTCTTTATTGATGGCATTCATGGAAAACAGTGGCGCCTCAAGGGCGGCTTCATGTTTATATGATACCGATGACCGAGCATTAACACGAACCAAGCGGACACTTGATTGGCCTAAAGAAATGCCAATGTGGCTTTTTTTGAAAAATAAATCAGTAATAAACATAGCAGGCTTCTCAATGGTAACAAGTTTTACCCAGACTGGCCAGTGACTTTTTGTCAGATGATCAACATAGATTCTCTCTCGGTCTATATACCCTCACTTGTTTTTGCTAGGATAGAAATAGGTTGCGATTGCCATGACCCACACACGTCCTCGACATACCACTATTCACGGTTTTACCCTCGTTGAAACTCTGGTGGGATCGGCGGTTTTGTTTATCTTTTTCGCTGCCATCGCTATAATTTTGCAGCTAGCACTGCGATCTTTGGCCGAATCAAAAGTAAGAACCGTGGCTGCAACCCTTGCCTCTTCTCGACTTGAATTGGCAAAAAATGTACCCTTTGCTCAAGTCGGAACCGTTGGCGGAATTCCTGCTGGCAGTCTCGATTCAAACGAAACACTAACACTTAACAACCAAAACTTTTCTATTGTCACCACAGTTGTCTACATCGACGATCCTTTTGATGGTGTGGCTCCTGCTGATGTTTTGCCCATAGATTACAAGCGAGTTAAAGTTGCCGTCAGCTGGGACGGACCATTTGCACCCTCAACTCCAGTTATTGCTAGTACTGATGTCGCTCCCAAAGGCTTGGAAGACGCGTCAGGAACTGGCACGCTTTCGCTCTCAGTCGTTGATGCGCAAGGGTCAGCTCTGGCAAATGCTAGTGTTTCCATTGAAGCACCAACACTGATTCCACCGATTGACCTCGACACACTTACCGATGCCCAAGGCAAAGTGATGTTGCCTGGAGCACCTCAGTGCATCGAATGTTATTCCATCCGGGTCACAAAAACAGGATATTCCACTGATCGCACGTACAACAGCACTGAAGTCACCAATCCCGCTAAACCACCTGCCAGCATAATCGAAGCTCAAGTGACACACCTCTCCTTTGCGATTGATCAGCTCTCAACTTTAACCCTTCGGGCTGTTCGTAATCAGGCAGCCAACTACGCCCCATTTCAAGGTGTACAAATGAAGATAACCGGCAGCAAAGAAATCGGCCGAACTGCCACCGACGATCCAGTGTATAAATATGATGCCAATCACGCCACTGGTTTTGGAGGTGTCGTGGTGGTGCCTAATCTCGAATGGGACGCATACACGATTGAGCTCCCAAGCGGATCATCGGTTGATATGGCAGCATCTTGGCCATATTCTCCCCTGTTGCTCTCTCCTGCAACTGCTGCCGATTTCACCATGGTGGTGCAAGCAGCAACGCCGAACACGCTCTTGGTTCGTGCAACACTAGGCAACGGCTCTCCGATCGCTTCTGCATCAGTACAGCTCACCAATATCGCCACCGGCTCACTCGCAACTGCATCCACCGGCATTGCACCCAATCCTGATATTGCCCAAGCATTTTTCCCGAGTCTCTCAAGCGCACAACATTTCTTAAAAATTATTGCGAATGGTTACGAAGAAGCCACTGCTTCAGTTTCCATTGTCGGCGACAAACTTGAAACCTTTATACTTAATCCGGTGTTACCCTAATGAATACAACTCAATTTCGGCTCCGAAACCAAGCCGGCTTTACCTTCGTTGAAGTGATCATGGCTTCGTTTATTAGTGCCATGCTGGTCATTGGTGCCGCCCTCCTGTGGTACTACTTCACTTCGTCCTACAGTTTTTCGTTTGAGTTATCTCAGGCTCTTGAATTAGCACAATCGAATGTGAGCACTATGGTTCGAGAATTGCGTGAAGCGCAAATCGGCGAATCAGGTGAGTACCCCCTTGCTACAGCGTACGATGACGAATTAGTCTTTCATGGCGATATCGATAATGATGGGCTCGTCGAGCGAGTGCGGTATTATCTGGTTGGCACAACCCTAACTAAGCAAGTATTTAATGTAACTCCAGGCACCAAATCCTTTGCCTGTCTTGATAAGTGCGACGTTTGTCACGATGGACATGTGCTTAACATCGATGAGCATGCTTGGCCGGCTCACTATGCGCACGGCGATGAACTTGGTGCCTGCTCGGGTGGAGGTGGAGGTGAAACTCCCGGGGAGGAGCCATTGGCATTTGAGAGGATTGTTGCCGATTATGTGAGTAATGGTAGTACTCCTATTTTTAGCTACTATAATGGAAATTACCCCGGTGACAGCGTTAACAATCCTTTGATTTTAACCGAAAGACTCCTTGAAACCAGATTAGTAAAAGTTGCCTTAAGCATTGATCCCTCTTCAGGACCTGTTGGCGCGCAAGCCGTGTCAATCGAAAACTTAGCACATCTACGTAATCTGAAAGATAATTTATGAAATCAAAAAATGTAACTCGAGGCAGCATCTCACTCATCATTCTGCTATTTGGTGTGGTGATAAGTGTCGCTATCGGTGGATTGGTAATCATCACGTCAACGCAGTTTGGCTATGTGCAGCGCAATCAGGCTCGAGAAACTGCCTTGTATATTGCCGAAGCTGGAGTGCAATATTATCGCTGGCACTTAGCTCACAATCCCACGGACTATACTGATGGCCAGGGCACAGACCCGGGCCCGTATGAACACGCCTTCGTCGACCCTCAAGGCGGACCTTTGGGCACCTATTCCCTCACCATCACCCCGCCCGATCCCGGCTCTAGTGTCGTTACCATTGAATCAACCGGTTGGTCGAGTGCCTTTCCAGGGGTTAAGCGCAAAGTTAAAGCTCGATTCGGCATTCCTTCACTCGCTCAATATTCGTTCTTGCATAACGCCAACGTCTGGTTTGGCAGCGGCATCACTGTTCACGGCAAAGCTCATTCTAATGGAGGCATACGTCAAGATGGCATCAACGATTCGATAATCTCAAGCTCCAAAGCCACCTACACTTGTGGCAGCGAAACTGGATGTTCCCCTTCGCAAACTAAGCCAGGCGTTTGGGGAACCGGCGGATCTAACGAATTATGGGATTTCCCGGTGACCGCTCTTGATTTTGATTCAATCAGCATTGATCTCAATACTATGAAAGCGGCGGCACAAGCTCAGGGCATCTATCGAGCCTCGGCTTCACAAGGCTATCATTTACGCTTTTTAAGCAATGGAACGGTCAATCTTTATGAAGTTACTCGAACCCAAGCCTGGAGAGGTTATGACTCAGACACCGATTGTGTCAATTTGAACCAACGGATTCAAACCGAAGTGTTGCGCGGCAACTACTCGGTCAGCGAAAAACGGATTTTCTTTTTGGAGGACAATGTGTGGGTTGATGGGGTGGTCAAAGGCCGAGCTACGGTGGTTGCAGCCAAGTTCCCGCTTATTAGCAATAGCAAAGAAATCTGGATCAATGACAATTTGACCTACACCGTCAAAAATGGCGATGATGCTCTGGGTTTGATTGCTCAGAAAAACATTTATTTTGCGCGAAATATTCCCCAAGATTTTGAAATTGATGCGGCCATGATTGCCCAAAATGGCAAAATAATTCGTCACTATTACGGTTCATCATCTTGTGGAGGCAATACTCCCTATGCAGTGCGCAACAAATTATCAATCTATGGCGTCGTTATCTCCAAAGAAAAATCCTATTGGAATTGGGGCAGTCCTCCCCAATCAGGCTTCACCACTCGTGATGTTACCTATGACTCCAACCTTTTCCTCGATCCCCCACCCTACTTCCCCGCCAGTGGAGAATATGAATTTATCTCTTGGGAAGAAGTGAATAGAGATTAAGCACTTGGTTTAAATTAACTCATTCAAAGCTTTGTGTAATTCTCGAGGTACATTTCGAATTGCTGCATTGCGTGCTCGCACTGTTGCATCCCTAACTTGACTCAATAACTTCAAATCCGTATTTATCCGAGCAATTCTCTCGGGCACAGAGCTATTATCTCGCCCTCTTGAAGAATTGACTGTGTTTAGTAGGTGTTCTTGCTCTTCCTGGCTTAAATGTGACAGATCACGGTCAACATATGGTTGAAGTGGTGATACCTGTTCCAAGTAATTAACTCCGACACTATTCACTTCATCGACATGGAATCTTTCCATTGAATAGCGCAGCAGTGAGTTAAATATTTGCAATGTCCAAATCTTATACTCTAATACCTGCTCCCCTGCAGCCACTACAATCCAATGTCCAGCGTTTTGCAAATGATTTACTGATTCTTTTACTCCCATTACTTGAAAATTATAACCCTTGTTGCAAGTTCCCCACTACCGAATAGAGCGGGGCGATGATGGAAAGAATCATCGCTCCCACACCAATGCCAACCAACAACATAAGAGTTGGTTCCAACAATTGAGTAGCTTTTTTAACCGATTCTTTGACTTCTTCTTCATAGAATGTGGCTAGGTCAGCCAAACTCACATCTAACGTACCCGATTTTTCCCCAGCCGCGATCATTTGTGTGAGAAGTGCGGGAAACACTTGATGCTCACGAAACGACGCGGCCAGAGTTTTCCCCTGTGAAACTTCTTTGGGTAGTGGACCAGCCGCGAGCTTGTGCGCGGGGTAAGAAAGTGAATCAACGGCAATAGCCAAAGCCTCAGTCACTCCAACCGCCGCCGCCAAAAGGGTTGAAAATATGCGCGTGAATCGCGCCACGTCAACCTGTTTAATTAGCTGCTTAATCACCGGGAAGTTTGATGCGACACTTACCACCACCGCTTTTCCCTTTTTAGTGCGCACAATTACTGCCAGCACGACTACTGACAGCAGTGAGCCACCCATAATGAGCCAGCGATAGGCCGCCATATTCACTGCTGCCGAAAAAATGAACTTGGTGTAGTTTGGCAAGGGGATTGCCATATTCAAAAACACTTTGCCAATCTGAGGCATAATGAAAAACAACATCAGAAATCCGATAGCAACCATTGCTAGAATGACGATCATTGGATACATGAGCGCCGATTTAACACTCGACTTAAGTTGATATTCGGCTTTGAGCTCTCGCTCCAGAAAAACAAATGAGTTAGCTAATGTTCCTGACACTTCACCCGCTTTGGTGAGGGTTACAAAAAACTGATTAAAGGTATCAGGAAAGGCTGCGAATACAGAAGATAAGCTTTTCCCTCGCTCAAGGTTATAGAGAATATCATCGAGGATTTGCCGCATCAGGGGGCTTTTCGTTTCTTCTTTGAGCACGGTCATACCCTCAGCCAATGAAAGGCCAGAATTTAACATGGTGGCCACATAACGACAAAAAGTAATCTTATCGACGTCAGGAATTGAGCCCTTCATTTTTTTGTGGTTATGCGTAGGCTTGAAACTTATGGGGCTTAAACCTTGTTTCGACAACATCGTCGCGGCTTCGTATTCGCTTGCTGCCGCCAGCGTACCCGTTTTTATTTCGTTGTTACTATTACTTGCTTTATAGGCAAAGGTTGGCATAATCCACTTTTCAAAAAAATTGTCTACTCTGTGGTAACGCGAATTATTTCGTCAATAGTTGTCAAGCCGGCACTCACTTTGTCGATGCCGTCAGTTATGAGCGTACTCATGCCTTGTTTGACTGCCATTTGCAAGATGTCGTCTTCGCTGGCTTTATCGACAATAAGCTTGCGAATATCTCGACTAATCTCCAGCATTTCATAGATACTCACTCGCCCTTTGTAGCCTGAATGAGAACACTCATCACATCCCTGACCAATAAAGACGTCGGTTAACGAGCTTGTTTTAGAAGGAGCGTTTTTTTGCACGAATTCTTTCATTTCTTGCGTTGGCTCGACCCGCACCATGCAGTTGGTGCACACACGGCGCACCAATCGCTGCGCAATCACAATATTAAGTGTTGAGGCCAACAAAAATCCTTGCACTCCCATATCAATCAAGCGCGGAATGGCGCCGATAGCCGAGTTGGTATGGAGGGTAGATAAAACTAAATGACCTGTCAGCGCAGAATGAATGGCAATTTCAGCAGTATCGGTATCGCGAATTTCACCAATCATAATCACATCAGGGTCATGACGAAGAAGCGAGCGCAAACCTGCTGCAAACGTCAGACCAGCTTTGGGATTGACTTGGGTTTGATTGATGCGTCTAACACTATATTCAACTGGATCTTCAATGGTGCAAATTTTGCGCTCGGGAGAATTGAGCAAGTTTAGTACGGTATAAAGGGTAGTGGTCTTTCCTGAGCCAGTAGGTCCAGTGACCAAAATCATGCCATTGGGTTTTTGCACGTTGCTTTTTAACAAGGGCAAGTTGTAGCTTGAGACACCAAGTTCTTCAAGACTTAAGGGACGAGACGATTCGGGCAACAAACGCATAACGATATTTTCACCAAAAAAAGCTGGCAAAATCGAAACGCGCAGCGCAATAAACGCCTCATGGATCTTGAATTTAAATCGACCATCCTGTGGCAAGCGATGCTCATCGAGCTTGAGCCCAGATAGTATTTTTATACGGGCCACTAGCGCGGGCTGGATCGCTTTGGGCAAAAGCGCAATGTCGCGCAATACGCCATCAACACGAAAACGCAACAGTACATTGTCTTCCATGAGCTCCATATGCACGTCCGATGCGCCTTCTGCGCTGGCGTATTCGAGAATGGTGTCCAGGATTTTAATGATGGGCACTTCCTCAGCCACTTGCTCCATATGGTCGAGATCAAGTTTGGCTTTATCCACATTTTCGCGCAATATGTCAGCAAAAATTGCTTTAATGTTGCGCTTGTATTGTCCGATTGATCGCGAAAAATCTGACTCAGTGATGTAGTGTGGAATCACGGCAAAATTTGTTTTTCGCTTTACAAACTCGATCGCCTCAATATCTTGAGGATTTTCCATGCCCAAATGCAGCTCGTTAGCATTGAGTTCAAACGGCATGACCCTAAAGGATAATGCCGCTTGTTCTGGAACAAGCTGGAGCAACTCCAGGGGAATGACTCGATTATGCAATGATGCGAACGGAACTTTGTAATATTCAGCAATTAGTTTTCCCAGAGCGTCTTCGGATATCAATCCTTTAAAGACTAAAATATCTGCCAGGGATTTATTTAATTCTTCAGCCGTTTTTTGCGCTTGCTCAAAATCTTTTTGGGCAACAAAGCCACTACTCAGCAATATTTGGGCAAGTGTCTGGGCATTTAACATAGGTACTATTAAGTGTATAGAAAAATGAAGCAAGAATTAAGAGGCGGGTGCAAGTAGAGACTGGATTGTGGCTACCAATTGTGTGGGAGTGACATCAATTTTATTGAGAGCATGAGTTATGCCTAAGTTTTCTAATCGGGCAACTTGCTCAGCTTTTGAAACGGACGAAAAAACAATTTTTGGAATCGCTTTGGCTACTGGGTCAACACTTAATCGCTCCAAAAATTCAAAACCATTCATTTTTGGCATTAAAAGGTCAAGTACAATTACATCTGGCTTGTACGTCACTAAGTGTTGCAGCGCGATTTCACCATTAGTTGCAGTCACCACTCTATGACCATCCGCTTCAAGTCGGGTTGAATAGAGCTTTAATAAAACTGAGTCGTCATCAATGAGAAGTATGTTTGCCATGGCGCATTGACGATACCAGAATTAGACTTGCGAAGCAAACAATTTTTTTCGAAATCCATCTTACTTATACACGCATTGCCAAAGCTAGTGTAAGCAAGCCTATGATCAAGCAATAATAACCAAAATAATTCAGTTTCTGCCGAGTGATAACCAGTTGCAATAACTTGAGTGCGAACAAACTTGTTACAAACGATGCCGTAAACCCCCAGCCAACAATGGGCATAGGCACGTCAAGCGGAACACCTTTTATGACGTGGAGTCCAAATGCCCCGGCAATAGCGGGCACCGCCATTAAAAAAACGAAAGAAAAAGCTTGATCTCGATCAATTTTTTGCCATAAAGCCGCAGTGAGCGTGCTACCTGAGCGAGAAATTCCTGGACCAATAGCCAATGCTTGGAGAGTTCCAATGAGCAATGCTTTTTTGGCAGTCATGGGCTTTGGCTTTGGGTTTGTGTTCATAAATCGGTGAGCCAATATGAGAAAGCTACCGGTAATAAAAAATCCAATTCCAGCTACAAATAGATTGCGAAACAGTGATTCAAATAAAGGCTCTACCACCAATCCGGCTATGACTGCGGGAAAAGTTGCAATCGCCACGTAATAGAGTGTTTTGCGCGGAAGTTTCATCCAGCGAGGTAAAAAAAAGATAATTATGGCTGCGAGCGAAGCCACATGCAAAATGACATCGAAAAAAAGCGGTACATGCTTTAATCCCATGAGGTGCTGCACCAAAAGCAAATGGCCATCGCTACTAATAGGCAAAAACTCAGTTAAGCCTTGGGTGATTCCTAACAAAAATGCCTGAAGAAATGTCATGTTATTGCTTTTTAGTTTTGTACCATTGATCAATCAAATCGTGAATTAAGTCTTTAGAGCCCAAGCCCACGGCTAATCCAAAGGCCAAAGCAAGTGCTAATACAACTCCTGCAAAGAGCAATTCGATAAATACAGTCGCAATACCCAATTCACTCAATGCAATGAGTGTCGCGATAACCACAGTGGCATAACTACTCGATTTTGCGAGCAATCGGGCAGTGGGAACTTCTAACGATTTCAGTGAGCGCTTAACCCATGTTTCAAGCCAACCAGCAAAGACAACGCCGAGCACGAAAATGCTGCTCGCCACAACCAGACGCGGCATATAGGCCAAGAGATTAGCCAAAATGTCTGACAAAAAGACCATGCCCAACGTTTGAATAGCCACAATAGCAAAAACCAACACGACCACTGCCTGCAATATGCTACCAACGACTCCAGCTGGACTAAATGGCAAATTTACCTGAGTTAAAAGAGTTGACGAAGTGCTGTGTTTAACCAACTCATCTAGCTTGGCTTGCTTAATGCCTCTCTCCACGAGGGTCTTTAACCATTTTCCAATAATCCAACCAACTGTCAAAACGAAAAAAGCTGCCAGCGCTCGAGGCAAATAGGTAGTTGCTGTGGTTAATAGGTTACTAAATCCAAAAAGTATTGCTCCGCCGAGTGATGCAAAAAATGTGCTTGATTCCATAGTAACTGCCCTTTGCAAAATGCCTATAACTAGTCCTTAGTATACTGCTCTTTATGCGTTTTCACGAGTTCTTTGCTTATTGTTTATGCTCTTTATGAAATCAGAAATGTTGATACCTCATCTTGCATACTATGCTCACTTGCCACTATGCTTTACTCATGCCCGATGGTTTTAGCTTCACTGGTGTGCAATCGGCACTTAATTTGAAAGGTGCGCTCGATGACGTGTCCAAGCGATCTTCAGGATCAAATGTCTATGAACACGAATCGACTACCGTTGCCCAAGATATATTGACTCCCCGACATGACCCTCTAGCCAACTCGCTCAAACTCCAACCTAGTGATTTCAAAAAACTTGGAGTTGGAGACCTCGTCGAACTTAAACAACCAAATGGTGAGATCAAATATGGCTTGGTTAAGAACAAGCAAAATCAAGAACAAGTAGTTGAGTTTTCACCAATTTCTGTGAATCAAGCCAGCACGATCCAGCACAATTTCCCCAACACTCACTACTTAGTCTTGAGCAAGTTTATGCCTGCACAAAGCTCAACCCTAAATTGGTTTGGCTGGGATTTTTCAAAAGTGGAAACGCTTATTGCAGCCTTTACCGATTATTTTTTGGCACTAATGGAAAAGGTCGTGGGCAAACAACTGAGTCGCGTGGAGCTGGAGAGCAAAGGCCTCGCATTGCTTATTGCGCTCATTGTGCTATTCGGCTTGGCCTTTTGGGCATATTTTTTGTGGCAACAGTTTTAATCAACCTTGCCCACGATAAAAACACCATCAAAGTCTGAATCTGCCGATAACTGTGAGCTGCTTGAAGCGACAGTATACGTTTCCGACAGAGCAGCTGAGACACTAGCCACCACATTCTCGTGTTCTGGTTTAGTGATAAATTGATAGCCAACTTCAGTCAAGGTTGGGTCGACAACCGCATCAACAACTTCTAGATTGAGCGCAACAAGTGCCGCCGTAATTGCCTCGACCTGAGCTTGTTGACTTTCCACATATCTAATTCTGACTTTGAGCTTTTGAGGTGTAACTTCTGCAGAAGGAGAGCCCTCCGGGGTAACTTGTGACGCATTTTGCTGGGGAATAATGTGCGCAAGCCAACTCTTGAGAGCAGAAATATCTGGTTTTCCCAGGGCAACAAGCCACATTGCAAGAATTGCCACGCCAGCCAACAAAAGGAAATACTGCTTACGAATTCTTATTACCAGAAATTCACCCGAACTATTTTCGGCAATTTGCTTGTCAATAAGTTGGGCTAATTTGGCCGACATTTCTTGTTGGCTTAATGGAGTTTTTTCGCTTGCTGGAGATTCCACTTTGCCATCTGATTTTGGTTCCTTTTGCTTGCGTTTAAACAATCGCTTAAACAATCCAGGCTTTTTCTCTATTTTCGCCGCTTGGGCAATTTCAACTTTTTCACTGGTTATAAGTTGGGGCTCAGTTGATTTATCCACTTCGTCGGACACATCAGCAACAGGAGGAGCTGCGGGTGCAGGTGGAGTTGCCGGAGCTTCAGGCGCTTGTGGCGCTGGCTCAGGAGTTGAAGGTGGTGTTTCTGATTCGTGCTTTTTTTCTTCTTCTGCCATATATTTGTTGTATCATGTTTTCTTGCGTTTGTTCGTTGCAAATTCTAGACGAAAGTGGATGTTCAATGTCAGCTCAAATAAAACATCCTTGCTCATTATGAGCAAGCCATATGCATTAGCAGCCTTAGGCGGCACCTTTGATCGACTCCACGATGGCCACAAACACTTCTTGAAAACTGCCTTTCAGTACGCCGAGGCACTAGTAATCGGTGTCACTGTCCCCTCCATGAATTCCGCCAAAGCATACGCCGAACGTATTGAGGAGTTCGACAAACGCATTGAACATCTTCACACTTTCCTTAAAACTTTTGAGAAGCCATATCGTCTTATACCCCTGACTGATATTTATGGCGAAACACTCACGAATCAGCACGTGGATGCGCTGGCAATAACTACCCTGACTCACAAAGGTGCGAAAATGGTCAATCAAAAACGTGGTGAGTTGGGCTTGCAACCACTTCCCTTGATCGAAGCCAGCATGCTCACCACCACCCATGGAGACATCCTCTCTTCATCACTTATTCGCACAGGTTTGATTGATCGGTCTGGTTTTGCCTATGCCGATCTCTTTTCCCAAGATTTACGCTTAAGCGAGCAGCAAAAAGAGTTGCTGCGCATGCCTCAAGGCAAATTACTCAAAAGTGAACAAAAAATTGACGAGCGTCGATTACGCCAGGCAACCAAGGTTGCAACGGTCGGCGATATTGTGACGCGGTCATTTCTACACGCTGGAATAAGAGTGGATTATGCTTTGGTGGATTATCGTTCGAAAAAACAATCACATGTGTGGCGACCGCAGGATTACTGGACTCAGGTTACTCGAAACATCACCAATTCAGCGGGACAAATTGTGAGCCAGGCGGCTGCCAGTTTGTTCAAACAAGTTGCGCTTGATTCCTGTCTATTTATTATTGATGGTGAAGAAGATTTATTGGCTCTACCCATGGTTTTGTGTATGCCACTTGGTAGTCTATTGTATTATGGCCAGCCAAACAGGGGCATCGTTGAACTTGAGATTTCAGAAAGCCTAAAAAATAAATTTCTCAAGTTTGTGCGAAAGGATTTACCGGTTTAATTTTGATCACAGATTGTGAAAAATTACCGCTTTCAATTGATTGACAATTAGCAGTCACTCATATAAACTGCTAATACTTTCGACCACTAGAAAACCTAAAAACAACCAAGGAAGGACATTATGGCACTCGTACTCAATCCAAATGCAACTCATGACATTGAAACCTATCCATTGGTGGCCATTCGCGAAGGAGTCATCTTTCCTGAAGTTGAAGTAGTCCTCACCTTTGGTAGAAATAAATCAATTCGGGCGATTAACGCCAGTTTCTCAAGCCACAAGCATGTGATTTTAGTGACTCAGAAAAAGGCAAATATCTCTGATCCCACCAAGGATGATTTATACACCATGGGTATTCTGGCTCGAATTGAGCGTACCCTCAAAACCAACGACGAAATTAATGCACTCGTAAAAGGAATGCATCGAGTGATTATTAAGCAAGTAACCGATATCGGCGATTACCTGATGGCTGATGTGGAAGCATTGCCCGATGTGACTCTTGAATCACCCGAGACTGATGCACTTGCCAAACATGTCTTGAACGAATTTAAAAAAGCAGTGAATTTAGGCAAAGCGGTTGAGTTTTTGAATTTTATGAAATTGATGTCAGGGGTCAGTGCTTCCGAACTTGCCGATCAAGTGGCCATGACGCTCAACATCACAACAAGCAAAAAACAAAAAATCTTAGAAACTCTGGAAGTGGACAAGCGCTTGGAGGCAATCCTCATGCACTTGTCTCATGAAGTGAAGGTTTTGGAAATTGAGCGCAACATTGCCGTAAAGACGCAAAAAAAGTTTGACAAAAGTATGCGTGAAAACGTGCTTCGGGAGCGCATTCGCACAATGCAGCGCGAACTTGGCGATGAAGGCGATGAAGAAACTGATGTGCGTGATTTCAAAAAGAAAGTCAAAGCTGCTCAAATGTCCCCAGCAGTTAAAAAGAAAGTTGAGCAAGAACTTAATCGTTTTGCTCGCCTAAGCATGCATTCCCCCGAGCACAGCTACATTCGAACCTGGCTTGAAACAATTCTGGAAATGCCCTGGGGCAAGCGCAGCAAAAACAATGCTTCGATCAAGCAAGCTGAGGAAGTGTTGGAGCAAGATCACTACGCCCTAAATGAAGTTAAAGAGCGGATTGTAGAATATTTGGCCGTACTGCAACTAAAAAAGTTGCAGGCTGAAAAAGCTGATCGAAAAGTTCCTACCATTTTATGTTTTGCTGGACCTCCCGGTGTGGGTAAAACCAGCATTGGTCGAAGTATTGCCAAAGCCTTAAACCGAGAGTTTGTCAAAATTTCATTGGGTGGTGTGCATGATGAAGCCGAAATAAGAGGCCATCGACGCACCTATGTGGGCGCTATGCCCGGCAGAATTATTCAAGGCATTCGACAAGCGGGCACGAAAAATCCGGTGTTTATGTTAGACGAAATCGACAAAGTAAGCTCTGATTTCCGAGGTGATCCGTCTGCAGCACTACTTGAAGCGCTCGACCCCGAACAAAATCACGAGTTTGCCGATCATTACATTGACGTTCCCTTTGATTTGTCTGAAGTGATTTTTATTACCACAGCCAATGTACTTGATACCATTCCCCCCGCTTTGCGAGATCGATTAGAAGTTATTCGCTTTTCGGGATACACCATTGATGAAAAGTTTGAAATTGCCAAGCGTCATTTGGTGGCAAAGACACTTAAAGCGAATGGGCTTAAACAAGGCCAAGTGGTGATTGAAGACAGCACCATCGAACAAATTGTTCGTGATTATACGCGTGAAGCAGGCGTAAGAAGTCTGGAGCGAGAAATTAGCAAATCGATGCGTAAAGTGGCTAAATTGATAGCAGAAGGATCGATTGAGAATAAAACCATTGCTCCTTCAGATTTAGCCGAGCTTTTGGGTCCACGCAAATACACCGATACACTTGCCGAACTACAAGATGAAGTTGGATTAGTAGCTGGTCTTGCCTGGACCGAAGCTGGCGGGGACATACTCTTTATTGAAGTAGCCCTTATGCCTGGCCGAGGAAAAATCGAGTTGACCGGAAAATTAGGCGAAGTGATGCAGGAATCTGCTAAAGCTGCTTGGTCATATGTCCGAAGCCACTGGAAAGAGTTGGGGCTCACTGAAGATTTCTATAAAACTATCGATGTACATATTCACGTGCCTGAGGGTGCTGTGCCCAAAGACGGTCCGTCAGCTGGTGTTACCATGACCACTGCACTTATTTCGGCACTCACCAAAACTCCTGCCTACAAGCACGTGGGCATGACGGGTGAAGTGACGCTTCGAGGCCGAGTCTTAGAAATTGGCGGCGTCAAGGAAAAAGTGATTGCCGCTCACCGAGCAGGCTTGCGAGAACTCATTTTACCCAAGAATAATGAGAAGGATTTGGTCAAGGTTCCCGATAAAATCAAACGAGATATTGCCTTTCACTTTGTCGACCATGTGGACCAAGTGGTGGAGATTGCTCTCAAAAAACCAAAATCCAGCAATCACGCGCACAAATCCACCGGCTCAGTAATCGCGGCTACATAAAAAACGAGCCAATTGATTGAGCTTTTCGCCTGCATCGTTATTTTTTTCGGCGTTGATGGCGTTTAATCCAAGCTCAAGATGTGAGTTGATTTCTTGTTTTACCTGAGTCAAAGATCCAGTTTCATCAAATATGCGCCTCATTGTTTCCAATTGATCGGCCGAAATTTCTTGACCCAGCATACTTTCAAGCACTTTTTGTTGCTTAGTGTTGGCATGTGTGTGGGCATGCATCAGTAAGTGTGTTTTTTTAGCTTCGCGAATGTCACTCCCCACGGGCTTACCCGTCTGAATTGGATCACCAAACATGCCTATGATATCGTCCTGCATTTGAAATGCCAAGCCTATATGTAGTCCATAGGTTTCAAGTGATTTGCTCCATTCGAAATCTGAACCAGCCAATAACTGACCAATTCTAAGCGGCCAGCGAACCGAATACTCACCACTTACAAGCATCATTGCTTTTTCCACGTCTTGCATATTAACTTGTGACAAAGGCAAAGTTTTGAGCTTCGTTTCCAATCTCCAGCCAAGTGCAGTTTGCACCAAACAGTGATGGAGACCTTTGATTACTTGAGACTTGATATGTGGAGTTAGCGATGTGATTAAAATGGATTGATCGACGAGCGAATGGATAATATCTCCGGCTACCATAGCCATCGATCTCCCCCACCATAAAGATTGTTCCGGTGAAATAAAGTTTTCGCGACTAAAATGTGTTTCCAGCGTTGGCTGACCATGGCGACTTAAGTCACCATCGATAATGTCATCGTGCACTAAGATAAAGCGATGCAAAAGTTCGGTTGCTATGCATGCCAGCTCAATATCACCAGAACTCGATTCTCCACTTATGTGTTCATAGGCCAATTTAGCAAGTAAAGGGCGACCGAATTTCCCACCAGTGATCAAATACTTTTTAATTGAGGCTAAAAATTCGAGCGCAAAATGGTCATCATCAAAGTGGGTAAATTCTTGATCGATGAATTCTGAAAGCACTGCCAGGCTTTTTTGACGCTCAAGATTCAAATAGTTTTGGATGGTATCCATGTAAGACAGTTTAGCTTAGAATCTCTATTGGTGTTCCTACCGATATTCCTAATGCTTTAGCTGCACTTCCCGATGTCATTTGCGTAGCTATTTCCAAAAATCGCTTGTCTTCAATGCCTGAACTGCCCACATACATCGCTGTTTCACCTTTTGGTAAATCCTTGAGATAGGAGTAGAAATTAAGTTCTCCGATACTTGTCTTTAGTCTTGAACCGGGTGTATAGTTTTGACTTAACAAGGTAGTTTTACAATTGCCAAATGCATCAACATACCAAACACAATTGGGAATGTCCTCAATTTCATTGAAACTAATCGGTTTCGCAGGCACAGCAACTCCCTGTGTCAGCCAAGTTGCCAAGCGTGGAGTGAAATCAAAACTTCTGAATTGAGTCACTTGCAGGTAATCATGAATTCGTTGAGAAATTAGTTTTTGCTCCAGAGCAAACGCGGCAACCTCTTTAATATCTACGAGATTAATCGTATTTGCCAAACCCAATTTTTTTACCAAGGATAGTGAATGCCCCCGAACAGTCGCAATAACCAGCGTTTTTTGATAGCGGAAATAGCCAAATGAGGTGCCGTTATGGCCATCTTTTTTTTGTTCACCTCGGGGTGCCACATTGACAAGCACTACCCCTTCTCTGCCCTCAGCTGCATCCAGCACGTCGACTACATTCCCAGCCGCTTCAAGAGTGGCATTGACCGAAAAATCGCTATCTACACCCATAAACGTGACCGGTGAATTTAACAATGAACTTAGTCTGGTCTCCTGACGGCCTACTTCATTGAAACTTTGACAATCGTTAATGACAGTTACAAACATACTAGTTTTCTCCTTATAGCTTAGGTTTTGTTTGACGCTTTTCGATTTTTGCTAATGAATATTTGATTCGTTCATCTAAATTAATTTTTTTAACTCGAGCAAAACGCAAAATAGAGACTAAAATATCTCCCAATTCCTGCTCATACGTTTCGTCTGATTGAGCGGCTAAGTTTGTTTTTTTGCGTCCATGCTTGGCCAAATAAGCTCGAGCCATTTCACCAATTTCTTCGACTAAGGTTAGAATCAAAATTGACCCAAACTCATCACTGTCGCGCTTGCCTTTGTCGATTGCGGACAGCTTTTTAAAATAATCTCGGAATGGGGTTGAGAATCCTTGCGGTTTTTGTTTCATGAGATAATCGTTGGCTCATCTTGATATAACGTGGGCAAGTATATCATGATTCATAGAATCAACTAAAGTGTTTTCTCGTTCCTAACGTTTAACTTAATATGGGCACAAAAAACCCCTTAAGTATATTGCAACCAAGGGGTTAGTTTGTTTAATCTAACTGTTGTTAAGATTATCGGCCAAATTGAGGTCGGGGAGCTTTTTCGCGGGCTTCATTGACCACGATAGCGCGTCCGTCTAAATCTTGTCCATTCATTTTTTCTAAAGCTTCTTTGGCTTCGGCGTCAGATGACATCTCGACGAATCCAAATCCCTTAGAACGGTTGGTAGCACGATCACGAATGACATTGGCTGAAACGACTGTACCGAATTGGCTAAAAGCCTGGTTCAGTGAATCATCAGTTGTATTCCATGACAAACTACCGACAAATAATTTTGTCGCCATATATTATTTTTCACCTCCGTTCAAGGATTGGTGCATACACCATAAGCACTCTGTCATTTGGGAAAACTTGAAAAAGTTTTTTTAGCGAAGTCTCTTCAATAAACAGGTGACCACTAACTAGTAACTGATGGTTATTATACCTTGATTCTTTAAAATTCCATAACTAATACTCTTTGTCATTCTAGGAAGTTGTTTGGATTAAAAAATGCTGTTTCCACTCTCCTTAAGTTTAACTGCTTTGTTAATGAGAGAAACAAGCATTTCCTGGTCAATATTCTCAAGTTTTTTAAACCGAATACAGCTTTTGCCAATGCTGGCTTTGGGAAATTGATCCTTATATTTTTCAGGCAAATACTCTCCATCTTCAACAATACAAATATAGACCGAAATATAGTTTTTCTGACTAGCCAAGCCGATAGTGAACCACTCACCGCTCCGACCACTTTTAGATTGGTAATGACTAGATCCGTAACCGATAATCGACCCAAATAGTTTGCGATCCAGTTGAGGTGCAGTTGCTCGAATCAACACATCAAGAGCCTGAATGTCAGCCCGACGCAACTCTTCGATAAGATTTATGTATTCGTCAGGATCTTTGGCTGTTGTTGGCTTAAACATATTCATGAAGTGCTATCTCCTTATTCGATATGCGAATTATAGCGCGAAAGAATTTTCTTATGTGCAAGGTAGTCAGGGCAATATTTTCGTACGATACCCCAAAAATTTGCCGAGTGATTCATCTCGAATGTGTGTGCTAACTCATGAATAATCACGTAATCAATTACTTCTGGGGAGAAATGGATGAGGCGCCAGTTGAAGCTCAATGTTCCCGATGATGAGCAACTTCCCCACCGAGTGGCTTGCTCGCTAAAACGCAAGCGTTTATACGTGGCTCCCATCAATTCTTTTAAGACTTTCACTCTTTTAGTTAGGTGAGCAATAGCTTGATTCTTTAGCCAGATCTCGAGGGTCTTTTGAGCATCTTTGGGATTCAGGCTTGCTGGACTCACGAGCAACTCGCCGTTACCTACAACCACTCTTTCTTTGTGCAATCCACTACTATCAATCGAAAGGAGGAAATTTTTGCCTAAATACAAAAGTGTTTGCTGCCTCCAATCTACCAAAGTCTCTTGAGCTCGGTTAACGATTCGCCGCTTGTGCTTGGCAATCCATGGTTCAGACTTGCGCACAAACTGATCAACAAGCAATTTAGGAACAAATGGCGAAGCCGTTACGGTCAATTCCCCGCTTGAAGAAATTTTTATTCGAATGCCTTTGGCACGCGAGCTTCGAATCAAGGTAAAGTCTTGCATCTGATACAATCGAAAAGTTACCGATAAGGGCTACTAATACTGCGAGTATACACGCTATGTATTACCCAAAACGTTTTTTATGCAAGATTTGTTTGCCGATCAAATAGATTCGCAAGGTGTTGGAGTTTTAACTCCAGTATTTCAAGTGAGCGAGTTTAATGACGCCGTGACTCACCATCTTGGACTTATGGGAGCAGTCACGATAGAAGGTGAAATATCCCGTCTCGACATAAAAAATAATCGCTTAGTGTTCGTGACAATTAAAGATAGTGGTTCTGCCCTGGATGTTTTTGGTCTATCACACATGTTGAGAAACGCTCGGGAGTTAAGTGTGGGCATGAAGGTTCAAGCCACGGGCACTGCTGGGCTTTACAAAGGTTCAGGTCGATTTCGCTTGATGGCATCAGCCATTGAGCCGGTTGGTGATGGCGCCCTAAGCGCAGCTTTTGAACAGCTCAAAAAACGTCTTGAGGCTGAAGGCTTGTTCGACCCATCGCACAAACGTCCTCTACCCCAATGGCCCAAAAATATTGGTCTTATTACTGCGCTGGAATCATCTGCATATCATGATGTGGTCAAAATTTTATCCGCGAGATCGGGTGGCCTGACCATTAAGGTACTTAATGTGAATGTGCAAGGTGCTCAAGCACTTGCAACGCTTAAAACGGCACTAGCCTATTGTAACCAGCATGCAAATGATTTTGATGTCCTTATTATGTGTCGAGGTGGTGGGAGTGCTGAAGATTTAGCTGCTTTTAATGATGAAGAATTAGCACGACTCGTTTTTGCCACAAAAATCCCCTTAGTTGCCGCCATTGGACACGAAGACAACTGGTCACTGGTTGATTATATAAGTGACGTCCGGGCTTCCACCCCGAGCAATGCTGCCGAACTTGTGGTGCGCGACAAACAAGAAATCGCTTTAGAAATTGATAGCTTACTCTCCTATTGGCACCAAAAATTAACACTTCGATTACATGAATTCAAGCATCGCAACCAGCAATCGTTTTTAATACTCAATTCCTTATTAACAAAACCTGTTCAATCAATTGAAGTATTACTCAATCGTTTCGAAACGCAAGAGCTAGTGATCAAGCAAGTGTTGCAAACGAATACCAATAAACTTATGTCTTTTGCCAGGCTCTTGCAAACATTAAGTTATGAAAATACGCTCAAACGTGGCTTTAGTCTCACTAGAGATTCCAACGGCAAAGTGATTAAAGACAGTTCCCAACTTGCTCTGCAGCAAAAGGTGAGCGTAAAGCTAACCTCTGGCTCATTCGATGCACAGGTGAATAACATTGCGATAAAATAAATTACAGGAGACTATTATGCCGACAGACACCAAAACACTTGCCACTCAATTCAAAGAGCTTGAGGCCATCACCCAAGAACTGGAGCGTGGAGACCTGGATATTGAATTAGCCATTGGAAAATACGAACTAGGTGTAAAACTGGCCAAAGATTTGAAAAACAAGCTCAAAGATATGGAAAACAGAATCGAGCAAATTAAGCTTACTGACAACTAATTACTGCGTCCCAACAATTGTTAACCGTTCCTGAGCGCGAGTGATGCCGGTGTAGAGCCAACGCCGCCAATCTTCGTCACTCATATGCTTGTTGCGCTCTTCAAATAATAAAACTGACTTTGCTTGCGAACCTTGGGCTTTGTGCACAGTCAGCGCATAGCCAAAATCAAATAAATCTCCAAGCTGCCGATAGGTCAGTGAACCGTATTCATCTAAGGTTTTGGGGTAGTTGAATTGGTGTGCGCTAATTTTGCCTTCATACAAAAATTCTCCGTCTTCTATTTCAAGCTCGACCCGAAACCAATGCACTTCCCCATCTTTTCCCTCAACTGAAGTAATCGAAGAAACGACTCCCACCATGCCGTTGTAAATTCCTTTCTTCCAATTATTTTTCAAGCAAATCAATTTATCTCTCAGTTGCGGCTTTTGACTTTCATAGTCACGATATAAGCGCATTTGCTTGTTGAGCTCTATCCGAGAAAAATTGTAGCCTGAGAGCACCATATTTTCTTGTCGCAACATTTCTTCGACTTCAGAGTTAGTGGCACTATCGTAGCGATCTAATTTTCTTACCCCCTGTCCATATTCCCCCACCGCTATGATACCTGTTTCTCGAGCGATCTTGGACAAGTGAATAATTGGGTTTTGCTCAGCCTGTCGATGAATTTTTTCCAAGCGAAGCTCTGGCTCGTTCATCAAATTAAAATTGCCACCAATGGGAGGCAACTGTCCATGATCGCCAACCGCTAAGATAGGTATTCCATAGGACAACAAGTCTTGCCAAATAGCTTTATCCACCATACTGGCTTCATCAACTACAATCAAATCATAGGCAATCGCGTTTCGCTTATACCAACTCTTAATGCGCCCTGCGGAATCTGCCTCGGGGGCATATATGAGCGAGTGAATCGTGCTTACCTTATCTTGTTTGGTAACAACCTTGTGCTCAGCCAATGTTGCGGCTAAAACCCGAGAAGCTTTCCCTGTAAATGCGCAAAAAGCAATTTTTAGATCTGGTTTAGCTTTATGCAACACGCGGCGAAACATAGCCAGTAATGTAGTTTTACCTGTGCCTGCATAACCACCCACAGTTAAATACTGACTCGATCTATTTTTATACCACTCGATAATCGCGACCAAAACTTGGCTTTGGTCGGGAGATAGCTTCATTTCCATATCGCAAATTATTCACTAATGCCCTTGATAGATGGTACCGCGATCATTACACTTGAAGTATACATGCAAAATTCTTCTCTGCCTCCAAACGCGCATCATCACAGCAAATCAACAAAGCTATTCTCTCTTTATAGTCTGATTTTCTTGTTCTTTTATATTGGCGATTCAATCATGTCTTATTTTGCTCCTATTTTTATCGAACACCATCTTCAGGACCCTCTCATGCTAGGACTCGTCATTAGTAGTTCATCCATGATTGGATTTTTTGTTGATATCTTTTTAAGTGACCGGTTTCCCAAAAAGGACTATTATTTCTTTTTAATCGTTGGAGTTTTGCTCGCTATTGCCTATCCCTTAGTACTTTTATTGCCCGCAAGTCTGGCGGTTATGCTGATTGCTATGGCGGTGTGGGGAATCTACTTCGAGTTCTTAAGTTTTTCGAATTTTCGAGCAATTCACGATATTTTGCCCAAAGAAAAGCGTGATTTTGCCTGGGGTTTATCCAGCTCACTCAATTCCCTTGCCGTGCTTCTCGGCCCATTTATCGCCGGCATTCTCTTTGCCATACATTTTAAAGCTCCTTTAGGTGGAGCACTGATTATGTTTGCAATTGCCCTCGCAGGTTCAATTTTTTTCTTTCCTTTCCATCGTCAACGCCAAAGCTTTGCATCTGAGTCAACTATCAATCTCTGGAAAGAACTAAAAATTTGGAAACTATTAAATAGTCGGCTATGGCCGTATATAATGTATACACTCATTACCTTTACTGTAAGCTCAGTTTTTTGGACCATTGGACCGGTTCTTGCGGAACACTTAAGCCGTTCTCATTACTTAGGGGGAATGTTGCTCGTTGCCTACTTGGTGCCTTATCTTCTTTTTGGAATTTTTTCTGATAAGATCGCCCAAGTTTTTGGCAGAGACCGAAGTATTTTTGCATCCGGCCTTGTAGCCGGAATTGCCTTAACCATTGTTGGCATTGTTCCTGGCATCATTTCACTGATCGTTCTCGTGTTCGTCGTAGGAACATTTTTAGCCATTAGCACGCCAATGGTTTCGGCAACTTTTGAAAATTACATTAGTCGATTAGGCAATTCAGCCAATTCATTAATTGGTTTACGAAATTCCACCACAAGCATTTCTTATATTATTGGGCCACTTGCGTCTGGAATTATTGCCAAATTTGTCGGATATCAATTAACATTTTCAATTTTTGGCGTAGGTTTGGCACTTTATTGCATTATTGCTTACTTCTTTTTGCCCAAGCATATTGTGCTTCCTCAGCAAGAAATTAAACTGATTGAGAAACAGGACAAAGCTACTTAAATTCTGGCGAAAAAATGAATACTCACCACGATCAGCCAATGAATTATTAATGATAGACCGACCAAGTGTTTGAATTTCATGCGCGCTCGTCGATACTAAATTGTTCCGTAAAAATATTTTGATCCGGAACACCTGCTTCAAGCAGTTGCTGCCGCAAAGAATTCATCATCATGATTGGTCCACACAGATAAAAAACCCGCTTATTAATATGTTTTATTTGCTCTTTTACCACATCCGCAGTAAGCCTGCCTTTTTCCTTAGTTGCATGGAAATGCAACTTCAATTGTTTAAACTGCTCGCTTTGATTAATTAATTCGCGAGTATACACCATTTCATTTGCCTCGCTTGCGGTATAGAAAAAATCAATTTGGTTATAGGCATGTAGTCCGCTAAATATTCTGCTAGCAAAGGGTGTCACGCCGATGCCACCAGCAATCCAAACTTGTTCGCTAGATTTATTTGACAAGAATTTTCCGTAAGGTCCCTCAACCCACACTACTGAGCCTATTTTAAGTGCGCGTGTGTTAGCAGTGAAATCTCCAAATGCTTTCGCAGTGATAATAAGCTCTTCATTTTGATTGCTACTACTAATTGAAAAAGGGTGAGTTTCGTGTTTGCCATTTGCAAGGCTGAACGTAAAAAAGGCGAATTGACCAGGAACGAAGCGCAAGCGCTCGCCTTTAGTGGTCAAAATAATTTGCGTGACCTCTTTGTTAAGCTCGTGCACCGATTTGATTTTGTATCGACAACGTGACACGAGCCATCTGCCAAACAAAGTGCGGTATGCATACACCGACAGCGCAACAAAGGTAAGCAAAAGTATCATAGCACGCAACATCAAGTTGGCGCGCACATCACTTCCCATAAAGTAGGCATGCACCCCGCCGAGCAAAAACGCCAAACCCATAAGCTTATGAGTTTTGTGCCAAAGTTCATAAGGAAGCTTTACAAATAATGTAAGCACGATAAGCGTCATAAATAAGATTAAGCTTATGTTGCCTAAATTCTTATACACATTTGCTCCCGGCAAGAGAATATTGGAAGCAGCTATGGGTGAATCAATATAGTAAGCACCAGCAATAAATAGTGGATGTAATAAAACAAAGATAAAACCAATACCGCCAAGAATATGATGCAAAATATACATCTTATCCATACCACCGAAAAAGGTTTCTAGTCGTTTGAACCGTCCACTCAATATGAGATTAATTGCAATCATTCCAAAGCCAAGCAGAGCAGTTAATTGACCAATGCTTCGAAGCGTTTCTTGAACATTGTATATGCGATCAGAAATGGGCATAACCGAAAACCATCCAGCAATAAGTATTCCCAATATTGCCAGAATTGCCAGAATTCCCCACCGACTTCTCGAAATTAATTGCCTATTCATATGCCCGCTCATTGTAACTGAACCATGAAAAAATACTATCCAATCTCGTAGCGCTCTATGCTATGCGTGCTTCATTTTTTACATCGCGAGATAAGGTGCGATACACTTGAACTATGTCAAGATTAGTTCAGTTACTTGTATGCCTTGTTCTATTTGGTGCCAGTGCCAGTACTTCGAATCTATACGCAGCCTCATCTCCGCTTTGGGGAAAGATTGCCAATCCCCAACACCAGACAAAATCAACCAAAGCTGCATTCTTTTTTGCTGGTCCTCCAAATCCTGGATCCCTCGGGTTATATACGAGAACTCCCACTCAATTTGACGCTCACCTATGGCGAAGTCAGGCGGATATTGATGTTTTATTTGATTTGTTGCAAGCAACTAATGTCAACGTCATTAAATTGTCATGGTGGGGAACGGGAAACGAGTATAAGCAGTGGGCACCGACGTGGAATGACAAAAAAGCAAATGTAGACACATTCCAGACGGCCAACAACCGCAACATGCTGGTTGCACCAGTCTTGGAAGTGAGCCCTGCCTTTAAATTTTGGGAAGAGTTTCCCGCTAACACAACAAACTTGGAAACTCGAATCAAACAAGTTTTGGCAGATTATGGCAATCAACCAAATTGGTTAACGCTCTATGACCAAAACGGTAATCCAAAGAAGGTAATCTGGCTCATTGAAACGATTCATGTTGGACCTGTAGATAAGGTTCAGTTTGCACAAACTTTTGACCAAGTTGCTCAAAGAATTTTTGAGAGCACCGGCACCAAAATTGGATTTATTATCGATCCCACTCCGCTACCACCATTCGGCTCATATGCCGGGCCTGATCCCATAGAACTAAAAAAAATTGAGTCGATTCTGGCTATAAATCCATTTAATATTACTTCAGATGGCCCCCTAGAAACTAACCGCATCTCCAAAGCGGAAACAATTCTTAACACCTGGAAGCAATCGGGAATTCCATTAATGGCTCCGGTTTTACCTGGCTTTGATGATCATATTGTTCGACCTCCAGGCACCAGGTACGGCGACAATCCGACTTGGAGATCTACCGTTGGTACTTTGGGCAAACAATATCAAACTGCTGGCATTACTCTTGATATCTGGAACGGATTCACCGAAGGCTATTCATTCATGCCCACCACTGAACAAGGTGAGGCAAACTATAACTTAGCTCGCACACTCTTTGGACGAGATAAGGGTGATCTAGATAACAATGAAGTTGTATCAATGAACGATCTACGTTTACTCATAAATTATTTCAGATCAAATAATGTCGTGCTGGGTGATGTTAATTCAGATGGCAAATTAACTATCTTCGATTATTCAACTGTAATTTCTCATTTAGGCAAACCCACATTTCCATAAACAACAACCCGACGCCTTATGCTCGAACCGTGCCCATAAAATCACAACTTAGATTACTGCACAAAGCTTTAGCAATATAACTTTTCCCTGACCTATCAAGAGGTTCGCTTAAACCAATAACTGTTCCTCGAATAGAAGGACATAGATCTGATTTTACTTTATCTCCTTGATAATAAACACGTTTGTGGGTTGGCAGCGCGACATCATCACCTAAACTAAATGGGGTTCCAATTGGCGCGTCGGGCTCCAAACCGAAATGAAATTCTTGGTCAGGCGAAATGGGAGGCAATTTAGTTAGCGGTGGTTTTCACCATAATTGGTTCTGCGTTGTTGTCATACCATACTCCACCCGACAATATGTCAAAGAAATATTCGGTATTAGGTTGGAGGTTTGCGGCCACTAAACTGTGTTGCATAAGCTCCCCAGGATCTTGAAGCATAGTCATTGGAGGAATTAGCTCTTTGGTCGTGCGCAAGCGAACCACACCAATCTCTGGCAAATCAGTTTTCCAAGAAACAGTGAATGATGTGCCCGTTACCTGAGTCACAGTCATATCTTTCGGCTGATACGTTGCCGCTGCTTGAGATTCCACATTTTGTTGCTCTTTCACCAGCTGCATTCCCAAAGGAATGGTGCTCGTAATTATACCAATCATCATTATGGTAGCCACAGTCGCCAAGCGCTTATGCGATCGAAATGCGGTAACCAGAAGTGCTAAAAAGGCAAAGCCAACGAAGATTAATCCAGACTGCATAGCGGCAAATATCATGCCCCCTTCACCTGGAACGATTTTGGCTGGAACAGGAGCAACTGCGGATTGAGGAGTAAGTGCCGCTACTTGCACGTAGTAATTTGAAATATTTTTTCCCAGCGCCTCATTTGCCATTGATTAGCTCCTTATCCCTTAGCATAGGCAAAAAATGTGGCTCAATCAAGCAGCAACCACAGACACATTCAAGAAGTGTTGACTCTTTGCATTACGTCTAATAGCGCCTGTTTCATGGTCTCGATTGCTTGATCTACTTCTGCCATACCATCTATAGTCATGTCGGCGTATTTTTGCGTTGGCCCAATGAATTCTTCATAGGCTTGACGAACACTACCCAAGTATTGGGTAATCACTAGCTCCACATCTCTTCCTCGCTCATGTATATCTCGTTTCATTCTCCTAATAAACCGAATGTCTGATGGCGTCGAGACAAAAAATGCATAATCAATTTGAGAGCGTAATCTTGAGTCATGTAAAACAAGAATACCATCGAGAAGTATTATGCCTTTCGGTTCCAAAATTCTTACCTGGCTTGAACGGGTGTAAGTGCTGAAATCGTATTCTGGAATTTGTACAGGATATCCTGATTTTAGCAAAGCAATATGTTCCACCAATAAACTCGTTTCCAGACTATCGGGATGATCATAGTTGACAAGTGCCCGCGAACTTAGGGGAATATCGGCGCGATCTTTATAATAGTTATCATGATAAATGAGTGCTGCTTCAGGCAAACTTTGTAGTAAACCCTTGGCCAAGGTAGTTTTACCTGCGCCGCTGCCACCGGCGATGGCCACTATGATCGGAGATTTGTGCATGGATTGATTTTACAACTGAGGTTCGGGAGTTTCAAAATCTTCTTGCATGCCCATGGCATCTTCACTTTCCGTTTCTGCCGACCATTCCATGAAGGCGGGCGGCAATTGAATGGTTTTACCCACCAAGCGTTTCAGCGAGGCATTGTCTTGCAAGTCAAGTGCGACACGTTTTGAATTTGCATCCAACACATAATATTCATCAACGCTGGCGTCATATCGCAAAATTGCTGAATACATATTTCCTGCTTGAATGGGTTGGCTTGTATTAGTCGCGGTATTGTTTTTGCTTCTAAGGCTTGCCATGAACAATCCCACGGATACAAGCGCGACTACAGCCAGCAAAATAAGAAAACCTTTTTGACTGCTTTCAGATTCCGGTTGGATAATCTGAACCCTACTTGGTGCCACATAATCTTGCTTTATGAAGGTATCCTTTTGTGTCACGGGTTCTGGAACTGGAATCGGCTTGCTTACTTTGACTGCCTTATAGACGACTGAAGGTGGGATGCCCTCACGAACAATCTTTCTTTCATCGATCAATCGATTCAGATGTCGATAGGTAGTGCGCTTGGTGGTGCCCGACATCGCAACAACTTGGGCAGTGGTGACAGAACCATTTTTGGTTATAAAATCAAGAATTTGCTGAGTTATTTCCATATACTATTATTGTTAGCACACTTTCGCCCTTCATTTAAAGAGTCAGTCTATACTCGTGTCACCATACCAAATGCGATGCTATAGTGAAGCAGGTTAAAGAATGGAAATTTAAAAACATTACTCAAACTTCATAAATTTCAATGCAACAGTTAATTACAGAGCTTTCATCATCACTTAGTCATTTTGCTGAAGTTGATGCAATTGCACTCGGAGGATCAAGCTCCACTCAGCGGGCCCAATCTGATTCCGATATTGATATCTATATTTACCTCAAAAATGGTTCATCCATTAATCCAATCAAGAGAAGAAGCCTCGCTCAAGCAAGAGGTGTGGCGCGCCCCGAGATTAATAATCTTTTTTGGGAAGCTGGAGATGAATGGCAGGAGCCAAGTGGTGTTTATGTTGATCTAATCTATCGAGAAAAGAATTGGATCGAGGAACAACTCGAGAAAGTTCTGGTTAAACATGAAGCATCGGTTGGCTACTCAACGTGTATTTGGTTCAATGTTCTCCATTCAACCAGTTTGTTTGATCGAACAGGATGGTTTTCAAAACTTAAAAATATTGCACATGTGGAATATCCCATTGAGTTGCGCGATGCAATTATAGCTAAAAATTATCCACTGCTGCGACAATTAATTTCCTCGTATAAACATCAACTGTGCAAGGCTTACAACAGAAGAGATTATTTCAGTCTCAATCATCGATCGAGCGCATTTTTGGCTAGTTATTTTGATATTGTATTTGCCATTAATAGACTGCCGCATCCAGGAGAAAAGCGTTTGCTTCAAATCGTAGAGGCTACCTGCCCAATAAAACCAAAAAATATAGCATTAATTCAGAAGTTTGCTGAAGCCTGCGCAACAGCCCAACCCTCGATTGATGTCTACATCGACCAATTGGTAGACGAGTTAGATCAACTAATCAAAGCTTCAGAATAGTTTGTGTGCACATAACTGGAAATCAATTGTTCTTTGCGTTTTTTTGAGAAAGTTTTAATTTGACGCTCCCGCATCATCGCTTCAGCTCTGGTTGCCAAGCTTTCCGTGTAGGCAAGTTCGAAGCTATCAAACAGGCGCAAATATTTTGCTCCCTGTCTATTTTTGCTTTGATGCTGCTTTAGTCTTCTTGCAAGATTATTAGTCTGACCGGTGTAGAGCGTGTTTTTAGATGTGCGCAAAATATATACGGTGAACATATACTTCTATCTTAGATCATCCCGCATTCATATTTATTCCTGTTTGCATTTAATTTTTCGGTTATCAATGTTACTATGGCTGAAATGTATCGACGATCACAATTTCACATCATCATTGGCATCATTGTACTGGGCTTACTCGGTCTTTTTTATGCTCAATCGAGGGGAAAACTGCCAGGTCTGACTTCGCCTCAATCACTGATCCCGAAGCAAATTACTGAATTAGATTCCAATTCCGCGAATCCCATCAATCCAGCCCATCCGCTATCAATTGAGTCATTGCGCCAAGGTAACTACCCAGGCAGTGAGTTGGTTATCGAGCAGACCTTGTCACCGGGATCAAATTACGCACGCTTTATTGCTTCCTATCAATCTGAAGGATTAAAGCAATTCGGACTCCTCACTATTCCTACTGGTCAAAAGCCTGAGAGTGGTTGGCCGGTAATTATCTTTAATCATGGCTATATTCCACCTGAAGAATATCGTACT
Organism: uncultured Pseudomonadales bacterium; assembly: GCA_964441155.1. Taxonomy (GTDB): domain Bacteria; phylum Patescibacteriota; class Microgenomatia; order UBA1400; family RBG-16-45-19; genus CAYYKL01. Next base: position 255,035 of record CAYYKL010000001.1, read on the forward strand.
ACCGAGCGTTATATTGCCTATACTGATGGGTTTTCTCGCAACGGCTACATACTCTTCCGGCCTGACTACCGGGGTCACGGCAATTCTGAAGGCGAAGCAGCTGGTGGATATGGATCAAACGCGTACACAATCGATGTGTTAAACGCAGTTGCCTCAGTGAAAAAACATCCTGATGTAGATGTCGACAGGATTGGCATGTGGGGCCACAGCATGGGTGGTCACATAACGCTGCGCTCGATGGTCGTGATCCAAGATATCAAAGCCGGAGTCATTTGGGCCGGAGTTGTGGCCTCATATCCTGATTTGCTCACCAATTGGCGCCGCTCAAACCGACCAACACCAGTGATAACCCAACCAAACCGTAGGCGCTGGCGCGATGAACTCACTCGGCTCTTCGGTACTCCGGAGGATAACCTTGCTGCTTGGAATTCAATTTCCGCAAATGCTTTTCTAAGCGATATTTCAGGTCCCGTGCAATTGCACCACGGCACCGCAGACACATCTGTACCATTTGAATTTTCACAAAAGCTTGAGAAGCAAATGCAAGAGGCAGGGAAAGAAGTTGAATCTTATATCTATGACGGCGACGATCACAACCTAAGTCAGTCGTTTTCAGTTGCCATGCAGCGATCACTCGCGTTTTTTGATATCCATGTTAAACAACCTTAAAAATTACACGCTTACTTACACTAGTTTTTTGAATGGAGGTGAATACAAATGAAACAACACATACATTGGCTTGAGCTTAAGAAATTATTTATTGCGGGCGTTGCTCCAGCGTTCGTTCTAGCTGGCTGTAATTCCACTCCATCAACGCAAAACACAACAGAGCCTTTGACTGAGCCAGTTATTGAGCAAGCGGAAACGATTGAAGCCAGCAACGAAGCCCAAACGACCACTGAATTGGGTGAAGCCAGAATCATCGAGGTCGAAGGTGGAGGCTTCTACTATAAACCCAACGAGATTCGGGTTAAAAAAGGAGAGACGGTCAAAATCGTGCTCAAGAGTGTTGACATGATGCATGACTTTGTCATTGATGAACTCGATGTTAAGTCTGAGATTATTAAATCTGGTGACACTGGAGAAGTTGAGTTTACCGCCGACACGGTTGGTGAATTTGAATTCTATTGCTCAGTTGGCCAACACCGCGCTAATGGCATGGTTGGAACGCTCATTGTTGAGGAATAAGTAAGAATTCTTTTTTAAAACGATGCAAACTTGGGGAATCTAACACATAGATTCCCCGTTTGTTTTTATTTAGTTTTCTTGCTGAAAATCGCGAAGCAATGTTTGTGCGGAAAGCAGGTTTTGGTTATACAGCACTGCTTTTTCATATTCTTGCCTCGCTGCTGGACGGTTACCACGTTGTTCGTGAGCTTGGCCGCGCAACATATAGAGCTCCGAAAAGGCTTTGTTTGGGCCGCTTAGAATTCCATTGGTTAACGCAAACACTTTGTCGTACTCGCCCACATGAAGATACGCTTCAATTGGTTGAATTTGATACCACAACATGCGCTGCGATAAGGCAGGAGCGACTTGTTCATATAATTGAACTGCTTGTTCATATTTTCCCAGGTGAAACGCAGCAATACTTTGATTAAACACATGGACACTATTTTGTGGATCTAGTTCAAGCTCATCTTCTGTTTGCTCATAAAACAACTCCCACGCCTTCGATGCGCTGGCCAAATCCCCAAGCATATTCTCTAACTCTTCCGCCTTCTCAAGCGGAGCAATAACCAAAAATTCAGATTGAAATGGCAACCATAAATTTTCAAAATCAGAGTAATCGTAGCGCAATCCTTTCCCCTGAAGTGAGTCATCCTGAATCAACTCTTGAGTTTGATCATCATACCCACGAATGACCCGATAGTGCCCAATATCATCGGTAGCATTCAACCAGGTTCTCACTAGAACTGGATAATCATGAGCAATCAACAATTTAGTGAGTGTTATTGATCCACCGGGTCGATGATATGCACTAAAGCCTCTGCGCTCTGCCTCAAGCGCGAGCTCAGAAATCGTGACCGACTTGTCATCTTCAATCCCTTGCGGATGCTGGCGAGGACGCAACAAATCTCCCAATTCTTTCTGACTGATGTTTGTGCCATGGTAGGAGAAAAGCATTGAGAGGCTGGCTGGTCCGCAGTTGTTGAAAGTTTGAAACGCGTGCAGTTGCTGGGGAATTTCATAGTTAGTGGGAAGCGGGGCTGGAGATGATGTTGGCGAAGGCTTTCTCGCGGAAGATGGCTTTATGATACTTTCGAGAGTGGTGCTGTTTTCACTTGTAACTTGAACTGATGCTGAGAGAAAGTTAAGCGCAAGAAGAGTGAGCAATACCACCAAGCCAAGGCCGCCCACAAAAATCGCGAGCGCTATTTTCGTAACCTCACTGTGATAAATATTGAGCAAGCGTTTCATCCGCTTCTATGGTACCAGTCTCCACAAGCTCAACTGTTATCTCGTCACCAAGGTTAGCGATCTAGACGTTTTCGATATGACACACTTGCTAGGGCTGACAAAATAAGCACAAGAACAGATAATCCCACAACATTTCGAATTGCAATTATTTCAGGATGTTTCTGGGTGATGCCAATAATAGCCCAGATAACAACTCCAGAAACAATTACATCGCGCTCGCGCCATTGGAACAAAAGTGCTAGGACTGTTGCCACACAAATCATGACTATAGTCCAAAAAAGTGCGGACATGCCAAATTGATTCCAATTGAAGTCATAGAGCACGACACTTACATTGGCAATCGTGGCCACACATATCCAGCCTAAGTAGAGGCTAAAGGGAAACTTGTACCACAGAGGTGAATATTTTTTGCTCGAAATAAGATGGGTGACTTCTTTGTAGATGGCAATTAGGGTCAGCAATAACCCAATCATTATTCCTAGGCTGACCACTAAATACTGATACTGCCATGCCAGGATCCAGGCACTGTTTAACATGAAGTTGCCAAGTGTGAGCTCGCGCAAGTGGTTTAGTTTGACGTCAGACAAGGCGTTGGGTCGCAGTTGATACAGGCTAAAGCCTGCGAGGCTCACGTAGATAAGTGACCAAATACTAAACACATATCCAGCGGGTGTGAATAAGACGGGGTACAGGTCGGAAATACTACCGGTGTCAATGCCATTAAGCGCCCCACTTGCCGCAAAGCCATTAGTCACTAGAGTGATCAAAAGAACGATTGGAACAGCTAATGCCAAGATTTTAGTTTTATTCATAATGATTTCATTCTATCAACAATCAGCACATACTGTGCGAACCCTAATTCGATGCAATGCTTTCACTTTACGGCTGCACCATAAACTCATGGCACCGAAGTAGGAATTTCTTCTAACTATGCTTGCTTGGTTAGAATCGGTTGTGGTAAAACTGGTGAATAAATCAGGCAAGAATTTCATCACGTCTGTTCTGCAAATTATCTTTACCAATTAGTCCGAAAGTGAAAAATATGTTTAGCGCACTAGAACTCATTAAAGATCAAATCAAAAACACCTGAGAAACATTTGAAGGCACAGTTGCCGATATAACTCCAGATATGTTGACCAAAGACCCTGGTGGTAAAGCCTTTCCCCTTGGTGCGACGTGGGCACACCTCGTTTTCTCGGAAGATGTAATTGTCCAGGGAATGATGCAAGGCAAAGCTCCTTTGCATGCAACCACCTGGGAAGGCAAAACTGGCTCAAGCGCGCCCATGCCTGCAATGGACGAGAACTGGTCACAAAATAATGAGACTTGGTCAAAATCCGTTGTTATAGATTTGCCGCTTTTCCGCTCCTATGAACAAGCGGTCTACGCTGCCACCGATGCCTATGTTGCTAGTTTGAAAGATGAAGACTTGGAGAAAGAAGTCGATTTGGGTCATGAAGGCAAAAGAACCTTGGCACACTTACTCAGCTCCTTTGTCATCGGTCACACCAATAATTTGGCTGAAGAAATCTCCGTGCTCAAAGGGATCCAAGGCAAAAAAGGCTATCAGTTTTAAGCAGAATCAAACGTCATGCTACCCAGGGTTATACTAAAAACATGATCAAACCCTTGCTTGTTGTAGTATTGATTCTGGGAGCGCTGTTTGGAGGTTATCGATTATCACAGCCTGATTCGTGCGGAGCCGCATGCGATGTGAACATTTCCACAGTTAAGCCAGCTGAATTTGCAAAGCAAACCAAAGAAGCAAATATTGTTGTACTGGATGTTCGCACCAAAGAAGAGTTTGATCAGGGACATCTTGCGGGTGCTGTGAATATTGATATCAATAACACTACTGCTTTTAATGACTTTGTGAGCCATCTTGATAAAAATAAAAAGTATTTAGTCTATTGCCGCTCGGGAAACCGCTCAGGCCAAGCCATGAAAATGATGCAAGACAAAGGCTTCACCCAGATCACTAACCTCGACGGCGGGATTCAATCCTGGCAAAGTGCTGGACATGGATTAGAATTATAATAAATATAATCTCAATTCATACGATGCTTTATTGTATAAGTGTCTTGATTAAAATATCATTAATTAATGACCAGCAATTTAAATGATGGCACTACAACACAACATTTCCCTGAGACTATTCAGCAATCATCTCCTTCTGGAATACCGAATCAATCGACATCAATCGATCCGATACGAAGCCAACAAAATTCTCTTAAAAAATCATCAAGAACAAAAATATTTCTTTTCATTGGTATCATCGCGTGTTTTTTAAGCGCCGGCATTTGTATAGCTATAAGTATCCAGCAGAAAAAGTTAGCAGAATTAATTTCGATAAACCAAGCAAAAGATTTAGAACCAACAGTAAAAATTCAGCCAACTATTTTCCCAACGTTTTTTCCTAATCCAAGTGTGACCGAATCTGCACGAAGTGATTCAAGCACAACTCAGCTCATGAATATGGTCGCCGCCGGATCACAAATGATGGGAGCTTTTTCGTATGTGGGCATGTATGCAGATGGTGATTTTCTAAAGATAAACAATTTTCCCTCTGCAAAATCAAATGCTGGCTGCCTCGAAGGGAACGTGGTCACAAGCAAATATATGGAGATAGAAGATTATATAAAAATGTCGGGAATCATGGATATGGCATATACACCAAGCGAGCCGGAGGATGGATTGCTCTGCGATGGTTCTTCAACGCTTTTCATCAGGCATAATGGGAAGGAATACAGCTTTAGAAATCCTTGTACCCGCAGTCCATCTGCTGCAGATGAAAAAATTGAACAACTTAAGCATGATATTTTTTCAAAACTAGCGTTGATTCTCGAAGAAAATAGTGGAACATCATGCGCAGAAGGTGGGTATATACATGTGAATAAATCAGACTATTTTTGCGAAAAACCTCAAATCAAAACTTTCAACGGTACTTCGAATTTGCCTAGTTATTTGGCCAATACGATCAATAATAGAAAAGAATATGCATTCACTGGATAAATTAATGAGCAGGTAAAATCATGGAATTATCAAACGTTTAAAATAGGTGACTCCTGCTACTTCACAAGACTATACCAATACGCAAGCAATAATTTTGAAGATTTTTATGAAAATAATTAATTTCTGCTCATGCATGCTTTTTTTGTTGCCGGACTAGATATCCCAGATCTCTTCGCATCTGGATACACTTTTCATGCAGTTCACGCTTGATGTGCAGATTCTCACCTACGATTCGATTCTTAAATTAAACGAATTAGTATTTCCACATTATTCGTTTTTAACTCATTCGACATATTGCTAAAGATTTTGCTTCACTGCGCACGTAAAACTATTGTCTTAACTTTTGGCAACTACCATCGTATTTAATTTGTATATTATGCCATGCTTCGGAACGATAATACTCCTCATCACAGTTGCTGATTGATACTTGAAGTTCATTTTCGCTAATCCATGAAGCTTGTAACGAATCCAATGGCCCATTAGTAGAAATTACAGATTTTGCCATGCCTTTTCGGAAACTTAATATTTGAGAAAAGCTAAATGGAGTTGTGGCATCTATTATGGATATGCTCGAAACAAATCCTGTGGTTGCGCCGCCGTTAGATTCTGAGACTTGGGCATAATATGATTTGTCGGGAGAATATACCCTAGGTGAAAAAGTAATCGTCAATTTATAGACAATCGTAAGCCAAAAGAAAGGAGTGAGCACAATGAGGAGCGAAAATGTAAATAATGAAATCAACATTCGTGGCAGCTTAGACTTTTCAAAGTTTTCATTGGTCATACGACTTACTATATCAAATGGCTTGTGCGCTGCCTTTTCAAAGACAAATCAATTTAAAAACTAGAATTTTTATCCGACTTTTTTTATTGAGCTGCCGGACTAGGATTCGAACCTAGAATACCTGATTCAGAGTCAGGCGTGATGCCATTTCACCATCCGGCAATGCATACTTAGAATTTTACAGGATTAGCAAAATTATTTTCGCTCTAATAGATTAATCTAAGATTAACCATTTCACCCTCCTTCATACCAGATGTTGCGCTACTTTAGGCTTGTTCAGCCAGATCGCAAATCTGGATATTCTGGAGGACAGGCCATCCGGCAAAACTGGATATGTGACTTTTGACATTCGACTTTCGACAAAATGCAAATCACCAGACCAAATTGTACGTGCAACTTGATGAAAGATCAAACATTCCTTAATTGCATTAACCACCAAGCTTGATTAAAGTGATGATATGGATAACTTTTCTATTGATTCATCGAGCACAAGCCAATACTCCTACCTTCCGAAAAAAACTGTGATTGTCATCATTGCCATTTTATTGTGCGGTTTTGTTGCAACGTTTATTAGTGGGTTTTATTTGTCAGATGTATTCTCCAGAGAAAAACCTACCGCAGGCCTACAAAATGAACTCAATCCATCTCCCACTGAGACACCGACTGAAGCAAATGACATTTTGGAAGAAATTCAAGAATCAACAAATTTTATTCCAGGCATGAATTTTTTTGACGACACTATCATGCTGGTGAGCAAACAGGAGCCACATATAAGCTTGATTGCCACAGCAACAAGGCATCAAAATGAACAGGGATATACTCAAAACACTCGAGTAAGTTATTTTAATGGCAAGGATTGGACTAGAAAATTAGCTCAAAATGCTACCAGCGATTCTGCCATTGTCAGCAATATTCTTGTCAAACGATGGGAAATTGACATTAACAAATCCAGAGTATTAAAACAACGCGTGGATGGTGAGATATCAATAGGAGGCGACGCGCTTACTTTTTCAACCAGTGAACTTGAAAACGAAATTGGTATGCGTAGTTTGCCTGGATATACAAAATTCATGTCGAATGGTTCGGGAACACTCAAGGTGAATGGCAACAACTTAGCTGTTCATGTTTTATACACCAGAATTTATTCACTTAATTCGGCGGACATCCAGTTTTATAACCAACCCCTTGGTCTTACCACTGATTGGGTTGCCTTTTGGGACAATCAAGGCAACTTTTATCATATTGATAACACACAAGTAGACAGACCAACGCCTATTTATGAATCTCATCAGATAGGGGTTTTAAAATCAGCAGACAGCAGTGTTCTTAAATCGTTTAGCCTCGAAGTTCAAAGGGATGGGAATACGCCCCCGACAGACTATGTGGTGAATATTCATAACCCCATTAGCAAAAAACTACGATTCTCACTGAAAAATAACATCAACAAGTCCAGCAATAAATCTATGACTTGGTTTATGGGCAGCATAGCTGGCACTGTAATCGATGAGGCGAGCGAATCCACCATTGAAGGCTTCGGTTTAGTTGAATATATCCATAATCAATAAATCGGCCTATATGGATTGAACAACTTTAGACAAATAATTAGTATTATCGCCATGAGAATTAGCAGACAAAGAATAACACCGTAAACTTTGCTTTTAGATGCTCCCGTAAGCTTGCTCCATAATGTTCCTAAGCCCATGGCGGGTATAGAAATTCCTCCCATGAAGATGGCAACTAATTTCACTATAGGAATGAGCAAAAGTGGCGGAAGCATTACAAGAGCGTGTGCTGAGCTTGGAAAAACAACTATAATCAATAAAAATACTAAAATAAAAACTATTTTACCCATATATACTTACCATACATGAGTGCTAAACCAAATAACAGACATCAAGCTAGGTATTATTACGGAGGGCTAGCTGAAATTGTTAATACCCCTAGCCAACTTACCTATTCTTACATTAAGGAATGGTTTACAGGAGCTAATAGCTTAGGAATTGCAGCCAGCATGCTCAATTTGCCGTATTCGAAAACGAATAATCCTGTTTTGGAACTCAGTAACGGGGAACTGGCCGTCAATTTGAAGAATGAAGAAAAAACGCTCTATGGATCGACCATAATGGAATATGAGGACTACTTTGATAGCAGCGCATTACCCCGGTTAAAACTAAATTTGATTAAGGCCTTAAATCCCAAGCGATTACTAGGGACAGCACAAATCCTCTTCACTCAAGCCTCCTGGGTCGCACATTCCGAAAAAACAATCGCTTATGCCCAGCATTTAATAGATACATTTCCTGCTGAACCTAAGACAGCTAATTTGGATCAACTTAATGTTCTCATTTCAAATAAAGTGTGGCCAAGAGTGATTGCTGTGGGCATGTTAAGTGAATTTTTTCATCAAATGACGTTGAAAGAAGCTAAATCAGAGAGTGCTCAAGTTTCAAGTTATATTAGTTTTCATCTGAGTAAAAAGGATTGGTTTTTTCAATCAATTGCAGATCAACTCAAAGTAAAGAAGGGGGAAATGTCGTTTGAAACATATATTCTTTCATATGGAATTAGGGCTGATCGAGATTTTGAGCTTACTAGTCCCCGCTGGCACGAAATTCCCGATACTATAAAAGCTAGAATTGACGAATCATTTGAAGATGGTGGCAAAATCCAAATCACACCCCACATAGACAATAAAAAAATCCTTGAGCTTGCAAACCACACCATCACTTTACAGATGTTGAGATCGATTGCTAAGCAAAAAGCACTGTTGCAGTTTAATCAACTTCGACAACAACTTCTGGGAACGCAAATTTTCGTCGACTCTGATACATTCTCTACCAAAGAGACCTCAACAAAATCATCCAATAAACAGGCGGAAATAACTCATACGTTAGAAGCGGATTTAGTTGATGATGTTAGTCCAACGCAGGGCATTGGGACATCTGTTTCTCGAGGTAATGCTACAGGGAAAGTGATGCATATTATCTCAAATGATGTTCAAGTTCCTCCAGGTGTAGTGGGTATTTTCCCTAATGCAAGTCCTGAGTTTGCTATTCAGTATCCAAAATGCGTTGGGTTAATTTTTTTACGAGGTGGTCAAACTTCTCATGGTTCTATAGTCGCCCGAGAATTTGCCATACCAGCAATTATTGACAAGCACGCTGCATATATTCCAGAAAATTCAAGCGTAGCGCTTAACGCTACTCATGGAGAATGGAAAATATTATGAATGAGATTATGTTTCTAAGTAAAATTTCCGAAAATGACCGTTCAAGGGTCGGCGGCAAAGCATTGTCACTGGCCATGTTAATCCACAATGGTTTTCCCGTGCCTAATGGGTTTGTCATTGCAACTAACAGCATAATTGGGCTTTCCCAGAATAAAGCATCACAAGAGATTGAAACAGCAATAATTCATGCCTTTGAAAAACTTGGCTCTACGCGCGTTGCTGTTCGATCTTCAGCGATAAGTGAAGATTCTGTAATTGCGTCATTCGCAGGCCAATATAAAACTATTCTTAATGTAACCAAAGAAAACCTAATAACACGGGTACGAGAATGCGCTCAGTCAGCGACCGCGCTACATGTTGCAGAATACGAAAACACAATTGGCTTAAGCGCATCAACTGATCATATCGCCGTAATAGTTCAAAATATGGTGGATAGTGACATTTCTGGTGTAATGTTTACCTCAAATCCAGTTACGGGTAACCCCAATGAAGTCATGATCGAATGTATTTATGGATTAGGTGAATTATTAGCACAAGGAAAAGTCACGCCCGCAAACTTTATTGTAGATAAACAGTCTGGCGCAATTCTCGCTAAAGAATCAAGTGATCAAGATATCGTGATGAAGTATAAGACTGGAAAAACTCAAACCCACAAACTTAATAAAGATGTTTTTCCTTTAGAAATACTTAATTCAGCAGAAATCAGAAAATTGGTCACATTTGGACGAAAAATCGAATCACTTTTTGGAACTTCTCAAGACATAGAATGGGCAAAAGCAAGCGATGAATGGTGGATCTTACAATCTCGCCCAGTTACCACTAAGAAAGAAAATAATTGCTTGAATTTGATTTAGAGAAACAGCAATAATAATCCCAGCGTTACTCCGGCAATCCCAACTACTTTTTTAGCGGTTAGCTCATCTTTGAAAATAAGCGCAGACATAAGAGTCAAAAGTGAAATTGACCCCGCATTTGCTGCGTTTACAAAACCTACATTAGGCGCACTATCAAAAGCAACTTGCATAAAATAATTAAACGTGGCCCCGCTTATACCGATTATCAATAAAGCCAACCATTGTCTGTTTGATCGATTTTTAATACTGATTTTTTTAACAAACATTTCACCAGAAATGAGCAAGGTCACGATGACCATAGAGTAAACCAATCTTATAAGAATGGGGACACCAAGGTTGAGCAAGTATTTTGAACTCAGCGCAAGCATTCCCCAACAAAAGAATGCGCCCAAAGTGTAGGCAATCCAAGAACGATTGTTCTGATGTGTAGATTTACTTTTCTCGATGATTATCACTGCAGAGAATCCAATAATGAAACCAATGGCAACAATCGATTTTAATGTGAGTGGTGCATCAAACAGAAAAATTGAGGCTACTGCGGTAAAGACAACATAACTTTTAGAAATAATTAGGCTATATCCTGGGTTAGGCGAAAGCTGAATTCCTTTGAGCGAGAATACGTTTCCCAGGTAACTAAAGAAAATTGCTTGAACAACAATCAGTGTTAACGCAAATGCTGAGATCGAGTAAGAAGTTGAAGTAGTTGCCAACATGAGAAGATATATAATTACAGGAATCAAAAACATGGCCAAATTATTTAGTTGGTTCGGAGTTTTTAAACTGTTACTCCAACGCACGGCCAAATACAAAACTACGGATGAAACGAACATGATTAAACTTGCTAGTATCCAATGCATATAGTGACTCTATCACAAACTACATAATAAACTGGTTGTTTTTAGATCAAAAACTAAATTATTTACAGCTTTCTTTTTGCCAAAGCAAATACACCTGAAGTTAACATCACGCCAATTATGAGAATTGCAATTGCTAATAATGCTATCGTCCAGGCCGCGTTGAATCGCTCGATGGAAATGCCAATGAACACTGCGGTCAGTACATAGGGCAAGCGAGAAAGCATCGAAAAGGTTGAGAGAGCAGTGGCGCGAGAATTTGACGACACACTTTCATTGATCACGGTACTTGCCTGAATCTCTGGCCATTGATAGACAGCGAAGCGCGCTAAAATTAGCAATGATCCGAAAAGCATGCCGACAAAGGGAGCTAATATGGCCGATCCCAAAAGTATGCCCGCAGTTAACACGGCCAACCCCGAAAAGCCAAATATTTTTCTAAGCCATTCATAGAAAAAATTCCCCATTGCCCCCGCAAAAATGGCCACCGCGAACAACACTCCCATAGTTGCCTCGTTTAAGCCATAGTAAATTGCCAAAGCGTTGTCTAATGATGCACCAATTGCGATAACCGCCACACTACTCATAAACAAAATCGATAACAGCGGTTTTGCCAACACACCGGTTTTTAGCACGTTAAACCCGACACCTGTTTTGGTCACAAATTCTTTGAAGCTGAAATGATCGGTGTCGATCGGCGGCTCGGTGAAAAAGAAGCTGGCTATGAGGGCAATTAAACACGTGAGTGCCAATAAATAGAAAGGCAAGCCCGGCAAAAGTGTGTAAGCGACGCCGCCCACAACACTGGCCAATGCCATCGAAACAAGGCCTATCGAAGTCAATTTTGACAAAATCGCATCGTATTCCGCTTCACGCTTGAGCGTTTTAAGTGAGTCATAGATAAACGCGTGATGCGTGCCTGAAAAAAGCGCGTGCCCGAGCCCAGCCAACAGCACTGAAATGAGCAACATCGAATAATTTTGCGCTGCGCCCATAATTAAGGCGTTAAGGCCAGTGATGAAGAATGCTGCCATGAGCGTTTTTTTCTTGCCAAAAAAGTCTGCAATCGCACCAGTGGGGATTTCAAACAAAAATGAACTGGTGTAGGCGACCAATTCGATGACCCCAATGCCTTGATAATCCGTGAACAAGAGATAAAAAGAGATCCAAATCCCCGACCAAAACAAAGCTTGGAAACAAGCGGTAGTCAAGTAACTGAGGCGAAGATTGCGCTGCATTAACGTTGTCATACAGTTAATTCTATACCCTCACAATATGCGCACTTAGCTCATTAAGCCTTATTACTTACAGGCAAAATATTGTTCGATCCCGCTAAAAGTGGGAGAGAACTAAAAAAGAACTTACTTCTCGCTTTGCTCGAAGAATATTTCTTAGACTGAATCTCGTGTTTTTATGTATCTAACTCTCTCAAGAAGTATAATAGCGTGAATGATTAGAATCTATGATTGGCTGGAAAGCCAAAATCAGCCGAAATTTAGGATCAAGCAGTTTAACCAAGCCTACTATAAAGAGCATGCTTTAAATTTTGAAGCTATTACCACTTGGCCAAAATCGTTGCGAGATGCCGCAAGCAAAGATTTGGCGTTTGATCTACTTGAATTGGTTCTTTCTCAGGATTCCAAGGAGAGCAAGACATCAAAATTTGTGTTTAAGCGTGCAAATGGACAACTTATTGAAACGGTTTTGATGCGCCACCAAGGAAAAAGGAACACGGTCTGCGTGAGTTGCATGCGCGGTTGCCCCGTCAAATGCACGTTTTGTGCGACAGGTGCCCTGGGTTTTGGCGGGCACTTGAGTGCGGATGAAATTGTGGAACAAGTCGTTTATTGCAATCGCCTGCTGGCTAAAGAAAAGGAATCCGTTACCAATGTTGTTTTTATGGGCATGGGTGAGCCAATGCTTAACTTGAACAATGTGGAGTCCTCAATCGACATAATGACGCATCCTGATCAGATCGGTCTTGGCGGAAGAAAAATCACGCTATCTACTTCTGGATATGTCGCTCAACTACGCTTACTTATGGACAAAGGATTCAGAGGCAGATTGGCCATTAGTTTGCATGCACCAAATCAAGCGTTGCGAGAAGAGCTCATGCCCGTTGCCAAAGTATTTTCGCTGGATGAACTCATGCATGCCATGGACGATTTTGTGCGTCTCACCAATAAACGAATTACGTATGAATATGTGATGATCAACGATGTAAACGATCGCTCAACACATGCTCATCAATTGGGAAAATTATTAAATAATCGTTTGGCCCACGTCAATCTCATTCCGTATAACAAAGTTGAAGGCAAAACATTTGAACGCTCGAGTCAAAAATCGCTGCATCGCTTTGCGGCAATTTTAGATGGTTATGAGGTGGCGCACTCGATTCGAGGCACTATGGGAGACGATATTGCCGCCGCATGTGGACAGTTAGCAGCAAGCATCACAGATTCCCAGACTCTTCAATAAATATGATATCCACGAGCTATGTGTCATTCCCGCTTTAAGCGGGAATCCAGGTTTACTACTATAGATTCCCGATGCAGGCACGCTTTGCCGAAGCTTGCACGGCTTCGCTGCCTCCTCGAGAATGACGTTAGAAATGAAAGATTATTTACGGTTGTAGATGAGAATATCAGGCCCATTGGTTTGAGCAATTCGCTTGATTAGCGTCATTTCGTGCAACGGATGGAATTCAATCGGACTTAAACCAATAGGGTCAATATCCTTTGTTTCCGCAATCACCACCAACTGCTCGAGATTATTGTAGTCATCTTCGTGAGCTGGTGGGTTATTACTCACTTCAAAAAAGTAGCGGTAGTTTAATGCCTTGTATTCTCTGTCATCGGCGATCATGGCGACATTGTATTTTTTATCGGCAAGTAAAAAGGGCATGGTTACATCAACTACTCGTTGGAATCGTGAGAGTGACTTGGCTTCGGCAGTGAATGGATGAGCTTGGCGGAGATTTATCAATGACACCAGCATGAGCAAGGAAATTGCCAGTCCTTTTCCGATTATGTGTGTTTTATAGATGGTTCCCAAAGCTACACCCCAAACTATGGCGGCTACCGGAAAGAAAAATGCCACATAGTGTTCATAGACAGAGCTCGTATATAAGTAGCTTCCAAGCCAGGTTGTGACCAGCAACAACAACACCATGAGAAAATTCTTCAAGGCAAATGATTTTTTGTATGCTGCGAACATCCACGAGCAAACCAAGGCAAGCAATACGGGCGAAGTTGTGAGTGGTGAGGGCAAGTGAAAGAGATCGATAAGTAAAAATTTCAGGCGGTCAATAAGTTTAGTAGCCAAACTCAATCGTTGGGTAGTAGCACTTATGTGCACCTCATCACCCGTGAAAAAGCGAATAAATCCTTGGGACAATATCCCGCGGTTTTTCAAATCAAACGCAATTTGAGGTATGAGTGTTAATCCGAATAACAGGAAACCAACGAAACTCCATGCAAGAATGTGCTTTCTTTGCTTTGACTGGGTTGTCAACAGATAGAGCGAATACCCTCCGACTACCCCACCTATAACTAATGCCATGTAGTGCAATTGGATAATAAGCCCAAACATGAACCAAGCAATGGCTATAAACTTGGCATTTTTTTGGCTTTCATGGAGGCAATACATGATCAAGAGCATGAACAGCGGCATGATATTGGGATTCCAGGAAAAGCGACTGTGCGTGATTGCGCTCCCCATAACGACATAGAGGGCCAAAGAAAAAATTGCCGCGCGTTTGCCAAACATTTTGCGAGCCAAGATGTAAAGCAAAACTGTGCTCAAAACATTTGCCACAGCCACACCGATGACGGGGCCAACGGGACTTGGATAAGTGAGCGCCAACCAAGGAGCCATGTAGTAGTAGTAAAATGGACCAAGATAGAGATTACCCACACTTGTAACGGGACCAATAAAGGGAAGATTTCCCTCAGTTAGCATGCGCTTGACGAGAATTGCATCTCGACCTTGATCACCCTGAAAATGGATCGTGTCGCTCAGGCGATAGAAACGCAAAAAACAACCCAAGAGAATGAGCGCAATAACCAGCATTCCTTCTGGCTTAGCCGCGAAAGATTTTAGAATAGATACCATTCTTTTAAGGGGAAAAGAAACCATAGTCATGCCTCGCATACTTTAGAAACGGAATTATTTCTTTTTCCAAATGAAGGTAGTGTAGGCGGCATAGTTCCAAACCATACCCAAAAAGATTCCAATTAGGGCGAACACAATGTCTGACTCAATCCATACAGCGAGCAGCGGAAGCAGAATGAGTGGACGCAAGCCAATGGTAGCTTGACCAATGAGTGCCACCACCTGCTGAATCACAATCGAACCTGTGGATGCTAAGTTGAATTGCACGAATTTAGAACCCAATTCGTTAGTGGCAAGCTTGCGATCTGCAAATGTTAAGAGATTGCTCCAAATGAAATTAGAAACAACCGCCATTTCCACACTAAAAAAATACGCCAGCTGGAACGGCAAAAAGAATCGAAACATTCTGAGTGTAGAGAGTTGCACGAGCGCCCCGATTGCTCCGACGAAGCCAAACCGAAATAGGCGGTGATTTCCAATCTCTTTGGCTCTAACTTTTAGAATGTATTTGAGGTTGTTAATAATATATTCCGTTCCTAGTTTTGATTCACCGTGATCGCGATCAATAAATTGAATGGGAACCTCGGCAATCTTAAAATTTTTGCGAACTGCTTTATGTAGGAAGCCTATTTGGAACGAATATCCGGCAAATTTTGCCTCGGTAAGTTCGGGCAAGACTGCCTCAATTACACTCCGCTTGATGCCTCGATATCCGGTAGTCCAATCGCTAATGGAAAAGTTGGTAATCACCAGTTGGATAAACTTATTGCCAAAAATGCTTAAAAATTTGCGATGAAGGCCCCAATCTGAGGGAATACTACCACCCTTGATATAGCGAGAACCCAAAACCATATCGAATCCTTCGCTTAGCTTTTTGAGCATGGGTTTAATTTTATTTGGGTTATGCGAGAGGTCAGCGTCGAATTCAAACACAATGTCTGCTTTAAGTGAATCTAGGGCATAGCGCATGCCCTTGGTATAAGCCCCACCTAAGCCTGATTTTTTCTGATTCAGGAGCAAATGTACTCGCGTTGTTTTTTTCGCAAAAGCTTCTGCCACCTCACTTGTTTTATCGGGAGATGAGTCATCCACCACTAAAATATATGGCTCATACGAATCGGTAATGGTTGGAAAAACCTGATCAAGAAGAATCGGCAGCAATCGGGAAATATTTTTGCGCTCGTTGTACGTGGGAACAATAATAACAACCTTAGGCTTGCTACTGGTCATGCTGCACCATCTCCACATCAGCTTTCACCATGATTTCCACCATTTCATCGAAGCTGGTTTTGGGAACCCAATTCAGTTTTGCTTTTGCCTTTGCCGGATCGGCCACCAACAAATCAACTTCAGCAGGGCGCATAAAATCATCGCTAATTTCAACATATTTCTGCCAATCAAGATCGACTGCTGCGAAGGCTTTTTGGGCGAATTCTTGCACCGACCACGTTAATCCGGTCCCAACTACAAAATCATCAGGCTCGTCTTGTTGCAGCATTAACCACATTGCCTCAACATAATCGGGCGCATAGCCCCAATCCCGCTTTGAACTCAAGTTACCCAGCAACAATTTGTCTTGCTTTTTTAAATAGATTCTGGCTACGGCATGAGAAATTTTGCGCGTCACAAACTCAAGGCCACGTCGAGGTGATTCATGATTAAAAAGAATTCCTGATGTGGCGAAAATATTATACGATTCACGATAATTCACCGTGATCCAATGGCCGTAGACTTTGGCTACACCATAAGGGCTGCGAGGATAGAACGGTGTGGCTTCGTTTTGTGGAGTTTGCTGTACTTTTCCAAACATTTCGCTCGAACTTGCTTGATAAAACTTGGCATTGGGATTGGCTAGCTTTACTGCTTCCAGCATGCGGGTCACTCCGAGTGCCGTAAATTCTCCGGTTAAAACAGGCTGGCTCCAAGAGGTCGGCACAAAACTTTGCGCGGCCAGGTTATAGACTTCTTCTGGCTGTATATCTTTCACCAACTGGGTGAGTGAGTGTTGGTCGAGGAGATCTCCTTGATGCAAGTGAATTGAATCGATAATGCCGTTGATGCGCTCGTAGTTTTGGGTTGAAGTGCGGCGCGTTACGCCATGCACTTCGTAGCCTTTTGTCAGTAAAAACTCAGCTAAATACGAGCCATCTTGACCAGTCACTCCGGTAATCAGAGCTTTTTTCATGGGGACTTCCTTCCTATCGGTTGTTGGTTGAAGTTAATTGCGTGTTTCGCCAATAGTGTAACACGCGCTCGAGGGTGACGTGTATGGGGACACTCGGTTGCCAACCGGATAATTTTATAAATTTTCTTGGATTACACACGAGCCTCGTCTCATCAGCAATCCGAACTCTTGATGCTTCTTGCTGGACCTGAATCTCAACGTCTGACATGTCAAGTAAAAGATTCAAAATTTCACGGATACTGATTTCCTTGCCAGAGCCGAGGTTGTACACTTCACCCGGTTTACCCAGCTCAAGTGCCAGCGCGTATGCCCGCACCATATCTTTCACGTCCGTAAAATCACGAATCGACTCCAGGTTGCCTACTTGAATGGTGGGTTCTTGGCGATTGGCTTCAATAGCAGCAATTTGCGCTGCAAATCCTGGAACCACAAAAGCGCTCACTTGTCGCTCACCCGTATGGTTGAAGGGACGCACTCGAATGACATTGAGGTTATAGGTGAGGTGATACTGCAAACCCAAAAAATCTTGAGCAATTTTGCTTACCGCATAGGGAGTGACCGGATTTAAGCTTTGCAATTCATCTATTGCACTCGTGTCACTTCCTGAAGTAATCATGCCATATTCGTCCGCCGATCCTACAATGAGGATTTTTGCTTCGGGCGCAGACATTCGAAGTGCCTCAAGAAGATTCACTTGGGCAGTTATGTTATTGGTCAGTGTTTCGGCTGGAGCATTGAGACTAGCAGCAGGTGATGAGAGGGCGGCCAAATGATACACCTGTGTCGGTTTGATCTCCTCGATTAAGTGTCTCGTCGCTTGTGTATCAAGCAGATTGAGGTCATGTAGATGCAGGCTTGGATTGTTAGCGAAAACGTTTATTTCAGTTCCAAACACCGTGCCATGCAACTCCTGGACACTTTCACTAAGCAAGTATTCAGTGAGGTGTGATCCGGCAAATCCAGAAGCACCGGTGATGAGAATTCGATTATCTGACATAACGTGCTGTTTCTTTCTAGAGTCTCACTTGCTTCATACCAATGCCCACATAGGTGAATCCGGCTTGAACAACTAATTTCGGATCATATTGATTCCTCGTGTCGATAAAGCAGCACTGTTTATTGCTTCGAGCTTTAAGCTTGCGTAAATCCAGGTTGGTAAGCTGTGACCATTCAACAAGCAACATAATAACTTGAGCTCCCTTTGCCGCTTCATAGGCATCTGCCGCGTAGGTAATTCCTTCAAGCAGAGCCTTAGCTTCTTCCATGGCTTGCGGGTCGTGAGCGGTGATGGTGGCACCCTGCTCTAATAGGTAAGGAATCACTTTTAACGAAGGTGCTTCGCGCATATCATTAGTGTTGGGCTTGAATGACAATCCCAAAATGGCTATCGATTTGCCTGCAAAGCCTCCAATTGCTTCTCCGAATTCCTGCATTTTGTTGAAAATGCGAGCATCGTTTAGCTCGTCAATTTTTACCAAAAGACTGTCAGCTTCACCAACACTTCGCGCATAGGCCGCCAATTCTTTCACATCTTTGGGGAAACACGACCCGCCATAGCCAAGACCCGGATACCAATAATGACTACCGATTCGAGCATCAGCCCCAATTGCCTGAATCACTTCCTGAATATTGGCCCCGTTTTTCTCACACAGATTGGCAATTTGGTTTATGAAAGTGATGCGTTGCGCGAGGTATGCGTTGGCCGAATACTTGGCCATTTGCGCGCTTTCAGGACTTATGATGATGCGCTTACCACTTAATGGTTCATGTAATTGCAATAGGGTTTCGATAACCTGAGGCTCTGTAGCACCAATCACCACTCGATCAGGATTGAGTGTGTCGTAAACTGCAGAGCCTTCTTTTAAGAATTCTGGCAAGCTGGCCACATAAAAATTTTTGTTGGTAGTGCTTGCCAAAATCTCTCTGACTTTATCACTCGTTCCTGGCGGTACTGTGCTTTTTAGAGCCACAATTGCACCGTCTTTAAGATGAGGCGCCATCGCCTTCGTTGCCAGTTCTACATACCTGAGGTCTGCCGTGCCATCCGGGGCACTCGGTGTCCCCACGGCGATAAAAATTACCTGGGCTTCGCTTATCGCTTGTTGATAATCTGTGGTAAATGTAAGTGTTTTGGCTGCAAGTGCTTCTTGCAACAAATCATCAAGTTGGGGTTCGAAAAAGGGAGCATGTCCATCGTTCAACGTAGCAATCTTGGATTCGTCAATATCGAGACCAATTACTTGATTGCCAAACTTGGCAAAAACGGCGCTGGTAACAACACCAACGAATCCAGTTCCAATAACAGTCAGTCGCATATCCCGTTAGTGTAGCACAAGAAAAATCATTTGGTTTATCGAGGAAATTGCCATGCAAATTATTATCTATTTGATATTTCCCATCCAATTGTCTTCACGCTCTTTGATGATGTGCTCCTGGACCCTGGCACTGCAGCCTAAATGCTGACTCTCGGTGAAGTTTGCGCAGGCATCCATATGCTTAAGGGCTTGTTTATCGGCCAGCTCATATCCCGCCTTAAATGCCTCACAATTACCAAAGCAAGGATAGCCTTTATAAATCTCCGAAGACTTAATGTCTGAGTTTTGGGTGTTGCCCATACATCCACCAAAAAGAATTAGAGAAAGAAAAAGTAACGGCAGATATTTCATGAGCTTTTATCCTATGGATAGTAAGATCACAAATCAAGTGCTTGATTGCCCTAGCGCAAATAGAGATAGGCTGCATAACCATCAACGTGTGCGCCACAGCCCCACTGCCAATCTTCAAGCAAATTTTTATTGTGACCCGAGCTATCGGACCAATCCTGTATGATTCTGGTGGCGTCTCCCGTCCCATGCCAAATATTTTCGGCCAAGCCTTTGTAGTTCAAGGCTTTGAGCTCTCCCGAATCAACGCGCGACCGAAATCCACTGTGATCGAACGAGCCATTTATTTCTCGAGCTCTTGTTTCGGCCAAAGCGCACAGGTCGTCACGCAGACTCAAAGCATTTTTCCCGGCAGAAGCTCGATACGTGTTCGTTGCATCTTGCAAGGCTTGCCGAGAAACACCAGAACTTGAAGGAATAATGCGGACACTAGTTGAGGTGGGAAGTGGCTGACTTTGCGGTGAGGGAGTTGGGGGAGTTTTGGTCGGATCGGGTTTGTTGGTGGGAGAAGGTAGCGGAGCTGGAGAATTGGTTGGCAATGGCGAAGGAATAGGAGTGGCAAATGGAGATGGAGTCACACTTGATCGTAACACACTCACTTCATTCAGTTTTAGAGGTGCCAATGTCGGCAAGGGTGACAAGATTCTTGTTTGCCGAACGCGTGCTAATTTCTGCTTAGGTGAGGTGGCTGAAATTTTTATCTTTTGCGGCAAGGTGATTGCGGCCTGAGCCAAGGTCAAACCAATTACACTGGTAAAAAATCCCAGAGCAACCAATATCCCGACATATTTCATACGAGGTATCCTGTCCATACCTAATTGTTATGCTTACCGTTATCACCATAAACCAATGACCCAATCAATGCAAGTAATGGACGCATATATCTGTCATATTCATCTAGCAAACACATGCTTATTCAGCCATTTGTGCCTTCCAATCATGAGCATGTGACTATACAATGATCCAAATTAGTTGGAAGGCATGTACCTCTATGCAAATTTCTGAGATGAATGCGCAGTGGCTTCAAAAGCAATCGTTTGCACTGCAAAAGGAAGTGACGATTGAAGGCATATATGTCAAAGACTTAACCACCCATATGGACGGTCGAGGTGATGTTACCGAACTTTGGAGTCAGTCTTGGGTGGATGATGCCCAAGTGTTTACTCCCAAGCATGTCTACCAATCGGCCACCGATTATGGCGTAGTGAAATGTTGGCATTTGCATGAAAAACACACTGATCAATTCACCGTCACCCGAGGAAAACTTCAAGTTTCTTTGGTGGATTTGCGCGAAAACTCCCCCACTTTTTTGCATGTTAACCGAGTCTTTCTGGGAACATCTCGACCAAAGTTTGTCAAAATTCCCCCGGGAATCATGCACGGCTGGAAGGCGTTAAGCTTTCCCGAAGTTATCGTAGTTAACTTCCAAACCGAAGTGTTTGATATGAGTGACGAATTTCGCTTTGAATGGAATAGCGTGCTCGAGCATATTTGGGAACCGTTAAACGGTTAATGGTCATGCATAAACCAACAGTATTGGTTACTGGGCTTTCCGGACTCATCGGCACACGGTTTCTTGAACTCTATGGAAACGATTTCAACCTGATCAACGTAGATTTAACTACTGGCGTTGATATTACTAACCAAGAGCAAGTAACCACTTGTTTTGCAAGTGCGAAAGCCAGCGCGGTTATCCACTTGGCAGCCTACACCAACGTGAAAGCTGCGTTCGAACAAACAGGAGATCGTCAAGGATTGTGCTACCAAGTAAATGTTGAAGGCACACGCAATGTAGTCCAAGCAGCTCAAGAATTTGGCGCATATCTCATTCATATTTCCACTGATTTCGTGTTTGATGGCACTAAAGAGGAAGCCTACACTGAAGAGGATCAACCTCATCCCATCGAATGGTACAGTCAGACAAAATTTGAAGCCGAAACAATTGTCAGAGATCAAGCTCCAGCAAGTGTCATATTGCGCTTGGCCTACCCTTATCAAGCCAAGCCAAACAGGCCTGATTTTTTAAACGCCATGATTTCAGACTTAACTCACAATCGACTTCCCCCAATGTTTGCCGATCACTACATTACCCCAACATTTGCAGACGATTTAGCAAAGGTGTTCGCCTATTGCATTAACGAGCATCCGCAAGGCATCTACCACGCTGTTGGTTCCTCATGGCACACTGACTATGACATCGCCCAGCTAACTAAAGGAGTTTTTAATTTAACCGGTAAGGTGCAAAAGGGCTCGCTCGAAGCTTACGTGCTCAAGGCCAAACGGCCATATCAAAAACAACTAAGGATGAGCAATAAAAAGTTGTCCAATGATTTTAATTTAGAAATGCGCACACTTCCCGAGGGCTTGGAGCAAGTGAGACTGCAACTACTTGCTTAAATCAACCTTTTTGCTATTAGCATCTCTCCAGGCTTTTATCTTGGCGTGATCACCGCTTAATAGAACTTGAGGCACACTCCAACCTTTATATGTTGCAGGGCGCGTGTAATGTGGGTATTCGATGTACCCTGGGTTTTTGTGAGACTCATCAACAATTGATTCTTGATCTCCAACGACACCAGGTATCAAGCGAACAATTGAGTCGACCACAACCATAGCTGGCAATTCACCCCCCGTTAAGACGTAGTCACCGATAGAAATAACTTCATCCACCAAGTGTTCATACACCCGCTGATCAATGCCTTCGTAATGGCCGCACACCAAGATCAAATGATCGATGTGTGTAAATGACTCGGCTTTTTGCTGAGTATAGCGCTCGCCCTTTGCCGATAACAGGATAGTTTTTAGTTTAGAGCTTTCAGCTTTAAGTTTTAGATCTTCTAACGCTTTATCGATCGGCTCTACCATCATCACCATTCCTGCCCCGCCACCAAACGGACGGTCGTCAACTTGATGATGAACGTCACTGGTCCAATCGCGCAAATTGTGAACTGCAATCTTGACTAATTCTTTATTAGCAGCCCGCTTCAAAATGCTCTCCTGAAAGGGACCAGTGAACATATTAGGAAAAATGGTCAGAATATCGATCTGCATAAGTTTATCAACCAAAAAATGTTATGTATCCTCGGAGAAAAAAGCTCGCTATATTCAATGCAATACCCAGAATTAATACTGATAAGAGAACGAGAATTTTTTTCCAAATGCTCGGACTATAATTCTTGTCGAGATTATTCTTGAAAAATATTGAAATTGCCCGCATTTCTTCTTTAGTAAGCACTCTGATGGGAATAGAGACCCCTGTTTTTAATGTTGAAGCGGTTAAAACTCTGGAGGTGATTCTGAATTGTTTGAGAGATGAAAAAGGAATAGTAACTATAGACTTGTCAGTTTTTTTAACCTTGATATTAGAGGAAGAGAATTCAATCTCGTAATCCTTGCCCGACCGCTTTATATAGGAAAAGATAAAAATAAACTTATAAAATCTATATAAGCAAAACACCACGAGCAGCCCGTAGCCGAATGCTCTAATATCCTGTTCTTGAGAAAAAAGTCCTGGAATACCCGCCAAAACAAGTCCGAGAGCAACGGGGCTAATAAAATGTTCAAATTTGTTTGCAAACCCCGAAATATCCCACAGTTCTTTGATGGAATAGGTAAATTTTTTTGGGGCAATTTTTGCTAGAGTCATGGTGAGGATTATTATACTCTTGGCGGCAAAAAATGAGTTTCATTAATTGAATAGCAACCGCGATTATCTACAGAAATCATTCCTTCGAGCAAAAGATCTTGAACTACAGCTTCGAGTTTTTCTGCATCAATTAAATCTAGCGCTTTCAAAGCATCTCCTGTGGCATGTGTATGCATGGTTAAATGCTTAATTACTAAGCCTCGTAGCCTTCGTTTTGAACCTATAAACTGACTTTGTTTTGCATAGGATTTGCTCTTCTTCGATGCATTTCCCTCTGTCAGTTTCAGAAACGAGCCATAATCCATAAGCGCGTTATACCAATCTTTTGGATTATCTCGATAAAGAGTTGCTTCAATTAGTGGCATTAATTCTTTATCAGAAACGGACTGACTTTTGGCGAAAAAATGATGAATGTAGACGGAGCGAATATTTGTCTCAATCATAACCACAGGCTCATCAAAAGCAAAAGCTCTAACTGCGGCGGCTGTATAGGGACCGATTCCTGGAAGCTTGGTTAACGGATCTTTCTTATGGTTTTCTGCGGCTTTGAATGAATCGAAACCTCCTCCGTATTCATTCTCTAACACCTGTGCAGCCTTCCATAAGTTTTGCCCACGGCGGTTATACCCAAGGCCCGACCAATAGATTAAGATTTCTCGCAAGGTGCCTCTTGCTAAAGATTGCACATCGGGAAAGCGTTCTATCCAGGCCAAATATTTGGGCATGACTCGCTCTACTTGGGTTTGCTGCAGCATAACTTCTGAAACCATAATCTTGTATGGATCAGTCGTTTGCCTCCAGGGCAAATCCCGCTTGTGCGCAGCGTAGTAATCCATCACTAAAGCCCTGAATGATTTTATTTGTTTGTTATTCACTATGATGTTGCATTCTTGAGACCTTAATATTTATGTTCTAGTTTTTAGTTGTTAGCTTTTAACTTGCATCACTAGTGGCTAACCACTGTTCCCTATTGCCTTCAATAACCGTATGATTATGCCATGCTTGCCAAAATTATTTCAGGGGCAACGGTTGGCTTGGATGCACTTCCGGTCGAAGTCGAAGTTGATGTGGCAAGCCGCGGTTTAGTTTCCCTCACGGTTGTCGGTTTGCCCGACAAAGCGGTCCAGGAAGCAAGAGAAAGAGTCAGAGCAGCGCTGGATAATGCCGGATGCAGCTTTCCCGCTAAACGCATCACGGTGAACTTGGCTCCGGCAGATCTACCAAAACAAGGTCCATCATACGATTTGCCCATAGCCTTAGGCATCTTACTTGCCAGTGGCGAGATTGAAGCCCAGGTAGAAGATAGTGTTTTTTTGGGGGAATTATCACTCGATGGCAGTGTCAGGCGAGTTACTGGTTCTTTGCCATTGACCCTCATGGCAAAGCAAGCAGGTTACCGGAAAATTTTTTTGCCGGCAGATAATGCCCACGAAGCCTCAGTGGTTGATGGCATTGAAATTTATGCGGTTGCCTCTCTGCAGGCATTGATTGACCATCTCACCGGAAAAGCACTCATTTCAAAAATTGAGCATCAAAACATCAATTCATTTTTGTCCCACACGCATGCAGAAGTCGATTTCAAAGATATCGCCGGCCAAGAACAAGCTAAACGAGCCTGCGAAATTGCCGCAGCAGGCGGACATAATTTGTTTTTGTCAGGTGTCCCTGGAGCCGGAAAAACACTTTTGGCCAGAGCTTTCGCTGGCATTCTGCCAACACTGACGCAGAGTGAAGCTTTGGAGGTAACTAAAATCTATTCCATAGCCGGCCTCATGGAAAAAAATCAATCGATCGTATCTCGCAGACCCTTTAGAAGCCCGCATCACACTATTTCGTTGATCGGGGCAATTGGCGGTGGCTCCTATCCCAAGCCCGGAGAAATTTCGCTGGCCCATCGTGGTGTTTTATTTTTAGACGAGTTTCCAGAGTTCCCTCGCAGTGTGTTGGAAAGTTTGCGCTCTCCTCTCGAAGACGGTCGAGTTCAAATTTCCCGAGCTGCCCAAACCAACACGTATCCTTGCCGATTTATTTTGATCGCTGCGGCCAATCCGTGCCCTTGTGGCAACTTAGGCTCACCCAAACTACATTGCTCTTGTAGTGTGGCGCAAATCAATCGCTATAAAGCCAAAATTTCCGGACCAATTTTGGATCGCATTGATTTACATCTCACCGTGGCGGCAGTCGAAGTTGAAAAGCTCCATGCCACATCGCTGAAAATCGAAACGTCTCAAGAAGTGAGGGCTAGAGTGCAGACAGCGCGTGATATCCAGTCGCAGCGCTTTGCCCATTCAAAATGCACTGCCAATGGAGAAATGAGCACTCGATCGATTAAAAAATACTGCCAACTTGAACCAGAATCGATTGCATTTTTAAACCAAGCAGCGAATAAACTCAATGTTTCAGCGCGGAGTTATTTCAAAACCATTAAAGTTGCTCGAACCATTGCTGATTTAGCTGGCAGCGAAGCTATCACACAATCACATCTAGCCGAAGCTTTGCAGTATCGGCCCAAAATTACTCAAGCATGAGGCTTAAACGTTGCATCAATGGTAATTGACAATTGTTTGCCGTGAGCGTCATCAGCCCACTGATAGCGTTGTTTAAATTCGCGTCTGTCTTGAAGCAATGCTTTGGCCACATACACGTGCTGAGAGAACAGCGCTTCATCCAAAACAAACAATAATTGACCATTCGTATCGAGTGGACTCATCATGAGCGCAAAATCAACCAAGATGGCTTCTGTCACCGGCTTTAACAAGCAATACCCCTTTGATGCCAAAGCGAGCGCAGTTTTTTTGCCCTGTGAATTAGTGACAAACATTGACAGTGATCGAGCACTGATCACTGTCCCCACAACTTGAGGCTCAACTGATTGCGCAACTACTTCCGCCAGCGTTTCACCCTCGGTTACTCCACCAATATCTTGAGCCAATTGTTCAAGTGCCACTTTTTCTTTTTCATCAAGTAACGGTGGTTTGGTTAAGTCATCACTTTTAAATGTAAACGAGATCGCTGATTGCAGTGAAATTTTTGCCTGTCCAATGGTTCCCTCAACCTGATTAAGCGTTTCCATGGTCCAATTAGGAAGTCCCATGTTTTTTTCGAGTTCTGTAGCGAGTTTGGTAAAGGCTTGGGCTTTAGTGGTGGCCATGTCCGAAAGTACTTCACGCAATTCTTTGGTGATTGGTCCAAAATCTGGAGTAGCGTATGAATCTGACATGCTTGACTTCGCTTTCATGTAATCTATTTTTGTGTTGGCTTATCGTAAGGCAATCGATTGAGCAATAGCAACCCCTGCGCTTTCAAATTGCCCAAGTGATGGCATCACCTCAACCAAAAAACTTTGAGTAGGTGATATTTCCAAAATGTATCCCGCATAGGGCAAACCTTGTCGTTTGCCACGAACGCTCGATGCGGGATATGCGTTATGCGCAAAAGAGTCAACAATTGCTGGAGTCGATTCGCTCACCAATTTTTCAATCAAAGTGGCACGCTCAATTGCTAGTAAATTTATCGTAATGACTGGCGTGTCGCTTGAAGTGGTGGCAAAAACAGTGCATTTCTGAGCACTCTTAGTGGCCACATCGACCAAAGATTTGGGATACGAGAGTTGAATTCTTTGCACATCATTTATGCACCTTGTTGATTGCTGGGCTTGCTTAATAGCATCTACAAAAGCTTTATCTTCGACTAAAGATGCTATGGTCAATCGCTTAAGTGATTGACTCGAGAAAAGACCCGTGCTTATGCCAATAAAGTAAATACTAGCTCCAATAAGTAGCCCAACAACCAATGTCCCAATGGTGCCTGCAAGAGTAACTGCCACTCTTTTCTTTGGACTCCACGCACGATGATGGATTTGTTTCTGAGGCTCAATCATATGCGCTTGATTGTTTTCCTTATATAATAAAATGGCAATGTCACAAAAAATTAAACTCCGTCAACTCCTCATAGCCACCTCTAATGAAGGCAAAGTCAACGAAATCAAAGCATGTATAACGGACCTTCCTTTTACGATTGTATCGTTATCTCACTTTGAGTCCATAACCCCTGTGGAAGAGACTGGATCGACGTTTGCAGAAAATGCGATACTTAAGGCCAAGGGGTATGCCAAACAAACTGGTTTGCTCACCCTCGCCGATGACTCGGGCCTTGAGGTGGATGCGCTCAATGGTAATCCCGGAGTCTATTCAGCTCGATTCGGAACCAGTGATGATCAGAGAAATCTAAGACTGCTACGCGAGCTTGATGGAGTTCCGCTTGAAATACGCACCGCTCGATTTCGCTGTGTCATGGCTTTGCATGATCCTGAAAAAGAAGTTACGAAAACAGTTGCCGGCATGGTGGAAGGGCTAATCACGCAAGAACCTACAGGTGATAACGGCTTTGGCTATGACCCCGTATTTTATTATCCCCCATTCAAGGCAACTTTCGCGCAAATTGACAAAGAAAAGAAAAACTCGATCTCACATCGCGGCCAAGCACTAGAGAAAATAAAAGAGATGCTTACAAAACAAATTGCCCGTGAGCATAGATAACTTTTTTGCTTCCATCTTTAAATTCTGCCGTAACAACTCGGTCAAGCGTGCTAATAATGTCGGTGTGGACGCTGCAATAGACATTATTAAAGCCTAACTGTTTCAATTCTTGCTTTGTTACCTTTTGCACATCGCCGTCATAGGTATCGACATACGACATACCCAAGGCCAGATGTGTATTGCCGTGAGCACCTCCGATATTTTCGTCAAACAAAGTATTGGCCATAAACTTGTCTATGCGTGAAAAGCGTTTATCAGTCAAGCTAAATTCTCCAACTTTGTCAGCATCTTTTTGCGCAATCATTTCTTGCAAGACGTGTTGGTTCTTTTTGGCAGTTGCCTTGACCACTTTACCGTTTTTAAACTCGAGATAGACATCCTCAATGAGGTTGCCATATTGGTAGAGTGGTTGGTTGAACTGGATTTTCCCTTCAGTCCCCCGCCAATCTGGACTCACAAAAATTTCAAAACTGGGAATATTTCTTCCTCCTCCAGCTTTCCATTTG
Organism: uncultured Pseudomonadales bacterium; assembly: GCA_964441155.1. GTDB lineage: Bacteria > Patescibacteriota > Microgenomatia > UBA1400 > RBG-16-45-19 > CAYYKL01. The sequence goes on from CAYYKL010000001.1 coordinate 283,840, forward strand.
CGCTTCTCTCCTAAAGCCACCCATAAATCAGTGTCGGCTGATTCGATATGCAACCGCTTGATGGGTAACGATTGCAATTTGGCTCGGATAGCTTCGATTTCACTTGATACTTTTTTCCATTGAGCCACAGGGTCGTCATAATCTAAGAAGCATGCCTTGATTATTTGCTGCCAATACGCTTCGAGACTTAAACCAGCTTCTTTGGCCATGGCTTTGGTTCCAAAAAGACCCAAGGTCCAGGTGAATTTTCCTTGAGCTTCCTTATCGTTAAGCCATTGACGGACTTTTTGCTGTGATTTGCGATTGGCAAATATCTTTTTTGGCTCAACTCCGGTTAGCTCATGGAGATCATGTTCGGCGAGCATTGCAATGGAGTGATCAATGAGTTTTGCTCGCGCTTTTACATAAGCTTCGGGGAAAAATGTTAGTTGTTCTTCAGAAGCCAGATCATAAAAATCACGCGTATATCCCGTGGGCAAAAACCGACCCAAAACATGTGCTCCCGCTTTGAGAATGGCTTGCTGAAGTGCTCCATACATTGGCTTAGCTACATCGGGAATGAGAATTTGCACTACTTCGTTGGGCTTAACTCCTTCACCCCCATTAAGTGCAAAATTTACAAGCACATCTGCATATTTTTGGTAAATCAAATCCGTCGGCATTGGCATTTTATTCTGCACACTTCTCGCTTTATAAGTAGTAATACAAGCCCAACTCAACAATCAGCACAACCAAGCTTACCAGTAGCGTTTTTAGGAGATCTTTTTTAATGAGACTCGGGTGATAATCGTATAAATGAGACTTACTAAGTACCCCATTTTCTTTTGCAGCTTTAGTTGAAATCTCAAATGAAGCATTGCTAGATGAATTAGTTTGCGGCAATGAATACGTTAAGCGTCTGGCAGAGGCTGCACGTTTTTGTTCTTTCGTTCGATGTCGGATGGCCATAGTAGCGGTATATTACCGCAGAATATATCCGTTGTGGAGTGGGTAAGTTAGTCATACAATGAATCCATGATGGTATTAGATCCAGTAATACAGCTAATTTTGCTTGCATTGATTTTGGTGTGGTTGGTCGTGCTCACTGCCTTAACCTTCAAACAGCTTTCATTCTTAAACCGCTTAAGTCGAGGTCAATCGAAGACTTCTCTTGAGGCAATTTTGAAGCAATTGCTAACTGAGCAAGACAGCGCGAGTGCTCGGATACAAGAAATAGTTGGCCACGTTGAACAATTAAAAGGATCTGCCCAAAGTCATTTCCAAAAAATAGGCTTCATTCGATTCAACCCTTACGCAGATACAGGCGGAAATCAGAGCTTTTGCCTCTGCTTGCTCAACGATTACAATGATGGTATCGTCATTACATCCCTTCATAGTCGGGAACAGACGCGCATTTATGCCAAACAAGTGTCACATGACACTGTAGATCAAAAAGATTTTTCAAAAGAAGAAATCGAAAGTATTAAACAAGCCAAATCAATTTCTAAAAAATCAAAATGATGCCCCCAGCCAAGGCTTGGCGACATTAAAGTGGAGAGTTAGTTTTATGCCCAAATCAGCCCTTATCGCGTTTGTGGTGTTATATATCGTTTCTACTGCCGCATCGTTTGCTGCCTTTTCCAAACGCGGTGGTGATTCTGGCGCGCCTTTATCGGGAAATCTAGGGGCTGAGGGTGGATTGACTATCGATCCATCGGAACCAAAAACTGAAAGCTGCCCCTTAAATGGCATGTTGTTCACCAAAACCGAAAAAAATATCTGGGAAAAACGACGACCTCTGGCAATCATGGTCGAAAATAGTCCCGAAGCACGACCTCATTCTGGACTCATTAAAGCCGATGTCATCTATGAAGCAGTGTCAGAGGGTGGCGTAACTCGTTTTATGCCGGTCTATTTATGTGCTGCTGCAGCTGCCGATGTCATCGTAGCACCGGTTCGCAGTGTCAGGAGTTATTTTATTGATTGGGCAAGTGAATATGCTGACCCCTTGTTTGGACACGTAGGGGGAGCAAATTGTAGTGCTGACAAATACCCCGATGGTGGCAGTGGTCCCTGCAAAACAGACAAACGAGCCCAAGCAATTGAGCGCCTGTCAGACATAGGCTGGCGCTATTCAAACGGCAATGACCTTGACCAGTTTTCGGTCGGGGCCAAAGCGTATATTCGCAATGAAACCCGGCTTGGGACAGCAGTTGCCACTGAACACAGCGTTGAAGGTTCAACTGAAAAGCTGTGGAAGGAAGGTGTTAAGCGGGGATGGACCAACAAAGATCCTGAAGGCAAAGAGTGGCTCGATGGTTTTAACGCTTGGGAATTCAAACAAGAGGCTGAAGCAGGAAGCAGAGGTCAAGTAGCCGCTATTTCTCACGATTTTTGGGAAGGCTATAAATTATTTGATGCCCGCTGGACCTATGATGCAGCCACCAATAGCTACTTGCGCTTTACCGGCGGAGAGCCACACAAAGACTTAGAAACTGGCTCGCAATTGAGTGCCAAAAATGTGGTGGTTCAGAAAACAAAAGAGCTAACCAGTATCGATGAGTTGAAGCATAATTACTACGAAGCCGTTGGAGAAGGTGAAGCATTGATTTTCCAAGATGGCAACGTAATTGACGGTTACTGGGAGAAAAAATCAAGAACAGATCGAACCATCTTTACCACCAAAAAGGGTGAAGAAATCAAATTCAACCCAGGAATGATTTGGATCTCAATCGTGGCCACCAACACCAACGTTGCCTACTAAGCAGTTCTGTCTGGAAACTCATTAACCTTAACAGCCGGTTGTAAGCTAGTAATTGATCGAAACTGGACAATTGTTGTGTGCTAAAAAAAGTGATATAGTTTACTTCCCATTAGGTTACTGCTCCATTATTAAAGAATTGACTGCTCGCAAACTATTCTAAGGATTTGATTCATGGCCCGACTAACTGATTTCATGATTTCCCGAGTTCGCGAGAAACTGTACGCCATTTTTTTTGATAATCCCAACGAGATGTTTTATGTGCGTGAGCTCACCCGATCGGCGGGGGAAGAAATCAATGCGGTGCGGCGCGAGCTCAATCGTATGGAGCGGAACAAGATAATTAAAAGCGAAAAACGTTCCAACCGACTCTACTACTTTTTACGTCAAGACTACGATTTCTTTGAGGATCTATTGGGTATGATTGCCAAGTCTGCGGGCCTTGGACTGCAACTGCGCAAAGTCCAAGCAGACCTCGGGAAAATTCGTTTTGTCATGTTTTCCGGCGCTTTTGTGCGTCGCAAAAAACGAGTGAGCGATGACGTTGATGTGCTGGTTGTCGGTGAGCTTAACTTGGAGCGCTTGAGTGAATTGGTTAAGGCAGAAGAAAAGCGTTTGAAAACCGAAATTAATTATACCGTTATGACCGACGAAGAATTTATTTTTAGAAAACAACGCCGTGACCCATTCTTACTCACAATTTTGTCTAAATCTCGTTTTATGATTATTGGTGATGAAGAAGGCTTGGTAGATCGGAAAGAAGCATGAAACCCTCCCGAATGTTAGTCGCGATTATCGCGGTCATTGTGATGGCTCTGGCTATAATTATTCCATCTAATACTCCACTCTCACTAGAATTTGGTCCGCTAAAGAATCTACCCGTTGTGGTCAAGCCAACAACGCTTAACCTTTTTGGTAGATCAATTTCTATTGATTTTCCTCTCAAGCAAGGCTTAGATTTGCAGGGCGGAGCTCACGTGGTCTTACAAGCAGACATGAGCTCAATTGCTCAAGAAGACAAAACCCAAGCACTTGAGTCAGCCAAGACCGTTATTAGCCGCCGCGTTGATTTGTTTGGTGTAAGTGAACCAGTCATCCAAACAAGTGTTGTCGATGACGAGTATCGAATTATTGTGGAATTGGCAGGCATTACTGATATTAATCAAGCGCTTGATTTAATTGGCCAAACGGCTCAACTTGATTTTAGAGAACTTTCTCCAGAAGCATCACAGGCTGCCACTATATTCGATTTTATCCCGACACAGTTATCGGGCAAAAACCTGAAACGTGCTCAAGTGCAATTCGGTCAAACTGGTGCACCCGAAGTGAGCATACTTTTTGATGAAGAAGGCAGCAAGCTGTTTAGTGAGATTACTGGCCGCAATATCAACAAACCGCTCGCCATCTTTCTGGATGGATTGCCGGTCACCACTCCAACCGTTAATCAACAAATTGTGGGCGGTCAAGCAGTTATCACGGGTAATTTCGACACCGAAACGGCCAAAAACTTGAGCATCCAACTTAATGCCGGAGCATTGCCAGTGCCCATCGAAATAATTGAGCAGAAAAATATTGGCGCCACCCTAGGTCAAGAATCGGTGCAAAAAAGTATTCGAGCAGGTATCGTAGGCTTGAGCATGGTTATGTTATTTATGGTGTTGTCATATCGAGGCTTGGGAATAATCGCCAGTATTGCCTTGCTTATATATGGAGTAATTACTTTGGCACTGTATAAACTAATTCCGGTGACAGTAACATTGCCAGGGTTAGCGGGGTTTATTCTTTCTGTTGGCATGGCAGTCGATAGCAATATCTTGATTTTCGAGAGATTAAAAGAGGAGTTGCGTCTAGGCAAGCGCTTTGAGCTGGCCATGGAGCTAGCTTTCGGTCGCGCTTGGGATAGCATTAAAGACGCAAATATCGCGACGCTGATCACTGCGTTTATCCTCTTTAATCCCCTCGATTGGTCATTCTTAAATTCATCCGGCATGGTTCGCGGCTTTGCCTTGACACTTTCGCTCGGGATTGCCATTAGCCTTTTTACTGGCATAATCGTGACCCGAACTTTATTGCGTCTCTTTTATAAACCAAAAACAACTAAAGCATAAGTTTTTATGAATCCCTCATCACAGCCAATTAATTTGATGCGCTTTACCCCGTTCTATTTTGGTCTATCACTAGCGTTTATTGTGCCCGGGATACTTGCTTTAATTCTTTTCGGTCTGAAGCCTTCGATAGACTTTACCGGTGGCACCTTGGTCGAGCTAGCATTCAACACTCCTACAACTCCTGATTCAGAAACGATTAAGGGTGTGTATCCCGAAAATATCGCTGTCATGGCTGTGCAACCAACGTCAGACAATAGCGTGGTCGTTCGCTCACAAAATATCACCAAAGACCAAAACGAAATAATAAAAATCAAATTGGCTTCAGCCGCCGCAGCTCTGTTGCCCTCGGATGCGTCTCAATCAGCCACAGCTTCAGCACTGGTAACCGAGCGCCGATTTGAAACTGTCGGACCAGTTTTAGGAAAAGAATTGCTGCGCAAAACGTATGCGGCGGCGGCGTTAGCTGCAGGCAGCATTTTGCTCTATATTGCCTATCGCTTTAAACAAATAAAGTACGGTATTTGCGCTGTCATTGCCATGCTTCACGACACACTGATACTCCTGGGTACGTTTGCAATTCTCGGGAAATATTTTGACATCGAAGTCGACACGCTTTTTGTGACGGCTGTACTAACAACTTTATCATTTTCTGTTCATGACACGATTGTGGTCTATGACCGAATTCGCGAACTTTCCAAGAAGTATCATAAAATCTCATATTCAGAACTAATAAACAAAGCAGTTATCGAAACCCTCTCGCGCTCAGTCAATAATTCCATGACCATCATTTTTATGCTCTTAGCTCTTTGGCTTATGGGCGGCGAGACGACCAAATGGTTTGTCTTTGCTCTGCTTGTAGGAACCATTACTGGCACGTATTCGAGCACGTTTACTGCTGCTCCACTTCTTATTCTGTGGGAAAAATTGGCCAATAAAAAAGCGGTTAAAAAATAATTCTAAAGTAAGTAGATAGACGATTTAGCAGTGTCATTCTGAGCTTGTCGAAGAATTTATTTGCGTACAGAATTTAAAGCAATTCTTTGGCTCGCTCTAACAAGTAAACTGTATTATTCCGCTCTGGTTCCTCAATCACTTCTTCAAACAAAGCACTCAAGATCTCGCCGACTTTTTTTCCTGGAGTAAGATTTAGCGCAACCATAAGATCGTTGCCATCGATGGCCAAATCCTTCAAACTCATGGGTTCATAAAGATTCTCACCAATCCGCTGTTGCAGCTCTCTCAAGCGCCAAGAAGTAGCATTGCTCCCCCCACCTTTACGGTCCCCAATGCGTAACATAATCATGTCGTTGATGTTTTCTCTGCCAACGCGCTTAATAAATCGGCGCACGGCTGCATCTGTCATTTCGGGTGAATAGGTAAACATGTGCCAGCGCACCAACGTGAAAATCCGATCTATGTCTTTATTGGACAAGCGTAAGCGTCTCGCAATGTCACGAGCCATGCGCGCTCCCACCACTTCATGGCCATAGAAGGTCACTCCGCGTGGACCTTCAAATTTTTGGGTTGCTGGTTTGCCCACGTCATGTAGCCAAGTAGCAAGCCGTACAATGGGATCGGTGCTCGGGCATTCCTTGAGACTTTCTAAAGAATGTTTCCACACATCAAATTTGTGCCTACCGCCCTGCAGCACACCTTGGGACATGATCATTTCCGGCACAATGTGCTCGAGTAAACCGCTGCTTAAAAGCAACATAATGCCATCTGCAGGGAAGAGCGAGGCCAAAATCTTAAGTAGCTCGTCTCGAATTCGCTCAAAGCTAATTCGATTTATAAGCTCGTGATTGTCTTTAATTGCTTGAAGTGTTTGCGCTTCAATAGAGAAGCCTAATTGAGCCCCAAAGCGTATAGCACGCATCATGCGCAGCGCATCTTCGTTAAATCTGTCATGCGCCTTGCCTACAGCCACTATAGTTTTGGCCTTGATTGCACCCATTCCATCAAACGGATCGACAACATTCACTTGAACTTCAATTGATTCGCCAAGCGCATTAATTGCGAGCTGATCTGAGTCAACTAACTTCAACGCAATTGCATTCATGGAAAAGTCACGCCGCTCCAAATCTTCTTCAATGCGCTCTCCCCATTCAACGCGATCAGGTTTGCGGTTATTTGTGTAATCAAAATCTTTGCGAAAGGTGGTAATCTCATATACTCCATTACCAGGAACTTGGGAATCTTGCGAAGAAGTTAGCTGTGGAAATTGTTTGGCCAGATGCTCGTGGGCTAAACCCACGGTTCCGAATTCGTTATTGTAATAGGCATCAGGAAATAATTCTAACAATTGAGGCGGCGTCGCATTGGTAGTGAAGTCCCAATCCTTGGCTTGCGCGCCCATTAGCACATCACGCACTCCTCCACCAACAATATAAGCATCAAAACCTTGCTCTAATAACCGGGAAAGTATGAGATGCGCCGCAGTGGGAATAGTAATCGAACGCATACAAGGTATGATACCATGGTGGATACTTCTTCTTGCACGGGCAGATGAAAGATCCAATAAATAATCCTCATATGCAATGGAATATTCTTAACTATCTCTCCCAAACATCAGGCGCCGCTCGGTTGCGATCCATTGTGGATGCGGTATTAACGAATCGACATATTATCTCTGACGAACAAAAAGAAGCATTTTTTAATCCTCCCGATCCCTTGCTCCTTTCACCCGAATCGGCCCACATTGATGTCAAAAATCTCACCAGAGCAATAGATCGATTAAAAAAAGCAATCGAAGACAAGCAACCGATTCTCATTTACGGAGATTACGACGCCGATGGGATGACGGCCACAGCTATATTGTGGGAAGCGCTTATGGCCTCAGGTGCCAAAGCAGTGCCTTTTATTCCTAATCGCGAACATCACGGCTATGGCTTATCTATCAAAGGATTAATCGACGCGCTCAAGCCTTTTGCAGACAAGCATAAGCCTTTAGTGATTACCGTTGATAACGGAATTGTTGCCCATGAAGCCGCAACATATTTGAGCGATGAAGGCTATGAGCTCATCATCACCGATCATCATCAAGTCAGCGACACCCTTCCTGCATGCTCTTTTTTAATTCATTCGACCCACATTTCCGGCTCTGGGGTTGCATGGTTTGTGGCCAAAGAACTGTCACCTGAATCTTCTAAACATTCGTTGGAATTAGCCGCCATTGGCACCGTGACTGACCTTCTCCCTCTCACCGGTGTTAACCGTGCAATAGTCAAACATGGGCTTAAACGCTTGTCTCAAACGCAAAGGCCGGGCTTGAAAGCGCTGTTTACTGAAGCTGGCATAACCACTCTCGAAAATTTAGACACCTATCACATTGGTTATGTAATCGGGCCTCGCCTGAATGCGATGGGCCGTTTGGAAGATCCGATGGATTCCCTGCGATTGCTATGCACGAAAAGCGAAGAAAAAGCACAAAAATTGGCTCAAACTCTGGGCGACACCAATAAGACGCGTCAGGATATTACCCTTGATTTTATTACCCTGGCTGAGGGGTTGGTAACCGACCCAACTGCACCCTTGTTGATTGTCGCCCACGAAGAGTTTCATGAGGGGGTAATTGGTTTGGTGGCTGGGCGCTTGAGTGAGAAGTATCATCGCCCCAGCATTGTGATTGCTTTGGGGGCAGAGACAAGCAAGGCTTCGGCAAGATCAGTTCCTGGCATTAACATCATCGATCTTATTCGAACTCAAGAATCGTTTTTGATTAATGCCGGTGGGCATCCGGGCGCGGCTGGCTTTAGTCTCGAAACATCCAAAGTGGAATTGTTTAGTGCGGCGATGAATGTCCATGCCAAAGATGCGATTAATCCAGATCAGCTAGAAAAAACGCTCAACATCGATTGCCAAATCAATTTGAGTGACGTTGACTGGAAACTCTATGAAGCTTTAGAGCCTTTGAAACCTTTTGGCATGCAAAACCATGAACCGGTGTTTAGTGTTTCCAACGTCAAAGTGATCTCGGCTCGAATTGTCGGTCGCGAATACACGCACCTCAGTTTGAAGCTACAAGACCGCGGTGGCAAATACTACAGCGCAATTGGCTTTGGCTTGGCACGATTGGTCGAAGATCCAAACAAGCTTGAAAGCGCTGATCTTGCCTTTGTCTTAAGTCGAAATGATTTCAACGGCTCATCAAGTTTGCAATTGAGGTTGAAGGATATAATTCAGCAATAATTATTCTCTTACGACTGGACCACTTCCTCCAGCAGCGGTAAACTGACCCTGTTGTTTATTGGCAGCTCGGATTCTGGGGTCGCAATTACCTAAGTCACCCGGATCAAATTGAGCCGCAATATTCACTGGCATATCTGCAAATTCAGGACCTAGATGCTCTTCAACTCTTTGAACTAAATCAGGCCTCGTTATCCTTAAAGAATACCTATCTGATTGATCTCCATCTATTGGTTCTTCTTCATTTTTCGCCATAATTTAAACTCCTATCCGATTTTTCAAGATTATGTGTAATACAAGGCTCTGAATTTCATTTTCGAATATTTCGGTGTCTACCTGGTCCTCTTTTACTTGCATTCGGGTGTCTTTCCTGCGCTTGTCTAGTTCTATTACTCCAATGATCAATGAGGGGAGAACAATCTATTCTGGGTGAGGCAAAGGGCACCCAATCAGGCAAAATTTCTCGTCCTCTAGCGAGGGTGTTGGCATCAACGAATTTATTTTCTGCTTGCTGACTTGCTAAAGTTTTTATCCAATCAATTAGATTTGTGTTTGGATGCTCACCACGCTGAAAAATAAATTGAGCTGGAGACAAGTCAACTTTATTCCCTATAACTGGGAAATGCTTTAGGGAGATTACACCCTCTGTAGCCTCTCCGAGTAATTTTAGGATTTCTTGAACATCATGTGCATACGCTAATTCCATATTGCTCCATAAAAAAACCCGCTTCTTTTGGCGGGTTTGGTGTTTTTGTACTTTTTGCTATTACGTTAAACCACCAAACCACTCCCGACAATAAGACGGATGGAATTAAAAGGTTGGTTCTTAATCGTACAAATAACATTCATAACTGTATGTAATTGTAATCACACAAATGCTCCCGTCAACCACCAAATTTGAATTGACAATATGCTTGAATATTACTCACTTCGTTCGAAGAATAAGTAGCGTAGATTACTGTTCGAGTGCACACGAGAACTAATTCAGAAGCCAATTGGTGGGATACTGAGCTGCTATCGACAAAAACAATAGGAGGACCACCCGAAAACAAAAAAGGCTAAAGCTAATAAGTTGCTTGTTAGAAAAAGTTTGATACATATAGCCCGCGATTATACGCTCATATCAAGTTTAATTAAACAAAGGCAGAATGTGGGGGCTCTGCCGATGCTCGATGAGCAATCGAAACGAATCATAGTGATCAAAAGCAACGTCGTTAGGATGCGGCAACTCATCAAGTTCGAACCAGCGCACTTCTTCCACTTCATGATCCGGATTCTTAACCTGCTGATAGGCTCTAGCTAGATATATAAAATCAACATTTTGGCGATCATCACCTTTCATTCGTGGCCTATCCACAATACGAAAAATGCTTACTACCTCACTTTCATAACCGGTCTCTTCCATGATTTCTCGAACCACAGCTTGCGCCGCCGATTCATCCCGGTCAAGATAGCCTCCAGGCAGGCACCACTTGCCCGCCTCAACCTGAGAATTTTCACTGCGCTTAACCAGGAGCAACTTATTTGCTCGAACCACCAAGCCACCCACCGTTACATGGCGCAAAAAGGCAACACTACCATGTTCAAATCGACACTTAATCATGCTTCAATTGTAATCCTTTACCACGATCATGGGTATAGTGTATAACTGCCATACCCAAAGTAATCCCAAATATGCCACTCGCAGACACCGTCCGTCCCCAAACTCTTAATGATTTCATAGGTCAACAGCATTTGGTGGGCAAAGGCAAACCAATCCGCAAAGCTATCGAAACCCGTAAGATCCATTCAATGATCTTTTGGGGTCCACCCGGAAGTGGCAAGACAACACTTGCTCGAGTCATTGCTCATGAAATTAACGCACAGTTTTTTGAACTCTCCGCCGTCTCTGCTGGTAAAAAAGATGTCAGAGACATTATTGATCAAGTCTCTTCGAAAACGCAGTTAGAGCTAAAAGACTCTCAGACAAATTTTGCTCATTCAGCAATTTTGTTTCTAGACGAAATCCATCGTTTTAATAAAGCGCAACAAGATTTTTTGCTTCCACATGTTGAAAATGGCACCCTCACCCTCATTGGGGCCACGACCGAAAATCCGAGCTTTGAGGTTATTTCTGCTCTGCTTTCTCGCAGTCAGGTCTTTATCCTTAATCAGCACAGTGAGGCAGAATTAGCCATCATCATCGAGCATGCTGCCAAGCATCTTGCTACCACTCTCTCAAAGGAAGCAAAAGGTTTCTTGGTTACTTTTGCAAATGGCGATGCCCGTGCCGCGCTAAACCTACTGGAAGCGACTCATAATCTCTACAAAAAAGTCACCCTCGACAATCTTAAATCCGCGCTCCAGTCGAAACAGCTGTATTACGATACCAGTGGCGAAGAGCACTACAACACGATTAGTGCCCTCATTAAATCCATGCGAGCTTCAGACCCTGGTGCGGCTCTTTATTATTTAGCCCGAATGGTCGAGGTGGGCGAAGATCCAAAATTTATTGCTCGGCGCATGGTGGTGTTTGCCAGTGAGGATGTAGGTATGGCGCAACCCACTGCGTTGGTTGTGGCCAATGAAGTGTTCCGAGCAGTGGAAATCATCGGTTACCCTGAATGCGCCATCAATCTCGCCCACGGTGTTGTTTACCTCGCCACCGCGAAAAAAGATCGGCGCGCGTATGATGCTCTCCGCGCCGCCCAAGCCGACGTTCAACAGCATGGCAACTTACCCATTCCTTTACACCTTCGCAACGCCCCGACAAAACTAATGAAAGAAGTGGGATACGGCAAGGGTTACGAAATGTATCCTGAAAAAGGCAAATCCTTATTGCCAGATAAATTTAAAAGTAAAAAGTACTATGAATCTGATTAAATTACTGACGCCTTCTAATCTAACTGAAGAAGAAGAGAAGTATTTTGCCAGTTCCAATTACCAACCTCAATTTCAATATGATTGGGACAGCAACGAAGCGAAAACTTGGATTGAAAGAAACCCTCGATATAAAGATTTGTACCAAGCATTATTAGATCAAAACTACATAGGGATCATTGAGAAAGCATCCGCGTTATTCTGTGTACAAATTGAGGATAGCTATTCACAACTGGCAAAAAGCATAACTTCAGAATCACCTAAGAAATTACAGAGTCAATCTATTAATCAGATTTCTGATGCTTTTGAGAAGGCATTTCAGTTTTTAGGATTGAGTGGATATAAGGTTAAGGTAGTTAATCAACAAGGTTTTTACTTCCGTCCCCAACCATCAAAGAAAAGAATTGTTATGAGTGTTTATGCCAAGTTTGATTTTTTCTCAATCGATGGAGAAGTGAAACACGAGCTGGCTCATGTAATTCGGTATGAAAATGGGAAGGCTAACAATTTACAACCAAGCGATGCCTATTTGCCAACAGAAGAAGGTCTAGCCACCTATTGCCAAGACTATACGGGAGAAAACGGCTCGGCTTCGCTGTTTCAACATGCTGCCGAATACAGTGCAACAGAGGTAGCACTAAAAGGCTCTCTCAGAGACACTATCGAGTATTTACGAGAGATTGGCTTTTCTAAAGAATTGGCGTGGCAACGAGCAGTACGACATAAATTTGGCTGGATTGATACATCCCGGCCAGGAGATATCATGAAACCTAGTATGTACTTTTATCATGAACAAATCATTGAACAACTTAATTCTGAGGAACGGTATCGTTTATTTGTTGGCAAAATAAACCTAGATGAATTAAATGAATATCCGTCTTATGATGGAATTATTCCTTTAGAAAAATTGCGGTATTTTTACCAATGGGAAAATTAAAGGATATATATGGAACTCACACAAAATCTAAAACATCAACTCATGCAAGCCGCAACGCAGGCGCTGCAAAACCCGTACCCCAAAGATACTGAGAGGGTTTTTGCTGCCGCGGTTTTAACATTAAAAGGCAATATTTATGCCTCAGCTCAATATTTTTCTGACACTTATTCGCTGACCCTCCACGCCGAGCAAGCCGCTCTTGCCCACACTGCAGCACATGGGGAAGGCGAGATTGTGGTCATAGCTGCAACCAGCAACGAGCCACAAGGAGTTTGGAGTTACCCTTGCCATATGTGCAAGCAATTGCTTTGGGAAAGTCGTATTCGCTCGGGACTTCCGATGCTCGTAATAAATTTCGATCAATATGGAAAAGTTGAAGAACTGGATCTTGATGCGATGATGAAATTCCCCTGGCCAACACTCGAAAATTTATAGAAGTTTGTGCTTAGCTTTTTGCTATGCGCTGGATAAGACTCAAGTACACATCATAGTGTCGATATACGAGCCAGATATTGATGAGCATGAGAGCGGGAAAAACCATGCCCTTCTCGGCCATACTTCCCGTTTTAAATCGCAAAAACTTAAATGGTGGAAAGCCAAAATTCCATGGGATCGGGAAAAATAGTGGCAAGCCTTCTTTGGTGATGAAATCCATTGCCAAGTGGGAGATATAGCCAATCATAAATGCGCTCCAAACCAACTGCATGTCGACAATAAGAAACGGATTCATGGCATTGAGGGCTAAGCGGGCGAGCAATCCTGCCAGAGCCAAACCCACTAATGAGTGTGAAATAAGTCTGTGGCCTCCCAATAGAGGTGACAAGATTTTGGCAATAATTGATCCACCTCTAAATTGCTTCCATAAGTGTGTGCTGGAATTATCAAGATCAGGTGCCAAGCCGCCAATAAAATTTGCCCCAATGACCACTAAGAGAGTTGCGGCGTTCAGGGTCACTAGTGGATACATCATGAAAGCAAGGTTCAGGGCAGTAAAAGCAGCAAGGTCATGCGTTCTGGCAGTCATACAAACCATATTACACGAGACTTGCTCAAAAATGCTCCAGTGCCGTATAGTGAGGCGTGAGCATGTCAAGTCTTCAACACATAAAAGCCAGGCGTTGCGCCACTGCTGCCGGAATTTTGGTCGTCGATAGCAAAGTTTTACTTTTGCTGCACAAAAAAGTCTCCATTTGGCTCGCGCCTGGTGGGCATATTGATGAGCATGAACTTCCACATCAGGCGGCCGAACGAGAATTTTTCGAAGAAACCAATATTTCTGTGCAAGCATATTCACCAAAGCCGCTGCTTGCTAGCTCAGAAAACGAATATTTGCCTGAGCCTATTGCAACTGACTTACATTGGGTGTGCAAAGATAATTACGATCAACGCAGTGCGAGCACACAACCAGACGAACCTTTTGTTTCAGAACTCTGGCCTAAAGGATGTGAGCAACATTACACGTTTATCTATTTGGTCAAACCATTGGGCGAAACTATTCCTGTACTCAATGAAAAGGAATCGTTGGATTTGAGGTGGTTTTCTAGCAAAGAGTTAGAGAGTAATGAAATTCTTCCATCGATTCGAAACGAATGCTTGCTTGCGATGAAATTAGCATCTCAATAAGTGTAAATCTATGTCCGAACCTACCTTAACTGCCGAACAACTCTTTGCTAAAACCATTCATTTTTTGAAATTTCGTGCTCGCTCAAAACACGAAGTCGAGCGATATTTAAAGCAAAAAATGGGCTCACTCTATGACGCAAATACTGTCAAGGAAGCCATTGCCAATCTAGAGCAGTTTAATTTATTAAACGACACTTCATTTGCAAAACAATTTGCGGAGTCACTCCTGCGATCCGGCAAAGGACCTAAAATTATTGAAGTGAAACTTCGAGAAAAGGGCGTTGAGCGAGAAACGATTGCGAGCACACTTGAAAGCCTGAATAAAGCGATTGTGAGAGACGCTGCACTTGCGGCACTCAACAAAAAGACCAAATCACTCCATGAAACCAATTCGTATAAGCGAAAACAAATGCTGGCTACGTTTCTCTACTCCAGAGGTTTTGATTCGCGATTGGCATACGAGCTCATTGACGCTAACGGGGAGTAACCAGTACAATAGCCCTGCTTGAAACGCATTTACATAATTATTTATAAAATCGCCAATTAAAGCGAAATAGAAGACATTGATTGTGCCTCATCACCAATTACCTATGATGAATACTCTTATTAGATTGAATGACATACGTTCTCTTCTAAAAGATGCAGGACCTCAAGTTCTGCTGTTGGCATAACTTCAACAACTTTTTGCTTCGCTTGAAAAACATTGGCACATAAGTTTTTTAGAGTTTTCGACAAACCTTGGAAACCCCAAGCACCACTAGTGTCGATGCCAGAAAGGATGTTATGTCATTATTTACCCGGTTATCACAAGTTTTTGTGGCTCCAGAGCACAAGAAAAAACAAATTCCTCAGCCAAAACCAGTTGAGCAAAAACAACCTCAAAAGAAAAATCGGCTTCAATTTGAATCTCGACCAGTTCAAAACGTACAACCTCGAGTGGCTGACGCAACTATGGAGCGAGAAGCTGCAGCTAAAGCAAAGGAGATCGTTCTCGAGGCCAAAGATGAGGCGTTGAGAATTCGCGAGCAAGCCGAAAACAAAGCTCGAGAAATTCAAAGCCAATACAATAAACTACAACAAGAAATGAACACCAAAGCACGCGATCTGGATCGCCAAGAAGCGATATTAAGTGAAAAAGGCCGCTATCTCGAAAAGCTGGAACAATCCACCAAGAATGAAAGTGAACAAGTCGAACAACTCAAGAAGAAATTAATCGAGAAGCTGGAAGAAATTGGCTCGCTGAGCCGAGAAGAAGCTCGCAAGCAAATTCTAGAAGCGGTCGAGAAACGCTCGCAAAAAGAAATGGCACGTCTCATTAAAGAAGCAGAAGACAAAGCCAAAGATGAAGCAGAAGACAAAGCCCAAGACATTTTGGTGACCGCCATGCAACACGCCGCCACCGACTACGTCGCTGAATACACGGTGTCAACAGTTGAACTCCCCAGTGAAGATATTAAAGGCCGCCTAATTGGAAAAGAAGGCCGAAATATTAGAGCCTTTGAAAAGGCCTCTGGAGTGGACCTTGATTTAGACGAATCTCCTGGGCTCGTTCGGCTTTCAAGCTTTGATTCAGTTAGACGTGAAATTGCCAAGCAAGCTCTCAAGAAACTCGTTAAAGACGGTCGAATTCAACCGACTCGAATCGAAGAGTATTTGGACCGAGCCAAAAAAGATGTTGAGCGAATCATGTACGAAGAGGGCAAAAAACTGTGCCATGCAGTTGGGGCTTATTCTGTGCCACATGATTTGATCGCCTATCTTGGACGGTTCAAATTTAGAACTTCATATGGCCAGAATATGATCGCCCACACATTGGAAGAAACCAAAATGGGAGTCGCTTTGGCACATGAACTCAAGGCCGATGCTGATATTGTTCGCCTTGGTTGCTTGTTCCATGACATTGGCAAAGTGGTGCCCGATGAAGAAGGCAGCCACGTTGAGCTCGGCGTCAAATTACTCAAAAAATACCAAATGCCGCAAGCCGTCATCGACTGTGTCGCTCAACACCATGAAGATGAACCCTTTAGCAGCAACGAAGCAATCACGGTGTATATCGCTGATGCCATTTCGGGTGCTAGGCCAGGGGCGCGTATGGAAAACTATGAAGAATACATTAAACGTTTAACCACCATGGAAACCATCGCAATGAGTTACTCTGGTGTAACGGAAGCCTATGCGATCCAGGCAGGTCGCGAATTGCGCGTCATTGTCAATCACCGAGATTTAACCGACGAAGCTACAGTGGTTACGGCAGAGAAAATCAGAGATCGTATCAAAAACGAAATGACCTATCCGGGCACCGTTACGGTCAATGTGATTCGAGAGCTGAGATCCCAAGCTGTTGCCAAATAACGTCAGCTAGATACTCGAGCAGTTTGCAAGTAAACGACGAACTTTTGCTGGTCCTTCCGTGTTTTCCCTATTGACCTGCACTCTAAGAGTTTATTAGAGTGGATATAACAGGCAATATTATTTATGAAACGAAAGGACCTGCCATGACCCAGTCCGACCTAGTAGGTGTCGTTGCCAAACGCTCACACCTCACCAAAAAAGCCGCTGATGAAGCAGTTGATGTGTTTTTGGATGAGATTATGAAAGCCTTAAAAAAAGGTGAAAAAGTAGTTTTATCAGGATTTGGCACTTTTTATCTTGCTCGTGTAGCAGATAAAGAAGTGGTTCCTTTTGGTATGGAAAACAAACGCCAAACGGTGAAAGAACACCATGTGGTAAATTTCAAAGTTGGCAAGCCATTCAAAAAAGTGGTTTGGTAACAACCCAAGGTGGTTTGACATTCCAATAAGCACATTCATATACAGTCAATTGGGCTTGGTACGAGTAAAATAGTTTCATGGCGAAAAAATCAGCTTTAGGCCAGTTGCTCTTTGCACAATGGCAAAACACACTCCAATATCCTGGCATGTTGGCAGTCTGGATGCTCGATACTTTTTTTGTTCCCATAGTGTTGCTCATGGTATGGAAGCCAATTTTGGCTGGCACTCCTCAAGAAGCCAGCGCAACGATCTACTACACGCTGCTCCCTTTTAGCACGATGATGACAGCCGCTTGGCATGGAGTCTTTTTCGCCAATAAAATTCGAACCGGAGAACTTAATGCCTATCTCCTTAAGCCTTTACACCACTGGTGGTATGACATTACTAACAACATAAGTGAAAAAGCGTTTAAGTTGATCATTTTGTTGCCAGCTGTATTTTTTGCCATGTATTTATTTGATGTTCATTTACCCACCAATCCAGCAACATGGGTGACATTCGGCTGTCTCTTGTTTCTATGCGCCATGCTCAATTTTATGGTTGAACTTGTGATCGGATTTCTAGCTTTTTGGCTCGAAGATATTTCAAGTTTGATTAATTTTATTGATATTTCAGTCTTCTCGCTGGGCGGTCGACTTATTCCAGTGTTTCTTTTTCCCGACTCTATCTATTCGTTTGCAAAATTTTTGCCATTCCGCTACCTCTTCGCATTTCCGGCCGAATACATTTCGGGACAAATCACCCACAGCGAATTATCGCAGTCTCTTTGGATCATGCTGTTTTGGCTCAGTTTTTTTTCGGCAATCTCGTATGTTTTATGGCATCGAGGGGTAAAAAATTATAGTGCCAATGGCGGATAATATGCTTCGATACTTAAAACTGTGGCTTACCTTTTGTAAAACTTCATTCATGCGAGAGGCCAGTTATAAACTCAATTTCATAATCGATATGCTGGTGGAAATCGCCTGGACTGGAGTAATGCTGTTTACCATTTCGATTATCTTTAGTAGAACTCAGACGATTGGAGGCTGGACACAACCCGAAGTAATGCTTCTGTATGGCATTTACAAAACTGCATCTAGTCTCACTTCGATTTTAGTGACTAACAACACCCGCTCATTTTCTAGAATGATAAATTCTGGAGAACTCGATGTTCTCATTTCCAAACCGATAGCAACTCTGTTTATTTCTATGTCACGATTAGTTGCCGTCAACCGAAGTTCGCAGTTAATCACCTCGCTAATGCTGGTTTATTACGCGCTTTCAATGACAGCTCCACTTGAACCAAGAAGAATCGCACTTCTCTCACTGCTTATGCCCCTGACGACAATTATAAAAATTGCCTGGGAAATAATCATCGTGTTGCCGGCGTTCTGGTTACAAAAGCTGCAAAACTCACAAGAGCTGAGCAACACGCTGTTTGCCGTCGCTCGATTTCCTCGTCAGGCTTTTTCACAGTCATTCGCACTTGTTTTTACACTCATATTCCCGGTTTTTTTCACTGGCTCATATCCAACAGAAATAATATTGGGGAAATTACCAGTAAGTGCAATTGTTTCTGTCTTTATTGCGTGTCTGTGTAGTTCTGTGTTGATGATTAGTATTTTCAACTTTGGCATGCGCTCATATCAAAGTGCTAGCTCGTAGGCGTAAAATATACCCATGAAACAAGGCATCAAAACACTCCTTTTCATTGTGGTATTTTGCACGTTTTTAACGCTTCCAAAATCTATTCTGGCGGTTGAATACATCGAAGCGTTTGATTCAATTATTACGGTTAACCAAGATTCGTCACTATCAATCGAAGAATCAATCGTGTATTTCACCGATCAAGCGAAACATGGAATTTTCCGCTATATACCCTATCTCTTGCGAAGTGAGACTGACGTTAAAATAACGCGCATTTCCGATGTTTCTATCGTTGATGAATTTGATACTCCAGTGCAGTTTGTTCAAAACACTCAAAACGAATATGTTGAATTTAAAATTGGCAATCCACAATCAACATTCCAGGGCAAAAAAACATATATTATTCGCTACCGAGTGAGTCAGGCGCTGGAGCAATTTTCAACACACGATGAACTTTATTGGGATATTACCGGTGAAGGCTGGGAATTCCCCATACGATCAAGTCGTGCGAGCATTATTTCGACATTTGCACCTATAGGCAAGATCAGCTGCTTCACTGGAGCTGTCGGGAGTGATAATGGCCAGTGCGTTTCTTCGCTTAATGCAAGTGATAGTGCGACATTTTTGTATGGAGAAACATTGGGCTTTGGGGAAAATTTTACCATTGCAGTTGCATTTGGTCGGCCAAACCAATTAATCTATCCCTCAGTTCGATCTGCAGTTGAGAAAAAATGGATTAAACGAGCTTCGTATGTATTTGCCATGTTCCCGTTAATGTTGTTATTACTCATCTGGAGCAGATATGGTCGAGATTATGTGTTTATTTCACCCAATGTTTTTGGGCAAGGAGACAATCATCCTCAGCGTAAAAAAGGTCTATTTGAAAAATTGCGCGTGCCGTTTGTCTACGAACCACTCGCAATTTCTCCGGGCGAAGCAGGTGTCATGCTGGATGAAAAAGCCGATGCGAATGATGTGATTGCAGAAATTGTGGAACTTGCTCGAAAAAAATACCTGTCAATCAAGTTCATTGAAAAAAAAGGTTTGTTTGGGAAGACTGATTACGAGCTTGTGAAACTTAAAAACGATGAAGGCAAGCTCAACAATGATCAACACTATCTATTTAGTCACTTATTTTCAACCCAAGACAAGGTAATGTTATCGACATTAAAGGGGAGCTTCTATCTTCATTTTGAACAAACAAAAAAACTTTTAGAAGAAAGTGTGAAATCACACCACTACTTCACGCGTCCAATTAGCACATCAAGAGGCACAGGTGTCGCAGCAGCACTTGTCTTGAATGGTACCGCTGGAATAATGCTTTTTATGCTGTGCTTTCTGGTTCAATCTTTTGAATCCTTTCTGTTATTTGGATTGGGGTTACCCATTTCAATGCTTCTGGGATGGAACATGGTTCAAAAAACTGCTGCCGGAACAAATGCCATGCTTCAGGCAAAGGGTCTGAAAGAAACGCTTCGCTTGGCTAAATGGCGAGATGAAATCAAAGAAAAACATTTGTTTATCGAAGCAATTATTCCCTACTCAATTGCACTGGGTGTGATCGAAAAACTCTCAAAAGACATGGATGATCTTGGCATCCAGCCCCCGGAGTACATTAACCATGGATTTACTCAAGGCTTGACACTAAATGCTTTTACCCATGGGTTTTCTTCAAGTGCAACCTCATCACTGTCACATAATCCTGCCTCATCAAGCCGATCTTCTGGATCCGGATTCTCGGGTGGTTCATCGGGAGGTGGAGGCGGTGGAGGTGGAGGGGGAAGCTGGTAGGCTTTTTTAGAAATTTAGACTAACAATAGCAAGGGGATAGCTCATGTCTGTGGTACGTGTAAAAAACTTGAAAAAGCACTTTAAAGTTCATGAAAAAGAGGCTGGACTAAAAGGCTCAATTAAGACTTTGTTCAAGCGCGAATATAGAAGTGTCAAGGCAGTTGATGATGTAACATTTGAAATCGAGCAAGGGGAGCTTATTGGTTTTATTGGTCAAAACGGCGCTGGCAAAACTACCACACTTAAAATGTTGTCTGGACTGCTCTATCCAACTGACGGTGAAGTGAGTGTTTTAGGATTCAAACCTTGGGAGCGAAAAAGCGAATTTCAAAAACAATTTTCTCTCGTCATGGGACAAAAAAATCAACTGTGGTGGGATTTACCACCAATAGAAACATTTAACTTGAATAAAGAAATTTACGAAATAAAAGAGTCTGTATATAAAAAGACACTGAATACGCTCATCGAATTGCCAGAGGTACAAGATATTCTAAAAGTCCAGGTTCGCAAACTTTCTTTGGGACAACGCATGAAATGTGAGCTTATAGCGGCACTTCTTCATAACCCCAAAGTACTATTTTTAGATGAACCAACTATTGGCTTAGATGTGGTTATGCAAAAAACCATGAGAGATTTTATCAAAAAATATAATACTGAATTCAAGGCAACAATAATTCTTACCAGTCACTACATGGAAGACGTAAAGCAATTATGCAAACGAGTCGTCATAATTGATCATGGCAAAATATATTTTGATGGTTTGCTGCAAGATGTTATCGATCGCTATGCTCGAAATAAAATTTTAACCGTTGTTTTCGAAGAAGCAGTCAACCGGAAGGAATTAGAAACTATTGGGGAGGTTAAAGAATTTGAAGGGCCACTAGCAAAAATATTAGTAGCGCGCAAAGACACTGCCCGAAAGAGTATAGAGCTACTTCAAAAATTTAAAGTGGATGACATTAACATTGAAGAGCCCCCTATTGAAGCCATTATTCGAGAAGTATTCTTAAATCATAAAACTGAACATGTGTAAGTATTTGTCAAGTTTTTGCATTTGTTGGTTTAAGGGGTTTGCGAGACGCTTTAACTAAATCAAATGAAGCGGACATAACAATGATACAATTGCTCGAGTTAATTATATTTGATCAAACACATGAAAACATTTTTTATTCATACATTTGGTTGCCAAAGCAACAAAAGTGATTCGGAACGGATCGCTGGCGATTATTTGGCTCGGGGTTATGAAGAGGCTAAATCATGGAAAGAATCAGACGAAATTGTGGTTAATACTTGCGCCGTTCGACAACGAGCGGAAGACAGAGCTCGAGGTTTTTTGCTCAATGTGGTCAAATATTTCGATGAATCGAATCTAGCCAAACCAAAGCTCATTCTCACCGGATGCATGACCCATCATGGGGATAATAAGCTCTACGAACTCTTGCCCATGATTGATGAAATATTACCGATAAACGAAGTCGGGTTCAATTCGGCAACCGTGCGCAAAGACAAGAAACATGCCTGGATTCCGATTTCCGTGGGGTGCAATTCTTTCTGCACCTATTGCATTGTTCCCTATTCTCGTGGTCGCGAAACTTCTCGACCGCTGGAATCAATCATGACTGAGGCACAATTATTAGCCAAGCAAGGATATGATGAAGTGACACTTCTCGGCATGAACGTAAATTCTTGGGGACTGGAAAAGGTGGGAATTGGCTTACGTAAAATGCTCATGGACAAAGATAAGCCATTAAGCTTTGCAGACATTCCTGCGAATCAATCGCAGTATGCTCAAGTTGAAGGCACACCACCATTTGTAAGTTTGTTGCAAGCAATTTCATCAATTAAAGAGTTCAAGGTTATTAGATTTTTAACGAGTAATCCTTGGGATTTTCATGACCAATTAATTGAAGAGATTGCTAATAACCCTAAAATTGACCGCTACATTCATTTGCCCCTTCAATCAGGAAGTAATCGAATATTAAAAGCCATGAATCGCGGTTATACCAAAGAAGATTATCTGCAACTGGTTGAAAAACTACGATCGAAAATTCCAGATATTGTGATAGGGACTGATATCATCGTCGGTTTTCCCGGTGAAACTGAAGCAGAATTTGAAGAAACCGTTGCTATTGCTAAAGCGGTTGATTGGAAAATTGGGTTTGTAGCTCAATACTCACCCCGCCCCGGAACCGCATCATATCGATTGTTTCCCGACGATGTGCACCCTCAAGAAAAAAAGCGTCGTTGGGAAGTCTTAGATGAAATTATTAACAAGAGCCAGATGAACTATCGGCCTAAAGTAGTCTAAGTATGCAAAAAATATTGGTTGTGTGCGGGCCCACAGCCATTGGCAAAACTAATGTGGCACTAAAAATTGCTCGAGCTATACATGGTTCAATTGTTTCGGTAGATTCCCGCCAAATGTATTCAGGTTTAACTATTGGTGCGGGGAAAGATATTCCGCCTGGTTTTTCTCTTCAAAAATCTAGTGTTGATGTGCCAGTTTATTCTGATGGCAAAGTTGATATCTATGGTTATGACGTGTTTAAACCTACTTCACTGCAAAGCCCAAGTCAGTTAGAAAAAAAGTTAGCGCATGTATTGGAACATCTTGATCAAAAAAATGTGCTGACCATTCTGGTTAGTGGCTCAGGTAATTATTTAAACGCACTCTTAACTCCTCCTCCAACGGCAACAATTCCACCAAATCCACAGCTCAGAGCTGAACTTGAAACAAAAAAAGTGACTGAATTACAAGAGCAGCTCATGCTTTTTGACTTAGAAAAGTTTGAGAGCATGAATGAATCGGACCGAAACAACCCCCGCAGACTAATGCGCGCAATCGAAGTTGCTTCATGTGCAAAACTTGATAATTCTCTCAAGACTCAAGTTAAACGATTTGATCTTCTCTGGATTGGCCTAACCGCGTCCAAAGAAATTCTTGAGGACAATATCAAACGAAGGGTGGAGTCTCGAATACTCGATGGAGTAATCAAAGAAACTCAAGCGCTGTTACAAAAGTATCCTGGGTGTGAGTCACTTTTAAAGGTGACTCTGGGATATCGGCAAGTGCTCGAATTTCTTTCGGGAAATATCTCCATAGAAGCTTTAAAAACTAATTGGTCAATCAAAGAATTTCAATATGCCAAACGTCAAATGACTTGGTTCAAAAAAAACCAAAATATTCATTGGTTTGATAGCAGCGAACCCAGCATTGATACTTCGGTCATGAACTTGCTACAATCATGGAAAGGTTTCTCTCATAAATAATAGAAGGTTGTATGAAGCAAAATACTCGAATTGAAATATCACCAAAAACAATAATCTTTACGGTTGGGTTCTTAATAAGCCTCTATATTATTTACCTCATCAAAGATGTGCTTTTTGGCATCTTTGTCTCGATACTATTAATGACCGCTCTTAATCCCTTAGTGAACCGACTCCAACGCAGAGGATTGCCTCGAGGGCTATCTATCTCACTAGTATTTATTTCATTTCTGTCGGTGCTCATCACCTTTTTGGCCATTGTTATCCCCGCAATCGCAGATCAAACACAAAGTTTGATGCTTTTGCTCAAAAAGCCAGAAGTGCAATCTTTTATTAATCGCTATATACCAGATTTCTTAAGTCTGCAATCGCTCAATTTGCAAATTAGCTCGATTCCAAAATTGTTCTCTGTGGTTTCATCGACATTTTCTGTCTTTGTTACCATGATAACCGTCATGGTTATAACTTTTTATCTTTTGCTTGAGCGGGGGGTGCTCCATAAACATCTCGTGTGGTTTTTTGGAAATCACGATGCCGAGATTAGAGCAGCCGAATATGTAAATCGTGTTGAAGCTGAAATCGGCAAATGGGTCCGCGGCCAATTATTGCTCATGATGGTCATAGGTGTTATGACCTATATTGGCTTGACTCTATTGGGGGTGCCCTATGCGCTCCCACTGGCAGTGTTTGCAGGGTTTATGGAAATGGTTCCCAATATCGGGCCAACGATAGCTGCTGTGCCGGCAATTCTGGTTGGCTTTGCCTCGGGTAATGCTTATATGGGCACGTTTGTTTTGGTGCTTTACGTCCTGGTTCAACAACTGGAAAATAATTTTATCGTGCCAAAAGTAATGCAAAGCACCGTCGGCTTGAACCCTTTGGCAACCATTATTTTGTTCTTGATTGCATATCGACTGGGTGGAGTTGGTGGAGCAGTGCTTGCAATACCTGTTTTTTTAGTACTCAAAGTTTCAGTTAGTGAATACTTTCAATTAAAGTCTCGGCTTGAAGAAAAGTTAAAATAACTACTTAGTACGAACGATTTCCACTTTAAGCAATTAAATTCAGCCTGGATGCGAGTAAGCCAGATTCTGTTTTAGACGGCCATCTATCTATGCCCTTACTTTAAGCCATAGGGGAAGCATCCTTTAAGCGGCTTGGTCGAAGGTTGCAGCGAGGCAGATTGTCCGTTTCACTCTCAGCCATTTAAGGAGAGAATCGTCACTGTTACTCTCATGAGCGGTTACCCGTATCCGGTATTACTCCGAATCACCTTGCTTCCAGCTGTCTGGACTTTCCTCCCCGCCAAAGGCGGGGCGACCA
>CAYYKL010000002.1:0-126571 GCA_964441155.1 uncultured Pseudomonadales bacterium
TCGCCGCTTTAAGCCTCATGGGCGTGTTTGTGTCTTCACCATTAGTGATGGCAGAGACTTTGAATGTGGTGGTTGAAGGCAACGGGTCAGGCTCAAGCAACACAGCTGATCAGTCGACCGTTAACGAAGTGAGTGTCGAGCAACAAAACGATTCGCAAACCAATACCACCATAAACTTAAACGCTTCAACCGGCGACAACAGTGCAAACGATAATTCCGGCGAAGTCCAGATTGAAACTGGCGATGTGGCGACTACTGTTCAAGCAACGACGACGACCAACTCCAATCAAGCGACTATTGAATGCTGCTCTACTCCTTCGACTCAAACGACCGTCAGCGGTAATGGAGCGGGATCAAATAATGCAGTAAACACTTCAAACACCAACGTCATTAAATTTGCGTCAAATAATGTGGCCACAACCACCAACACTATAAACATAAACGCCAACACTGGCGGCAATAGCGCGAACGATAACGGCGGCAATGTATCTATCGTCACCGGCAATATTGAGACACTCATTAAAACCAATACACTCGCCAATGTGTCCCGTTTTTCCTATCTTGGCTGCTGCACCACCACTGAAACAGACACATTCAAGATCAAAGGCAATGGTTCGGATTCCGAAAACTCAATCACCCACTCTACCAACAATGTCTTTGTCGTTGTCCAAAACAACAATTCAATCATCGATAATTTGATTCTTTTAGCCCTCAACACCGGCAACAATACAGGCAGCGGCAACCTTGGCGATGTATCTATCGTCACAGGTGATATTTCCACACTCGTTTCGATCAAAAACACAACCAATATCAACGAAGCAGTCATCGACTTATGCTGTGACGATGATGATGCCAATCCGCAAGAGCCTGAAGAACCAGTTACCCCTCCAAACCCTCCAACCAATGGCGGCAATGGTGGCAATGGCGTCAAAGGCGACACTACCGATCATAACTCAGCGGGAACTTCAAACGGGTCAGGCATTGGTGGAGCTGGAGAAACTTTGCAATCGGTTAAAAATATGCTCCCCGATACGGGCGGCAACTATTTGATCTATATGTTAATCGCTAACCTCCTCATGTTTTGGCTCGGGTGTTATCTTCGGCTTCGTTCAGGCCGCGCCCCTGCCTACGCAACGTGCTAGGTGTATACTACGTTCTTAAATAAAAGCTTCTTTTCATCAAGAAGCTTTTTTAATGGTTTGAAATACTAATTGAAGTCATCGTTTTACTGTTTGAGCGTCACGCGAGAACTCTTTCTGACTTTGTCATCCTCGCGTATGCGGGGATCCAGGGAAGCTATTAAACACATGGATTCCCGATCGAGTCGGGAATGACACATAAAAACAAGAATGTTCTGACTTCCCTGCCTGTCGGCAGACAGGTCACCGGGGTTCGGAGCGTATGATCCCATATTGTTCGAGCGTCACGCGAGAACTAAACAACTCTAGTCATACTTCTCGCTTTAAAAGCTCGAAGAATAAATATACTACCTATGACACATAAAATTCTCATGCGACATCTTGGAAACACCCTCATCCTGGCTTCTTTAGTGCTGTTTGCCTACATCGCCTCTCCCGTGATTCTTGAGGAATGGCAGTTCAGGCGACAAAGCGCACAAGAAGTGCCAACTCCATCTTCTGAATTCACGGTGCATATTCCCAGCCTCGCCATTCGCTCCAAGGTTATCGAAAACGTAAATGCCTGGAACGAAGCAGATTATCAACTCGCTTTGCAGGACGGTGTGGCTCACGCGTCAGGCAGTGCCACGCCGAATCAAAACGGCTCAATGTTTTTGTTCGCCCATTCGTCTGATGTGCCTTGGCGCATGACTCGCACCAACACTGCATTTTTCCGCTTGCCGCGAATATACTTAGGCGAGAAAATTTTGGTTGACTACCAAGGCGAACGTTATGCGTACGAAGTTTCAGAAATAAAAGAGGTGTGGCCACATGAAGTTGAAGCGGTCACCCAAGCCCAAGGCGATCAAGTGATTTTGCAGACCTGCACCCCCGTGGGCACGTCATTGAAACGCTTATTAGTGTTTGCGAAAAAAAGTGATGCCAACTAAAGAAAAAAGACCATTCTTACAACCTCATTCACCATTCTGGTTGGTAAATCGTCTTCTAGCCTTTAATGCTCGCATGGAATCAAGTGGAGCATCGACTATTGCACTCTCAAAGGCAAAAAATCAGCTAAGATCAGGCGGTATTATCGTTGTAGATGCCCATCTCTTGCGACCTGAGTGTCGTCGAAGACAGATTGCAGATATTCTTTTTTCTGCTAAACATTTGCATGCTCACACAAATCCCGATCGAATATTACTTCCAGCAGCCGGAAATTTCTTTCATCATCCACTAGCACACCCCTGGATTCGCTCTCACAGAGAAGATAAAGGACAAGTGCTTATGATCGCTCCTGTCTATAGTCGTAAACGTGATTCCTTGGGACATAACTATAGTACGATCGGTCATAACAGTGCTGAAATGGAACAGAGAAATGTTAATTTTCATGATAAAGCACACGACTTGCTTACTACTCCTCGATCCATCATATTGCTTAGTCCGTTTGCTGGAACTCAACCTCTTGGAAAGGCCTCAGATATGCCTCAGCGTGTTTTAAATTTAATGCAAGCAGGTTCAAACCAACTCTATGCATCACTGTCCTGGCTAAGACAACCTCGAACTTTCATTACCGCATTTTCTCCTATCGATGAAAGCTTCTTAACTCCAAATCGGCAGAGAACAACAAACAATTTAAATGAAATATTTAACACATTATTCGATCTCACTCAAAACTAATTATCGTTCATGCGAATTCGAAATTAATACATATAAGCTGATGTGGTATAAAATCTTTTTTTATTTTTATAATCAAGTAAAATAGCAAAAATAAATATTTATTGCATCTAGTGAAACACTATGAGTCGTGCAGAGAAACAATGGTATGAAGTTATAGTCAATGCTGCTCACCAGGGCAGTGGTAAAGAAATACCAACTACTAAATATATTTATGCTGAAGATGCACTTGCGGCAAGAGATGGCTTGGAAGATCTAAGAGGTTGGAAACGCTCAGGCCCCATAAATGCTAGACCACTGAGTCCTGAAGCAGCTGAATTGTTGGAAAGAATTATTCCTGAATACACTAGTTTAAGAATTCCGCAAGCGAGACAAAAAGGAGTGCATGCTTCCCGCTTAGGAACTGACGTAGATCTGTCAGAAATCCTGCAACAAATGCTCGCGCAACAGGAAATTATTTCCTAATCAATTTGAGTTATTCCAGAATATTTACAGTTCGCACGCGCTCACCACTTCTCCGCCTAAACACGTGTCGGTACCCGAGTCGCCGTTCAAGTTGTCGGTGTCAGCCTCGCCATTGATCCAATCGTTGCCCGAGCCACCTTTAATGCCGTCATTACCACTTCCTCCCCAAATCGTGTCGTTGCCTGAGCCGCCTTTGATTGTGTCATTGCCTGGGCCTGCATAGACCAAATCATCATTGCCGCCGGCATCAATGAGATCGTTCCCCTCACCAGCTTCAATATAGTCATTTCCCTGTCCGCCATCGATATCGTCGTTCCCACTTCCGGCATAGATCTTGTCTTCGCCCGCACCTCCCCGCAATTCATCGCCTTCGTTTCCGCCCAAAAGAATGTCATCGTTGTCGCCGCCATCGAGCTCGTTGACTCCTGTCCCGCCGACTAAAACGTCATTGCCGGTGCCGCCATCGAGCTCGTCATTGCCAGGGCCTCCGATAATACAATCGTGCCCGCCACCGGCATCAACTTCGTCGTCGCCTTCGTACATAATGAAGAGTTCCGAAGCAATCGTGCCACGAATATCGTCATCGTCGGGTGTGCCATAGACGACTTTGGTGATTATTCCTTCGAGCATTTTGCACTCAGCTGGAAGGGCAATGGGAGGACTGGTGGGTGTTGGTGTTGGCCCTTGAGTTATTGTTGGAGTCGGGGTGGCAATTGGCGTGGGAGTTGAAGTGGGCGTGACCTCAGGTGTAGGCGTGATCTCGATGATCTCACCAAACACTAAATCAAATTGCACAAACGCGTTTTGGAATTCGTTGCCCGCACTCGGGTCAAAACAAGCGGTGAAGTCAAAATCGATCGAGCTATTGGCAGGCACACTGCCTAAAGCAACCGAATCAGGCAATTGAGACAGGGTGAAAAAGTCTTGCAGGGTTTTGGCTCCACCCGCATGAGTACCACCATAAAGGTCAGTGACACCCTCACTAATTCTCCAATCAAGCACACTGACCATGTTGTCAGGATTGACTTCATTGAGACTGCGCACAGCCACTTCTGTCGCCTCACTGGCTCCGTTGGCAATGGTCACGGTGCGCGCTTCGCAATCCCCGGGAAGCATGTTGGCCACGGTAAAGATCGGACCACTCAAAGGCACAGCGTTATAGGTGATGGTCAGATTCCCCGCGGCTTCTACACGGTTCGGGCCCATTGCAGTGCGATACTGAAAATAAGCGGCCACACTCAAAGACACAAACAGGCTCAGTGCCAGAGAAAACTTAAGGAGTCGCTTGTGAGATTGTTTGATTCGCTTCATAGATGCTCAAGACTTTCTTTTACGGCGTGGCCGTCGGTGTTGGCGTTGCTTCTG
The DNA here is from genome assembly GCA_964441155.1 of uncultured Pseudomonadales bacterium. Taxonomy (GTDB): domain Bacteria; phylum Patescibacteriota; class Microgenomatia; order UBA1400; family RBG-16-45-19; genus CAYYKL01. The sequence continues at coordinate 4,626 of CAYYKL010000002.1, forward strand.
GTGTTGGGGTTGGAGTGACTTCGGTTGTTGGTGTAGGTGTGGGAACGCTCGTTGGTGTTGGAATCGGAGTGGCGGTGGGCACGAGGGTGGGAGAAGGGGTTGGGATGATCGAATCTTGGCCATTGATGAGAAGTAAATTGTTGGCGTCAGGAATGGTTTGTGAAAAATCTTCAGCCGCACCCAACACGTTGCTCGTGCTCACTTCGCGATCAGAGAGATAGGAGCTCGTGACTGCCAAACCAATGCCCGCCGCGGCAACGACCGGAATCACGGCCGCATAGACTCTGCGATTCGATTGGCGCACCACCACTTTCGCCGGCACAGGAGCGTAGGCAAAGGGACGGGGCAAAAACGCATAAAAGCGGCTTAAATCCCAAGGAAGGGGGGCAGAAATGATCGGCAGAGGATCCCTTCCCCGAGTAACGGCTGGCAGGGATGCACTCGATAACGGCGTCTTGGATTTCTTGAGTGTTTTGGCAAGCTCTTTTTTGACTGAGCGCAATTCTTCATAGACCACTAGGGTGGCAGGGATTATCACCATCAAGATAAACCCGGCTGGCGTTTTGCCCAGGGCAATAAATTTGCCCACGTGCGGCACGGTCCACACCACACTCCCCAATACATTGGAGTGATTGACGGTGGATGCATCGGGCGTGGCGTTGGCGTCACCCTTGGTTTCATAGGTGGTCTCGCCGTTTTCAGTTTTGACTTGTGTCACACGGTGAGTCACCGGATCACCTCCAGATCTCTTGAACGTGATCACGTCGCCAACGGAAAAAGTTTTCAATGTCTTTTGCACCACCACTACACTCCCGGTGCCAATTGCCGGCTCCATCGAACCAGACAACACCACAAACCCGGTGGCTTGCGGCAGATAGCCGCCTTTCATGAGGGCAAAGACACTCACAACCACAGCCACGAGAGCCGCGGCCACGGCAGTGAAGAAGAAACTTAAGATTTTCATGATCGTGCGCATGGGCAGATGCTTTTGGTTTTCTTTTTCTCCGATTATGTTGCTAGGGTTCTCAGGTGTTACTGTTCGAGTTCCGAGCAATAACTATCAATCGTATTTTTTGTCATTCCGGGCTTGACCCGGAATCTTATGTCTTTTCACAAAACCCGTTACTCATAAGATCCCTGACTGAATCAGGGATGAATACAAAGTAATTATTTAATTGTAAATTTCCCCTCCAACCCTCACAAGCGGAAATTCCCTTCCGCTTGTGGTTGGGTTAGAGATGATTAGTTCTCTAAACTCACTGGAGCACCGTTGATAATTAAGTTATCAACCAGAATCGTCTGACCCGGATTCCAAGTGCCCATACCAAGATTGATTCCAACTATTAATGCGCTAGGATGCGCAGTTAAAACTTGCTGGAGTGTGAAATTGGTTGCGTAAGCGCCTCCGTTTGGAGTTGCTCCGAGGAAGCCACCATTAGCCCAGAACTTACCATCAGCTAATGTTGTTTTCCATGTGTGCCAATTGCCAAGTATCATAGCGATATCATTGAGAGGGTTATGAGCCTGAATATTGTAATAGGGCTCATAGACAATTTCTTGAACATCAGATGTGTTGGTATCACCATCAAGATCAATGAATAATCGCATCGTTGCGTTGCTTACCGGCTGGTTTGGAGCCACCACTTGTTTGGTATCAAAATCAATACCAGTCAGCGTGCTCAAACCGAGATTAAGCGACATATTCTCCCAACGGACTCGTGAAGCATTATCATCAACAGTTACGAGTTGGAGCACAGTTCCTCGACCGTCCTCTTGCACAAAGTTTGCTTCTCCCCCAGATACTGTTCCTTCATTTGTCCAAATTGGCTGATTGAGATCGGAACAGTCAAATTCCTCATTGTTTCGGGTTTGAACTGCATAGAATTGCACATCAGCATTCAAGCTATCTGTTTGAGCTTGGTTATATTGTGCTGCTTCATTCAAAATGCAGTTTTCTCCGTCATATTCTCCAAAACAGTACTCAAGAGAACTTGCTTGTGCCGTATTCGCTGCGACGGTCCCCACTAATTGCCATTGACCACTTATGCTGCTCAATGTGCCTGAGAATGAGCCGAACTTAAATGATAAGAAATCGCCCAATTCCCCGTTGTTGGCTCCATCAGTGACATCACCAGCATCTGCTTCTGGATCATTAATCGCATTATCAGCATTTGCAGTTTCTACAACAGCGGCACAGACAAAAGCTTCATTTGCACCGTTTGATAGGTTGTAGGTAACTTCACCTGCATCCAGAGGTTTTAGATCTGCTAACGCAAATGAGAACCCAGCGTTCGTCAAACTAAATTCAGGGGCGTTATTATCATCGCCAAAATAATCATGAACAATTTCTTGGATTGCAAGAGTGACAGAGCCTGCTGTGAAAACGTTATCTGTCGAAGTTTCAGAATCTGAGAAGAAAGCGGTGGTGCCATAGACGGCTGCACCGACAACTCCTCCGACAACTAACGCACTTAAAAGAATTCTTTGCATGTATCTCACCCCCTCTCAAATGTTGCTATGTTTATATGTTTTTTCTTGATGCGCTTCTTTTGGCATTTCGGCCTCGAATAAAAAGGACCTCGAATGTTTCCTTTTTAGCCGAAGAAACCAGCGTCATCGGACCACGTGTTTAAAGAATTTAAACGACATGACTCGTATGGCGCCAGATGCTTCAGCTAAAAGGCAGATTCTTGTCTGGCCTATGCCATTCTTAGCGTTTCCCGCGCATCAAGCATTGAGTTTGTTTTTGTTGTAAGGTGCGGTTATTTACTGGTCAATTTCTTCGCAAGCGGCATAGAGTGCGCCGACTGCATCAAGATCGAATCCATCTGCGGTTGCGCTGTGCGATCCAGGATCACTTGTGTCGGTCAAGCGAACATGCGAGATTTGACTCGGTGCAAACGGATGAGTTGAAATATCAAATTCCGTTATGCCATCAGTGCTTGGTCCAGGCTCGCTGGAAGCAGTGCCGATTGGATACCAATTCACTTCATCTGCGCTCACTTCAACCAGTGCTTTTTCTTCCGGGTATGAAGCGCGCCCACCCGTCACTTCATAAATCACAATGTCGTTGCCTGCTCCGTCACCCACAGGTGATGTAAAGTGAGCAGTCACTGTTCCACCAAAACCCAAGCTTACAAAAGATGGTGGGGTGATAATGTTGGTGGGGGCACCCGCAACATTTGTCAGGATTTTGCGGTCAGCATCGACAGGTGTTCCGTTTTTCTTATTACCAAAAGTGCCAGTCGCACTGTCTGCGTAGCCTAAAAGTGGATCACAGCTGGCATCAGACGGACAAACGAAACTGGCGTTGTTACGCGCTTGCTCCACACTGAAACTAATGTCGGCAGTGAAAATGTCTGTTTGAGGAGCATTGTCGATTCCCGCTTCATCACAAGTGAATCCTGGATCAACGGTTGGACTATTTTCGCCTTGGGCTACTGGTGCAAGTGCCATTTCACCAAAGCACCAGGCCTTGCCGATGTAATAGGGGGTACTCGGTTGCAGAGGATCATTAGCATTTCCGGAGAATAGATTCATTTGACTGTCTGCAAGTGTCGCTTTGTAGGTTTGACCAATATCTTCTAGTTTTCCTTGGGAGAAAATCAAAGTCTCTTCATCGTTTTCTAAAACATTGTCTCCATCATCCCGCCATAACATATAACTCACATGCTGAGCAATTTCACCGTCAAACAAATCTTGGTTTTGCTCAGTGCAGGTGGGGTCATCTAACAACTCGGGGGCATTGCACGTATTGTCATCGTTAGAAGTCACCGTGATCTCAGCACATGCCCAAGAGGGATTGGTGTTTACCACCAATTCAATCGTGTCCTCACCCCAATCACCAGGCTTAATATCATCAAAATCGAAGAATCTTTCTTCTTCGGTGACGTCTTTCAGAAGCCAGCTGGTGCCAGGATTAGGCAAGAAGTTATAATAGCTATCGTTAGCAATTTGCAAATCAACCGCTCCGGCAGCAAATGTATTGCCCGCAGACGTTTCGGTATCGGAGAAAAAGGACCGTGTAAGGGCAAATCCGATGCCACTGACTAATCCTATAACTAAAACACTTGTGAGAATCTTATTCATACCTGGTGCTATATGTTAATTGATAAGCGGATAACAAGTGGGCAAAAAGTAAGGTGATTCGTTTCCGGGTGCGGTCAACGAATGCGTGAATTTCACGCGTTTCAAACACAATAGCAGATGAGCACGGACAGGCGTCAACTAGCAATAAATGATATCAAATAGATCACATAAAAAGGCTGATATATGCAACTAACTGTGTGCTTAGATCGAGTCCGATCTGCCTACAATGTAGGCAGTGTTTTCCGCTCGAGCGACTCGGCGGGTTTCACAAAAATTTATTTGTGTGGCTACTGTGTTTTGCCGCCCGATCATAAGCTGGCCAAGACCGCACTGGGCGCACAAGACTCCATTGCCTGGGAACACCACTGCAAAACAATTGAGCTTATAAGATTGCTCAAGAAGGCAGGCGTATATATAGTAGGGTTTGAAACGACTCCCGATGCAGTTTCGCTTTTTGACTTCAAACTTCCCGCTGAAAAAGAAGATGTGTGCTTGGTTTTTGGGAACGAAGTGACGGGCCTTGAGCCGGATGTGCTGGCGGAGTGTGATGCTATTGTTGCGATTCCGCACTTTGGCCACAAAAGCAGCTTGAACATTGCCTCAGCCGCAGCGGTGGCCATGTATGAGCTCAAGCGACAGATAACAATCGGAAAGTAGTTCTCGTTTCACTCGAACAGTATTACTGAATATTCTTCGAACTAAGTGAGAAGTCAAAAGTAATCTACTCGTTTTGTGTCATTCCCGACCCTGCCTGCCCGCCTTTGGAGGGATCAGGAATCCATGCACTTTACACTTACTCTGGATCCCCGCATTCCTCTTTCGCATAATGCTACAGAAGGACAAAGTCGCGAGGATGACAATCATTACCCTTCAAACGAAGCGAGCAGTATAATTCCTTATTCAATCATGACTAAAACTCTTATTCCCCACGGCATTATCGCCATCAACAAACCCATCGGACCAACCTCGCACCGCATGATCAACCTGGTGCGGCGAGCCAGCAACGAAAAGCGAGTCGGCCATGCGGGCACACTCGACCCCTTGGCCAGTGGCGTGCTAGTTGTTGGCATTGGCCGGGAATTCACCAAAAAACTCGATTCATTTGTGCTGGCGGAAAAAGTGTATGAATCGGAATTTACCTTGGGCGTGACGAGTACCACTGACGACGAACAGGGCGAAAAAACGTTTGTGAAAGATTGCAAGCAGCCTTCTATAGAAGAAGTTAATGCTGCCTTGCAAACATTTATCGGCACGATCTGGCAGGTTCCCCCGCAGTTTAGCGCCATAAAAATCAAAGGCCGAAAAGCTTATGATCTGGCACGAAAGGGACGAATCGTTGCAATGGAGCCACGAGAGCGAGAAGTGAAAGCAATCGAATTACTCTCCTACACTTGGCCTAAACTAAGACTTAGAATTACTACTGGCAAAGGTGTCTATATCCGCGCCCTTGCTCGAGATCTGGGTGAAGCTTTGGGCACAGGTGCCTATATGAGCGCCCTCACTCGAACCCATGTCGGGCAATTCGGTTTGGAAGATTGCGTGGCGTTGCCAGAGAAATAGTTCTCACTTCGTTCGAACAATATTATTGAATATTCTTCGAATACCAATGAGAAGTCTAAAACATCGTGAAGCCTTTAGTTCTCACTTCGTTCGAACAGTAATATCTGAGAGTAGTATGGCTTCCTAAATAATACTCTTCGAACGAAGTGAGAAGTCAAAGCGAATGGAGATTATAATTTCTCGCACGCTCTAACAATATTAGAATTACTCTTCGAATCCGATAGGGTGAGAAGTCTAGAATATAGAACCTTCCTTAAGTTCTCACGTGCGTTCGAACAATATTATGAAAAATCTTTTATCATGAATTCATGCCTCAGACTCCATGGAAATGGTATGTATACATCATTGAATGCGCCGATGGATTCTATTACACCGGATTAACGTGGAATTTAGTACATAGGATTATTCAACACGAATCTGGCACCGGCAGTAAGTTTACTCATAGGCATGGCTTCAAAAGACTTTGTTATTCGGAAGTATTTGAAGACCTAAGCTCTGCGCGACAGAGAGAAATTCAATTGAAAGATTTTAGTCGAAAGAAAAAAGAAGCACTGTGGAGATAGTTCTCTCTAGCGTTCGAACAATATCGGAAATAATCTTCGAACGAATGTGAGAAGTCTGTGCGTTCGGTTTAGTAGTTCTCGTTTCACTCGAACAGTAATATCCCCGAGATTTATGACTACTTGAATAATATTCTTCGAATGTAATGAGAAGTCTAAAACACCGAGAAAGCCTAAGTTCTCGGGAACGTTCGAACAGTATTTGCTCAGGCATTACTCTTCGGACGTGCGTGAGCAGTCATAAGCTTTATTCAGCATTCCCATATCGATAAAGGAAATATCCCAAGGACATGAGTAGTACACCGCCAAGCGACAGCGCAAACGTGTTGGCAGTCGAGCCAGAAACCGGAATTGCTGAATCGGTGGCTGGCAAAGCTGCTCGAATGACGGTGGTGGGCATGGGCACTCGTGTAATAAGTGTCTTTGGCGCAGAAGTGATAGTTGGAGCTAATGAAGCTGATGGAGTTGAGGTATATGAAGGCGTGCCTTCAGCGGCATAAGCGTTAACAATAAACGTACGCTTCACCTGTTTTAAAATCCCATTTTCGTCGGTGAACGAAAGGGCAATGGTGTGAGGCCCAGGTTCCAGCTCTCCGGGCACTTCGTAGGACCAATTTCCCAAAGAGTCGGCCGCAACCGTGTCGACATAGGCTCGAGGAGAGTTGATGGTCACGGTCAACGTGGTGTTTGGCGGAGCTTGGCCAGAAAAGTTGGGTTGCACATTGGGGATAGTCACGTGATCTGCAGGCAATTGCTCGATGGTGATAACTTCTGATGCTTCATCCACAAGCGTGCTCACATCTTCAAACACAAATTTGCTTTCACTCGTGGTGTTGCCAGTCATGGTGCGCGACAGCGGATCGATACCAGGGGTAGTTCCCTTAATAATCGACCCCTCTTTCGAATCGCTCGAACTTGGACTCGTGGGTGCCTGGTCCGAAATATCCAAGACCTGATCGCTATTGCCCAAAACGATGTCTGCCAATGGCTGCGCTTGCGACAACTTGGCGCGAATGCGACTCACTTCACCTCTGCCAGATTGGGCCAACATTTCGATGGTTGTGTCTGGATCAATTGAAACATAGTTATCGAGACTCAATGTTCTTGCAGTCGACAAAGGAATCGCAAAACTGCCTTTTTGCTGCACGAGTGCGCTTAAGGGTGTTGAGCCAGGAATTCCCACATAGACAATAGTGTCGTCGGCTGCTGTTTTGGCAGGGGTGAGCACCGTGCCATAGATGGTTTCTGGTGGAGGTGGGGTCCCTAAGACTGCAGCGGTTTGGACAGTAAACGGCACACCGTTGTTGTCAAATAGCTCACGCTCGCCACTGCCAATCTTGAAATAGTAGGTAGTCGAAGGCCTCAATTCACGTACATAGATGTGATGCATTTTATATTGCCCACCCTCGCCAGAAAGTTGATCGCGCTGATCTGCAATGGAACGCTTGAGTTGTTTTTCTTCTTCGCCCAAAAGAATGTAACCAACCGCCTGGCCTTGTGTCGTCCAGGAAACCACAAACGAATTTTCGGTGAGGTTGGTAATCTTGACTTTTTGCGGCACGGTTTCGGGGCTGGCTTGAGGCGAAAAGAACGTGCCTTGCAGCACAATAACCACTCCGGCAAAAGCACCGCCAACCATAAACAAAATGCCAAGAAGTGCTGGTAATCTTTTTTGCATAAGGTCAATTATTCGTTTAAGCTGCCCGAATTGGTGGCATTATTTTCATCTTCAGATGCGTTACCCGAAACACCTTCTTCAATTGCTTGACTTTGTTCAACCGTCGACAATCCTCGCTCAGAAATGGGCACAATTTGTTTGGCACCATTTTCGCCATCACGAATTACCGCCAAAATGGTGAACTCATCCGGCAAAACATAGTGGTCTTGGAGCTTAGCAATCACATCGCTATTTAAATTGGGATCGAGAGGTTCTAATAGCGCTTCGACTTCAGGCTCAATCGTCGATTGCAAAAACGTGTCGTAGAGTGAATAGGCAACCCAAATGAGAACAGCAATTAAAGAGAATATTCCCAAGATTAACACATCAACTTTGACTCGCTCGTGCTCATTGGCGGCTTTATGGAGTCTCATTCTTCGCTCACTTCCTCTGCTACTTCATCTAGTGGCTTCGAGTAGTAGGCTTTAAAATTTATTGCCAAGGTGAGTTCGGGTTCTTCGGCAATATCCATGTCTTCTTCGTCTGGTTGGCTAAACTGAATACTCTCAACCCGCATCAACCGCGCCAATCGAGTCACATCCCGTAAGAAAGGTTTAAGCTGTGCATAAGTGCCTTGGGTAATAAGTGAAAAATTAACCGATGGATAGGCAACCTCTTGAGCCCCTTCTTCTGCCACCTCTTGGACGGCAACATCCTGATCTCCGACAACACTCAAACTATAGATAGGCAGCTCATTGGCTGCAGCTACTGCCTCAAGTTGCATAAATAAATTTTGATAATCCTCATTGGCGGGCATGGCTGCTTCCAACACATTTTGGTTTTCTTGAATCACCGTATATTCACTTTGCAAACTTGAGAGCGCAGCCATCTTTTCTTCTAGCTTGGCGGAGACCTCTTTTTGGTCTTCAATTTTTCGCAAAAGCTCGGCAATCGTATTGAGTGTCGGCCGAATGGCGAAGGCGGCGAAAAAGGTGACCGCGAAAATGGTGAGTAAGAGTGAGAGCGATATTTTTATCGATGGTTTTTGGTAATAACGCCATAAACGTTGATAGTAGTAGTTATAACGAATTCGCTCGGCATGGGGGTTTTTAGTAAGGACTTGCATTATTCGATTCCTTGAGCTTGAGCCTGGGGAACCACTGAAATGGTCAGCTCGAAATTAATAGTGCTACTGGCATTTTCTGAGGCCACTTGCGACAGCTCAATACCCTTAACCTGGGGGGTTCTCTCTAAGCCACGAATGAATTGCTTGAAACCAGTTTGCGAAAGGGCGGTGGCTTCGATGCGAACCGTGTCGCCAGACATTTGCATGTTGTTGAGTTTCACGTCGATCGGCATAAGCGGCACTACGAGGTCTAGATACGTTTCTGGTTGTGGGGCTTCGAGCTCCCGACTAATAAAAGCTAATTGATCCTGTAATTCTCGAACCACTGACTCCAAGTCTCCATATGACTCCACAATTGCTTTTTGCCGCACGATCTCTGTGTTTAGATCGGTCAAATCACGATCCAGCTTGAAGCGAGAGACAAAGGAAAGAATTACGATAAGCTCGGTAAACACCACAATATAGCGACCAATGGAAAGAGCCCAAAGCATCACTTTCCCGACCATACTGGTTTTGAATGGGTCTGGATTGAGTAGGTTGATACCTAATTTGGCAGCAGGCATGCGTGACATCAAGTGTTTGCAAGTGACCACGCACTTTAAAAAAACTAATTTAGTGCATGACACTCGACTGCCTCAGCGAGGCTAGCTATTCCATTCTAAGGAAAAATGACTCTAGATAGCAAGTGGAAAATGCCTGTCATGAATTCTGTATGAAGCCGAGTTTACGTGCGCGTTTAGAAATTTTAGACTTTTCACGTTTGCTCGAAGAGCATTGATACTATTGTTCGACTGAAAAGAGAACTTCCTAGCTCGGATCGGACATAGCTTCTCACCTAAAGGTTTAAGGATTAATTTCAGCAAAATACTGCTCGAGCTTCACGCGAGAACTATTTAGATTGAGAATTTTGAAAACGACTAGGCTTTTTTGGCTTTTTTTGCCGGTTTTGCTTTGGGTTTGGCAGCAACTTTTTTGGGTGCCGTTTTCTTGGCCACTTTTTTCACTGCTGGCTTAGACTTGGCTGCCGCTTTTTTAGCTGGTTTTACTTTGGCTTTGACTGGCGCACTAACTACTGGCTGATCTGGGCCTGAAACACTTTTGGTGATACGTGATTTGATACGAGCGGCTTTATTCGGGTGAATAATTCCTCGCTTTGCAGCACGATCAACGGTCGAATACATTTCGCTTAAACCTTGCATCCCCAGGTCAGTTTTAACTGCTTTGATAATGGTGCGCATTTTTGCCCGAATCTCAGAGTTAACGATAGTTCGTTTCTTTTGTTGGCGCAAAGCTTTGATCGCTGATTTGGTGACTGGCATATGATTAACTCCTAATTAGTTTTCAGATTATCTGCAAAATGAATAGTAATGAAAGCAAAATAACTAAGCTGGATTGTATCACATACCTCTGGTCTAACCAATATCGGCATCTCACAATTTCCCTGATACACTAAGGAGCTTAACCGAGATAAAATGAGGACTATGCCGTTGACTCCCGTAAAAAAACTTTTTGACACCAGCCAGAGAATAATCGATCGTCAGCACAACACTATTCTCTCGGCTGCGGTTGTGATCACTGGCAGTAGCATGCTATCGGCTCTGTTTGGGCTTTTGCGCAATAGACTATTATTGTCACGGTTTTTTTCCACTCCACAACTGCAACAACAACTTGACGCTTATTGGGTTGCGTTTCGCTTGCCCGAGCTCGCTTTCCAGTTGCTGGTTATCGGCGCTCTTTCTGCTGCCTTTATTCCGGTATATGCCAGATATCGCAAAGAGAGTGAGTCCGAAGCCAATGCACTGGCGACAACCATGATGAATCTGGTGTCGTTGACTTTTCTGGTGATTTCTGCCGTCGTATTTATTTTTGCAAGACCTCTCAATGAGCTCATTACCGCTCAAAATTTCACTCCTGAGCAACTTGATTTAACTGTCAATTTAACCCGCATTATGCTGCTTTCTCAACTATTTTTTGCCTTTAGCAACTTCTTAACTGGCATTATTCAGGCACATCAACGTTTTTTGATTCCTGCCCTCAGCCCGATTGCCTATAATTTGGGAATCATTGGCGGTATTGTGCTGCTTGCTCCCTGGATTGGCATATATTCAGCCGCGGTTGGTGTGGTTATTGGCGCCATGCTCCATTTGATGTTGCAATTCCCCCAAGCGAGAAAACTTGGGTTTCGCTATTCACTTACCATTAACCTGAAACACCCTGGTGTCAAATCCATGATTCGCTTGATGCCCCCCAGAACTTTAGCCCTAGCAGTGAATCAAATTGAATTATTCGTGGGTGTGTTCTTGGCGACTGCCTTGCCATCTGGAAGTCTTACTATCGTTAATATCGCCCAACAATTACTCTCTGCCCCAGTGCGCATTTTTTCAGCACCCATTGGCCAAGCATCGCTACCATTTTTAAGCCGTGAAGCAGCCGATGGTGAGCTAACTAACTTCAGAAATACCTTTGTGTCGAGCTTTTTGCAAACCATGTTTTTGACACTTCCCACAAGTGCCCTTTTGCTCATTTTGCGCATTCCCTTGGTTCGCTTGGCCTATGGTTCAGCACAATTCCCCTGGCAAGCCACGGTGTTAACCGGCAGAACCGTAGCCGTGCTCTCACTGTCACTATTTGCCCTGGGTGGATTACAAGTGGTTAACCGAGCTTTTTATGCGCTACACAATACCAAAATTCCTTTTATCGTGGCAATCGTCTCTGCAGTTACCTATGTGATTGGCGCATCGTTATCCGTGTTTGTATTCAAGTGGAATGTGGTGGGTTTAGGACTGGTAATGAGTATTGCTTCAATTGGACAATTCTTGATCTTGCTAGCGTTACTTTTGAGAAAGATCGATGGCTTTGCGGCTAACATGCTCATTAAACCCATGACAAAAATGATTGCGGCTTCATTACTCATGGCAGTGTGTTTGTGGGTGCCCATGCGCTTGCTCGACAATGTCCTCGACACTACCAGGGTTGTGCCGCTTATTTTCCTAACCATACTCACCAGTCTTTCCGGGGCAATAGTGTATCTTGGTTTTGCCAAAGTGTTGCACATCAAAGAGTTGGCAATCTTTATGGAACTCTTGAAAAAAGTAGGCAATTGGAGAAGTGTCCTCACCAAAAGTGACTCTGTTTTAGAAATCCCGACCCAGAGCCAGGACATCAAGCCGTTGTAATGAAGTTTTACCGTATGTGATTTGGCAACATTCTTACCTCTTTGCAAGATAATTTCAATTACCCTGTATAATTCATCCATCATGACTCAAGATAAAATTCGCAATTTTTCGATAATTGCCCATATTGACCACGGCAAAACGACACTCACCGATCGCCTGCTCATGAAAACAGGCACCATGGACGAGCGGACGTTTGTGGAGCGCATCATGGACAGCAACCCGATCGAAAAAGAGCGCGGCATCACCATCAAAATGGCCCCGGTTTCTATGGACTACCAAGGGTATACATTGAACCTCATTGATACACCGGGCCATGTTGACTTTAGCTATGAAGTTTCGCGATCTCTAGCCGCCGTTGAGGGGGCAATTCTGATTGTTGACGCCACGCAAGGTGTTCAGGCGCAAACCTTATCCCACCACCAAAAAACACTCGAGCACGATCTCAAAATGATTCCGGTTATTAATAAAATTGATCTCACTAACGCCGATATCGAAGGCACCATGCTTGAGATGATGGAATTGTTCGGCTTCCATGAAGATGAATTTGTGCTGGTATCGGCTAAATCAGGCATTGGCATGGATGAGCTGCTCCAAGCCATTATTGATCGCATTCCCCCACCAAAAAGCATGGAAACGTCTTTTACTCGTGCGCTTATCTTTAGCTCAGAGTTTAATAGCCATCAAGGAGTGGTGATTCGAGTTAAAGTGACCGATGGAGAAATTACCGCGGGTCAATCTTTGCAATTATTGGCCACTCAAGCCAAGTTCCAAAGCATTGAAACGGGGGTGTATAAACCTCAACCGGAAAGCAGGGACAAATTATGTGCCGGTGAAGTCGGCTATATAGTGACGGGCTTAAAAGATATTTCTTTAACACAAGTCGGCGATACCGTGACACTGGGTGGCAGCATCGAAACCCCACCTTTGCCAGGATATCAATCTCCACAATTAATGGTATTTATGGACTTGTATCCCCGAGATGGCGATGCCTATCACGATTTGCTCGAGGCAATTAATAAATTAAGACTCCATGACGCCGCAATTGCCCACCAACCAACTCACTCGCCAGCACTGGGCAACGGAGTACGAGCCGGATTTTTGGGAATTTTGCATGCAGAAATCGTGCAAGAGCGATTGACTAGAGAGTTTAACTTGGATTTAGTTTCAACTGCCCCCACCGTGCAGTATGAAGTGGTATCAACAGCCAATAAAACAAGTATTATCAGCAATCCAGCAGATCTTCCTGACCCCAGTTTAATTAGTCAAATTCGAGAACCAATGGCTTTGGTAAAGATTTATACTCCGGGTGATTATGTCGGTGCCATTATGCAATTGACCGAAAACTACCGTGGCCGCCAGTTAAATATGAATTACTTTGGCAACCGGGCTCAAATTACCTATGAAATTCCACTGGCAGAATTAATTACCACCTACTTTGATCAATTAAAGTCAGCTTCTGCCGGCTATGCATCGCTCGAATATACTCTCTCAGGCTATCAAGTCGTCGATGCAGTCAAGCTTTCAATTGTCATTAATCACCAAGAAATTGATGCGCTCTCGCAAATTGTCGTTCGAGAAAAAGCTGAGGCGGTTGGCCGATCGCTCGCTAAACGACTTAAAGAGGTTATTCCGCGTCAGTTGCACGAAATCCCCATTCAAGCAGCAATTGGCGGCAAAGTAGTCGCTCGAGAAACAATCAAAGCTTTTCGCAAAGATGTGACTGCTAAACTCTACGGTGGCGATATCAGCCGACGGAAAAAATTGCTTGAAAAACAAAAGAAAGGGAAGTCGAAGCGCGGCACCTTTGCAAAAGTTGATATTCCCCAAGAAGCATTTACAGCAGTGCTTAAGCGACAATAAGCTACTGCGCAAACCGCCTGAGCTCGAGCATCACGACACTATTAGGCGGCATCACCAATTCTAGACCATATTGCGGTGTGGCTATCTCAATCACTTCGATGACGCTTTTTCTGCCTAAATAGGTTTTAGTTAGTTCATATTGACCTTGCTCAAGTCGTTGGAATGTCACGGGCACAGTCTCTGTGTTTCTTCCTGCTGGATCGTAGTTGGTCAATAATACCTGCACCGAACCGTTAAGCGCTCTGGAGCTTAAGGCTTTAACCCAAGTCCCTTCACCGACCACATTAAGTTGATCAGGACCTAATTGATTAAGCATGGCAAGGGCGTAATAGCGGGGCTTGGCAACAGCGCCAAATTGGTTATGAGTGAGTAATCCCCACCTGCCCCAATATGCCTTACCTTCCGGGTCTAATCCATCTTGAACTTCAAAAGCAAACGCGCGATCAATATGCGCGTTTTGAGCAGCGGTGACCGCAACCGTATGTGCTGCTGCTAAAGCACTGTCATTGGCAGGTGAAAGATCGCTATTGGGACCCCATTCGGTGATATGTCGCTCAATTTTAAGGGCATATTTTGGAAAGGAGCGCATCAACTGGTCAAATTCCATTACGTCATCGACATAATCTTGCGGCTTATAGCTATACCGATGCCAGGAATAAAAATCGAGCCGCAAGTTATTCGAGCTCACAAATTGCATAAACGAGTTAACCCAATTTTTATATAGCTTAGTCGTAGCCGGTCCACCAAATTTGAAGCTTTGCGTGTTTTGAGCCTGATCAGCCCCTTTAGCGGCATAGTAATACAGATCTAAATAATTTTTTGGTCCATAGGTTTTAAACTGACCAAACAAATCTGGTTCATTCCAGACTTCATAATAAACATCTTGGATATTTAATCCAGCTTGACCGCTGATGTGCTCGATCGTCCTTCGGACAACTTGCTGCCATTCTTCCCAGCGATACGGCAGACCTGTCAAATCCCCATTGTTTAAAGCCGATGGCATATAGGTGAGTGAAATAAAGGGCTTTGCACCAGTAGATTGAATTTCAGCGATTAATCGGTCAAGCTTGCCCCAAGAATATGCTAGTGTTCCATCAGGCGCTCGACTGACTACATTATTGAAATCGTAGATGTGATCGAGACGAATATATTCTGGACCTATGGCTTTAATTTTGGCAGAAACAGGAGCAAAGCTATACTCATGTGATTCTCCGCCTTGAGCTAAATTTGCCCAAGATCGATGCAATGGACCAACGACACCCTTCGTGTCAACCACAATATTGGCTGGCTGGCCACT
Organism: uncultured Pseudomonadales bacterium; assembly: GCA_964441155.1. GTDB lineage: Bacteria > Patescibacteriota > Microgenomatia > UBA1400 > RBG-16-45-19 > CAYYKL01. The sequence goes on from CAYYKL010000002.1 coordinate 19,951, forward strand.
CGCTCTAGAGAGCCAATATTGCACCACGTTAAGCTGCAAACCAATGCCAATTAAGCTCGATACTGAAATAGCCAAAAGAATAAACGAGGTGAGAAAGTAAAGTCGTTTTTTGTTGCGCATCATCTTGCTTCAAGCGTAGCAAGAATCGTTAAGAAACCCAAGTGTAAAAAGTCTATACTTTTTCGGTTACCCGATATTCAATATATCGGCCCATCATCAGTCTTGTGTGTGCGTCTAATCCCGGAAGTGCTGAGAAGAACAAGCCCACAATCGGCATCCATAAAAATTCAACTGGTTGGAACAGTCGTCTCATTTTAGAGGTGCCGTCAGGATGGGGAGGACGATTGAGCATATCCAAAATCACAATGACTACCAAACTAATGAGAGCAAACGTGAGAATGGCTGATGAAACTTGAGGCAGTGTTTTTCCTAAAATCGTGCGTGAAAATTCGGGATTGAGATACGTGGGGATTAATGCCCCCAAGGTTACCGCAAACCAATTTACTGGCCATAAAAAATGCGCTTCAATTACATGAAGTACGCGAAATGTTTTGTCGCCAAAAGGAATTCCTGGCTCGGTTATCCATTTTTTTATGATATAGGCATCATCACTCGTTCCCCATGCCCACCGTTTTATTTGCTCGTATTGGCTCTTAAGCGACGCTAACGTGGAGTTTGCCTCAACCGCATCGGCATAGATTGGCAAATAAATGGGCTTAACTTCAACTTCACCTTTGGTGGCAAAGTATGATTTAAAAAACATTCGATAATCTTCGGGAATGACATCGGTATCCCAGTAACCAATTTCGTCTGCCAATTTGAGACTCAGCGTGTAAGTTGAAAAGTTTATCAACCGATCACCGCGGTTTAAGACATATAGATGAATGACCGATTGAATTGAAGCGAGTGCCCTGATGGGTGAGGGAACTTTCCAGATATTGTTATAGAACATGATGCCGGCTTGCCAAAATCGGCGGTAAGGCGCTTTGCTTTTTAAGAATGAAAGTGTGACGGCTGCAAAATGATTTTTATGCATCACCGCATCTGCATCTTGACTGGTGATGGTGGTATAGAGCATGTCTACGCCTTGCTCATCGATAAGCATTTTCTTGCCGTATTGAGATCCCCAATTCATATTGGATGATTTACCTTTGACTTCACCGTCAATGTCAGGATGAAACGTTGCCCACACTTGCCCAAGTTTTGTTGCAAATTCCTTTTGCAAAAAAGCTGCTTTTTGTTTCGCGGCTTCTCCCTCTCGCTCTTCAAATGATAAAACAACAGCGATTCGCTCGGGTGGAAATGCTTGGTTGGCCAGAGAGTTTAATGATCTCACCAAAGTAGCTTCTGGCTCTTTATAGGTTGGAATGATTACCAAATGCCAAACTTTTTCGAAGTGAGGCAAGTGTTTAATATCACCTAACCAGTCATACACCATGGAAGCACGCATGCGATAATGCGCGGCAATTGCCAACACCGCCACCTGAATTGAGCGGTACAACCAATAGACATTAAACGTAATAATGTAATACGCGACTAAATCAGGGATGATAAAAGATCCCCAAATGGGAAATAAAATAAGACCCCAAGAGATTACTCCCGGAATTATCTCCAAGGCTCGCTGACTTTTTACTGGATGTCGTTTGACCCAATAGGCTAAACTAGCTTTATTCATGAATGAGAATCCAATTGAAAAAGTGTTCGTGCATTTTTGTCTGTTTGCATTTCTACCTGAATAACATCGATTGCTCGGCTTGCTGCATGAGCAGCTGCCACCATTGTAACACTGGAAGGGGTGTTCCTCTCGCCTCGCATTGAAGCTGGAGCCATGTACGGGCAATCAGTTTCTAAAAGCAAACGATCAAGTGGGACGAGGGTGGCTACATCTAGTCTATCGGGGATAAACGTGATGTTCGCAGTAAAACTAATATGCAAACCTGCTTCGATAACTCGCTTCACCATTTTCTTGGATCCCTCAAAACAATGAAACACGCCGGTAATTTTGCTATTCGCAGTTGCATTGACAGCTTCAATTATTTGAAGCGCCTCGTCTCTGGCAGATCGGCTATGCACGATAACTGGTTTTCCAATTCGGACAGCCAACTCTAATTGCTTGTTAAACAATTCAACTTGCAATTCATTATAGGTAGCTACGTTAATGTCAGAAGAAGTGTATTTTGAATCCTTATATTCGTGATGGTCGATGCCAATTTCGCCAATTGCGACAACTTTTGGGTCAAGCGCAAGTTTGGCAATTTCTGCAATCAATGCATCAACTTCCTGTGTAGTATGGATACCTTTGGCATGATGAGGATGGATTCCAACTGCTGCGTAGAGTGTCTTGTTTGATTGGGCAATTTCTACTGCCTTTGCACTCGTGGCTATATCAGTTCCCACCACAATCATTGCCGAAACTCCTCGTTCAATTGATTGTTCGACTACTCCTGCCCAATCATGGGCAAAAGCAGCAAAGTTCAAATGAGTATGGGTATCGATCATATTTTTTAAGAGCTTAAGTTGACGTGTGTTAATAGAAGTTTAAAAGTTTTTTAGGTAAGTCTAGGGAATATGGGCTTAATTACTGATATTTGAGGCTTTGAAAAAATATCAGTAATTTCTTGAGCAACTTGAGGCATAAATGGCTGCAATTCATGCGCAACTTGGCGCAGGTGAGCAATAAGTTCTTGCAAAACAATGCGCTGGTGAGCGCCTTCTAGTTTCCACGGTTGTGATTCATTAATTTTGGTATCAATAAAACTTAACGAATCCCACACCGATTCAAGCGCTGATGCTAGAGCATAGTTACTCATTGGCCCTTTGAACTGAGATCTAAAACCCGGTGATTTGTCAATTGCAAAACTAAAACCAGATTTGGCGCATAACGCGGCTACTCGAGAAATAGTATTTCCCAATCCATTTGCTAAATCAGCGGTGTAGGTAGTGTCAAACTTTTCCCAAGACACATCCATATCTTCTCCAATGGGACCCAAGCGCATCAGCAAGTACCGCGTTGCATCCACGCCATAGCGATCGATCATTTCCTCCGGGGAAATGACATTTCCCAAAGTCTTACTCATTTTCTGTCCTGCCACTGAGATAAAGCCATTGATAAGAATCTGCTTGGAGGTTGGCAATCCAGCCGACATAAGCATGGCTTGCCACATAGCTGCTTGTTGGCGCAAATTATCTTTGCCTGCAATTTGAATTCCGGGCCAAAATTGCTCGAATTCTTTTGTTGTTTCTGGCCAACCAAGTGTAGATATATAAAAAACCAGCGCATCAAACCAAACATACATGACATGGTCTTGGTCATTGGGAACTGGTACTCCCCAGGGCATTTTAGCCTTTACTCGTGAAATGCTAAAGTCTTTGAGACCCCGCGAAACAAACGCCACCATTTCTTTATATTTTGAATCGGGAACAATAAATGTTTCATGAGCTTGATAGAGCGATAATAACTTTTCTTGATAGTTGGAAAAGCGGAAAAAATAATTTTCCTCTTCAATGATTTCTAATTCTTTAGTCGGATGAAGTGAACATTTTCCATCAACGAGCTCTGAATCAGTTTTTTCTAGCTCACAACCGGCACAATACTTGGATAAATATGATTTTTTATAAATATCGCCTGATTGAGTGCATAACTGCCAAAAGTGTTGGGCAGCTGCAATGTGACTCGCTGCCGTTGTTCTTTGGAAATGTGTGAAGCTCAAATGCAGTGTGTCTTTGAGACGCGCAAATGTGCGAGCGTTTTCATCAACATAATCCTGAACAGGTATGGACAATTCTTGAGCTTTTCGGTAAATATTCACTCCATGTTCATCGGTGCCTGTACCAAAGATAACGTTGGCTCCACACAATTGCCTATATCGGGCAATGACGTCAGCTGCGATTATTTCGAGGGCAAATCCAATGTGAGGCGTGGCATTAACATAGGGCGCCGTAGTCGTGATGTAAAAATAATTCGTTTGCATGATGTTGCTCTGTTGCCCCATTCACAAGGGATCGTAGTTTTATTTGGAAGGAAGCAGTTTACCCATCAAGTTACTAATTTTGCCAGCCCACTCATCTGCCCATTCGTCAGCCTTAACTTTACGAAGTGCTTGCTGAATCCCTGGATTTCCCATGGTCTCCTGCACACTGGCGATAGTTGCCGAAGAAACCTTGAGTGTCGATTTAATATTTTCGTAACTACGACCTTTATCTAGAAATATTGCTATTGCTAACCTTTTTGCAATTACTTGATATTCTATGGGTGATAATAATTCTTTAAGAATACTTTCTGCTTCATCAGGCTTTTTTAAATCGGCGATTAGTTGGTGAAAAATGGCGTAAATTTGTTTTTCGATCGATTTGTTTAATTTGTGTTTTGATAGCTGCATATGGCCCAATTATACGCTACTGCTCATTCAATCCAAGATGAGTGTTTCGCATGGAAATTCGATTAATTAAATGAGTGGTTAGACACTTTGTTTCTGCTCCATGACAATTACTAAATGAGCGCACGCTGCCACCCCAAAAAGTAACAGCGCATTAAGTATGTGTCCCATTTGATAAAGACTAAGAACTAGAAAAATGATCAATACACTTGACCACAAAAGGCTCAATTTTTTAGATCGACTGACTACCCATAGCGAGATCAAGAGAGCTAAAAATAGCACCAATAGCAGGGGAAAATACATGCTCGGGATAATGCTATTCTTTAGTGTTGATGGGTCAACTTTGAAAATAATTACTAGTACCACTATCCATAACCAGATACTTGTTATCGCTAGAGGACCTCGAGCCGATATATTCCTGTGCCGCTGTATCGCTTTGAGTAGATTTTGTTTCATCTTGATGCAGTATACTATTATTTATGATTGGACTTGAATGGTTTTTATTGGTCAGTGTAGTAACTGCTCTTGCGGTAATGCTCTTTGTGCATTTCAAGCTTTCATCGGTTTCCAAGCAGGGCTTAGACGAACAAGGCACCAAAGCCATGATGAATCAGGTTTACGGCGAATTAAGCGATAAGATTTTGGCTCAAACCAAGTCGGTATTAGAAACCGATAAAGAAGCAATTTTCAAAGATAATAAACACAGCAAAGAGGTTATTGAGCGATTAGTTACCGATTTAAAAACAGAAATTGATGCCCGGCAAAAAGAAATTCGCTCTCTTGAGCAAGACAGAAATACCAAATTCGGTGAAATCACTCGGGCGATTTCCGAGCATCGCAAAATCACCGAAGCCCTAACGGTGTCTACTCAATCTCTTTCCCAGATCTTGTCTAATAACCAGGTTCGGGGTCAGTGGGGAGAGAGAATAATTGAGGATATCTTGCAATCAGCGGGACTTATCGAGTCAATTCATTACGAGCGACAAAAGGCATTGAGTAAAGGTGGCAGCATTCCTGATATTACGCTGTTGCTGCCAAATAATCGCAAAGTGGCGATCGATGTTAAATTTCCCTATGCTCAAGTTCAACTCATGGTAAATGCTACAGATGCAACTACCAAGCGCCAAAATCTAAAACTTTTTGAAAAAGATGTTAAAGAAAAAATCCTGCAATTGGACAAGCGTGGCTACATCAATACAGAAGCAGGTACACTTGATTACGCCATTTTATTTGTCCCCAATGAGCAATTGTTTTCATATATTAACCAACAATTTCCACACCTCATTGACGAAGCCATGAACAAAAAGATCATGATCGTGTCCCCATTCACATTTTTGATTGTTGCCCGCACGGTTATGGAAGCATATCGCAATTTCATGATCGAAAATAACTTACGTACGATCATTGCCCATATAAATCAATTTGTAATCGAATGGGACCGGTTTAAACTTGATTTCGATAAGTTTGATTCTTCGCTCGCTAAGCTGCGTGACCATTTTGATCAAATTCACACGACGCGCTACAAACAAATGGACTTGCGCTTGCGACGCGTACGAGAATATGAGCAGCTCAGTCCCGGAGTTAAAAATAAAGAGTTGGAAACGGCAGAGGTAGTTAGCTAATTTCGACTCGACTCAATGAGAAGTTATCTCTAACTTGACTGCATTACCCTGAGCGTTTAACCTTGCCTGCCCTCCAATGGGAAAGGTGATTTTTGGATCGGTATGACCAAAATCAACATTGGCAATGACTGGGATATGTTTTAATTCCTTCTTGGATTGAATAATCTCAATAAGCAGCTCATTGCTCATTTGACTTGATTTTTGAAATCTTCCGATAACCATACCTTTTACACCCGAAAAATCGGGTAAATGGATAAGCGATTGCAAATCACGATCGAAGTGATGTGGATGAGATTCTTCATCATCTTCCAGAAATAACATTGAATGTTCAAGGCTCGGCATAAATGCTGTTCCTTGGAGCAAATTGAGTGTCCCCAAATTTGCCCCAAGTATGGTGCCCTGGGCTTCTCCTGGATGTATTATCAAGTAACCATCGTTGTCGTGTTGAGTTCTGTCATCTTGATTTTGCCACCACAGGTCGTCGCTCCATTGCTTGCTTGCAGACAGGAATATTACTTCTGTCTCAAAAAGACAACGTTTAAAATATTCCAAGGTGTAATCAAAAGCATGTTTTTGCCCAAATGAGGAATAATGAGGCCCCGAATAGGTTACTAATCCGGTTTTCGCAAATAGTGCGTTGTTGAGTGAGGTTATGTCCGAGTAGCCACAAAGAATTTTTGGATTGCTTGTAATGAGTTCCCAATTAATATATGAGAGCAGCTGATTGCTATTGAAGCCTCCGATAACCGTTAAGATTGCTTTAACTTCAGGATCAGCAAATGCCTCATGAAGATCGTCAATACGAGATTGTATGCTTGAAGAAGTAAATGTATCGATTTCTTCCACATGCCGACCAAAACTAACCACGAGACCTAAATCATCAAATCGTTTCTTGGCAATATCCCTCGCTTCTTGACTTATAATCGCCATTGATCTGGATGGCGCGATTACTCTAACTTGATCACCCTTTTTTAGTTTTTCGGGAATTATGGTTTGCATATCTTGGTTGCAATGATTGAGATTTTAGCAAGCGAGAAAACACTATTTTTTGTTATTGAGCTTGAGTCGGAGTGGGAGCGAACTTGATTTCATTTTGATTGAGATTGAGATCATCAAAGGTTGATTGACTGATTTCGAAATTTCCAGGACGGTTGCCCATCTGAGCGAGAATCGAATCTTTGCCGGTAAAAAGCTCAATCGATACCGGGGTGGTTCCTTGAGCATTAACCGTTAATTTTAGCGCTGGTTTTTGAGGAAAATCAGGTAGCTGCGCGTCGTCAATCACACCCACCGCTACCAATGATTCTAATTGCATAAGCAGTTCTGAAAAAGTCGTTTTATCTAGCTCTTGTTCACCGCCATCAATAAACCAGTTCTTATCGCGTTGCTGAAGGGTAAATGAGCTACCGTTTTTTTCAAAAACCAACGTGTTAATACTCTCCTCATCGACTGCGAGCAGTCTCTTATCTAACCATTGAGAGAGACTGAGATCAGAAATTTTATCAGTCATGGACTGAACCCCCCACACCTCATTCGAGCCATCAATGCGCAGGTAATAATTGCCCGATGCTGGAGCTCCCACCAAGATTTTTTTCTCACCAGTGGGATTGATCAAACTCACCACAGTTGCTTTTTCTTCTGTGACTTCATACGTGGCGTGTTGATCGCCATTTTGAGAAATCAATATAATTTCTTCTGGACTGGTAATTTGCTCGACTAACGAAGTGATAATGGCAGCATCAAGCAATGATTGCTCGCTACGCCATTGCTCAACTTCTTTTTTAGCCGCAAGAGACTGATCACCACGCGATAATTTGATTTCTGTTATATTTTCTTTCGTATACCCCTGAATTTGCTCGAGATATGCTTGATTATCTTGGTCATCGCCAGATGCGAACCGTTGCTGGAGAAAAAATACTCCACTTAAAACCGCGATAACTAGCAATAATGCAACAATAGTTTTATTAGAATTCATACGAGTAGTTACTTACATGCTGTACGATCTATTTGCTAATCGTTGGCGGCGCTTGAGCCAGATAATTCCACCGACAATAAATATTAGCGGAGGAACGATAATATTAACCCACTGCACTAATTGGGCTTGTTGTGGATTAACGAACATAAATACTTGCCTGCCACTCTCGCGCTTGGGAATCAAAGATAATATGGGGTCTGCAGCTACCCAATCAATAAGATTCGTCACAAAGCTTTTATTCTCCGCAGCGTTTTCAATAAAGCTATCGTTGAGTAAATCAGCATCGGCTATTACGGCAACTCGCTGATTGCTGGTTGCACTTGCAACGGCTAAAGGCATCGATTGGTTTTTAACTTCTTTAATCGCTGCGGCTTCTTGAGGCGCAATAGTAAAGCTTCCTTCTTGTTTGCCTGAATATTGACCCGTAACCAGAATTGGTTTAACCGTGTTTTGTTTGTCAGCTGCAATCGTAATCGTGCTTGGCCACCCAACTGCTACATTATTCATAATGCCGCCAGTTGGCAAGTTTTCGGATTCGACCAATGATTGGAACCAGAAAGGATAGGGGACGATATATTGCCTACCGCCGCCGTCACTCAGAGTTATCGGTTGAGCTAATTGCAGATCGTAGGCAATATCGTTGCCGATAGTGATACCCCACTCTTGCAATACTTTTTTAATTTGAGACTGCGAAACCTGCGCAGACAGTGTTTGCTGATTCACATTTACGCCTTCGGCAAAAATCACCGCGCTGCCATTATTCGCAAGGTAATTTTTCAGTTGTGCAGCCGAAGTTGCATTTTCGCCACTACCATCATCGATAACCACGACTCCTGCTAGTTCTGCCCAATTAGCTGATTCCTCGGCCGCATTAGTTAATGGCATGACTTCATATTGAGCTGACAAAAATTCATTAAGTTGGGCTAATTCACTTGCGGCTGTAACGTCAAGGAGTCCGAGTTTGGGTTGCGCCTCGCGAGAAAGTTTTGCTACCAAGCGACTTAAATTATATTCGAGTTGAGCCGCATCTTCGATAAAATCAATTACCTCGGTTTTATCTCCATACCGCACTTCCAATCCCAAGTTGCCTTGTTGGATTTGAATACTATTACCTCCCAATTGATTGAAGTTTACCTGTCGAATACCTTTGCTCGTAGCTTCTTGTTGCGCTTGGGGAGTATCAGTAAGCTCGGTTTTAATTGATACTTTGTCCCCGCCATATCGCTTGAAATCTTTGAGTCTGTCAGTAGTTTCTCGAAGGGTTACCTGCATTGGTCCGGGTAAATTTGAGGATGTATACAACGTTATCGTGACTCGATCTTTGAGGGTTGAGAGCAATTGCTTGGTTCCCTTACTAACTGAAAACCTTTGATCTGCAGTTGCATCGAGACGAACGGGCTGGGAATAAAGCAGTAAGTTAGCCATAACACCCACACCAATTACCAACATCAATACAATAAAAAGTTTTCTTTTTTCAGCTGGCATATCGGTGAATTTTCGCTGTGATAACTTAAGCACGGCGGCAGTTAAGGCAACACCAATGACGGTCACAAAATACGCGATGTCTCGCAAATCCAAAACACCTCGACTAATATTATTGACATGATTTATGATGGCTAATTCGTTCATGATCTGACTTAAGGGAGCGGGCAACATTAGTACCACAAATTGAAGCCCAATTAAAATGAGGCCAAAACTTATGGCTGACCCCAGCAGAAAACTCCCTACAGACTGTTTTACATAGGTCGATGCTGCCAGACCAATGGCTAAAAAAGTGGCACCCACTAATAGTGCTGACAAGTATTGGCTGGCAATCAGTCCCCAATCGGCATTTGAAAATAAGGCAATGGTAATGGGCAAGCTTGCAGTCGCAGCGAGAAATAAGAGATAAAAAAGCAAAGTGCCCAAATATTTACCCACAACCACGTGCCACTCTGAAAGCGGATGGGCTACCAACAGTTCGAACGTTCCTTTTCTCTGCTCATCCGAGAACAAGCGCATAGTGAGTGCCGGAGCAATCACGACTAAAAACCAAGGAAGCAGCTCAATAAATGGTCGTAAATTGGCATCACCCAAAACCAAAGCAGTTCTCAAAAACAAGAAATTGCTAATAAGCAAAAAGGTAACGATAACCACATACGCCAACGGTGAATTAACGTAGGAAAAGAATTCTCGCTTCAGTAGTCCAACTAAACGCTGCATGTTATTGCTCCGTTAACTCGCTAAATACATCTTCTAACTGTCTTTCCAAGGGACGCATTTCCAGAAGAACCCATTTATGTTTAACACAATGTGAAAAAACAGTTTCGCGAATATCGCCTGTCTTTTTTGCGGTTATACGGTAATGATTGGTGCCTTCTTTGACCACTTTTGAAACTCCTGGAATTTCTTTTAATCCTTTGGCTACGCCTGAGCCTTTAATTTCAGTCATCAATTCGATCGATTTTTTATTGACACTCACTAAATTTTGAGGAGAATCATCGCCGACCACCATGCCTTTATGGATAATAATTATGCGATCGGCTAAATGGGAAATTTCGCCAAGAACGTGAGAGGATACAATGACCGTTCTGTCTTTACGAAGTTTGGCTAATAAGGCTTGAATATCTCGCCTTTGATTCGGATCCAGGCCCTCAGTGGGTTCGTCGAGCAATAAAATACTGGGCTTATTCATAATCGCCTGGGCCAAACCGACTCGTTGACGATATCCTTTTGATAATTCACCGATAAAACGATAATAGACATCGGTAATATCGGTACTCTCTAGAGCAAAGTTTATTGCCTCAGGCAATTGAGCAGGACTCAGGCCTTTCATGCGACCCCAGAAATACAAATGTTCTTCAACCGTCAAATCTTCATAGAGCGGGTTATCTTCCGGCAGATAACCAATTTGGCTTTTGAGTTCCATTGAATTGTCACTATGCGTGAGTCCATTAACTGAAATCGAACCTTTTGAGGGCGGCAGTACACCAGCAATCATTCGAATCGTGGTCGTTTTGCCAGCGCCGTTTGGTCCCAGTAATCCTACAATTTCACCGGGTTTAATCGCCAGCGAAACCGACTCTACAACCGAGCTGGCACCATACATTTTGGTAACGTTTTCAAGGGTAATCATAATTGGCTAGCAAACTTCAAAACACATTAATATTATCTCTTAGGAATCGCAACAATCTAATCAATATTTAAGCAGTTTGTCAATGTGAAAAATGTTGAATTGCCAGCTTATTTTCAAGAAGTGATCGGGTAAAAACCAACAAGGAAATGGGTGAAAAAAATTTCAAAACTGAATTTTTATATAGAAAATTTGCTCTTAAACCGTAAAAATCGCCAACGCCAACGATCAGCGATGCGGTACAGCGAATAAAGCGGGTGGTCGATAACAAGGTCATAACTTCCCACTGACTGGGTTAACGCAGCCCCGAAACCAGATTTGAACCGATGGAAACCAAACCAAGGATCTTTGGGATTCGGATTGGGCCCGAGTGCCCCCCACATATCAAAGCTTGTGCATCCCATTCGCTTGCCCCATTGAATGACTTCCCACATCAGCAGGTACGACGGCATTTTATCGCGATGATCTCTACTCGAAGCACCATACGGGTAATAGAGCGTGTTGTTAAACACAAAAACTACCCAAGCGGCCAATACTTGACCCTGATATTCAGCTTTGAATATATGGGCAATATTTGCTCCAAACATAGTTTGCCACATGGTCGTGTGATAGTTTTTAGTATGTGCATAAAACTGCTGGCGTTTGGTCGTCTGCTCCAACAATTCTAGATATTGACTGAATCCTTGAGGGGTTGAATCTTCGACAATTTGAATTCCATGAGTCTGAGCCAATTTCAGATTGTAACGAGACTTCGTTTTCAATCCTGCCATGAGCTCGTCAGATGATTTGGTCAAATCAAGGACAAATGAATAGGGAGTAAACAGAGCTCGACCCCTTTGACAATCATGATCGGTTAAAAATTGACGTAAATTCTCAAGGTCAGTCTCTGGGTGTGGTGGAGTTGTGATATTCGGCTCAAGCTTAATAAAAATTGCCTTTTTCCGCTTGCCCAAATCTTTGAGCGCCTGCAGTTGCGCTTCATCAGGCATATTTCCTTTGGGGAAATAGCCGATCGTGTAGGGTAATTTTGGAATGGGATGAAACGTAACTTGTAAACTGGCAACGGGGTTCGATTGATCAAAACCACACAAACGCTCAACCTGAACATCAGTTTGGGTGCGAAAATCTCCCCAGGCCCAGCTTTGTAATGGATGACTGGCTAATCGGTCAAATAAACGACGTTCATCAATTCGAGGCTGTCGATAAATCATGGAATAATTCTACCCCAATTTTTATGAGATAAGTTGGGCGTCCAATTGTTGCAAAAGTTGTTTTTGAGTTTTGCTCAATGATTTAGGTATGGTGACCAGTAGCCGAATATAGAAATCGCCCTTGCCCGAACCACGCAGATAACTAATACCTTTGCCTCGCAAGCGCACCATACTTCCTGGCTGAGTACCGGCTTTGATTTTCAATTTAAATGACCCCTCAAGAGAGGGAACTTCAACATTGCCGCCCAATGCTGCCAAAGTGAACGGGATAGAAACATCGACAAATATGTCATAATCTTCTCGTTTAAAGCGTTCGTGAGGCAACACGTCGAGCGAGACATCAAACTCGTCAAATCGGATTCTCGTACCGTCTCCAGCACCGGCTGGAATTTTAATAGTGAATTCTTTTCCTTGGTGAATGATAGTCTTTTGTGTGCCCTTAACGGCATCCATAAATCCAACTTTAAGCGAGTAACGCGTTCGTGGCTGATATCTCATGCCAAAAGGAGAGCCGCCCCCAAAAAACTGCTCGAATATCTCGAATGGATCACCAAAGTCTCCAGCGCCAAATGGATTGCTTCCACTGGAATACGAATAGGTGAACGGTCCCGTATTGCCCCCTTGTGCGCCAAATCCACCAGAGCGAGGGTCAAAAGCGGCGTGGCCAAACTGGTCGTATAGTTGGCGTTTTTTTGGGTCAGACAGAACTTCGTATGCTTCATTTACCTCTTTGAATTTTTGCTCTGCATCTGTTGCTTTATTTCGATCTGGATGAAACTCAAGCGCTTTTGTTCGATAGGCTTTTTTAAGTTCTGCCGGATCGGCACTCTTGGAAACTCCAAGTATTTCGTAGTAATCTCGATTTGTCGCCATAAGTAATCGCTTTAAAAAACTTCAAGGAGTAGATCACCGATCCACTCCTTGAAATAGAAGTATTTTTAATTCTTAAAAAGGCTCGCTTCCCCTCTACTCTTCTACCACTTCACCTTCTTCAGCATTTTTTGCCTTATCTTTTGTTTCAGTTTTTGCCGAATCAGTGACTGGAGCATCGGTTGGAGCACCTTCTCCCGAAGCCTCATCTTGCTTTTGTTTATACATTATTTCACCCAGTTTCTGGGCTGAAGTTAATGCTTCTTCAGTCGCTTTCTTTAAATCATCAGCAGATGCTGATTCGTTTTCGGCTAATTCTTTCAACTTTTTGGCATTCTCTTCGATTTTTTCTTTGTCTGCTGCTTCCAACTTATCGCCATATTCTTTCAGTTGTTTTTCAATCTCGAAAGCAGCATTTGAAGCCTGATTACGAGCTTCAACTTGCTCTTTTTTACGTTTATCTTCCTCTGCATGCAGTTGAGCATCTTGCTTCATTTTTTCCACTTCTTCTTCAGAGAGGTTAGTGGCATTTTTTATGGTGATTTTCTGCTCTTTACCCGTGCCTTTATCTTTGGCAGAGACATGCAGAATGCCGTTAGCATCAATATCAAATGTCACTTCAATTTGTGGCATACCTCGAGGTGCAGCGGGAATACCGTCAAGCACAAAACGACCTAGTGATTTATTATCGTGTGCCATTTCGCGCTCACCTTGAAGGACGTGGATTTCTACTTGGGTCTGATTATCAGCGGCGGTGGAAAAGACTTGTGATTTGCTTGTAGGGACTGTGGTGTTGCGCTCGATTAATGGCGTGCGTACACCTCCAAGCGTTTCCAAACCCAGAGTAAGTGGAGTCACATCAAGCAATAACACATCTTTAACGTCGCCCATGAGCACTCCACCTTGAATCGCCGCGCCAATAGCAACCACTTCATCAGGATTAACTCCTTTGTGCGGTTCCTTGCCAAAAAAGTCTTTAACCACTTGCTGAATTTTAGGCATGCGGGTCATGCCACCAACTAAAATCACTTCATGAATGTCTTTGGCTTCGACTTTGGCATCTTTAAGGGCTGCTTTGACAGGTTCAAGTGTTTTTTTGACCAAATTGTCAACCAATTCTTCTAACTTGGACCGAGATAACTTCACCGTCAAATGTAGCGGTTGACCGTCCTTGCCTTGAGTAATAAAGGGTTGATTCAATTCTGTTTCTGGCGAGGAAGACAATTCAATTTTGGCACGCTCAGCCGCGTCTCGAATCCGCTGCAGCGCTTGTTTGTCAGCTTTTAGGTCAATGCCGTTTTCTTTTTTGAATTCAGACACCACCCAATCGATGATCACAGCATCAAAGTCATCGCCGCCCAAAAAGGTATCACCATTGGTTGATTTGACCTCAAAAACTCCATCACCAATTTCTAATATTGAAATATCAAACGTGCCACCACCCAAGTCATACACTGCGATGAGTTGATTATTCTTTTTGTCGAGTCCGTAGGCCAAAGCTGCAGCCGTGGGCTCATTAATAATCCGTTCAACGGTTAGGCCAGCAATTTCACCTGCTTGTTTTGTGGCCTGACGTTGGGCATCATCAAAGTAGGCGGGCACTGTGATAACCGCTTTATCGATAGTGGTTCCCAAGTAACTTTCGGCGTCACTTTTTAATTTTTGCAAGATTTTGGCTGAAATTTCTTGAGGTGTGTAGGTTTTTCCGCCAACCGAAACTGAAGCCATATCATCTTTACCGGCAACAATTTCGTACGGTGCCACTTCCTGCATTTTTTTGACTTGTGGATCATCGATCCGTCTACCCATCATGCGTTTAACTGAATAGATCGTTTGCTTCGGATTCAGAATCATTTGTCGCTTGGCAACTTCGCCAACTAAATTCTTTGTTGGTTCCACAATAGAGGGAACCGTATTTTTACCCTCGGCTGAGGGAATAACTTTAGCACTTCCACCCTCCATCACCGAAACGACACTATTGGTTGTTCCTAAATCAATACCAATTATTTTTGACATAAAGCCTCCTTGCTGCTTTGTTCATCTTACTAATAGTAAATACGCTCTACAAACGTTAAGCTTCTCCATTACCGACAATTACCTGGGCTGGCCGTAACACAAATTCTTTATACCGATAGCCTTTTTTAAGTACTTCGATTACTTGATCTTTTTCACCTGGTTTTGTCTCAACACACTCCATAGTCGCACTATCAAAGGATTGTTCTTTTGCTTCAATTTCATTGACCTGTTCGTTTTTCAACGCTTCTTGAAACTGCTTCACAACCAGAGTCAATCCCGGATCGTTGACATGCTTGAGCGCAGTTTCCATAAGGTCAAGCGTTGGCAAGAGCTTGCTTAACAGCGAAGCGTTTGCAAGCGTAATTAGTTGTGATTGATTCTCTTCAACCCGGCGCTCAAGATTTTTGTAATCTGCCAGAGCCCGCAGCCACTTGTCTTTGTAATTTTCTTGAGTTTCATCGACTTGCGGAACCTGGGGTTCTATTGGCTTAGTTGATTTTGGTGATTTTGGCATGGCACACCTTACAAAGC
Organism: uncultured Pseudomonadales bacterium; assembly: GCA_964441155.1. GTDB lineage: Bacteria > Patescibacteriota > Microgenomatia > UBA1400 > RBG-16-45-19 > CAYYKL01. The sequence goes on from CAYYKL010000002.1 coordinate 35,664, forward strand.
TATTTCATTAATTAATCGAGTAAAATGACGTACTAATGGCACGACGTAGGGAAAATCGATGCGGCATGAGCCAATCACACCGATTGAACCACGGTGGTGCGGTGTGTGAAATTCAGAATAGACAATGCTCACAGGTTGCAAGAACTCATTGCGAAAGTCATCACCAAGTAAAATATGAATTTCTCGATCGGAGTGAGATAAGCGCAGAATTTCCATCAATTGCTGAGCTTCATCAAGCATTTGCAACACAGTTCGAGTAACGTCGATATCAAAAAATTCTGGCATGTCGAGGATGTGGGCATAGCCAGCGTGATAAATTTTCATGTCGTCAGTTATCGCAATACCGATATTGCCTGTGCGTCTGGCTAACTCATAGGTGGTAAGACGTAAAACATCTTCAAGGTGATGCCGTTTTTCCCATAATTTTTCTTTTGCTGAGACTTCTTCTGCCACCGTTAGGTTGCGCTCTTTCATGAGCTCGTTGATATAGAGCTTTATTGCTGTTGGAGAGGGAACTCTGCCAGCTGAAGTGTGTGGCTGAACTAGATAGCCAAGTTCGACCAGATATGCCATCTCATTGCGAATGGTTGCCGGAGATACGCCCAAATTAAATTTGCGATCCAAAGTGGTTGATCCCACTGGTTCAGCAGACTTCGAATACTCCTCGACTACCGCTCGAATAATTTGAATCTGACGATCGGTTAAGTCTGTCATTGTGGTATTTCCTTTTAAATCTTTAGGTAAAGTCTCTATAAATTTCGCAATTAGCAATAGCTTACCAAGACTGCTAAATTGTGTCAAGCACTTACCAGCATCAAAATTATTTACGTATTACAATAACGATATGCCGAAAACCAACAGACACCAGCAAATATGGATTCTATTTTTGTTGACAATATCAATAGCTGTGTCAATTGCAATTTCTTCTAATAAGTCGGTTTGGCGAGATGAAGCCTTCTCGTATTTAATTGCAAAACAAGATATTCGCAGCATTTTTTCAACTGCTGCAAAGGATTTCACGCCTCCGCTCTATTACGTGCTACTCCATCCATTGGTAAAAATTTTCGGCTCACACGAAGTAATCTTGCGCCTTCTCTCACTCATGCCAGTGCTGATTCTTCAACTCTTGCTCGCAAAAGAAGTTCGAAATTATTTCCCTAAAAATGCGAAGCTCATGTCAAATTTGCTGATGCTCGTCATATTCACACAGCCCTTATTGCTTTACTTTTCAGTGGAACTACGAGCCTACAGCCTTGCAATGCTTCTGACCTATCTCGTTTTTGCTAGCTCCGCCAACTTATTCAAGTCCCGATCAAGTGTAGTCACTTACATTGCAGCTCAAGCCGCACTGCTATATACCCACAACTTAGGAATATTTTTTTGGGTGACTCAATTCATAACACTGAGTTTTATTTGGCTTTCTCGTCGTGATTGGCAAAATCTGAAACGTTTCATTATGGCAAACATCCTTATTGGTGTGCTCTATCTTCCCTGGATGCCAATACTTTTATCTCAGGTGAACGCTCGATCGGCTGAATCCTGGTTTACTTTTCATCCGCTTACTTCGTTGCATACACTGCAAAACTTATTCGTATTTAATGAACTTTCACTTCAATTGCCCAAAGTGTATGAATATTTTTCTCGAATCAGTTTATTCTTCGCTTTGCTGGGATTTGTGAGCAGCTTACCTTTAATCGCAAAAAGAATTTTTCCATCACCAGGAAACCATTCGCAAAACACAATCGATGTGGCCCAACACACCCAGCGTGCATTTCTGTTGGGCATTTTTACATTCGGCTCACTATATGTTTATTCTTGGGTTTCTCAACCAGTTTTATATGGCCGGTATGTCGCGTTTCTTTTTTCGTTAAGCTTCTTTAGTGTTCTTTTTAGCTGGAAGTTACTCGCCGCAAGGTTTTATAAAACAGGCGGCATTTTAGTAGCTCTATACGCAATTTTTCAATTGATGGTAACGGGTCACCTTTTTTATGGACTAAATAAATCTGACTACAAATCACTGCGACAATATCATGATTTTTCTCTATACACGGATAGTGATTTGGACATTATGCCGTGTTTGTATTATCACCCGAGCTGTGTGTATGTAGGAGACAAGACCGATTCCCCCACCTATACCGGTATTAATCAACTAACAACTATCCCTGACGTAGTAAATTGGTCGCAGGTACTTGAGCGCGAAGTAATCCTAATCCAGCGCAATACCACGATGATTCCGAAAGAGTTGCCTTCACGCTACACACACATATATACGCATGATCTAGGCGATACCGTCAGCATAACCAGGTTGTCGATAAAATAACTAGACTTTCACATAAAGCTACTAATTGGGGTTAAAATAGTGATTATGCAGGGAAAACAATCATCGGTGTGGAAGCTTATCAAGACAGATATGGTCGTTCGGACTAGTCTTGCTTTCTCTTTGATCCTCATGGTAATTCAGTTTGTCTTGCTTTTGGTATATTGGACCAGAATTCCGCCTGAAGTTCCACTTTTTTATAGTTTGCCTGTTGGCTCTTCGCGATTAGCAACCAAAGGCTATTTACTCACACTTCCACTTTTATCGGCACTGACCTGGATTAGTAGTTTTTTTCTTATTAAGCTTTCTTCTGAAAGCATGATCGTCTATCGTCGCCTTATTGTTTGGTTTGTGAGCGTGACTATTTTATTACTTTTAATCGCTACTGTTTTGCTCACCTATCTTGTTTTTTAACGCATGAATCAATTCATACATCAACTACTTACCGTGCCATTGTTGGTAAGTTCTCTAATTGCTTTTATTGCTGCATTCCTCGTAAAGCTTTTGTATGAAAAAAGACGCTGGCTCGATGATCCCAAAGCGAATAAGCATGAAAAAGTTATACATACTCGCTCAGTACCTCGAGGTGGTGGGTTAGCAATTTTCTCGAGCATATTTTTGGCATGCCTTGTGTTTCTGCCTCTTGATCGACACGTAGTTTCGATATTGGCTGGCAGTTTCGTCATTATGATCATTGGTGTTTGGGATGACATAAAAGACGTCAATCCATACGCGCGACTAGTCTTGGGATTTTTGGCAGCGGCACTTGTCGTTGGAGTGGGCATCAACATGCCCTTTATTACCAATCCGATTCAGGGTGGAGTATTTTCGTTCGAATCTATAGCATTACCTGGCCTAACCGATGGTGTAAAGGTGAATCTTTCACTCATTGCTAATATCATGGCAATTATTTGGATCGTGTGGTGCATGAATATGGTCAACTGGTCCAAAGGCTTGGATGGCCAATTGCCGGGGATAGTGGTGATCGCAGCACTGGTCATTGCCCTCTTATCGTTTCGTTTCAGTCAAGATGTGACTCAATGGAAGGTTTCGATTCTTGCGTCGATTGTCGCCGGAAGTTATTTGGGCTTTTTGCCTTGGAATATATATCCGCAACGAATGATGCCTGGCTATGGCGGAGGTGCCATAGCAGGATTTCTTTTGGCAATTTTATCAATTCTTTCAGGGGCAAAGCTGGCAACACTCATCATTGTTCTGGCTGTACCAATGATTGATGCAGTGTATGTCATACTGAGGCGTATAATGTCAGGAAAGTCTCCTGTTTGGGGTGATAGAAGCCATTTTCACCACAAACTGCTAGACTTAGGTTGGAGCAAGCAAGCAGTCGCACTGTTTTATTGGATGATAACACTTGCACTAGGTCTGTTCTCGCTCCAATTAGATTCAAAACAAAAACTCTTTACCATTTTGATGCTACCAGGCATCTTTGGAGGCATATTATTGTGGCTCAAATACCTTACCTCCTCCTTAAAACCGCCCGCCCCAGGCAATGGCTTAAAAACCTAAGTTTATTTGCGTCTCTATTATTCAGTGGATTCCTGTTTGAATCAGGATATTTCTTCAAAGTCCTGGCAGCATTTATTCTTTTTTGCACCATTTCTTCAGCGGTCTATATTGCCAACGATATTATCGATATCGCTCAAGATAGAAAACATCCATTCAAACGCAAGCGACCACTTGCTTCTGGTGAATTGCCCACTCCCATTGCCACTTATGCAGCAATTCTGATGGTCGTCGGTGGACTTTTCTTTGCGTGGAATTTATCTCTATCGTTTTTTGCGCTTGTGCTCATGTATATGATGCTTAACTTGCTGTATTCAGGCTATCTAAAGCGGATTCCCATTCTTGATGTTATGTCGATTGCCCTGGGTTTTATATTGCGCGTGTATGCCGGAGCTTCGGTGGTCAATCTGCATATGAGCGTCTGGTTTTTACTCACTGTTACCAGTTTGTCTCTGTTTTTAGCTGTGGGTAAGCGCCAGAGTGAGCGAACTTTGTTGCAAGGCTTGTTGGGAGATTTGCACGGTCACCGAGTTACCTTGTCGGCATATACCCAGAGACTTTTGGATATCTATACCTCAATGTTCGCAACGGCTACCTGGCTTACCTATGCCTTGTATGCGTTTCAGTTTCAATTCGAAGCTTTGACTGGTCCCATTCCCTCATTTTTGTCCAAATTCCCTCGAACCTTTATCGCCCAAAAATGGCTGATGGTAACGGTTCCCTTGGTCATTTATGGCGTCATGCGATACTTGCAATTAGTGTACGAAAAAAATGAAGGTGAAAGCCCTGAGCGAGTTTTACTTTCCGACAAACCACTTTTATCTGCCGTTACAATGTGGGGAATATTAGTGCTGTTTATTTTGTATGGAATGCAGTGATTATTCCACGAGCTTTGTGTAACGGGACACCACCCAACCTTGTTTCCCTGGAGTATATTCAATCTTATACCATCCCGCATCATCGGATTCGATGAAGGGGAGCTGTTCGCCAGTATCAACTTTTGCCACTTCATCGCCCCCTGCACTGGCGCGCACGCGCAACCACCCGGTACCCGTTTCCTGGACAATAATATAGGGAGGCTTTATTGCTGGTTTTGCCGAACTCGATGCGGTTACTGGTTTGCTGGCAATGGTTGGCTGGGGAGAAGGGGTTATTTTTTTGTTAGCTGCTGCCGTAGAAGGTGCAGCACTTGGGGTTGCCACAGCAATTTGAGCGCTGGCAGTAGCCTCTATGACTTGTGGAGCAGGAATGTCAGCTAATCGAGCTAATTGCGCGTTAATGAGGAGTGAGTACCCGGCCAAAGAACGAGCAGGAATTGTCATTTCTTGATGAGCGGGCGCCGAAAGCAAAATCTGATGCTCCCCCGGAGTTATTTGCTCTAAGGTTACTGGGCTTAAACCTTTGGGTTGACCGTCAAGGGTAATTATCACGTTATCGGGCTGGGTAATAAAAGCAATTTCTGAATTATTCTGATTGGCCAGTTTTTCAAGCTGTAAAACGTAATAACTGCCTTGATCTGGTTGATCGGCAAAATTATAGGAAATTACGGTAATTACTTTTGACGTTAAGCGAATATTTGTTTGCCATTGTTTGTTGGGATTTTTTTCGCTCACGAGCTTGAGTGAGTACTGACCCGCTTTTAGCTCTTGTTGATCAAACGTCGTGCTCCCCACATGTTTGTCGTCCAAGTAGATTGTAGCCGCTTCGTTGGCTTCGATATGCAAGCCCGCTTGATCTTGTCCAAAAAAAGGCAAGCTACAAGCTGAAAAAGCGAGGGCTGCCAATAGGGGAATGAGTAATGATATCTGCTTCATGGTTGCAGCTTATTCTATACCATCTGGTAGATCTTTCAACAATGTTTGCATCAATCAAGTAAATTGAATGGGTTTTAAAAAAAGTATTGACAGTTTTTTTTCGATGATTTAGTATATTGGCACTCTATCACTTGTTTTGCTAATTACGGTTGTTATTAATTATTATTTAGGAGGAACTATGGCAATAGTTCGATGGGATCCATTACAAATGTTGCGTTGGCCAGCTGTGTGGGATGATGATGGCGCATTCAATCCAGAGATCGGCTCGAATATGGATATTTACGAAACCGAAAATGAAGTCGTTGTTCGGGCGACTATCGCCGGTATCGCCGAAGATAAGGTAGAAATTACCTTTGAAAAAGGTGTTTTATGGATTCGCGCCGAAGAAGAACAAGAAGAAAGGGAGGGGAAAAAATTTTATCGCAAGGCTACCAGAAGTTATTCATATAAAGTTGCAGTGCCGGGAAATATTGATCTCAAACAGGATCCTCAAGCAGAAGTTCAGCACGGAGTTGTGACCATTACCTTCAAAAAAGCTGAGGAAGCAAAGCCAAGAAAAATATCGGTAACCGCCAAAGCGGCAAAATAATCGGAAAAAAGAAATTCTTGTCAAAAACACCACGCGCCAATTTGCGTGGTGTTTTTTATTGCTACGTTGCTACGTAGGTAGTCAAAGTGATGCAAAAAGGATGTCGATTTTACAGTATAATGCTATCGATTAACCCCAAATGTGGCACGATGGCGAAGTGGAAACGCTGCGGTCTGCAAAACCGCGATGCGCGGGTTCGATTCCCGCTCGTGCCTCAACTAGAACAGTTGCTTATCTACCTACTGCAATTGACTGCTCGACCAAGCGGTTGCAATAGCCCCATTCGTTGTCATACCAGGCCATAATCTTCAACAAATCACCATCAATGACTTGTGTTAGTGATAAATCGACAATCGAGGATTCACTCCGGCCAATAATGTCCGATGAAACCAAAGGTTCTTCGCTCCATGCGAGCAATCCTTTCCAGTGATCAGTGGCTGCTGCATCTTTTATAGCTTGATTCACCTCTTCTACAGTCACTTTTCGCTGCAAGACAAAGGTTAAATCAGATAATGAACCAGTCACCACAGGCACTCGCAGCGCAACGCCATCGAAAATCCCTTTTAACTCGGGAATTACTTCAGTGGCAGCAATAGCGGCTCCGGTGCTGGTTGGCACGATATTCATACCCGCTGCCCGTCCTCGACGCAAATCTTCGTGAGAGCCATCTTGCAAATTTTGATCGTCGGTAAATGCGTGCACGGTTGTCAGGGCTGCTTTGACGATACCAAATTGTTGGTGGATGACCGCTGCAACTGGAGCAATACAGTTTGTCGTGCACGATGCATTGTCAGCAATAGGAAACTCACCACTATATCCATTAACACCAAGGACATGGGTTTTGATGGGACCACCTTTGCTGGGAGCCGAAATTAACACCTTTTTAGCTCCAGAATGTAAATGCTTTGAGGCTCCTTTTTCATCTCGAAAGACTCCAGTGGACTCGATTACCACATCGACATCGTAGTCACCCCATGGAATTTTTTCTGGATCTCGTTGAGCTAGAATCGGTATTCTTCTGCCTTCAATGAGAAAGTAGCCGAGCACCGGTTCGGCTTCAGTCACTTCTTTAGGGGTTTTAAGCACCTCGACCTCGAGTTGAAATGGCAAAGCACGATAGGCGGTATCTCGGCGCACAAGGTGTGCCCAGCCTTCAATGCCCATACTGCCGGATGTGTTAATTGCGACGATATCTATTTGATCGTGTAAGTCAGGTCGTTGTAAGAAAACTCTGAAAGATGTCCTACCAATTCGACCAAAACCATTGATTGCTGCACGTACCATACGTATCTCCTTTTTCTAGATATTTTTCCTCTGCACTCTTCAAGCATAACCATATTTTTATTTGAGCACAAGCACGCGTGCTATTAGCCTGGAAAAAGAGAAAGTTAAACGTTTTTATTTGACAATAGTATGTTCACATTTTGTGTGCATAAACTTGACTTTGTGCGTATCCAATGTATAATGCACCTCGAACCTGTGAATCGCAGGTTTTTTTGCGGTCCTAAATTAAAGTGAGTGTTAGAAAACACGAAGCAGTACATGGATCGCAAGTGGGCGACGCAACCGTCGCAACACTATGATAAAACCTTTACAGTGGTGTATTAACGGATTTACTTGGATACGCCACGAAAAAACACGTCTCAAATTACGACGACGTGGTAGTTTTTCACAAAGCACCAACTTGAGTCTTTTCTTGCGACCATTGCTTGAAAAGCGAGTTTTGCAACGCCTCATTGGCGCTAACTTAATCGCCAGTTTGGCTGTGGTTGGCGGCGCCAGTCTCAATTCTCCCACGCAAATTAGTGAGACATTGAGCAATAAACAAGCACCGCTTGAAGTACTTGAGTTAAAACTTTCAAACACAACTGCGACTGAGAAGACATTTTCTCAAGAATTGCCAGTCAGTGAATTAACCGGAATTTCCCAGTATTACCGTGCTGGCCACATGGCGCTTGATTTACGCGCCCCATTAGGAAGCTCAGTTAATGTAATGGAAGAGGGTGTTGTAACTCAAGTTAGCTACTTAAAAGTTGGCTATGGCCATCACGTTATCGTCGAACATTCATCGGGACTCGCTACTCTCTACGCCCATTTGGGTCAAATTAGCATCGGAGTAAATGATACCGTTTACGCTGGAAAAGAAATTGGAAAAATTGGTATGACCGGATTTTCCACTGGCCCACATCTGCATTTTGAAGTCAGACGTGCAGGAAATTCGGTTGATCCGCTGCCGCTTATCAAGCCTGCGCTTGAAAACTGGAAAAACGCTCAGGCTAGTGCCACTAAATAGTTTTTGCTTAACGGCCACTCACAAGCGTTCCAATATCCTCGCCTAAAATCACGCGCTTCAGATTGCCATCGTTGAAAAGATTAAAGACGTAAATCGGAATGCCGTTATCCATACAAAGTGATAATGCGGACGTATCCATAACTTCAATATCCTTGCTCTCAATGGCTTTAACAAAACTCAACGATTCGAACCGCTTGGCATCAGGATATTTATTCGGATCTTTGTCATAGACGCCATCTACCTTAGTGGCCTTGAGCAATACCTCGCAATTCAGTTCAAGTGCTCGCAATGCTGCACCACTATCAGTGGTGAAATACGGACTGCCAACACCAGCAGCCATGATCACAATTCTACCCTTTTCCATGTGTCGCAGAGCACGGCGCCTGATAAATGGCTCAGCGACTTCTCGCATGGCAATGGCGGATTGCACCCGAGTGTTAACTTGCAGTTTTTCCAGCGCGTCTTGCATGGCAAGCGCGTTCATAACCGTTGCCAACATGCCCATATAATCTGAAGTGGCTCGTTCAATGCCGTTTTTGCTGCCCGATACTCCGCGCCAAATGTTGCCGGCTCCGATCACGAGACCTATCTGCACTCCCAATTCATGCACTTCTTTAATTTGCAAGGCAATTTGATTACATGCCTCAGGAGAAATGCCATATTCTCGCTCGCCCAAAAGAGCTTCGCCGCCAATTTTCAAAAGAATTCTTTTATATTTAGTTTGCGTGCTCATAGTGTTTTCCTTTCATGATATAAAAAAACCAGCGGTTTAAGCTGGTAATGCGAGTAAAAAGTCATTTAGAATAATATTTGTTCGAGGGTAACACTTCATTGCGAATAGTATTATAGCCTACATTAAATAAGAGTTATGCTTCAGTTTAAACCACAGCAGATTTATTGGTTGCTCTTGAAACGTTGAGTAAGTTTAGGAACTGGATTGCTTGAGTCATAAACCAACAACACCCTCTTGCACAGTTATTTGCATCCGAGCATACTGATCTCAACTGTAATATTTTATTTTTAAAAAGACGTATGCCTTCACATCAACCAGATGACGCTTCAATTGTTGTTGATAATAATGATGACCAGATATTTCTGCCTAAGAAAAAACGACTCGATCCTCGCATCGTGCTCTCTGGAATAATGATGTTCATCTTGGTCTCTAGCAGTGGACTTGCTTTAGTAGCCCAAAATCGTGACACCGATAATCGCTCCAGCGCGTCTGAGGGAGAATATTCAAATCTACCAATAAGCGAGCCATGCGTTGAAACTCCGAGAAATCTTATTAAAAATCCGAGTTTTGAAACAAATTTTACTAACTGGGCTAAAGGCAGATTAATTAATCGTGCAGTATTAACTAGTGGTTCTCCGCATTGTCAAAAGAACGTGAGAGTCACTTTTTTAAGATCGGAAGATATTGGAAGTGATGCTCAAAAAAGTTTGAGTCAAAGAGTAGAAATTAAACCAAACACAAAGTATAAAATTTCCTTGTGGGCACGGACGAACGATGAACTCGCTTCATTAGAGGCTTATGTGCTTTCTAGGCCTACTAATAATCAAGGCTCTGAAGATCGACTCGTTCTGACTGATATATATGAAACGTTTTTTCTGTCAAATCAGTGGCAAAAATTCGAAATCAGTGAAAAAAGCAAACCAGAATTCTCAAGTGCTGACAGCATTCTTTATTTGGTTGCATCAGCACCAAAGGGAAAATCAGTATATATAGATAATGTCGTGTTGGTTGAGCTACCGAGTCAATCACCGAGTCCTTACCCCACTTTTAAGCCAAGTGGTGCTCCCACACCTACTAAGATGATCACTGGATTTCCTACGCCCACACCTGCTTATTTTCCAACGCCACATTCAGATCCAACCCCGACTAGGGTACCTACCAACTATCCAACACCTCAACCATAAAATGGTGCTCTAACCAGCAAAAGGCCGGGGTGACCCGGCCTTTTTTTGTATCTCAATATTTTTCTGCTTAGATTACATTCCCATGCCGCTCATATCTGGTCCGCCACCTGGCATGTCTTTTTTCTCTTCCGGAATGTCGGTTACCAAACATTCGGTCGTGAGTATCATGCTTGCAACGGATGCAGCGTTAATGAGCGCTGAACGCGTTACTTTAACGGGATCAAGCACACCCATCTCCAGCATGTCGCCGAATTTGAGCGTTTGTGCATTGAAGCCATAGTTAACCGATTTTTCAGCCAAGATTTGGCGGGCTACCCAACCATCATCTTCACCTGAATTTTTGGCTAACCAGCGAACTGGCTGCTCTAGTGCGTCCTTAACGATCTTGATGCCCACCGTCTCATCATCAGACTCGGCTTTGATACCATCAAGCTTTTTGGAGGCTCTCAGCAATGCGACACCTCCACCAGGAACTACACCTTCTTCGATAGCTGCTTTAGTAGCACCGACGGCATCTTTAACTCGCTCTTGCAATTCTTTGAGCTCAATCTCGGTTGCTGCTCCTACGTTGATAACTGCGACACCGCCACTCAATTTGGCTAAGCGTTCTTGCAGTTTTTCTTTGTCGAAATCGCTATCAGATCGATCGATCTCGGTTTTAATTTGAGCTACTCGAGCGTTGATGGCTTGCTTACTACCCTTGCCACCGACGATTCTGGTTAGATCTTTGCTGGAGCGAACAGAGTCAGCTCGACCAAGATCATCCAAACCAACTGATTCGAGCTTACGACCAGTTTCGTCACTTATATAGCTGCCACCAGTAAGCACGGCAATGTCTTGCAACATAGCTTTGCGTCGGTCTCCAAATCCTGGAGCTTTGACGGCCAAGACATTAAAGGCACCGCGCATTTTATTGACTACCAACGTAGCTAATGCTTCGCCATCAATATCATCAGCAATAATCACCAAGTTTTTACTGACTTTGATAAGTTTTTCCAAAAAAGGAAGTAGATCAGCAATGGCTGAAACCTTTTGATCGGTGATCAAAATGTAAGGTGAATCGATGACTGCTTCCATGTTGTCGGCATCAGTAACAAAGTAGGGGGAGGAGTAGCCTTTATCAAACTCCATACCTTCTTTATGCTCGATCTCGATGTCCATGGTTTTACCTTCTTCGACCTCAACCACACCATCTTTACCGACTCGCTTTAAGGCTTGAGCAATTTTGCTACCAATTTCTTCATTTTGAGCAGAAATGGTGGCGACTTTTTCCCACTCAGCCTCTTTGACATCTTTTTTGAGTCGAGCCAACTCATCAACCACCAAATCGACTGCGCGATCAATGCCTTTTTTAAGCAGCATTGGGTTAGCACCAGCAGTAATATGCTTCATGCCGGTAGACACCATTTGCTGAGCCAACAAAGTAGCTGTGGTTGTCCCGTCACCTGCTGCATCATTGGTTTTATCAGCTGCTTGTTTCACCATTTGAGCACCCATGTTTTCAAATGGATCTTGCAGGTCAATTTCTTTTGCAACGGATACACCATCATGCACCACACTCGGCCCACCCCATTTTTTGTCCAAAGCTACATTTCGTCCACGTGGACCTAAAGTGGTAACCACTGCCTTGGCCAGTTTATTGACGCCATTTAACAGTTTTTGTCGGGCATCATCGCTAAACAATAATTGTTTTGCCATAGTTCTCCTTTTTCAAGTTAATTCACTAATGTAGTTAATACGTTGCCAAAATATCTTCGAATTTCAGAAATTGATATTCAATTGTTCCAATTTTCACTTCGTTGCCACCCCATTTTTTATAAATGACCATATCACCTTTTTTAACTGGTGCTTTAATGGTTGCACCTTGTTCAGTTTGCCAGTCAGCTCCGACAGATAACACGGTCCCTTGTTGAGGTTTTTCATCGTGCGAATCAGGTAAATAAATTCCCGTATCAGTTTGAGCTTGCTTTGCCATTGGCTCGACCAAGACATATCCTGGCATCGGTTTTAATTGAGATGGCTTTACTTTTATCTGTGCCATAGTCACTACTCCTTTTGTTTATTAGTAATTAATTAATAACTTTTTTCAAAACTTCGTACATATACTTAAAATACTTGCGTTATTCAAGCAGCTTTACTGTAAGCAATGTAAGCACTGATAAAAAGTGTCGGTAACTTGAACTGCAACTCTATCACAGTATCGGATTTTAGCAAAACAAGTTATCAACTGCCATTCTAAAAACCTTAGCGCCAATTGTCAAGCACTTAAACACATTAAGTGCTAATTGGTTGGGTGAAATTGGTTAATTCGCAGAAGAGAAATGATGTTCAGAATGAGAATCAGATTGAGCGTGAGATGAAACGACGTCAGTTTCTTTTGACCTAACTTCTGAGGGTAAGTACCCTTCACAAATGATTCCCAAGGGATTAAAGCGCTCATTTAACGCTTGCTGCAACATGAGCTCAACATTTGATCGATCATTTTGAATTTCTTGAAGCGTGAAGTTGGATAGTACTCGAGCAATAGTCGAGCGAGAAATTGGGCGAATCACTTTCGAAACAAATTTATCACCGATGTTTTCCCAAAGCTGTGGGGCTTGCGCTTTGTCGATACGAAACAAAATTGTTCCTTCGGCTTGAATGTACTCGCCGTCTTTAGTGCGTGTGCGCACTGGTTCATCTCCTAATGCTTCTTTTTGTGAGGCATCGAAGCCTTCGCGCAGCGTGTACTCTTGGGTTTGGGCATTGAATAATTTAGCTATTTGCCAAAAAGGAATTTTTAGATGTAGTCCTGGTCCCCACACGCGCGGCAAAACTCCTCGTCCTCGATCATAAAGACAAGAAATATGGCCTGGGGGAACGGAAATAAAAAATCCTCCCACCACTTCATCAACTAAAAAACCAACAACCAAACGATCAAAATCCATGCTACTCCTTATGCCTAAGGTACCACACTTGTGCATTTTCCCCAAATTGATTTTACGGGAGAAAGTGTCCTATAATTATATCTTAACTTGAGAGCAAAAGCAATTAGGCTGCTGGTTGTTTTGGATCAATTTTGGGCGTCATCATTGCCTCAAAACCAAACTTAATCGCTCGAGCTAACGTGAAGATTAAGCTGAATAGTAGTGTGGTGATTACAAATAGCTTTTTTCCGGCTGGCAACATTGAAAAAATAAGAAATGCGATAACGGGGATAACAAGTTGCATCCGCACCGCATCGCTTCTGGTCGTCGGATATGGGTCAGTGAGCAGACGGACGGTTTCAAGCAAGAAAATAACCAAGGATTGGACGACGTTCAGCACAAAGCTAGGATGAGTCAAGTCGAACTTATTCCAAAACTTCAAGTCAAAAGGCAGATCAATCTCAGGCATAAACGGATAAATGAGATGCAAATCTTCCCCTAACAATCCTTTGGCGAAGATTCGCCACAGCATAATGGCGATGGCGATTTGGATACTCAAGTTAAAGAGAGTAGAAATCACCACTTTGGGGTTATCTCTCATGTGTTCCCGAATCGCGTTGCGCTCTCGCACAGGATCCGACTTATGCTGTTCCCGTATTGCTTTAACACTGGTTGCAATGTTATGACGTTCTCGATCACTTTTGGATGAAGCCAAAGTGATTGGCAAGAGAATAAATCGCAGTGCGATGGTAAAAATAATAACCGCCACGCCCATATCATTATGCTCAATGGGCAACTGCTGCAAAATCCAATAAATGCCGACCAATAAATTAAGAAACGGCTGGTAGATAAATAGGGTGAAAATGTGAGTAAGCATGAGTTATATTGTACGCTAGTTATTGAGTTCTTTTGTTTACCCCAACTCAAGTAATTTTTGCTCAATCTTCGTTGAAGATACGGTAGGATTTTCTGCTTCGATAAGCTGAAATTTTACTTGTGCCTGAGCACATAACGCTTGCTTGTTGGCCAGATGGGTTGAATTGGAAGAGGCAACGTAGACAAAGGGTTTAATGTATTTTAATAAATCGAGCCAGGCGATTGGATCATCAAAGCGCTCAGGTAACGCGAATGCTTGATCAACACTTTTTAAGGCTTCTAATTGCTCAATTCTAATTGACAAGGGGTGAATTGGCCGACTTGGACCCTTTATTCGCTTAACTCGCTCATCGGTTTCCACACCCACCAGTAATACATCACCTTTTGACTTAGCTTTTTCTAAAAAACGAGCATGCTCAATATGAAGCAAGTCAAACACGCCGGTGACTAAAACCAGGTGCAAATTATTGCTTTGCCAATTGTGCAATTGGCTTTCAAGTAATTCATTAGTAATCATGAAAATCTATTTTAGCGTATTATGTTCGTTTTAATACGTGTGTGCGGGGAATCTCATGATCATCACAGCGTCGCGCAAATTCTCGAGATATCAACGCTGAAGTATTGCGAGGATGAAAAAAAGCCCGATGTTCATCGACTAATTCTCTGGAAAGATGATTTTTCATGTAGTAATACTGCAGAATAAACAGCCAGCGGTTAATCATGCGTATTGGCTTGGATGCACGCCGAGGCAAGCGAGGAGTGTTTTTTTCCAACTCAATTTCTTGGGTATGCGGCAAATACTCAAGTATCCACGAATTGGCAGCCATAAAAAGCTCATAAGCTTTATTGCGATTAAATAGTGGCATTACCTGAGCCACTTCATGAGCGGAATACAAATTTTTCTTGTTTAAAGGCATCTCCAACACAGTTGCATCCAGATACATGTTAAGACAGAGCTTATTTTTAACTGATTGCAACGAGTGGTGGCGCAAACGCAAGCGTCCAACGGCACCATAGGCAATTACAATGATTAGCCGAGTAAGCCACAACCAAGAATCTCGAGTAACCACCAAAAGATCAATATCATCGTCATCTTGGGCGTTATTCATAGCCACATTTCCGGTAATCCATATGCCATCGATCCATGGCATACACGTCATAAGCCAAGTCTTTTTTCGAGCAATTTCAATTTTGGTGGCCGAAGCTGCCTCAGTTGTTTCACGCATTTGAAACAACTTTTCCCTGCCGGTCAAGCAATACAACCCGCGAAGATTCGAGATCATACTCGTTGCAGCAAGTTCGCTGAGCGCAGCTTCAAGTGCGGAGATAGAATAGACTCTTTGACTAATTAGGTAGTGGTGAATTTGTGCAGAAGAAAGTGCGTAATCAAAACAATCTGCATAAACAACTGTTCGCAGAATAGCTTGCTCAAGGTCGGTCATACACGCATTGTATCAGGGGGGGCATGTCCGCACTCCATAAACTGGCATCTCCAGAGTCCACGATCAACTGAAGCCTGTCTATATTTCAGACATTTTGATATACATTCTCAGATTCACTCATCACGTAACACGAGGCGTTTAAAACCTTAAGTTTTCAAGCAAAATTCAAATCACACTTTCATTAATTTGAAATGGAGTTAGTTAACTTGCAGGCAGTTACCGCCGGGTTGCAAGTCATAGATAAATGTATCTCGATCGGCGATAATTGGCTCTAAATTTTCAATCTGAAAATCAGTCCAGTAGTATTTCACTTGATATGTATTACATAACAATGGCAAGTTATTTAGCTTTAGAGCTTGATTTAGATTCTCAAGATGCAACTGATTTGCTTGACTCACTCGTGAAGTATATCCATCAACAATTGGTTGTTGGTGGTAAATCTGATAATACATTGCCAAAGCAGGTTTGTTAGCCCTATCAAGTAAACCACCTTTTGGTAGCTTGGATAGCTTTGTTGCTTGAATGGGGATCGACGCATCAAGGGTTGTTGTTTGCTGAGGAGTGGAATCGATAATCGCTATAACAACTAAGATAGTCACCAAGAGAAGCTTCATGTTTTGCTGCAGATACTTTACTCCCATAGAAGCTATCACGCACCCCGCCATTAATGGCATTATTGCCATTCTTCCGGGCACTCCAGAAAGATCAAGTATGGGAATCATCTTGGTTAGCCAAGCATAAGGCAAACTGATATAAACCCATGACCCAGAAATAGTTGGTGGGTATCCCTGAAATATGAGTATTGGGCCCAATGAGAGAATCAAGAAAAATAATCCCAAAATCAACCAATTTTTTAGTCTAAAATCTTTGCTTGAATATCTTATATAGCCTATAACTGCAAAGACAAGCAAAGCTAGACTTAGAGTCACCTTGGTTTCACTGCTTTCAAATACTTGTGACCAGTAATTTCTGGTTAAGTCTCCCATAAATCGGTTTGATGGAGGGACGAAATAATTAAGCAATTCGGCCGAGTATTCAGTGGCTTTATGGACTTTAATAAACGACTCAGTAGAATTGTTCTTAAGGTAATCCAATATTGTCGAACCCAAAATTAGCATGGAAAAACCAGTAAAAACGACAAGTGAACTAAGAATTTTTCTAATTCGGTTTGAGTGATTCTTGTTATGCAATAAATAGGAAAACACTAATATTATTCCGGATATAACGGAATATAGAAAATGGTAAGGCGTATTAAAGAGCGTGAATGAAAAGAGCAAGGCCGCTAATGCTGCTTTTCTCCAAGTAGGTGAATCCAGAAGCCAATTGAAACACAGCAAAAAGAATGCTGGCCATTGCATGGATGCCATTTCAAGATGACCTGAGGTATGTTGAAAGTGATAGGTCGAGAAGGTGAATAAGCCTCCGGCAATTAGACTTGACAACCAAGACTTACTTAAATAATAAGCAAGATGAAAAAGGCTCAACCCACTTAATACAAAAGTGAGAATAATTAAAATGTTGTAAGTCTGGTTCCAAGGTAAAACTTTTTGAAGTGAATAAGCTATAGCTCCATTCAAAGGTGAAAGAGCATGCCCATAGAGCGACACTCCCTGAGGGTAAAACAACTTGCTTGCGTGCCAAAGATCAATCTCATCGTTATCAATAGCTTGTTGAAACCACCACAAACTCCAGGTGTTTTGATAGGCATCCTCCGAGCTCGCCATAAAATTTTGTGGAAAATGGGTAATGAGTGGATAGGTCAACATTACAAATCCGACGAAATACACAAGCGCTGGAAAAATGAGTAGGCTCAGCGCAGTACGCATATTCCTTTTAAGTTTAAGAAGAAAGTGATGATTTTTATGCATTTGAATCTTTAATGTATTAGATTTCATGATTTGAAACAATATATTAAAGACGGGAGTTTGGCGTAGATTGAATTGAATTAGCAAGTTTGCTAAACAATGCTTTCTAGCGCCAAACTCCCGAACTTCAAGTGAGTGATGTGTCTATGTCAATAAACTGTATTTAGTCGAAATCAGCGTAGAACAGGAATGCACCCCCTTCAGCTGTTTGACCGTTGCCATAACCAGTTGCGCCTAAGACAACGCTTGCGTAAATGCCTGGTTTATCAGCCCCATCAACAAAGTAGCCCATTCCCTCATTGTGAACACTACCCATGTAGGTCCAATAAGCTGTGCTCGCTAACCCTGTTTTTGAGCCACTGCCATAATCGTAAGGGCTTCCGTTATCAAACTTGGGAGCTCCTACAATGATGTCATTGTAACCGTCAAAATCAATGTCTCCCGCAGAGGAAACAGCGAAGCCGAAGTCGGAGCCACTGCCGTTCCCATCTTTGGTCCAGTCTGGGGTGGATTCCAGGCCAGTGGATGAACCATGGAAGACATATGTCCTCCCTGTTCCAGAACGCCAAGGTGCACCGGCAACGATGTCGCTATAGCCATCTCCATTGATATCACCCGCTGATGAAACGCTATAGCCCAGGCGGGCATTGGTGCTATTGCTTTCATAACTCCAGTCTGGGGTGGATTCCAGGCCAGTGGATGAACCATGGAAGACGAAGATCGCTCCTTCAAATGTTTCGTCGCCATTGCTGTACCATTGAGCACCTATGACTACGTCATCGTAGCCATCATCGTCAATGTCGCCGGCCGAAGACACACTTGTTCCAAGCAATGTGTTGTCAGCATTGCCTTCGTAGGTCCAATCGGGAGAAGAATCCAATCCAACTGAGCCTCCTAAAAAGAGGTACGCTTTGCCTTCGTCTGTATTTCCATTGTCAGCGTGCTGAGCGCCGATGATTATGTCGCCATAATCATCTTTGTTAATGTCTCCTGCAGAAGCAACAGAGACCCCAAGCTTATCTCCAGCATTGGCACCCATATAGGTCCAATCAGGAGAACTGCTGAGGCCGCCTGAGCTGCCATAATACAGGAAGACTTTCCCAACATCTGCCGTACCACCGTTATCCCAGCCACGTGCTCCTATGACGACATCATCGTATCCATCCCCGTTAATGTCGCCAGCAGGGGCAACCGAAAACCCAAACAGCGCCTCAGCTTGGTTGCTTTCAACCGTCCAACTAGGGCTACTACTAAGACCTGATCCTGACCCATAATAAGCGTAGACGCGGCCTTCATTAGTCTGACCGTTATCAAACTTTTCCACGCCAACAACCAGATCAGAATAGCCATCTCCATTGACATCACCCACCCAGGCAACCGACGTGCCCATATTGGCACTGTCTTGATCAGATTCATCTTCCCAATCGGGTGAACCATTAACATCGGCTGCTACTTCAGCAACTTGTGTTAGTTTGCCAGACAAGAAAGATCCGAATACGAAAACAGCAAGGAGAAGGACGACAATCATCTTTCTCCATTTCATCATTTTGTTCACTTTTCACTTGTTCCTTTTATCAAACTTAGGTAAAACTATTGACACATCATTCACTTGTTAAGGTACGATTATCCGCAATCTTCGATGCAAATTACGGTGAGCACGAATAATCGAGCGCGAATTGTATTCTAGAAAGAGAGAGAGAGAGTCAATAGTCAAGAGGTAGATCTTTAATTACCACAAGAATTCAATTGTAGAGCCTACATTCGCTTTTCTATCGCAACACTTAATTCATTTGTAAATGCCTCAAGTGGTGTTTGGTAGTTCAAGCATTTTCTTGGGCGGTTGTTAATTTCTTCTACAATATCATCTAAATCTTTTTGAGTGATTGTCCTAAAGTCAGTCTTCTTTGGCAAGTATCTTCTGATTAAGCCATTAGTATTTTCATTGGTTGCTTTTTGCCAACTGGCATAGGGATCACAAAAGTAGACTGGAAGCTCAAATTGCTTATGATTAGTGAACTCTTTTCCATTATCAACTGTGGTGCTTTTCTTGGCTATCTCAGGGAGATGATTGAATACTTGTTTTTGTGCTCTTACGGTTTCATCTGCAGTGAAGTCTTTGATGAGTTTCGCAGCTATGAATCTCGTCTTTCTCTCCACCTGTGTGTGAATGCCTGATTTATGCCATTTACCCACAACACTATCTCCCTCCCAGTGACCAAAAGTACTCCTTTTCTCCACCTCTTTTGGTCTCTCATGAATGCTGACTCTGTCTGGTATTCTTGATCTTCTTACGGTTCTGCCGTATTTCTTAGCTCTCTTTTTGTGTTTCCTGGGGAGATATTCATACAGCCCCTTGTGCTTGCCTTGGTCTGAATACACAAGACGATAAATTGTTTCCCAATGAATTGATTTGTCTGAATGATCTTTTGGTAATCTTCCTGCTATTTGTTCAGGGCTCCATCCACTTCTCAGTTTATCTACCACATACCGATAAATTAGAGGATCTTGAAAAGAAGACTTTCTGCCTGACTTACTTCTCTTTCTTTTAGTCTGAGCTTGAGCGTGAATAGCTACGTAGTGATTGCCAAACTTATTTCTCCCAATTTCGCGACTGATGGTGGATGGTGCACGATGTAATTTGTGCGCGATTTGTCTAATACTCAATTTCCTAGAGTGCCACAAAGAAATTCTGTCACGCTCTCTAGGTGTGAGCTTGCTTATATTCTTCATCTTGAGATTTTACTCCCAAGTGTTGCGATTGTTTTGCGAACTCACGGAGAATTAGTAAGCTTAAGAACTAGCGTATAATAGATGACGTAAAGGATTATTATGCTCAAAAATCAAATTCAAGACGCCGTTACCCAAGCAATGCGAGATCGAGATCAGCTTAAGCTAGACTCACTGCGGTATTTACTTTCTCAAATCAAAAATGTCGAAATTGATGCCCACAAAGAACTTGATGATCAAGAAGTGATTGCGGTTATCCAAAAAGAAGTGAAGCGACGCAAAGATGCAATTGCCCAATATCAATCTGCTGGCAGACAAGACATCGTCGACAAAGAGGCTGCTCAATTGAAAATAATTGAGGCGTACGCGCCTCAACTTATGGGTGAGGCTGAAATTAGCACCATAGTCGATGAAGTTATTGCGTCAGGAAATCAGGAATTTGCGGCTGTTATGGGCCAGGTGATGGGCAGAGTTAAAGGAAAAGCGGATGGCTCAGTGGTAAACCGAATCGTGAGAGAAAAATTGCAATCAATCGCTTAAATTAGGGTTGCTATTAGTGCTGTGTCTTGTTATGGTTAAGACACATGATAGAGCAAAAAGCTTCCACTCATCAATCAACTTTATACAAAAAACTCTTTCTCTCATTGCCACTTATTATCTTCTTGTGGTGGCTTAATTATTTAGGCTACTAAACAACTTTATTGCTATCTTGGCCAGACTTTTTTACCTGTTTCAGAGTCAATAATTTCGATGGCCATGGTCGGACAACTCTGAGCCGACAAGAGTAAATTCTCGTCTGATTCTTCACTGGCCGATGCCAATACTTCGGCAATTTGTTGCTCATTTAACTTAAATGCCTTTGGGGCAACTGCCACACAAGAGGCGGCTCCAATGCATTTTTCGTTAATGACTCTGATTTGATATTTGCCAGCACCTTTGACGAGCACTGGTGCTGCTTGCCCGACTGGTTTATTCAGCGGTTCTACTTGAGGTGAGCTCATCGTTACATTAATAGGAGTCGTTACCTGGGAAGAGCTGGGGTTACTCAATACTGGTGATGGAGATGTTTTAATGGTCGGCGGAGTAAGCGGAGCAGGTAGCGGCTCTGGATTCACTAATGGCTTTGCTTCAATCACAATGGGATCCATGGGCTGTTGCACAGGTGACTGTAGACTGGGCTTTTCACCTAATGGAGGAAGGGAGGGATTAGACATACCAACCGGTGTTATTGGCTCTATGGGTAAATTTGGAGAAGTTGCTAACACTTGCTGTGGCTCAAATGAAGGAATTTCGCTTGCAGGAGTCGCCTCGTTAACTGAAGAAGTGGTTACTGACGGTGCAGATACCTCCGAAACATCTGGCACAGAATTTGAAATTGGCGCGCTCAATGGAGGTAATGGAGGGAAGCTCGAAGCTTGAGGCATTTCCACTGGTTTTGTTTCAACTATGGGTAGTTCATCGGAATTTTCTTGAGCAGGCAAGGGAATTGTCTTGATTGGCTCAGGAGTCACTTCAACAGAAGGTGCATCGACGGTGACTGGAGTGGGCGAAATCGACGTCGGCGATATATCAGGTTGGCTTGGTGACTGTGAGTCACTAATTGGTTGAGGCTCCACAACAGGAATATCTGAAGGAGTTGAAGCCTGCATGTCCGGCAAATTGGTTGTAAAAGTCATCGGTGCTGTCGGAACTTGCGTTGGCGCTGAAATCCCAGCAGCAGGGACTTCGCTTGTTTGATCAGATGGGGAAGGTGTGGTTGAATTTGGCATTGGCGATGTTGTCACTACAACTGTTTCATCTAGTTGATTCATGGTACGTTCCTCCGACGATATCTGTATGGTGATCCTAGTGTAGCGTTTATTCGAGCTAGAGTCTAGGCAACTACAAACTCGTCTTTTAGTAAAACTTTTCGAAGAAGATTGATTCTGAGTCAATGCCGGTTTCGCGTAATTGTTCAACCACGGAAACAATCATTTCTTTGGAACCACAAATGTAAAACTGTCGATTGCTTGTCGTTGCTGTCAACGTGTTTAAGTGATCGGCCACTCTTCCGCGCAAGAATGGGCCATCTTGCGATGGTTGTGAGAGAGTAATGTCATAAGAAAAATTGGAAAAAGTTTTCTTAAGTTGTTCAAACGCTTCAAGCCAGAAAATATCGTTGTGATGCCGCAACCCCCATAGCAAATGAATCGAGCGAGGCTGAATTTCTGACTCCAACACATGCATAATCATGCTTTTCAAAGGACAAATTCCTGAGCCGGTTGCTATGAAGATTAAGTGATTGCCAAGATCCCACTGCTCACACCAAAATTGACCAGCGGGCGCTAGAAAGGTGATTTCATCGCCCGGTTTTGTCGCAGCTAAAAATCTTGATCCTGGGCCCGAAGGCCTTATATCAATTAATAATTCAATTGCGTTTGTTGATTTTGGAGTTGAAGCGATTGAATAACTTCGCTTCGCCTCGATTCCTGGAATATCCATAATCACATGTTGCCCTGCTTTAAAATTTATTGTTCGAGGAGAATCAAGTTGCAGGGTAATCACACGACACTGACGAGATACCGGCTCAACCGTGGCTACTCTACTAACAAATTTTTGAATTGGCATGGTAAATACGATTCTAGCTTACCTGCTGAGCTTCGTAACCAGTTTGGCGGATCTGGTCGATAATGCTGTCAACAGATATCTTACTTGTGTCAAATTCCACGCTACATTCTTGGCGTGCATAGCTTGTTTTAACCGAATGTATGCCCGGCAAATCCTCTAAGTCAAATTCGATGTTGAGGGCACACGCGCTGCAATGCATACCACTAAGCTTGAACTTTGCACTTGTTAGTGAACTCATATAACCTCAATTACTCCATCGTACATACCCATCGAACAGGAAAAAGGTATCTTGCCTGTTTTTTCAGGCGTAAAGGTCACTCTTTGCGTTTCATTCGCTTGTAAATTCTTTTTAATTCCCAACGATGGGATTCTGAAAGCAGCGGCACAACTATATGCATCAACTCCAACAAGTTTTAAAGTGACGGGCACACCTTTGCGGACTTGAATACGATTGGGGCTATACCCGTTTGCAGTAACCTTGATTTCTATAGTTTGCTGCACTGGCTCTTCGTCATAGAGTTTCTCTTCATGAGTTTCATTGGCTGGCGTTTGACTGATTCCTTGGACTGCTTGGTAAGAGAGTGGCAATCCAAGCGCAACCATGCTTCCTTTAATGGACGTTAAACCAAGATAGAGCACTGCTAACGCGGCCACTTTTAGGAATTTTGACTGCATAGCCGCTCCTAAAAGAGAAGTAATGAATCCTACACCGAAAAAAAGCGGTGCAGTCCCGAGCGTAAACGCAATCATGATAGCTGCACCTTGCCATGGGTTGGCACTGCTTATGGCTAATGCCTCCATTGCCAGAGTCGTTCCACAGGGAATAAAGACGGTTAGTGCCCCCAACAATGCCGGAGCAAACACATCTTTTGAGCGTGATTGATTTTTAATCAGCCTCGAAAAATATTTGGGTGGCTGGATAATTACGTATCGAAAGATGGGATGAATTTCCAATAAATTAAGCGCCACCAAAATCATGTAAATGCCAGCAACTAATTGCATAACAATTTGAGCCTGATCGCTTATATTGAGCGCCCCTCCAAATGCGCCCAGCACAAAACCAAGAACCGCATGAGCAACCAACTTTGCGAGCAAAAAAACGGCAGTAGAAAATACTGCATGTAATTTAGAGGTGCTTTCTCGTTCTTTTTCTTGGAGAGAAACAATTGAGGCCAAAAGACCACCTTGAACTGCCAAACAACTCAATCCACCGATGGTCAGACCGGTAAAGAAAATTACTCCGAGATTCATGATTTTAAAGCCTCACTTTTTTTAATAGTAATGAATTACCCACCACCGAGACCGATGAAAGCGCCATAGCTAATCCGGCAAACACAGGATTTAATAGAATCCCGAATAGTGGATAGAGCGCTCCAGCCGCAATGGGAATACCAACAACATTGTATATGAAAGCCCAAAATAAATTTTGCTTAATAGTGCGCAAAGATAGACGAGACAACTTTATGGCCTGAGGGATCTTGGCAATATCACCACCTAATAAGGTAATGTCTGCCGATTCAATCGCCACGTCTGTGCCAGAACTCATGGCGATGCCAATGTCCGCCTGAGTCAATGCCGGCGCATCGTTAATGCCATCCCCAACCATAGCCACAATTTGACCTTCAAGTTGCAATCGTTTAACTGCTTGCGATTTATCTTGTGGCATCACTTGAGCGATCACTGTATCGATCCCCACTTGTTGGGCAATATGCTGTGCTGCTTGTTTATTGTCCCCCGTTAATAAAATGGTGTTAAGTTTCATTGCATGTAATCGGCGAATTGTTTCTTTAGCGCTTTCCTTTATCGTATCGCTTATAGCAATAATCCCTTGCATTTTTTTATCAATGATTACTACAATCACTGTTTTTCCTTGGGCTTGCAGTGTAACGATATCTTGATTATCAAGTTCGTGATTTATTGGTTTTCGAACACCAACGTGGGAAGCGTTAATTATTCCTTCAACTCCCATACCTTCAGATTCTTTAAAGTTTTCTACTTTGGCAAATTTTTTGCCCACATCTTTGACTTTTGCTACTATTGCCTGTGCGAGGGGATGCTGAGAATTATTTTCTAAACTAGCAGCCAGATGCATAATTGACTCGTTGGAATAATCCTCATTGCAGGCAATGACGTCGGTTACTTTCGGTTGTCCCTTCGTCACCGTCCCCGTTTTATCGAACACCACCGTAGTAACTTTATGTAATTTCTCCAGACTTTCGGCGTTTTTTATGAGGATTCCTTTTTGAGCTCCTTTACCCACCCCCACAATTATTGCAGTAGGGGTTGCCAAGCCTAAAGCACACGGACAGGCAATCACTAAGATCCCCACAAATGAGAGTAGCCCCAAGGATAATGCAGAAGCGAAGCCCAAAAATAGCGACCCGACTGTGAGCCAGACAATAAGAGCCAGGAAAGCAATGACTAAAACCGTGGGTACAAATATTTGAGATATGACATCTGCCAAGTTTTGGATGGGTGCTTTCGTTCCTTGAGCTTCTTCAACTAAGTGGATTATTTGTGCAAGCATGGTATCTGAGCCAACCTTGGTGGCTTTAATGGTAATACTGCCTTGCTTGTTCAGCGTTGCTCCAATAACCAAATCTCCAATTTTTTTGTCCTGAGGAATCGATTCACCGGTGATCATAGATTCATCGATGCTGGTTGAGCCTTCAATAATAACTCCATCTACGGGCACTTTTGCTCCAGGCTTCACTTGTATTAATTCACCAATCATCACTTCAGACAGAGGGATTTCAATCTCCTTACCCTCACGTACTACTAATGCCGTTTTGGCTTGTAAATTGAGCAATTTTTCGATTGCCTCACCCGTTTTAAGCTTTGAACGAGCCTCCAAATATTTGCCTAGCGTGATAAATCCAATAACCACAATCGTGACATCAAAATAGGTATATTCTGGTGCGCTGAGTAGCACACGAATTGGGGGAAACAAAAAAATGAGACTGCTGTAAAAAAATGCCGTCAGTGTGCCGATGCCAATCAATGTATCCATATTGGCTACTCGATAGGAAATAAAACGACTCACTCCTAGTAGATAAGGCTTGCCTATCCAAAAGAGAAACACAGCCGAAATAATCATAGAAATGGCATTAAATAATCCCATGGGAATAGGCAAATTAGGCACTGGTGAAAATGACTTGGCTGCAATGTCCCACATCATCATCGCAAAAATGACCAAAGTGATGGGCAGAGCAAAATCAACTTTTGTTTTCAATTCGGCTAATTGCTGGATTTTTTCCGCTTTATTTTGATTGAGTCCGCCATGATCGGCATGTGACTCTGTCGGGTTATCTTTTGCAACTTCGTGATCCATGTGATCTTGTTGATCGACAAGTGTGTATCCCAGTTTATTGATTTCACCATTCATCGCATGAACTGAGGTTTTTGTAGGATCAAAGGCGACGCGTGCTTGTTCGGTGGCGACGTTTATCTCACAGGCTTCAACTCCAGGCAGTTTGCTCAATTTTTTGGTAATAATGGCACTGCAACTAGCGCAGTGCATGCCTGAAACTGTTAATTTTTTCTCGGTTATCTTCATGTCTAGTTGGTTATTGAATACCACTCACTGCGCCAATTTTTTAACGTAACTAGGCTATTGGTCAAAAAGTTTTCAACGGCATTAGCGTTATCTAATACTTCTGATCGACTGCTTTTGGTGCGAATTTCCTGAGCCATTGCTATGCCATCCTCATGATGGGCGATGAGCGCATTAAGAAATCTCAAATCCAGCGTATCATCGGCTTGACCCATATTGGGTACGATCGGGTCTTTGACTTCACTCGTATCGTTATACCAAGCTTGCTTAAACGCATACAGTTCATTGATCAGTTTTGGTTCGTTGACTTGAATTTCCAAAGCCAAATGTTTAATCTCTTCACGATTTGTTTTGTCAGCCACGTCTTTGGCCAGAAGAATTGCTGCCTGATGATGCGCTGCCATTTGATTGAGGTAGCGAAGATCTACCGATCGATCGGCTGCGCCCAAACCCATCTCCTCTTTTTCATACATTGACTGCTCATAAAGTGGCGATAGGGCATAGCCTGCCCCCAAGCCAACAAAAAGCGATACGATAGCTAGGGAAGTTGCCATGGCGAGCGAAATCGATTTCATTGTTTACTCTCCACTCTTTTTAAAAATATTCATTACTTCAATGATTGCTTCACTTTTATTACCTTTGGTTATGGAGTGAGCGACACATGTGTTTAAGTGTTCTTCGAGAACCAGGGAATCAACTTGTTTAAGCGCTTTTTGCACCGCTTGTGACTGATGAATTACATCTATGCAATATGCATCAGTTTCGATCATAGTCAATACTTTTTTCAGATGACCTTGAGCGATTTTTACTCGATGAAGTACACGTTCTTTGTGATCTTCTGGTTGGTAAGCCATATATCCCCCTATAGGGGATATAGTAACAGAACTATTTGACTCGTCAATTGCGAATTATTGGTAACAGTTATTATTAAGCATGGAAGATTTCCTTCTCCTGATACAGGTTGCCCATTTTGAATTATAATTCAATCATGAAACCTATAAAATGGAAACTTCTCACTGATCAGGACATTTCACCAAGCCCCTGGTTTCCGCTGCAGAGGCGGACATATGAATTAGCTAATGGCAAGATCGTTGATGATTTTTATGTAACACCTTTGGCCGACGTGGCGCTGATTATTCCCATCACCAAACAGGGGAATGTCATTATGGTCAAGCAATATAAGCAAGGCGTGGATGACATTACGCTTGAATTTCCTGCCGGACGAAAAGAGCCTCATCACAAGGATATGCTCGAAACAGCCATCGAAGAACTTGCAGAAGAAACGGGGATAAAGACTTCAAATCTCACCTATTTTGCCACTGTGGCTGGATTCACCACCAAAGCGAGCGAGAAAGTTTTTTGTTATGTAGCAACCGATGTCGAATTGATGGGCGAGCAGCACCTGGATGAAAACGAAGCCATTGAGGTGATTGAATTTTCGAAAGAACAAATTGATCAAGTAATCTATGACGGCAAAATGCTTTCTGCGGTTAGTATTTCTGCCTGGATTCTGGCGAAAGAAAAATTTTCACTTTAATATAATGAAGCTCATTTCACCTCGCAATAATCGAATTTTCTATACCTCTCAATTCTTACATTCTTTGATATTTACCATCCCCATTTGGATTGTGTACTACCAACAAAAGATTACGGTGAGCCAAATTTCTTTTTTGGTAGCCTATCAATATCTCATTCAAGTATTAGGTGAGCTTCCAAGTGGAGCAATGGCAGATTTACTGGGTAAGCGGATTACAATTGTTATCGGTTTCTTGATTGGAAGTATTAGCTTTCTTCTTTTCCCGTTTTCGCAAACATTTGCCCACTTTTTTTGGCTGGCAACCTTGGTGGGTATTTCTGATTCATTTCTTTCCGGTTCCGTTGAAGCGCTTGTCTATGATTCACAAAAACAAGATGGGTTAGAGGCTCAGTTTTCCAAAGTTCAAGCCACTCACTCGTTTTGGTATCAAATTGGCCTAGCCAGCTCAACCATAATGGGTGGGTATTTGTTCGCACTTAATCGAAACATTCCGTATGTTTTATATGGTTTGTCCCTGTTTTTTGCCACCCTGTTGGCACTTTTATACATTGAGCCAAAAATAGATTCCGCCAGGTTCACGTTTAAAAACTATCTTAATCAAATCAAAGAGGGGGCAAAAGAATTGTTCAAAGATGAACATACTAAAAGAATTTCTTGGTTTTATATCTGGGTTGGGGCTATTACGTGGTCAACACAACTTTACTTCAAAGGAGTCTTTCTCATCGAGCTCGGGTTTAGCGATCGTGCCCGTGGAATTATTGAAGGTGGATTGCGACTCATCAACGTGTTATTGATAGCTAGTGTATTTAAAAATAGTAGGTTTTTTACCAAACAGAGAAGCATCTGGTTATTTCCATTGGTCATGATATTGGCATTTTTGCCTGGAATGATTGCGAGTGGCTATTCTGGCATTCCGCTCGTTGCAGGTGTCATGTTTGCTAGCACAGCTCGCTGGATCCTCTTATCGAAATATACCAATGAAGCCTACGACTCCAAATATCGCGCAACGGCTATTTCAACCTTAAGCATGCTTATTGGCGTGATTTATATCGCTCTCACCTTGATTTCTGGTCCAATTATGGAGCACTTTGGTGGCTCTAAGATGATGTATTCGTTGCTTGGTTTACTCACGCTACTTACTGTTTTGCCACTGGCACGAAAAATTACACGACTGAGTTAAACTACTTACCCACAAACACAATCGCATTAGGGATTGCCCTGCCAGGACCAACTTTATAGCCGCCACTCCAAAGCGCAGTTGAGCCTCCGGAGTCAAGATTGAGCGCGTTTTGGATGCCCATATCCTTAAGCACGATCGCTGTTTCGGCCACAGTGGCAGAGTGAACAACACCAATGTAGACATTTGATCCAGATGCTCCGACAAAACTTCTGTTTCCCCGAGATCCCTTTTTAGGATCTCCATCGCCACCAAAAACAACTGTTCCCCCAGAAACAAGCAGTGGTTGATTAGCAATCATGCTATCAATGCCAGTGTCTCGACCCCAATCAGAAGATCTGCCAACAAATCGAGCCGAATTACCAGAGAAAATAACTGCTGGCACTGAACTATAGACGTTATTATCAGAATTAAAATACACTTTATTTTTGTTCATGAGCAAGGTGTCAAACGAGTTGGTTTTACCAGCACATGAAGGGTAGGTAGCCGGACAAAAATATGAGCCGTTTATGCCCGCATATCCACCACTTCTTGAAACGTAGTCTCCAAGTGAAAGAACAGGGCAATCATTGGTGCAGGTGCTATCAGAAGCCGTATCAACGATAACTCGCGTGCTATTCATGTCAGCTGTAACAATGCTCACGAGGTAGTTGCCAATTGAGGTCTGCACTTGTGATCGCTGATAGCCACTTGATGGGGGAGTGTTTGCCACCGGCACCGAAGCGGGAATTGTCGGTTGCGGAACCAACTGTGCCTGCATTGACTTAATATCACTCCCCAGCTTTGTAAGAACGCTTGATCCGCTAGCAAAATTGCGCTCGCTTAAGTATGTAAGTACCATAGCAAAATCTTGCTCCATTGAATCTGATTTTGCCCCCATTTCCTTGAGTTTCACTAAGTCCTCGAACGCGTCAACTGCCTGCGTATACGTGCTTTGGATGTTTTTGATTTCTTCCTGTAACTCAAGATTAACGAGTCGTTGATCTTGAGAAGCAAGCTCACTTAAAGCTGCGGACGTGCTGGCTAATTGAACCGCCAGCTCATCGCGACTCTGTTCAAAATCACTTGCTTGAGCTCGCACGTCGGCTAATGAGGTATCTAATTGCTGAGCTTCGCGGTTAACGATAAAAGTCACCAGGGCTAAGAAGCAGATAACCGCAAGCAAAACACCTGGCAAAACAAATTGTCGAGCGTAATGAAATGTTTTTGAGGGAATATGCATTAAGTTCATGGTAACAGATCGGGGACCATGCCCAAAAATTATGCATTTACAATTTTCGCTCGAACCAACCTTAAGTGTTTAACATAGGAGTATTGCATCAAGAAATCTGTTGAGCATGCTTTCAAAAAGCAGTGGAAAACTATAAAAATCGCAATTTAATTAATTGAAGATTTTTCCGTCTTTTTGATGCCGTTTTCGTGCATGTAAGTCGAAATAATTTTTTTATTTTTTTGATTATAATCC
Source organism: uncultured Pseudomonadales bacterium (assembly GCA_964441155.1). Taxonomy (GTDB): domain Bacteria; phylum Patescibacteriota; class Microgenomatia; order UBA1400; family RBG-16-45-19; genus CAYYKL01. The sequence continues at coordinate 66,273 of CAYYKL010000002.1, forward strand.
TTGCACTATTTATGTCGCACAACAATTAACGCATTTATTATTGATAATTAGCGAAAAATAACATTTTTTCAGGCTAAAAATTCATTTTTGATTTCACTATAATCCGCTAAATTGCTTCCATCTCCCCCACTCCCAGGCTAAAAAGGTATAATGCTTTTTCTATGAGCATCCAAAGCACAATTCCACCAACTATTTTCAAGTCTAAAAACGGCCGATTGTCTTTACCTTTGTTCTTCCCCGACGCTACCAAAGGCTTCTTGCGAACAGTTGATTCCCAAGACATTGAAAAAACTCACACACCGGGTGTTTTAGTCAATACATGGCATCTGGCGCATGATTTTCCACCTGAAATCTTGAAGCAATTTGGAGGAATTCGCAAATACATGGGTTGGCGTGGCGCAGTTATCTCGGACTCTGGCGGCTTTCAAATCATGAGCTTGCTCAAGGAAAAGGGCTTGGGTAAGGTGGCTGAAGATGGCATGCGCATGCCTATATCCAAAAAGAAAACGCTCACGCTTACGCCAGAGGATTCGATCAATTTACAATTTTCACTGGGCACAGACCTCATGGTAGTGCTCGATGATTTTACGCCACTGCAGTCCACGCATACGCAAGCGCTCGAGACGGTTGAACGCACCATCCGTTGGGCAAAGCGGTGTAAACAGACTCACGCAGAAAATTGCGAGCGACTCGAGCTTGAATCAAACCAAAGACCATATCTCATAGCCGTTGTTCAAGGCGGACTCCATAACGATTTGCGAGCATATTGTGCCCAAGAACTCGTGCAAATCGGCTTTGATGGGTTAGGATTTGGCGGCAACCCTATGCTTCCTGACGGATCTTTTAATCATGAGGTTGCCGAACTTATCGCTTCGATTGCACCCAAAAACTATCTTCTCTATGGATTGGGAATTGGCATGCCAGATGACATCGTGGCCTGTGTAAATAAAGGATTTCATGTATTTGATTGCGTGCTCCCTAGCCGTGACGCTCGACACAAACGCTTATATGTTTACACTGCCAAAAGCATGAGCGATATTGATCTCAAACAATCTGACTTTTATGCATATTATTATCCGGATAAACAAAAATATCTTGCCGATACTCAACCGGTCAGCCAAGCATGTGATTGCCTATTATGCACCCGATATTCTCGAGGATATTTATCGTATTTATTCAAGTCGCAAGAAGCAACCGCGCTGCGCCTGGCCACGATTCACAATTTGCGGTTTTATTCCATACTGATGGAGAAATTGGTTCCAAAATGATACATTGAAAACAATGATGAAAAATAAATTTGATCGATATTACGTAGCCTTAAACCTGTTTGGTGCTTCATGTTTTAGTTTTGCAATAGGCATCAACTTTTCGAAACTGCGCCCAGAATTGACGGAAAACTATCTACTGACATTCATCTTCTTCATTCTTGGATCATTGCTTATGTGGTATGCAGACTATCGATATAGGAATGAAAAGAGAAAATAAAAGTTTACTATTTTGGCAAGATTCCTTCCGAGAGCGTCAACTAAAACTGAGGAAAGAGTTTTACTTTTAATACCTTTTTAGTTGGTGCCGTATTTTTCAAATAAACAATCTTTTTCCAGGCGAAAAGCACAGTGCTCAATAATAATTATCTAATTAAACTGAAATGTTTCAAATATTTGATTGCATGTTCCATGTGGTCCAATATTGACAATCGCGAGCCCATTCACTTTCATAGCTATTTCCTGCTTGGGTAATTTTTCAATTGTTTCTGACACTGCGCTGGAGTCTTTCAGTCTAGCAAGCGTTATGTGAGGGCGGAAAAACTTTTCTGTTAGCGGATGCCCATATTTGGTAACCAGTGCGATTTGCTGCTCATTGATTTGATTATTTTTAATCAACTCAAGAATTGAATCGGTAATAATTTGAGATCTCAATGGATTGCAAGCATTAAGCAGGTTCATGTGCAGTTCGTATAATTCATTGGATACCGAAGCATTGAGAAAGAGATAATCAGCAAAATAATCGTATTCAGAAAGCCGAATATCAAATGCTGATGTTTTTTTCGCAATATCAGCAACAACTTTTGTTAATTTATTTTTCACAGATTCCTCATAGATAGCATGATAGACGCTAATATGCGGCAAGTAGTTAGATTCATCCAAAGTGAAGTATGATTCAGTCGTTTCATTAATCGACTGACTTAATGCTATTGCCTGACTTCTAGTGTTTTCATCGGGAAAGATGGCTATATTGAGTGCTAAAGTATTCATAGGTTATTTGTGCATCTTCTGCACTGCTCGAGCCGGCAACATCAAACACTTCTGCCTCCCCGCTGAAATATTGACGCCAATCAGTGACTGCATGTATGCCAAATCAAGCATTTTTAAATCTTTCGCTGACTTCCCCTTCAGGTTTTCAGTCAAAATTGAGCTTACGGCGGTTGAAATCACACAACCTTCCCCATCAAAACGAACATCTTTAATTACTTGAATTCCATCGTCATTTTTCTCAAGAGTAACATAAAAGGTAAATGAATCGCCACAGCTGGCATTTGATTCTTCTATGATAACGTCAGCGTTTTCAATTTTCCCCCAATTTCGAGGGTGCTTGAAGTGATCTAGGAGAAATTCTTGGTAAAGGTCATCCATGTTAAACAATGCCTTTTAGTTTAAGTAAACCGTATGCGCTAACGGTAGGTCCGTCTTTTATCTCGCCTTTTTCTATCATTTGCTCAAACTCTTTTACCGAAAAACTCTCTACTTTCATCCCTCTTTCTGTTGCATCCAATTGTCTAGTACCTTGTTTTAAATCAGTCGCTAGAAAAATATCAAATCCTTGATTACAAAATCCGTACGCTTCAAATAAATGTCCAAGATGTTTAATTGAACTAGCAACTAGGCCTGTCTCTTCCACTAATTCCCTTAATCCTGCTGATTTGGAACTATTCTCATCATCCGTTATGATGTCTCCTTGGGGGAATTCCCAATAGCATCCTTGGACGGGATAACGATACTGCTGCACTAGATAGAAGTTATTCATTTCATAGGGAATAACTAAAGCAAAATTTGGCTTCTCAACCACGCCATAGATACCCACCTCACCACCAATAAATTCAACAAGGTCTTCTCTTACTTTCATCCAATTATTGGCGTAAACAATCTGAGATGATTTTTGTTTAATCATAATTTAACTTTTGAATACCTCACTCACCTTTGCAATGCCTCGGACCAATAAATCAATCTCTTCTTTAGTATTATAAAGATAAAAACTGGCGCGGACCGTTGCCGGAGTTTGCAATTTTTCTAGAATAATCTGATTGCAGTGGTGGCCAGAACGAACTGCCACTCCCATTTCTCGATCTAATATCTGCGCCGTGTCGTGGGCATGCACGCCATTAACATTGAAGGTAAGAATGCCAGCGCGATGGGCTAGATCTCGCGGACCATAGATAGTAACTATCCCCTGCTCCTCCAACTGGAGTAATTTTTCCATGCCATACTTGGTGAGTTCTTGCTCGTGTTCCTGAATTTCTATCATGCCAATGTCGCGCAAGTAGTCACACGCAGCTGCCAAGCCGACAGCATCGGCAACACTGGGCGTACCCGCATCAAATTTATCAGGCAGGTCAGCCCAAGTTGAAGAATTCTTACCAACATTCCCAATCATGCCACCACCGACTAAGAACGGTCTCATTTCAACTAATACTTCTCGCTTGACCCACAAACCTCCAACTCCCATGGGACCGAGCATTTTGTGCCCCGAAAACGCGAGAAAATCCACACCCAAATCTTGCACATGCATGGGCATATGCGGCACACTTTGGGCTGCATCAACCAGAATTTTGGCTTTGGAACCAAACCGTTTTAAATCTTTACTCAAGTGTTGAATATCAACGATCGTGCCCGTGACGTTGGAAATATGTGTAATGGCAACCAGTTTTGTTTGTTTGCCCACCAAGTTTTCTAGATAATCCACAACCAAGTCGCCATTATTATCCACAGGTAAATACACCAAATGAGCGCCGGTTGCCTCACAGACTCTTTGCCACGTAACTAAATTGGAATGATGTTCCAACTCGGTCACCAAAATTTCATCGTCAGGACCCAAATGGCCCATTGCCCAAGAAAAAGCAACTAAATTAATCGCTTCAGTCGTATTGCGGACAAAAATGAGCTCATGAGGGTGCTTGGCGCCAATGAATCGAGACACGTTATCACGCGCATCCTCATATGCTTGCGTGCTTTCATCACTCAACGTGTGAACACCACGATGCACATTGGCATTGTGTTGGTAGTAATAATCAACAACTGCTTCAATTACCTGCCTAGGCTTTTGACTCGTGGCAGAATTGTCGAGATACACAAGCGGCTTGCCATGAACCAATCGATTTAAGATCGGAAAGTCTTTTCTGATAGCATCTATATTCATGAGAGCGATTGTAGCAGAATTGAACGCTTTAGTTATTTAAGCTCAAAGCTAACCGTGACTGTTTTGCTTACTTCGCTCGAGCCTGGCATAACTGGTGCTCCCCCGCCGCCACCTTCCATTCTGGCAGACATCAAAGGAAATACAGATTGCGCTCCCCCTTCGGCAACTGAGAGAATATCGCCCAACTTTTTCCCAGATCCCACGGCCACTGCCTCAGCTTTTTTGCGCGCATCTTCGATGGCAGCTTTTAGCAGTTCATCCTCATTTTCGGTCTGGGAGTCAAGCCCATAGTTTGGACCATATACGTTGGTTGCACCAGAATCAGTCAAAATCTTGTATAAATCATTTGCTTTGTCGGTTTCTTTAAGCTTGATACTAATAGTATTATTCGCTCGCCATTGGCCTGGTCTGTACACCTGAGAGCCTTCTTCATACACCATTTTTTCTTCTTGGTTTATACTCAAGTTTTGAGTCTTGATGTCTTGTTCTGTGACTCCAAATTCTTTGACAGCCTGAATAAGTGCATCAGTTTTGGTGTTAACTTCATCTATTGCCGTTTGCTTGTCGTTGGAAACCGCATTCACCCCCGCTGAAAATTCAGCGATTTGGTTGTTTTGCTGCTCGCTGGCAAAGCCACTCACGGTAACCGTACTTGCTGGCTTAAGGGACACTGAACCCCAATCAATATCTCTCAAGGGCAAGACATACGCCAAGCCAATGAGAACTACGGGTAGCAACATTACTGCAAACAAAATATTGAAAGAGTTAGATCGCATGAGCCCTCTTTGGTTCAACCACTAATTACTGATTCTCCTTGAAGCATAGCACGAGCACTACTCAAAAAACCATCGGCTATCATTTTTTTTGCATGCAATTCATTCACTCCGCGGCTTTGAACATAAAACAATGATTCTTGATCAATGTTAGCAACAGTGGCTGCATGGGAACACTTCACATCGTCGGCTTCAATTTCCAAATTTGGTATTGCCTGAGCCTTTGCAGAATTTGAAAGCATGAGTATATTCTCTGCTAAAAATGAGTTTGTCTGCTGAGCGATTTTTTTGACAATTATCGTGCCATTTATAATGGCCGATGCGCTATCATCCAAAACCACTTTGACAAGTGTTTGCGCACTCGTGTGAGGTGCATCGTGAATAATCGTTAAGTTAAGATCCAATTGCTCTGATCCCACCAAATGAAAAGCGCCCACAATGAGTGCATGTGAACCTTCACCTGCAAGCGTGATTGTGTAATTTCCCGATTCGGATATGATAATTTTTCTTTGCTGATTTTGTCTTATTTTCAATGAAGTTTTCATATCCTATTTTTCTCTTTTTCTTGAATACAATATTTTGTAATTTGTTTCCTTGCGATGATGCGTAATTTATTGTCAGTAAATTTCCACTTTGGTAATTCACTGTTCTTAGTCCAACTTTGATAAAACAAGCCTATATCAGTCAATACCTCTACAACACTTTGCTCATCTGGTTTTTGGGCTATATCATGATCTAAATGGAAAGTGCTTGTTAATATATTTTCTAATTCCAAGGCGTCGCCACTCAAAGCAATGTTCTTGCGAATTGCCTTGCAATCAAATAGCAGCAAACTCATGATATTTTCCAGTTCCTCAAGGGTTATTCTAGCTTCAATGAAGTCAGCTATGGCATACAACAAGCAGTCACGTGCTTGTTCAACTGAAAAAAAATGGAACGATTCTTGAGTAATAAATTTAAAACACCAAAGACTTGTTAGCATCGTCAACCTATGCTTCCCTCCATCTCTAAATCAATCAATCGATTCATTTCCACAGCATATTCAATGGGAAGCGATTTGACTAACGGCGCCACAAACCCCGACACAATCATTTTGCCTGCCTCTTGCTCACTCATGCCACGTGACATCAGATAGAATAATTGCTCTTCACCAATTTTAGAGACACTGGCTTCGTGTTCCAAAGAAACATCTGAAGTAAATATTTTGTTGGTGGGATAGGTGTCGGAGCGAGAATCCTCATCTAATAGCAGCGCATCGCAAACCACTTTGCTTTTTGCGCCATGCGCATGTGGACCAATATTAACCATGCCGCGATAACTGGTGCGTCCTCCCTTTTTCGAAATTGATTTGCTAATTATGGTGCTCGTCGTGTGCGGGGCTAAATGGATTGCTTTTGAACCGGTATCTTGATGCTGGCCCTCCCCCGCCAAGGCCATCGATAAGGTTTCTCCCCTGGCACCTTTTCCTGCCAAAATAAACGAAGGATATTTCATGGTTAGCTTAGAGCCCATATTGAAATCAGTCCAAATCATTTCTCCCTCAGCTTCAACTCTGGCACGCTTCGTGACCAAGTTATACACGGTTTTATACCAATTCTGAACTGTGGTATATTGCACCCGAGCTCCGGGCTTGATCACAATTTCAACAACTGCTGAATGGAGCGATTGAGATGAATAAGCCGGTGCCGTACAGCCCTCAACGTAGTGCAAACTACTGCCCGCTTCTGCGATAATAAGTGTCCGCTCAAATTGTCCGGCATTGGGCGCATTAATGCGAAAATACGCTTGCAAGGGCAAGTCAACTTGAACGCCAGCTGGGACATAGACAAACGAACCACCGCTCCAAACTGCTGTATTGAGGGCAGAAAATTTATTATCCCCTGCGGGGATGACAGTCCCGAAGTATTCACGAACTAAATCAGGATGTTTTTTAAGCGCTTCATCCATGGACAAAAAAATAACACCCTTGTCAGAAAGGTAGCTTTTAAGTGAACCATAAACCACTTCACTATCGTATTGTGCTTTTACGCCCGCTAATGCTCCCCGCTCTGCTTGCGGCACACCAATGCGGTCAAACGTGTCTTTGATTTCCTGGGGCACTTCTTCCCAGGTGCTCACCAACGAATCAGTTGGCTTGAGGTAGTAGTGAATAGCGTCGTAATTTATTTCGTTTAGGGCTCCACCCCATTGCGGAATTGGTTTCGCTTCAAATAGTTGAAATCCTTCTAAACGTTTCTCAAGCATCCATACTGGTTCACTTTTGTGATGGGTAATTTCTTGAACTGTTTCTACTGATAGTCCTGGCTTGCTCACGTGCGCATATGAATCGACACCCGTGTTATACCCATGTTCATAAGATTCTGGCTGAACATCTTGTTTCGTTTTATCGACGTTGATGGGTGCAAAACGGGACATATAAGTGGTTAGTGGCTAGAGTTTAGCGACTAGTTTTTGTTTTTAACTTAACTAACAATACATTAAGCATTTTTAATATTTCTCCCAATTTACTATCAATTTCCAAATGCTTCTTATCTGAGAGATATCCAAGCCTGTTGGCTATTATAAGCTGGGTTTCAAGCTCAGCAGCTGAACCAAAAGCTATTTGGATAAAATTGATATACTCTTTAGTTGTTCGACGAGCATAGCCTTCAGAAATATTTGAGGGAATAGAAATTACAGATCTCCGCATTTGAGAAACTAATACATACAACTCTTCTTTGGGAAACTTTAATGTTTCTTGGTAAATGAGAGTAACAAGATCTATGCTTCGTTGCCAAACTATTAGTTCTTTATACGATTTCATGTTTTCTCACTATTCGCTATTCGCTAGTCGCTAAACACTGAACCCTTTTGGATTATATCCTTAATAAACTCCCCCTTAGCACCGCCGAAATCAAACGAATCTATATGTGTGATATCTGCCCAAATATATTCAGCGTGTTCATTGCTTAAGCCAACTGCCGGTTGATCATTGAGTATTATTTTCCAACCACAAATTACCGTGTAAATTTGTTTATTGGCGTCAAAGTATGTTGAAAAGTAAGTCAAATTACTTTGATTAATTAAATCGGTATCAACGTCGATTGAAGTTTCTTCTTTAATTTCTCGAACTACATCGTGAGCATGGAGATTGAATCCTGAATTGGTTGTTTGTGGCCACTCAGAGTTTCCTCCGGGCAAATCCCAGCAACCAGGGCGCGATGTTGCTTCTTGCGATCGCTTAAGCAATAGAATTCTATCTCCGTTATTGATAACGATTTTATGTAATAATTTTACGTTTTCAGTTAATTGATGAGGGATGCGTATCATAATGCTCCTTTCACTAATCACTATTGGCTTGCCACTATCCGCTTGTGTTTATCCACTGTTTATATCCTTCTTTCTCTAATTTTTTTACTAGTTCGACATTACCTGATTCAACTATTTTTCCAGCCACCATCACATGCACAAAATCTGGTTTCAAGTATTTAAGAATCCGCTGATAATGCGTGATCACCAAACACCCCATATTGAATTCTTTTATCGCTTGTTTCACGCCCATTGCGGCAAGCTTAATGGAATCAATATCCAGTCCTGAATCAGTTTCATCGAGGATGGAATATTTTGGTTTCAAAACTAGTAATTGCAATATTTCAACTCGCTTTTTTTCTCCGCCACTAAAGCCACTATTGATAGAGCGATTAAGCATTTCGGCTGGAAGCCCAAGTTGTTTAGCTAGACCTAGAACATGATCTCTAAATGCAATCAATGATCCCAATTTTTTGTGGTCAGCAATTGGCCCATGAATACTTTCAAATGAGGTCTTCAAAAATTGCAACACACTTACTCCATCGACCGCGACTGGATATTGAAACGCCAAAAACAAACCAGCTTTAGCGCGCTCATCTGGAGATGCTTCGGTAAGTTTGTGGCCGTCAAGCGTCACTTCACCGTTTGTTAAGGTGTAGTGCGGATGCCCTGCCAGCGCATAGGCAAGCGTTGATTTGCCCGAGCCATTAGGACCCATGATTACATGGGTTTCTCCCGGCTGGATAATTAGATTCAAGTTTTTGACAATTGCTTTTTCTTCAACTGAAACGTGCACCGATTCGAGTTCAAGCATATATGTTTACCCGTTTAATTCAGAGGGAAGTGTACCAAAGCTACTCACGAGACACAAGGAAAGCGCAACTTGAACTTTATATCTAACTTGCCAAAACAATCTCTTCGAGCTCTTTGACCCCACCAAAAGCAATTCTATCAGGCACATTATCTTTAGTCCCCAGCATTCGAGCCGGTGTTAGCACGTAGTCACCCCATTTTTCATTGATGCTATCGATGGCTTTGGTCAATGATTCTTTTTTAACCGTTTGATTAAAAATGTCCAATTGGAGTGTTTTTAATTGCTTGAGATTAAAACAAGAAATTGCAATGTTGGCAACACTTTTCCGGTAGGGACAGCGAGAAAACAGTGAAAAAATATGTCGATAAATATCATTGGTGGCAAATAAAACTTCTTGAGACTTGCTCCCTTTGTGCCAATGCGTGCCATCACGAAACAAAATACTCAAATGGACTCCTTGACAAGCATACCCTCGCTTGCGCAAACGTTGTGACGTTTTTTGGGTTAATTTCATAAGCAGTGGAGACAATTCTCTATCTGTGCTCAGCGCTTTAGGCAGAGAATAGGAATTCCCAAAACTACGACGGCCAAATTCAACATCATCAATTTCCCAACCTTTCAGACGAAGATACCAGTAATACCCCACAATTGATGCGAAGGCACCTCTCAATGTTTTTGAGCTCGCAGTATAAAAATCCATAACTGAGTGAATGCCCATTTTTTGCAACCTGATAGCATTGCGCATTTTGATGCCGCACAAATCAGTTAACTCTAAGCTTTTGTATACCGCTTCGACATTGTGCAGCGCAATCTCGTCCAAGCCATCGGGCTTATGCAGAGAGGCTGCGGTTTTAGCCAAAAATCGATTGGGCGCTATACCCACCGAAACCGTTAGCCACTCCCCCACTTCTTGTTTAATGCGCGTTTTTATTTCTTGAGCAACCACATGCATGCCGCGATAAAAAGCGGGATAACCCTCAAGCTTGAGCACAAATTCATCGATTGATTTCGGGGTAATATCGTTGGTGTATGTTTCTAAAATTTTTTTTAGGGCCAAATGGACACTTCTGTATTTCCATGGATCAGGGGGCAACACCCGTAAAGCCGGGCACAACATACGACCATCTTTCACTCGCATGCCAACCGCCACCCCCAACCGTTTGGCTTCGATCGAAGGCGCCACAATACACCCAGAAGGTGTTGTATATGCGGCCACCGCCACCGGTTTGCCGCGCAGCAGCGGGTTAGCCTGTTGCTCAATCGTGGCAAAACAAGAATTAAGATCGAGATGTAAATACGTCGAAGGCTTGGGATTAAACGGCAAGCTAATTGACTTCACCATCGCTCACCTGTTCTGCTCGCCAATGAAGCGTTTGTGTATTTAACACTAAGCGGAAAAAAAGTGTTTTTGTCGTCACCGAGAACACATGGATAAGAATTTTTCCTTGATAAAATTGGTGGTGATAACCAACGGACACAATCGGATAATCCCTGCCTTCCCAAGATAGTAGCACTGGGCTCACCCGGCGCAAACGGTGATCGAAATGAAGCGTTACTGAAATGGGAGCGTCGAGTGTTTGAATCATCTGTAAAAAACCGAATATAAAGCGAATATCAATCGCATCCTATACCCGAAGATATACCAAAGTCAAACAGTATTTTCCTGACAAATTGAGAAGTATTTTCTTTTGCTACAATACCTTCATGTGTGGTCGCTATACCTTGGTTGATATAAAAAGTGTGCGTCGACGGTTTGGTATTGAGGAAGACTCTGCTGAATTTCAAGCATCGCTTAATATTACTCCCGGAACTGATCAACCCGTAGTAATTGAAAAAGATACTAAACGGATAATCCAACCAATGCGTTGGGGGCTAGTTCCTCACTGGGCACAAGATGCAAAAATTGGCTATCGCTTGATCAATGCTCGAGCCGAGACGGTGGCCGAAAAACCAGCATTTCGAAAACCCATCGCCACGAATCGCTGCCTAATTCCAGCCAATGGATTTTATGAATGGCAAAAACAAACTCAAAAAAAGAAACCATATTATTTTAGCCTTGAAAAAAATGAGCTCATGGCGTTTGCTGGTATTTGGGATATGTGGGAAAATCCAACAGGAGAGCTCCTCTCGACCTATTCTATTCTCACCCGAAGTGCCGATGCTGTAGTGGCTCCTATTCATGACCGAATGCCGCTTATCCTAAACCAAGATCAGGAATCAGAGTGGCTCAACCCATTGACACCATTTGAGACAATTAGACGAGTGTTGGAAAGCAAGAATCAAATACCCCTACGCGCTAGCGAAATAACAGTGCCTTTGCAAACTCTCGCGATAAAATCAAGCTAAATCCAAAAAAACATAGGCGATCCCTGCACCCACAAACGCCATGCTCATGCCCCACACAAGCAGTCCTTTGAATACTCTCTTGCGCTGCGCTTGAATCGGAATAGCAGCCAAAGCCAAAGCGCCCAGCGTGGACAGCGGACTGACATCCACCATATGCGAACCCACTGATACCGCGATGACCATGTCTACGAGCTCCATTATCCCCATCTTGGCAGCTAAGCCTGGAATCAGTGGAATAAATGCTGGCATAACCACACCCGATGATGAGCTGAACGCAGAAATTAATCCAGTGATTCCCGCCAGAGCAGCGTTAATAAAATGAGGCTTGGTGACGGTAGCAATAATCGTGGTCGCCAAATCTAACCCCCCCGTTTTTTCCATCAAACCAATAAGTACGGCAATGCCACACACCATGAGCATCGTTGACCACGGAATTTCTTTGAGCACTTCTTCTGTATCACCTAGTTGAGCTATAACCATGACCACCGACGCAATAAGTGCTGCCAACACTAAAGGAACTTCGAGCGCGGTCACGGCTAGAATCATTGCACCGATAATAAGAAGGGTGAGATAGTGAACTTTAGTTGCCTTGATGGGAGCAGCATGCATAGAAACCGTTTCAGTCGGGACGCTCGATTTTCTACGTGAGCGACGAATCAAAAAGATTGCATACGCCACTCCAGCAGTAATTGCCTGCAACAAAGCGGCACTCACAAACACCACCCAACTTAAGGAGACTTCGGTTAATCCGATAGCTTGCATTAACCCCGATGCCACGATGCCCGTGGGTGCCAGTGGCGAAAGTGCACCAGCATTAGCCCCGGTGCAAATCATGATTGCCATCAGTAAAAACGACAAACGATAGTTGGCTGCCATACTCATGGCAACTGAAGCCAATAGTGCCACGGCGGCAATATTTCCAGGGCCAATGGCAGACAAAAGGAAACTGGCCAAAAAGAATAATATAGGCAACAACAACATTCTCCCATGAATCAGTTGTACCAGTTTTTGCGTCAATAGCTCCAAGGTGCCATTGGCTTGAGCCATGCCAAACACCAAACAGACGACCAAAAGCAATACGAACAAGTCACTAGGGAAACTATTCAAGACTGCTTTTATGGAAAGGCTTCCAAACTGTTGTCCAATGAGCAGTGCCGCAATGAGAGCCAAAATTCCAGGATTTAATTTTGGCAGTATGCAACTGGCAACAATAACCACAAAAAGCGCAAGTAGTGACAATGCAGCAACTGACATTGAAATCCTTTTCAAGAGGTGATTAAAGATTCGCCTATGCAGTGTAGCGATTGAGCAACGTCAGCGGTGTGCTTGCAGTCACTGACAATAAATGAAATTTGGGGATTAAGAAGCATTGCTCGCGTCGAAAACAGTCAGTTGTATGGTCATTAATCATACCCACGGCTTGCATAAACGCATAGCAAATCGTTGGACCAACAAAGGTCATGCCACGCTCTTTCAATGAATTACTCATTGCATCTGACTCGCTGCTAGTTGCTGGATAATCCCCCAGCACTTTAATTGAGTGAACAATGGTTTTATGGTCAACAAAACTCCACAAGTAGTGAGAAAACGATGGTTCATTTTTTTGAATTTCTAGAAAGACTCGAGCGTTTTTGACAATTGCATTCACTTTCAATCGATTGCGAATAATGCCTGGATTCTGGAGCAATGATTCAATTTTGGCAGCATCGTAGTGCTGCACCACTTCAGGATCGAGATTATCAAACAAAGCAAAATAGTTATCGCGTTTTTTGAGAATGGTTGACCACGATAATCCCGCTTGCATACAATCAAGCATGAGTTTGGCAAAAAGCGCTTTATCATTATGAACAGGCACGCCCCACTCCAAATCGTGATAAGCAATCATTTGGGGATCATCTCCGACCCACGGACAACGAATGTGAGGCATTTTATTTACACCAAAAAATCAACAATAATAATATCTTCCAATATTGGGTAAAGGTATGAATTGCATAGCTCAATATGAGCAGCACTCACTAAAAAAGCATCTCGGGAAATTTCTGAATCAAAAGTCACTACTGCTCCATACGTATATCCTTTATCATCACCTTCCGTGCTAATATTTTTCCCAAATTCAATTGATTGAATTCCCTCAGTTGCTTCAAATTGTTTCCATGCAGAAAAGAATGCATTTATTTGTTTAGACTCTGAAGTATTTTTGAATTTAAATAATAGAATTTGCTTAATCATTGCTACTCCTTATTGTGTAATTTAGCGAGTAAGAAATTCGCTGGAATGAAAACGATCGTTAACAATGCCATTATTAAAAAGCTTGGAAATAACCCAAATGAATCGGCTGATTTCCCAAACAAAAATGCAACGAGGACATACACAAAATTACTGCAAAATGAAATAAATGAGGTGGCAGTTGCTCGACTCTCGCTTGTTATTCTTGCTTGCCAATCACTTTGCATAACGATTTCTCCAATAGCTTTGACTGTCCGTAGCAGCATGAAGCCAATTATCACAGATGTAATCGAGCCGATACTAATCAGCGATAATAATCCAACAGACATTAAGGTTAAGGCGATGTAAATAGTACTGTTAGAGATATGTTTTATTCGATGAACAAGTAACCCACCAAGTGCAAAAAAGAGCATTTCTAAAAATGCCAATATGCCAATTAGCTGAAAAGAAATATTTAACTGATTCAGTGACACGGTGAAATACTCGGTAATAACTTTATAGACAAGCATCGTGGTGATGCTATAAAGCAATATTCTTTTGAGCGAAATTGATTTAACAATTTGATGTAAAGCCTCTTTGAAAATACTTGCGAATTTGAGCTCATTGCTTTGGGTCAAATGTGCCGGCTCTCGCATAAATAGTATTGGAATAATTCCTAAGAACCCAATTACTAATGAACCGATGAGATTGGATTCTACAGATATCTGAGTTAAAAATCCTGCAAGCAATACTCCGAGTCCCAATCCAATTTCTCGCGATACGGCACCGATAGTGAGCAGGATTGAGAAATTAGTTTCTGCTCCGTTTTCTTTCAAGAAATCATACACCAATGCCTCCTCAGCACCAGACATGAATGACTCATTAATAGCCCACATCATCATTCCTGCCATAAACCCCCAAAAGCTGGGAAAAGCGATGAAAAAAATGAGTCCTCCCAAAAAAGCACATTTACTAATTAAAAGCGTGTTTCTTCGTCCCCATAGATCCGCAGCTATTCCACTAGGGATTTCGAGGATGAGTATTCCTAATGACCAGGCACCCAAAAGCAGTGAAACTTGAGTGAACGACATGCCTTTTTCTATGAAGTAGATATTCTGTATGAGCCAAAAGAAATTGAAATACCACAAGAACCGAGATAGAGAAAAAAGCATCGCAAAGGATTTGATATTTCGAGGTAATTTGAGGAATCTTGCTACACTTTTTTTCACAATTTCTCAGCTTTGCATTATCGAAGTATTTCTTTTATGAATTCATACATTCGATCAGCCACGATTGGATGTGATTCGGGCTCCAAATGCACGCCATCAAATTCTCCTGGCTGAACAATAGAAGCAAGATCCAAAAAGTCACACTGAAATTCTCTAGCAATCTGCTCATACACTGTTGCTAATTGCCTGGATTTTTTTTCTGCACCCGCAAATTGCGTGCCCGAACCTAGGTTAGTTTCAATAACCAAAGGCGGACCAATAAGCAAAATCTGTGATTGATTTCCTTGAGCGTCTTTGGCAATTGCTTGAATGAGTTCGATATTTTTCTTTAGACCTGCACCCACTTCAACTGGCGTACGGTTGAATCTCGACTTCAGGTCGTTGGTGCCCAGCCAGAGGATAACCACGTCCAGAGGGCTATGGGTTTCAAGACACGGGCGCAAATACTCCAAACCATTTCGACCCGGAAACTCCGGATCATCATCTTCAAAGTCCGTGGTGCGCCCACGCAATCCCTCTTCGATTATTTCGTGAGTCTCGCCCAGTTTTTCTTGCAATAAACCAGCCCAGCGAATGTTTGAGGGATAGCGGGTGACACTTTTGCCACTTCTGCCCCAAGTGTTTGAATCGCCATAGCAAAGAATTCGTATTGCGCGTGGGTTTGGGTTCATATGATGTTATTTTGTTTGTGATTGCACAAGTTCTCGGCCGATTGGCCTCGAACAGTATTTCCAAATAATACTTATTCTGAAATATGTCGAACCCCAATATCTGGATAAACGACGTTAACCGGCGTATCCAACAAAAATGCCACTAATCTGGCTACCTCTTCAGTTTCGATTGCATTCTCCATTTGCTTAGGGTTTCCAGCCCGCTCAAACAATTTGGTATTCATTTTGCCCGGGAATAGTCCAGTCACGGCAATGCCATGTTGCTTCAGATCATCTGCCAAAGATTTGGTGAACCCCGTCACACCCCACTTCGAGGCGTAATACACACTGCGCTCTGGTTTATGACTTAATCCCGCTTGCGAGCTCACATTGATTATCAAGCCGAAATGTTGTTGTTTCATAATAGACACTACGGCCTTGGTTGCATACATTATGCCTAAAAGATTTACTTCCAACACTTCACGCATATATTCTGGATCATTTGATTCAAGCTCTCCCTCAATCCACAATCCTGCGCAATTTATAAGCACATCAATATGCTTGTGGTTTTCGATAACCTGATTGACTGCCTGCTGAATTGAAGAAAATTCGCGAACATCGGCAACAACCGATTCCACTCCCAATTCATGGGCAACTGCATCTACCTTTTGAGCATTTGCGGACGAAATAATGACGCTATGATTCGGCGATAGTGTTTTGGCAATTGCTTTGCCCAAGCCATCGGTGCCCCCCGTAATCAGGACTACTTTTCTTGATTGTTCGCTCATTTTTTCCTCCATATACAAGTATTACTTGTTGCCTATGATTTGTATCAGGTTTCCATCCAGATCATACATCGTAGCGAAATATTTATCGAACGTCGGTGCTTTGAATGGAGTGGCCAAGAATTTCACACCTTTTGAAAGTAATAGTTCGTAGGCTTGAGTGACGGAGTCAACATTGATGTTGAACATATGGCGGTGAAGATCAGAATTTTTACCATGGACTTGCGAATGCTGACCGATCCAAAGCCAAGTGTCGCCTTGCGGAAATGCAAATAAAACTCCAGTGTCTTGGGGGTGATCCAATTCTTCTACCACTTTGAGTTCAAAGTTTGTTTGGTACCAATTCGCAAGCTTTCGAAAATCCTCGGACCAAATGAGAATGGTAGAAATTTTTTGAAACATATTTGCATGCTCCACTAATAATTAGTTTATATTTATTAAATCTAAAGCATCGAATTGTTTTTCGATCAATTCATCGTTAATCGATTCTAAGTCCAACGCGCACATTTTTTGGATTTGTTGCTCGATGATTTTACACTCTTGATGATAACGCTCTAATTCATTTTTCTCATGAGGATATCTTTTTTTGAGGTCTTCAAATCGCTGATCAACGGAAAGGATGCCATGGAGTCCAATGCGCATGTCGGAGTAATAGCAAATTTTCTCGTGCCAGAAATCTCCATCGTTATACTTATGCATTGCCTCGCCATGGCTGTTTTCACATAATTGAGCGATTTGATCGTCTGATGAAATTTCTTTAACTATTTGAAGTGTGGCTTTGTCTGCGTCATTGCCATATTTTCGAATAAAATTTTCTTGAGTGACTTTATATGACTCAACCTTTTCACTATCTTCAGGTGCAAACATCGAAGTATTTTTGAAGTTAAATTTAATGATGTTTCCCATGTCATGAAGGAGGAGCGTTTTGATGATGAGGTCAGCATCAATTACTTGAGAAGTGCTATTGTCGCAAATAATTTTGCCAACTGCAGCCACTCGAAGCATATGCAATTGCAAATTCTCAGGAATGTCGTATTGCTCGTAAATATTTAAAATGTTCATAAAATAATACCCATAACCGATTTGCTCAGATTTCTAACCACCGCTCTTCCCCTAACCAGGTAATTGTGTCATTAACTTTCGTTATTACTTCTCCATCTTTGAGAAGAGCAAGTCTCCCCTTGTGCCAATGCTTTTCTATCTCTGGCAAGAATTCTTCCTGATAATGGGGATAAATTTCAAAATCGATCAATCCTAAGCCAGGAATCAACTCCGCGCCCGGTTCAGGTTCGCGTAGATACCAATCTGATGCACTTTGTGTGTGGGAACATGCCATGCTGCCAGCACTTGAACCGACATAAACAAGTCCTTTATCTAAGAGATTTGGCAATTTTTGTGCAAGACCACACCGACGCATCCAATAAAGCAGATAACCGGTGAAGCCTCCGGCAATCCACAGAATATCTGCTGATTTAATTGTTTGAAGCACATCACGCTGCTGGAAGTCTTCCAACTCAACAATGGTGAATTTTGGAAAAAGTGGCTTAATCACTTGAATTGATTCGCTCGCTTTCCAAGCTCCATAGAACTCGCCATTTGCAGCGGTAACCACATAGGCAACTTTTTTATCCGATAATTTGCCATCGACAAATGTTTTGAGTTTTTCAATCGTTTTGGGATGCTTGCCTTCTGAGGAGAGAAAAATTTTCATATAATTTTCTCAATTGTATCAAGCAATTTTAGACGATGTGGTGGATGAAAATCATGACTGCCATCGATTTCCGTATAGTTTCCTTTCAGTAACTGCTGCAATCCACTATAGTCTTCATCGATAATTACTTGATCTTGCAACGGTCGAATCGCGAACAATTTTGTTTGAGCAAAAAGATCGTTATACAGTTCTTGAGGTTTGATAGTCTTTATCTCCGACCAAAACTCTGGAGGAATATAGGTCCAACTACCATCAGAGCGCTCAATAACACTTTCTTTGTTTTCATCAATACGAGAACCCGGACGCTTGGAAAAATAATCAATCAGACGTTTATATGGTGAAGTTGTAGGGGGTGCCAGCAATACAGTCTTTTGAATATTTTTTGGCTGTAGCAACCCAACAACTACGCATCCCATGGAATGAGCAATGAGAGAGGTGTTCTCGGGTGAAAAAAGCACGGTAAATTTTTCGATAACTTGACTAAGCATGCGTGACTGCATTGAGCACGGCAGCACATACGTTGCGTTTTCATCGATGCTAATACGGTTATAGTCAAACCGGACCACAATCGAGCGATCTTTGATTGTGTCACCAATTTCGTTAAACATGCCCCATGAATCACGCTTCACGCCAAACCCATGTGAAAAAATTACCAGCCGTTTTGCGTTTTCATTACCTTCATATTCACCTTTAATAGCAAAATTATCAGCAAAAGGAATGTTGAACTGCGTAAGTGAAGTCATCTCTGACCGATTATATCAGTGCATTCGAATCTAATTGTTTTGCATTTTAAACATAATTGTATTAACAACCCAATCTGGATATACTAACCCATATGATTAGCTTAGTGTTTTATTCACTTATTGCAGGATTGATTTCGCTCAGTGGAGCAGCACTTCTCTTATGGCGCCGCTCATTCTCTCCTAAACTGTTAACCGGGTTACTTTCATTCGCGGCTGGAACATTTTTATCGACCGTTTTTTTTGAAATGCTTCCTGAAGCGGTTGAAGCGGTGACTGAGCCACACTCCATTTTCATGTTTGTTCTAGCAGGATTTGCGAGCTTTTTTGTTCTAGAACGCTTGAGTATGCGCTTTGTGGTTGCTTCATCCAAACATGACCATGCCGATCACACTGAATCGTTGCCACTATTAATGATTATCGGCGATAGCATTCATAATTTTATCGATGGCATTGTGCTCTCACTTGCCTATCTAACTAACCCCGCCCTTGCGCTTCCAACTGCACTTGCGATTGCCACGCACGAAATTCCACAAGAAGTTGGCGACGCGGTAGTTTTTTTGAAACTTGGATGGAATAAAAAACGAATTCTAATCCTCAATATTTATCAATCCTTACTCACCGTTCCCGGAGTATTCATCGGCTTATGGTTTGGCAACATGTTTGAAACAGCACTGTCTTATTTATTAGCTGTGGCCGCCGGCATCTTTTTATATATTGCCGCTTCAGATCTTATTCCTGAAATTCATCACTCAACGGGACATAAAAATGTAGCAATCGCGGTGGTACCGTTTGTGGGGGCGATTTGCTTTATGTATGTGCTCCTGCGATTGACCCACTAAGACCATTTGTGATCTATCTCACTGCGCGTTGCAGGTAACGCCTGTCACAATCCCAGGCATGAGATTTCTTCAAGAAGCTAGACAAAAACTATTCGGTCACCCGCATGAATGCCCACCAGATTGCCAAGGCTGCACGGAATTTTTAAATAGGATTTCAGAAAATCACCCAGAGGCAATTCGATTAAGATTTCTTACGCCCAGAGTGGAAGCAACTTCATTAGGTCCAATTAGGGCATGTGTAAAAGATGAGCGGGGCATAACCGCTGCAATTTGCGATGCAGCTATTGAAGGCAGAAGTGCAGAAATTGGTATCTTAAAAGATCCAGACATTCCTCTTCGAGGCGCGGCGGATATGGCTTTTAGTCTAATGGTTCCAAAATTAAAAGAGTTGGGCGCTCGAGAAGCATATGGTTATGTGGTCAAAGATAATTTTTCTTCGCAAAATTTCTTAGCTCGAAATGGTTTCACGCCAAATATTGATGAATTGGATGGAACTCGAGGATATGATACATGGAGCAGAGAGTTATAAAATTATAAATTTTGCTCAAAAAACTCCACACTCTTTTGCATCGCCTGAGAAAAAGTTGAGCCAGTAAAGTTGTGGTCACCGCTAGGATATTCGATTATCTCATGCTTGAGTGGTGTAGAATCAAGCACTCTACCCAAATTTCTCGCATACTCAACACTCACCACTGCATCATCTATGGGATGATGGACTTGCAAAGCGGTTGCTACATCACTCAAATAATTTACCGGTGCCACTTGTTGCCAAAAGAAGCTACCCGCATCGAATTGACCATAGGTATCAAATAATTGCTGGCGCAACCGCTGGCGATTAGTGTCGTTTGATGGCGGCCGGTAGGAGTTGTCATCAATGCCAAAATCACGCATATCTTGATAGGTGTAGACTGCACCAGCAAAAATGACAGCCGCGGGAATATCACGCTTGGCTGCAATTGAGCGCAACACCACATTGCCGGCCATGCTATGCCCCCACAATCCAATGCGACTCTCATCTACAAAATCAAGCGATGCTAAAGCTGCGTAGGCATTAAGCGTGTCGACAACATAATCGCTGGAATAATAGGCTCCACTCGCCTCTCCTTCTGATTCTCCATGACCTCTCAGGTCTATTTTAAACACCACAAAACCTCGTCGTGCAAAATAGTCGACGTAAGCTTGATATCTCTCTTGAGTTTTATACAGTGTCGGAGGAATGTAACCGTGGATAAACACAATTGCTGGAGCTTTTTGATCACTTGTTGCACTTGTTGGTTTAGTGAGTAGCGCGTTGATTTGCAAACGATCAGAATCATAGCTCGTGAGATAAGAAATATAGCCATTGTTGGTGCTTAGGGGGCGTAATTCCTCAACTTCACTCGCATAGTCTCGCTCACGCAAAAAGGGAATCGTGTATTCCTGAAACGGAAATGGCGTGGGTGAAAGTATGCGTGGTGCTTGAGACAAACTGGTTTCAGGCTTAAGCAAGCCAGAAATTTTTTCAGGAATTGTCTTTTGTCGCAAAGTCAAAACATATAATGCCAAGGAACCAACAAAGAGAAAGATAATCAAAATGAGATACTTTTTTTGCATGCCAAAAGATTTTACCGAGTATGCCCATTTTGTCCATGCTTGCTTACGTGCTCATTGACCACCATTGCTATGCAATAGCTGTCATAATGGTTTGATTAACCGCACTTCTCAATAAGACGTGTTATACTTAAGGCACAAATAGTTGAGATATTTATTCTTGAAAGTACGTGGACACATGAACTCAGGCACAAAATGCACTCGCTGCGGTAAACCCCGAAAACTCGCAAAAACATGGACCGAAGACATCGAAGTGTACGGACAAACATCTAAAGTGACTCACTCATTGTATGTGTGTGCTGATCCAACCTGCCAAGAAATTGTTGACGGAAAATTAGCTGACTTAAAGCAAGCCTCTCTCGATCGAACACAGGCAAGTTTGCAACGAGAAAACGATCGCAAAGAAGCCTTGGCCAGAAGCCAGCGCAATCGAGTCGCCAAGCCAAAAGCTTGAACAATATTCCCTTTAATCAACCAGTGTTAAAGCAATGCCTTGCTTATTGGCTCTGCCGGTGCGACCAATGCGGTGAATGTAATCTTCATAGGTTTCGGGTAGATCGTAGTTAATTACATGAGTCACGTCACTGATATCCAAACCTCTTGAGGCAACATCAGTAGCCAACAACACCCTCACTCGCTCTGACTTAAACATATCAAGTGCTTTACGACGTTGACTCTGATTTTTATTGCCATGAATAGCGGCTACCGAGAGTCCACGATCCTGCAAATTTCGAGCAATGCGATCAGTGCTATGTTTAGTTCGCACAAAAACTAAAACTTTGGAAAAGTCTTCTAAAAGCAGTAATTCATGAAGTACGTCTATTTTAATCCGACCATTTAATTTCACTACATCTTGATTTACCAATGCCGCCGTATCTTGTTTTTTAACTGAAATAACCACCGGATTGGTCAAAAACTTACGCATGACTTCCTGTGCTTTAGCGGGCAGTGTAGCTGAGAAAAACAACGTGTGTCGCTTAGCAGGCAATGCCGAGACGATGTGGGAGATATCATGGATAAAACCCATATCCAGCATTTGATCGACTTCGTCAAGCACAATGGTTGAAAAGCGCATAAATTGCAGCACATTTCGTCGTTCTAAATCAATGAGACGTCCAGGTGTGCCGATTACAAACTGAGGCGAACGGGAAAGCGACCGCATTTGAGGCATCATACCCATGCCACCGATACACACGCACGAAAACATATTCAAATATCGAGAAAGTTGACGGAATTCATCATTGATTTGTTCCGCTAGCTCTCGGGTTGGGGCCACAATCAAAACACGCTCATTGGGATTTGCCATGAGTTTATTGATTAAAGGAATCAAAAAAGCTGCGGTTTTCCCCGTGCCCGTGTTGGCAATTCCCACAACATCTTTGCCCTGAAGCACTTCAGGAATAATTCTTTCCTGAATGTCAGTTGGCTGCAAATAGCCTTTCGCTTCGATATTAGCGTGAATTTTGGGGTGAAGCGGAAAATCGCCAAAAGAAAGCTTGGGCACAAACACCTCAATGACTGTGTCAGTTGCTTGCCTTACCAGTAATGACGGGTCAAAACTGGATACCTTTTTGGGTCCGCGTCTAAAATTTCCATAATAGCCGGCACGATTCGTGGGGCGTGATACTCGTCTTGTCGTATACGACATAATAAACTCCTACTCAATTTCTCAAATTTTTTTGAGAGGTCTGAGGTGTATATAGAAAAAAAGAAACTTGAGTAGTGAAAACGCTTATCTAATGTAGGAAGAGTTTTTCTCACCTGCTATAGACTTTGGAAGTCTATATGAGACTAACAGTGCCTTCTTTTCCGTGGTTAACAGGTTGAAAGTATACCTTAAGCGGTCAAGATTAGCAAATTTTTGGACATGTTGAGCGGCTTAATCTATCAAGTCTTTGCGCTTTAAGTCATCGAATATCAGCTGATCAACAGGACCCACACTGTCTCGTTGCGCAAAAGTGTAATAGTCAATTGATTCAATTTCAGCACTTGGCTGAAGCGTGCCTACAAAATCAGCCTGATAACAAGTCATGCGAACTATTATCCCTTCCGCTTTTCCATGAGCTTGGGCTTCAAACGTGCCATAGTGAGCGATCGTTTCTGGAATCAAGTCGACGGTTAGCTCTTCTTTAACTTCCCTCATCAAAGCTTCTTCATCAGTTTCACCTTGCTCGCGTTTGCCACCAGGAATGTAATAGGTGTCCTTACCTTTGCTTAACGTCATCAAGATCTGACGGTTTTGAATGAAAATGAACGCTAATTTATCGATATGCATACTTGCCTTGCGTGATTATATCGCATCTACTCTATCCAAAGGTAAATGCGTACAACTCTACCTCACCCTCAATAAGCTCAAGAGTAACCGTATGTTTTCCAGGTTTTTCGAGTGAAATAAGGTGATAGAGTCTATCTGCGTCAATACTTACCACGCCATTAACCACATCAATCGCGCTATTTTTAACTTCCCCATTAATAGTCACCCTAAGTTTGGCTGTTTTCTGCTTGGGTCGAGCCACAAGAAATGCGTTTTGGGCTTCAAAGTGCAGTTTCAGGGCGGATCCTGAGCTAGAAGGCGAGGCGAATTCCGGTGTTATTTGCCAACTTCCCTCCAGTGCAAACGAGTTTTCAGGCAACTCGTTTGGCGAACTGAAATCCATCGATTGATCTTTGACAATATTTTCTGGCGACGATAAATATTCGATGCGGTCATAACCCAGGTATAGCTCAGGAGTTCTAGCGAACGATTTATATGTTGGGTTATTAATTGATTTTGGTGTAAATGCCTCGCCGGACTCACTCAACAGCTCTTGAATTTTCTGCTCAGTTTCGTCGTATTTGCCCTCACCAAAATGGGTATATCGAATAACCCCCTGTTTATCCAGCAAATACTTGGCTGGCCAATAACGGTTCTTATATGCTTTCCAGGTTGCAAAATCATTGTCTTGGACGATTGGATATGAAAGTTCAAAATCTTCAATTGCTTGAGCTACATTGTCTGGATTTTTTTCAAATTCAAACTCTGGAGAATGAACACCAATAATCACCAATCCATCTTGCTCATATTTTTCCCACCAGGTTCGCAAATATGGCAAAGTTCTCTGACAGTTAATGCAAGAATACGTCCAAAAATCGATTAACACTACCTTGCCCCGAAGCTCTTGAAGTTTGAGTGGCTCTGAGTTGAACCAATTGCCTCCAGGAATTATCTCTGGCGCCAACTCTGATGGCGAATCGATTGATTTAGAAGATGAATTAGATTGGCTCGTATTTTTTGAAGCCTCATTGTGCAGCTGATCGAGTTGATTTTTTACGAGCTCATTGTCTTCGAATTGGGTTAGACCAATTCCATAATTAGGAAACGTTTCCAAAATATAGGTTTGGAATCGTCGGTCGACATTGAAATAGATTCCAAGAGCAGTTAGGATCATGAGCATTCCAAATACTTTTTGAATTCGGCTTGTATTTCTAACTAACCAAGGCACCTTCTGCAAAGCTTTTGACCCTGCCAGCATGATCGCAAACATGGGGATGACTGTGCCAGCGGCATATGCGAGAGTCAATAAAAACGCTTGTACGGTAACAGCCCCTGTAATCGCTAAACTAATCACCGATGCCAGAATGGGGCCAACGCAAGGAGTCCACAGTAAACCTAGAGAAAATCCAATCACCAATCCTCCCCAAAAGCCGCTTCTGTCTGTACCAGATGGCATCAAATTGGCCAGTCTGCCGAAAACAATTTCCATCTTCGTTTGTATTTGAGGAACTAGCAAACTTGCTCCAAAGGCTGACAATACCAGAATCGAAAAAATACGTAGTGATTCTGAGGGAATACCACTTAACCGAACTATAGCTGATAAAAAGAGCGTGAAAAAGGTAAAGCTAGCAACAAATCCAATCACCACACCAACTGGCTTTTGTTTTCCTGATGCATCACTTGAAGATAAAATAATTGGCAAAAGCGGCAAAATACAGGGCGATAGAACAGTCACGATACCGGCTATAAACGCAAAAGCGATGAGTAATAACATGCTATTTCCTCTTAGTTAATATTCGCGATTATTTCCTTGATTTGCCCACCATTCCATGTCTTTATTGCGTTGTTTTGAGCATCAATATAGACAAAAGTGTGTTGATACGTAATTGCATAGTTCCTGGCTAGCTCCTTTTCACTATCGTCTGTGTCCGTATCGTTATAGTTGACTCGAATAACAACCACATCAGTCGGCAATTGATGCATGTTTGCTTGAATATCCTGCTCGGCTGCTTTGCAGGTTGGGCACCAGTTGGCGTAAAAGAAGAGAATTCGGCGTTTATCAAGATTCTCTAACAAAACTGTGTCCGAAAATTCTTGATAAGAGTTTGTGGCGTTCGCATCGGGTTGTGGATTTTCGGCAGTTACTTGCACCTGATTCGATTCTTGAGTTGAAGGAGTAGTGGAAAGCTCAGGTTTGCGATTATTTGCGCCAGATAATTGGTTAGTTAAAATAATGCTTAGTCCAATGCCAAACACAATTGCAATAAGTATTCCGATTTTCATCGTCTTGGTCATATGTTAATGTCTCCTTATTTTGTATATCAGATATCTATTAGATGTTAGGTTAATGTGTTGCCTGTTGCCAACTGCCCTCGTTTGTTTTCCATCTCAATGGCGAAGGCCGAATAGATTGTAATTCATCAATTGCAGAAACTCCTCGAAACACCAAAGCCAGCACCAAATCTTCCAACAAATGATACATGTTGCTGGCGACAGTTGGTCGCACATAAGGAATAAATGATTTAATCGCTTTAGAAGTTTCACCCTCGACAAATGCTGGGATTCCTTTTGCCATCATCTTCCCATCCTGATATTTGGTTCGAGCAGATGCTTCTCCACCATAAGGCTTAAACCATTCACCTTGTTTATTAACCCAATACATAAGCCCTCCGGGAGATTCAATCGTGCCGCCTGCAGCCAAGCGACTCACCCCAATGCCAGACGCCCCCAAAACCAGCGTTGTCCCAATGTGATCACTGGCTCCCCCTTCGACAATGACCGGAATTCCTACATTTCCTCTCAAGCGCCACAGTAAATTTGGCCAATCAACCACACTTCCGGAGCGCACTGCCGTAATACATCGACCCCCGCCGCCAATTCCCATGTACAAACCATCTGCGCCCGCGGCTTCAAATTGCTTTGCTTGGGTAATCGATGTCACTTGTCCAGCAAAAATTTCGATTGAGTCGGAAAATTCGCGCCTGAGTGCATCAACAATAACGAGTGCATCTTTGCCTGGCTCAGGAGAATACACTCTGAAGCTGCGCACACCTGCAGCATACAGTGCCTCAGCCCGTTTGAGTCCTGATTGTTCAGTTTCAATAACACCCATGATGTTTCGCTTCCACATTTTAAGCAAGGCTTTGCGATCAGGACGGTTATGAATAAATTCTTCTTGCTTCATCCAAGCTAATGTAGCTCGAACCAAATCAACTTGACGCTTGATGTCGGCAAAAACACCGTTTCGAGGTACACAAGCTAGCGCATGGCACATGGCCACTGTTGCCAAAGCTGCTGGAGCCCCAAAAACATCAGGCATTGCTCCTGAAGCAAAGGGAATGCGCGCATGCTTACCTAATTTAATGAAGGGTCCATTTTGCAAAAGATCACGTCGAGAAACCCGACTATTCTTATGCCCAACCACAATTGATCCCAAGTCTCCAATCGAAAATGCCAAGCCATTTTCGTCGGCATAATCCATAACCTTACAAGACATTTCTTGAAGCTTAATAAATGGTTTTGTCTCAATTTTCTGCAAGGCTTCAAGCCTATTTGGATGATTCATGAGCTCCAACATATACTGGCGTACTTGGAGGGTATCCCACAGCTCTTCTTCGGAGAGCAATGTTTTACCGAGCTTGGGCAAGTAATCAAAAGGTGTCGACAGCATTCCCTGAGAGGGGTATACCTCACCTGCTTCGCCACTTTGCTTATACCACCGATCAAATAATTCGTTTTTTCGAGAGAGATAATGAGCAAATTGAGACTCTAGGTATTCACCGCCTAAAGTTTGATCCTGCAGATTTTTGAATGAAATGGTGGTTGAAGTTTTTGCTGCCACGCACTAACCATTAAAGCAAAGAAATTGCGATATGTCAGAAGCAATTTTTATTGGCAACACTCGTGTTACACTATAATTATTAGGGTAACAAATAGTTTTTGGAGGTATATGGCAAAGAATTTTTCGTTTTCAAAAAATCCCGGCATGATTATCACAGCCACCTATGTGATCATGTATATCGTTAATGCTCCCATCCTGTATCTTGCAAATATGTTATTCCCCGAGCAAGTAGTATTGGGAACCGCTACCCTTTCGTTGATGTGGGCAGTAGTTTTAAGCATGAGTGCCTTATCATTAATCCTCACGCTTCTGATTCCGTTTTTACATGAAATTGAGCGGAAACTCGATCGTGACTTAACCATGCAAGAGTGGATCGGAGCATATCTAGCCATTAACTTTGGCGGCATTTGGCTCATTTCGCGCTTTTCCGAGCAATTTGGTCTGGGTGTTTCATCCTGGCTGGTAGTCTTGGGATTAGCAGTTGTTATGAACCTGGTTCAGGGTGTAATTATGATGCAATTTGAGAAATTCAGAAAATCACACAACTAGTTTCGAGCGTTGAAAAAACCAAGCGAAAATACTGGGCAGTTAAGTATGCGGGTAGAATCTATATCTGTGTATTGCAAGCTGCAAAGGAACCTTGCTCGTAGCCGCGGTTAAACCATGTCAATCGCTGCTCTGCTGATCCATGTGTCCATGATTCTGGATTGACTCGACCTGTTGTCTTGGCTTGAATCCGATCATCTCCGACTGCGGCAGCTGCATCCATTGCTTCTCCAATTTCTCCCGCTTCTAACACTCCTAAATCTTTAATGGAATGAAACCAAAGACCTGCAAAACAGTCTGCCTGCAATTCCAGCGCAATTGAAGCTTCGTTGGCACGATCTGGATTGGTACGCTCAATCTCCTGCACTTTTTCCATAGTTCCCAACTCTTGTTGTGCGTGATGCGCGGCTTCATGAGCAATAACATAGGCTTCGGCCACGTCACCCCCTTGAGCTCCCAAACGATTGGTTAGCTCATCAAAAAAAGTTTCATCGAGGTAAATGATCTTGTCCAGCGGGCAATAATGGGGGCCTATTTGAGAAGTAGCCGTGCCACAGCCTGATTGCGTGGCAACGCGAAATAAGACCATTTTTGGTTGTGTGTAAGTTCGATTTATATTACTAAACTCTTGTTCCCACAGGACATTGTTCGATCCAAGCACTGTTGAAGCAAACACTTCATACGCATCTTCACCTTCGAATTCTGGGTTTTGTTTAATCGGTTGAGTTTGGACCGGTAACGATTCGAGTTGTGTTAATACATCACCCAAATCACCA
The DNA here is from genome assembly GCA_964441155.1 of uncultured Pseudomonadales bacterium. Classification (GTDB taxonomy): domain Bacteria; phylum Patescibacteriota; class Microgenomatia; order UBA1400; family RBG-16-45-19; genus CAYYKL01. The sequence continues at coordinate 95,076 of CAYYKL010000002.1, forward strand.
CCTGTGAGCAAATTAAAGGCCACGATCAAAGCCACGCCGGTTAAGCTTATTCCTCCCAATGCCACAGGACCAAGTGAGCGCCTGTCTTCGACATTTCCTCGGGTATTTAGTTTATCCCACACTGCCATAGTTTTTCCCTTTCATTCACATTACAGTACGTATATTCTCGTGATCATATGAGGCAAATGTAAGAATTAGGCAAGGCAACAGTAAAAATATCAATGATCATAAATACAATATATCCTAGAATTTTTAACTCCTACATAGTGCTTATTGGTTGATGAGTCATTATCGAATGAGCATAGAAAATCTCACTTACAGCGATATTACAAAAGTTTCACGATTGCCCATGCAAGCACAAGTATTATTCGTACTTAGATTGGAGGTGATACAAAATGACAAACAGACAAATTGTTGGATTATTTTCCAACTATGATGATGCAAATGCTGCGGTAGCTGATTTAATGGCTAGCGGCTTTTCCAAAGGAGATTTAGATTTGGTCGCCAAAGAAGAAACACTTAAAGCAGCCGGAACGTCTCAAGCTGAGGTCGAAAAAGACTTGGGCGGAGGCACCGTTTCGGGCGCTAAAACAGGTGCTATGCTTGGTGGAATCGCTGGATTAATCGTTGGTGTTTCGGCTCTTGCAGTGCCAGGCATCGGACCATTGATTACCCTGGGCACACTATCAACCGCCATTGGCTCAACTGCCGTTGGTGCCGGTGTTGGAGCTGCTGGAGGTGGAGTGGTTGGCGCTTTGGTTGGTTTAGGTTTTTCCGATGATGAAGCAACTGAATTTGAACAGGGATTGAACCAAGGATCAATTCTAGTTGCTGCAAAAGTGAATGGCAATGAACAGGTTATTCGCGATATCTTCCAAAAGCATAACGCGGTAAAAATTCACTAAAAACAACGCTTTAATTAAACAAACACTCTCTATCAACAGAGAGTGTTTGTTTATGTTGCAAAAACTCAAAAGTTATCATGACTTTTAGTGGTCACCTGAAGTCATTTAATACAGCTCGTATTCGCTCAACAATTTTTTGTTACCTTCAACCTGGTATTGCAATAGTTCAGCATACAAACCATCTCGTTTGGCAAGTTCTCGTGGCTTGCCGGCATCAGCGATTGTGCCTTTATCAAGCACAATGATGCGATCAACATTTTGAATCGTTGAAAAGCGATGCGCGATAATGATAACCAAGCGGTTTTGATAGAGCTTTTCCAAAGCATCTTGCACCAAGCGCTCAGACTTTGAATCAAGACTACTGGTTGCCTCATCCAGAATCAGAACAGGCTTGTTGTGTAGAATTGCTCGAGCAATTTGAATCCGTTGTTTTTGCCCACCCGAAAGCTTGACCCCACGTTCACCAATTTGAGCGTCTAAGCCCTCTTTATATTTTTTAACAAACTCAGAAGCATTTGCTTGATCTAATGCTTTCCAAATCTCTTTGTCGCTAGCCTGCTCAACGCCATAGGCCACATTCTCACGAATAGTGGAAGAAAAAAGTTCATTGTCTTGAAAAACGAGTGCCACATGATCACGAATCCAAGCATGGCTTGAGGTGGTGTATGATTTACCCGACAGCGTGATTGCGCCCGAGGTTGGCTCATAGAGTTTTAAGATGAGATTAATAAGCGTTGTTTTACCTGCACCCGAGTGTCCAACCAATGCCACCGTTTCCTGTCGATCCAAATGAATATTAATATTTTTTAGTACGGGCTCATCATCTTCGTAGGCAAAAGACACGTTTTGCATTTCAATCCGTGGATCTGCAACCAGCTTGGCTAACTTTTTGGTGTGAAACTGCTCACTCCCCTCAAGTGCTAATACTTCAAAGAACGCTTTGGAATCGGCCTCTGCTCGCTGGACTTGCTCCAAGATGTAGCTCATGCCATAGAGCGGCCAGCGCAATTGATTTAAAAGCTGAATAATTAAAACCATTTCACCCAAAGTTAGTTGACCCAAGAAAGTCCCACGGAAGATGAGAAAAAGAATCAACACAAAGGCAATTTCTAAACCAAACTCACGAATAAAGTTGAGCACGTGATACAAGGTTGATTGGCGGTCATACAACTTGTTGATAATTTCGTATTTACTTGAGACATAACCCCATTCTTTGGGTTGCGTGTTGTAGGTTTTAACCAAGGTAATATTGCTAATTACTTCTTGAATGCGCCCTCGTGTTGCATCTTCATGAATGTTTTTCTTTTCTTGGATTTGACCCCATTTACGCGTTGAGTAACTGGAAATGGCGATATAGGCAGGGAAAACAGACAGCGCCAATAAACCAATTTTTATATCGAAGTAGCTTAATACGGCAATACCAAATATTGCCTGTAAAATGGCGGGCAAAATAAAATTGGTGGCTGAGCCAACAAACTCGCGAATCGAGTTAATTCCCCGATTAAGTTGATTTACCATTTTGCCAGATATTTCGGAGTCAAAATATTTCTGTGGCAGAGTAAAAATTTTGCGATAGTAAATCTCCGTGAGATAGCGACCCAGTCGAGAAGCAATATGATCACCTAAACGCTGGTTGATGGAGTTTAATAAGACCCCGCCCAAATTAATGAGCAAGATGAAAATAAATAAAAGTGAGAGTGTTTGAAAATTCCCGGTACCGGTTGAGATTTGATTGGATAATTCATCAACAACGTATTTAAGTGTAATTGGCGTGGCTTGCTGCAACACCGCTTGAATAAGAATAAGCAGCGACGCCACCACAATCCATTTATGCTGGGGTTTGGAAAGCTTGATAATGTTAAAAATATTTTTCATAAATAACTTACGAATCACTAATTATGATTCGGGTATCGTAACAGAAATATGAGCTTGATTTCTAGATTGCAACCCAACTTAAGAGATTGCTTGTTGCTTTTGATGCGTCTCTCCCCATTCTCCAAGTGCTGCTAATACTTGATTGAGTGAATTGCCATGAGCAGTGATGGAATATTCAACTTTGGGGGGAATCTGCGCGTAGACTTTGCGACTAACCAGATTGTCGCTTTCCATTTCGCGCAATTGCTGGGTGAGCATTTTTTGCGTGATCCCTGGTATTTTTTTAGTGAGCTCGCTGAAGCGCAATGTTCCCTGGGTCAAATGCCACAAGATTATGAGCTTCCATTTACCACCCACAACACCAATGGTTGTAGTTACGGGACAGACAGCATGCATTAATTCTTGAGAATTACTTACTTTATTCATAGTATAGATCTTTATTGTGTGTACTTGTTTAAATAATTGCCTGTTCCTATTATACAGCAGGTTTGACATCAATCGAAGTGCTTACGTTGATTTACAAACACGATAGATTAATTCGGTAACAAGCGGGAGATATGCTTATGACGACGATTAAAATTTTGACCGGCTCAACTCGCCCAGGTCGATTTAACATACAACCCGCCACGTGGATTTATGAACTAGCCAAGCAACGAAAAGACATTGCGGTGGAACTTATTGATTTAGAAACGATAAATTTGCCTTTTTATGACGAACCAGTTCCTGCCCTCATGCACCAATATGTGCATGAGCACACCAAGCAATGGGCGCAATCCATTGGCTCCACCGATGGATTTATTTTTGTGACACCAGAATATAATCATTCGTACTCCCCCGTTCTCAAAAATGCCATCGATTATCTTAATCTTGAATGGAACTACAAACCTGTCTCATACGTAAGCTATGGCTCACTTGCTGGAGGGTCAAGAGCAGTTGAACATTTGCGCGGCGTTGCTGCAGAACTGAAGATGTATGACTTAAAAGAACAAATTCTGTTTCCTAACTATTGGGAAAATTTGGACGAAAAAGGCTTTTTCAATTTCACTAAGAGCCATGAAGAACAAGCTAATGCTCTACTTGAATCTCTCTCTTTCTGGGCAAATATTATGAAAAATGCTCGAGCTTCACTCAAAAAATAATCAACAATGATCTTAGCTGACTATGTTGATTCAATTTGATACGATGCATCTACTACGAACAAAAACGCTCTATCCTTCAATCTTGTAGCGCAAAAGTTTCTCCTTGTCTTAGAGCTTTCATTTATTGCAGTTATTGTACTTAAAGACGTTTTTATTCCAACTCTTGCACTGCTAATCATGGCCTTTGTGTCATTTTTGGTAAGTAAAAAATCGTTTGAACACCTGGGTTTCAGAAGAAGCCCTCAGTGGAAATCTATGGCTGCGCAAGTGTTTGGACTGATGGTGGTGTGGAGCATCATAACGCTTGGTGTCACAATTCCTGTGTTGCACTGGCTCACCGGCCAAAACCAAGATTTGAGTGCATTTCTCAATCTCAAGGGAAATGTGCCGCAATTGTTTGGCTTTTTACTTGCAAGTTGGACGCTTGCGGCTCTAGGCGAAGAGTTTGTTTATCGTGGATATATGCAGCAGAAAGTGAAGGAGTTGTTTGGAAATACATTTTTGGTTGGGGTGATTTCAGTTGTGTTTTCCAGTGTACTTTTTGGCTTAGCACACACTGAACAAGGATTGATTGGCGTGTGCATCACCTTTCTTGACGCCGTATGGTTTAGCGTCATTAAAAGGCACTATCAGAATAATCTATGGGCGGCAGTATTAGCGCATGGGTTTAGCAACTCAATTGGAATTATTTGGTTCTTCTTCTTCGGTCCCATTTATTCATTTTGGTAAATAATTCATCTATTAAACTGACCAACTTGTTTGCGCCTCAATAATAACAATAGCGCAAATAATCCATTGGCGAAAAACCAAGTGATGGGATACAAAGCAGTTATCAGCGAATACTGTTGCAGGGCAAGAATTCCTAATGCAAAGCGAAACGAATTAAGGAAATAAAATGACAAGGTTTCGGAATGGGGATTATGCCACGATTTTCGTATGGTTGGGGCAAATCCAAGCACGTCAATGAGCGTGGTGAGCAGCGCCGACCACACCGGTTGTTTGGCAAAAACCCACAATCCCAAGGCAACAAAAGCCAGGACGAGAAACACCGTATCAATGGTAACGATTTTGACGGTTGATTTCTTAATGAACCCAAGTATAAACACACCGCCGCACATGAGCCCGGCTGCCAGGGTTACTAATGAACCAATCCCAGCACCACCACTCCATTGCAGAGCGAAAGCAATCAGTGTCACAAAGCACCACAAAAACTAACTGTAGAGGTGAGGCTTGGTTTTTCCGTTTATCACATCGCGGACATACGGTGCATACCCCACAAAAACTAAAACCGTGGCGATAATTCCGAGAATGTTTTTTAGGTCGTACATAGCAGGTTATGTCGAAGCACTAATTACCATTAAGATTTGAGAATACTTCATGAGGATTCTATTTTCTTTAAGGCTGTTAAGTAGTCTGCTTTTTTAACTCCGAGCGAAATGAGTTCAGATTCAATTAATTGAATTAGGTCTTCAATTCCCTGAATTTCTTTAGCACTGATAAAAAGGAGTTTGGAATCTTGATATGAAACTTTAAGTAATTCTTCTGTCTCTTTTGATATAATATCACGCTTATTAAAGACTAATATTTGGGGAATTTCGCTTACGCGCAAGTCCACCAGAATCTCCTGAACCGTTGCAATCTTCAAATGCACATCGGGATCCGCTGCATCAATCACATGCAACAACAGATCAGCATGCACCGTTTCTAAAAGTGTTGATTGAAAGGCTTCGATGAGTGTAGTGGGCAGATCTTGGATAAAACCAATGGTATCTGAAATGAATACGTTTTTGCCAATTTTAGGCAAATACAAACTACTCACACTACTATCCAGTGTGGCAAACAGGGCATCCTGCGCTTTGTCTTGCTTTTTACTCAATGCATTAAAAAGAGACGTTTTGCCTGCATTTGTGTAACCGATAATAGACACTGTCGGTAGTTGTAGCTTTTTTCTTTGAGTCATTTGTCCCTGTCTGTTTTCGTTTACTTTTGCGAGCTTTGCTTCAATGGTTTTGATTTCTCCTCTCCAATGACGGCGCATCATTTCACTCTGCGTTTCACCGAGTCCTCTGGTTCCAATTCCGCCACCTTGCTGCGACATGCCCAAGCCTGCGCCACTCAATTCTGGTCCTCTGCTTTTGAGACGAGCTAATTCAATTTGTAGCTTAGCTTCAGCCGTGTACGCATGCTTTCTAAAAATGTGCAAAATCAATTGGGTTCTATCCCACACCTCTCCAGGTGAATCAGGATATATTGCACTTTTAAGCGCGAACAATTGACTGGCTTTGAGATGGTGGTTCACGACAACAATAACAATTTGTTGAGCATCAACAAGTTTTTTTATTTCTTCCACTTTTCCTGAGCCAATGAAGGTCGCCCCACTGCGATGGCGCATGTGCTGTGTCAATACAATCTCGGTTTTGGCACCAAATGTTTCGAGCAATTGAACCGCTTCCTTCAGACTTGATTCCTGTTTTGCTCTCTCAATGTCGTCATCGATCATGCCGATAACAAGGGCTTTTTGCATATGGTTCATGACTATAATTCTAGACTATCTTTGCAATAGCCTAGCCGTTTTTAAATGGTTCATTGCTTTCGCGATAGCTCATATAAGGTTAAGAGTGGATAGTTTTCTTTGGAAACCACGACTCGGGCATGAAGTGTTTGAAGATATGGAAAAAGGATTGCTTTTTTGGGATTACCTTTAGTCAAGACATGAATGTGCTGACCATCATATTGCCAGTATGGCGCAGTCATAGCTTGTTGGCTTATATACACTCGCCTATCTTTATTCAAATGAGCCTCAATAGTCTCTTGAATTTCTAGTCCATTAAAACTGTGTAAAAATATAGCTGACGTGTCATCGAGCTGAGGTCGTTGCGTATCAGACAAAATAAGTACAGATTCCGGAAGATTCGGCAATTGCTCAATCATCGTTCGCTGAATTTCTGGAATGGGCACGCGGCGATAGGCACTCATAGTATGTGTAGTCATCAGCAAAACACTCACGAATACGAGCCCGAAAGCTTTGCGCGGCAAAAATGCTGTCAGCAATGCAATAACAAGTCCGATTGCCGCCACAAACCGTCCATAAAGACCGCCGTAGTAGAACCCATTTGCTCCGACATAGGTCATTAAAAGCAACATCAATAAACCGAGCTCGTACCAGCGTCGCTGTAACCACAGCTTAACCGCACTAATCCATGCAACCACCACTGCGAGGGGTGAATAGCCAAAGATTACGACTACTAACCCATTGCGAATTGAGCGCAAAATACCAAAAGGAGTCAACAAAGCTTTTATTTGAGTTGCTTCTGTATATAAATTTGAGATTCGCTGATGTGCATCCCCAAGTCCTCGAATCGTGATAGCCTGAGAAGCAGTGATTGCAATTACCAGGCTCGCAAATATCATGATGATTAATTGAGAAAGTTTTTTAGGAATTTTTTCGAGATGAGCAACTAAAAGCCACAACACCACAAATACGGGCAGCCAAACTAGCATTGCCAAACTATTTACGAGCATAGAGCTTATTGCTCCGACTCCAACGCAGTAATACCACCAGCTCCGAGTTCGGACATGCAATGCTATTGCCAACAATCCGCCAAGCATCAAGGTCAAGTCAATTGATTCATGCAATGCGTTCGTCTGAAGCAAGATCGTTTGATTGAACGCCAACCACACAAGACTTGCTTTAAATGCAACCTGCTTGTCCCAAATAATTGCAGTCATCGAATACCACATGAGCAAAGATAACAAACCAAACAAAGCACTCAGCGCACTAAGACTAATAACTCCAGGATTCAGATCCCAAGCCCGTTGGGTAAGAAATAGATAGATTGGGTGAAGTAAATTGTGAGCTGAGGCAATCGATATCCAGAAAGCATTTTGTGCTTCACGTACATATTCAGGTGAATCGTAAAAGTGGGGGTATGAAGATAAAAAAAAGAACCGCGATACGCAATAAAGTCCAACAAGCAATAGCAGTTCAAGCCGCCATAATTGAGTAGAATTATTCCTTAATGTAGATATTCCCCAACTTGCTTCTAAGAACAACTTAATTCGATTGATGTAGTAATTCTTAAAAACAATCACTTTTTTACCCAGATGCATATATGTCTATTCTAGTCTTCGAAGCCTCAAGAAATCGATGAAGCATCAGACAAAGCAAAAATAAATTACTTATTAATTTATGAGCTATTTAATGCAGCGGAAAAGTTACAAGTCTGAAGAATTTCCCTTGGGCAAGGATTCGCAGGCTTCGCCATCTTTGTCGCCATCGAGGCGATTAATGTCATTGCCAGCTCCACCCACTTTTTCAAAAAACGATTGAGATTCTGGCTGAGTATCGAAGTCTTCACAATTATAGTCATCGGCTTTTTTGCCAATCGAGCCATCGGTCGTGATATTGCCCATCTTGTCAAACAGAATGTTCCCACTCTCGTCACGAGAAACTTTTGACTCTTCAAATGATTTAGTGTTCCACAGCTGCCCCAGATCCCAATCATTCTGAGATGCTTCTAAGCCAAATGCTGCCAAAAGTGCGATAAACGCAATTGCCAGAGCAATCCGAGCTTTTTCCCAGAGCACAAACATAACGGCCACAATAGCCATAAGCACCAAGATTAACGCCAAGCGGAAATTTCGATTATAGCGAAGTTTTTTAAGGGTCGAAGGACCCTCTTTTTTCTCTGACGTCTTTTCTTGTTTTGTTTCGTCGTCTTCCATAGATTAATTGTTAGTATACGCTTAGTTGAGCGAAGTTCAATTAGGCATAACGATTCTTGGCGGCAAGTAATATGCCTACTACCAACCAAAAATACATTTCTTGCGCGATTGAGATCACATTCGTTTGACTGTGAAGAAGAAATAATCCAAAAGTTGCAAGCAGCGTCATCCAAAATTGTTTTGACTCTCCGAAAGAGCGCACACCTTGTCGCATAAACGTTTTAAACATTGAAATAATGATGAGTAAATAAGCTATACAACCCATTATTCCTGTGGTCACTAAATGCTCGAGCACATGTCCGTGAGCTTTATCGACATAGACATCAAAACGCATGGGATATGGCCATACGGCAGCGCTAAAAGCAGCATCTGCATTCGCCCACCCATAACCAAGCATGAGTCGCTCCAGCCAGCCAAGCAACATCTTTCGATATATTCGCTCTCGGCTTTCGGCTACCATGGTTAGCATCATATCCCCCGTATCGTGAGCTATGATCTTCCATGAAATGAATGCGCCACAAACAATCAGTGCACATGCAATAGTGAATTTTATTTTTCGAGAGAATCGCTCACTGATTGAATAAGCTGTGTACGCAACAAATATAAGCATGCTCGCTCGAGAATGGGTGAAATATAGTGCACCTCCTAAAAGCGCCCAAGTCATCACTTGCGGTACAATTTTTTTGGGTGCCAGCAGTCGCACCCCCAGCAGCGAAAGTGGCGCACTGACCAATAGATAGCCCGCTAAAAAATTGGGATTGCCAAAAACCCAACCAATATCGCCATTCCAATTGGCTATTGTAGAGTTTGTTAACAATTGCAATTGCAAGCCCTGCCCAACAATAATGAGCGTGAGTACTATAGTTGTACTAGCAATAGTCTTGACGATTACGTTTCCCAGATTTTCTCGCCATCCCAAGGCTATTGCCCAAGCAAATGTCATGCAGAAATACAAGGTCAACAAACCATCGCGTCTATAAAAATTGCCTTGCAAACTTTTCGAAGGATTTACCCCCACGACACTTGCAAGAATGGCTATGAGCATATAGAGGCCCAACCACCAAACCAATTGTCCTTTGGGTGCTACTCTTTTTTGCACCAGTGCCGCACAAAAAAGTATTGCTGACCAACCATAGAAAAAATACACGCGAGGAATTTCGTAGGGTATTTGGGCAGAGGCATTATGAATAAATGGCAAAAGTGACAGCCCCACAAGTAACACTAAAGAGAAAAACGAGAGTGAGTGAATTTTTTGAATCAAATTGGTATGGATAAGCTCAAGCATATTGACTTCATCTTCTCAGCAAGCGTAGAGTAAATCTATGGCCACCACTCTAGATCTGAATCCGCTGCCACCATCATCTCTTCCCGATCAGGAAAACTTTAACGATACACCACAAACAGTCGTCTCTTTTGTTCCGCCTCGTCGCCGTTTTAATTCCCCTCGAAAACTTTTTAACTCCCTCAAGCAACATGGCTTGCCAGGAATTTTATTACTCGTTTTGTTGATAAGCCTGCCATTTGCCATTTTTGCCACCTACCAGGAAGTGCGAAATAGATCTCGTGGCATGGAAAACCCAATCACTCCCCCTGTCACTCCTCCCAACACTCCTCCGATTACTCCAGCGCAAGAAGTTGTAGACTCTCAAACCGGAGAATATTATGATGTTTGGTTCAATGTACAGCCAAGACTAGTTGAACTTGAAGGATCAGGCCCATCATATGCTGCTCAAGTTGAGCTTTACCTTGGCGGTCCACGATTACAGTCATATGGAAATCTTATTGCTTTAAAGCAATCATCTGAAAGCCCTTATGCTGAAGATGCGATTATTTTTGTTTTGGATAATTCGCAAAATTGGAATCGCTTCAAAGGAAGCTTTCTAACAACTGGTTCTGAAAATAATTGTTTAGATTTCTACCATCAGACCAGTGAATACCCGCCAAAATACGTGACAACCATGTGCTATCGATATGGTGTTGTAAGTCCGGGTGAGCACTATACGACTTATTCTCCAAGTGCCAATCCCTTTGTTGAATTCGACTATGCGGGTGCACAACCATCACTCGTATTTTCCATGTCAACCGCTTTCAATAAAAGTAATAAACCATCCGGCTATCAAGATGGAGCGCTCATGACCAGAGTAAATTTCTTTACCATTGACAGCGATACCAGCTCATTGAACGACTATGACAATGTGAACTACATCATTCAGGGATTAACGAGTGGATTAGACGAGGCACAATATGCGGCGTTGTGTACAAATCCAACCAACCCACAAAAATACTTAAAGTTTTCCTTGGGTGAAGCAAATCCAAAGCCCGAGGGAGGCAATAGTGATGAGGTAGATGCTAGCGAAGGCGCTTGTGGCTATCGCAAACAATATAATTCTTTCAGACCCTTCTTCGTCAGTCTCTATGTTGATGGAGGCGTGCCAACACCATATCCCACAACCCTGCCCACACCAACATCAAGCCCCGAGCCCACAGACTTGCCAACACCAACACCTGAGGTAATTACTCCAACCGCTTACCCCACCGAAACCCCCACACCAACTGAGGTTCCAAGCCCAACCCCAACTCCCCCACCGAATAATCTGTTACCCCAGATGATCACAAGTCGGCTCAAAAACGCCACCATCGGCACGCAATACTCAGCCACTATTCGGGGACTCGACCTTGATAGCGATAGAATTACGGTTAAGGCTAAGGGCTTACCCCGAGGTATGAGATTAAATCGCTGCAGCACCAAACGAGTGTTATTCGGCTCCACAGTCACATGCACCGTCAGCGGCACTCCTGGATCGTCAAGTCGAAATTATGCCGTGGCACTTACGCTCACCGACAGTGAGGGAGGCGTAGCCCAAAAGACTTTAACGCTTAAAGTGCGCCCAGCACGATAAGCATTTACTGAGCAATTCCATTGCGATTCATAAGACTCAACGTGGCGCTTAGAAAATGTCCAATGCGTAGCGCAGGATGTGGGTTAGCAGACACAAGCAATGGATTTTGTCTTAAATCAGTTAAGTCCATTTCCAATTTTGCCAAATCAAGAAGCACCTGTTGTCTATCTCCGTTTGATCTCCAGTTCGTTGCTGTATTTTGAATTATTTCAGATGGTTTTAAACTTGAATCTTCAAAATCATTATAACTAACCGATCCACTTCGATTTAATTCTCGGAGCACTTTAGATAACATTGTTCCTGCATAATGAGCTGTTTGCAATGTTCGTTGAGCTGGTGATACATATTCACTAATCCCAAGTTTATAAACTTGCTCACTTCCCAACCTTCCAACATCTTCAACTCTCAATCCCTTCAGTCTTGATTCAACTGCTCCCCTAAACAAATTAGTCGTAAAATTAATACCAGCTCGTCGATCAAAAGTTAGTGTTTTGACTAAACCTTTATCGAGTATCCCCATACTTTCAAAAAAGAATAGCCTTCGCACATAATCATCTACTTCACTGATTCTCTCAACTAATAGCGGTGTCAAAGAAATCTCTCCATCAAAAAATAATTTTCGGTATCGCATCACACTTGTGCCAGAAAGATTTACACCTTTTTCTGAGCGTTCTTTTTTACTCGATACATAGTTATTTTAGTCACTAAATCATACGGAATTGGTTTGTTAAGCGGAAACTTAATCGTACCCTTGGAACATTCGTATTGGGTTAATTCCTTGCCGAATACTTCAATCGCTTCTGAACCTGGATAAAAACCAATGTGGTTTTTATATCCGCCAAAGTGGACTAAGTTGCCATTCAGCTTGAAGGTCGGAATCCCGTACGCAATGGCTTCCTTGGATTCGGGTGCAGCTTTTTTGATGGTTTGTCTCATTTTTTCCAAAATATCGTAGACATCGTGAGGAAAGGCACAGTTATATGCATCAATGGTGCTTACCTGTTGCATGTATATTTTCCTTTCCAAATGGATTGATGCCGATGTGCTGAAGTATAGCAAATGTAATTGCAACTACTATTGTTAATCGCTCAAGCGGACGTAGAATGAAATGAGCATATGCTACCCGAGCTTTTGCCTCCAAATTCTTTACTACTAGCTGAAGATGGTCACGGCAATTACGCAAATGCCTGTATAGTCCAGGGAAGACTTGTAACCGCTGGTCATGTGGCTGCGGGTAATCCCACATATATAGCTCCCTCAACGAATGAAAGCGTGAGAACTCCATTTCTTGTAATTGGTGCTCAAGATTTAGCCATCTCCTTAGACAAAGCTCTAGCACCAGGTTTTACACAAACTGCACAAGCTCGCTTGAATGAAGCATTGACCATTGTTGGACATCATGGGAACGAACGCAGAGAATTTAGAATTACAACCTCTGTTTCAGAGCTTCAAAGTAACGGTCGTGTTGTGGTTAAACGAACCAAAGGAGCACAAGCTCAACCAGGAATGAGCGGCTCGCCTGCAATTACCTCCAAAGGTGAGTTTGTGGGTATTTTGGTCGCCGGCGTTGATGATACAGATGGACAACAATTATATATTGAAACAATTCAAGAGCTAGTCAGGAATAGCTAACGATATAACCTATCCTAAAATTTGCCACAACATAATCTTTCATGAGCCACCTTAGACCTAGACCGCTTCACATATTTTCATTATAGTTACTAGAGATAATTGAGTGCACATGATAATTGATTGAGCGTATTGCTAATAGGAATTACTGTCTATGAACCTTGGTCCATTTGCTGAAATTGGCATCCTCCTTGGCGTTGCAACACTCGTATCGCTAGTTATGCGCTTTCTTAAACAGCCATTAATAATTGGACACATTATCACTGGCTTTCTGGTGGGGCGCTATGCACTCAATCTCTTTCCCAGCATTGAAACATTTGAACTATTTAGTCACTTAGGCATCGCCTTTTTGCTGTTTAGCGTCGGCTTGAGTCTTAACCCCAAAGTGCTTAGAGAATATGGCACAGCATCGGTGCTTATCACTTTTGGTCAAGTGTTTTTAACCGGTGGTGCGGGAGTGCTCGCCTGCCTATTGCTTGGCTATGATTGGGTAACGGCTTTGTATGTGGGCATCGCCATTTCTTTTTCGAGCACAGTCATTGTGCTCAAGCTATTAGCTGATAAAGGTGATCTGGAAAAACTGTATGTCAAAGTCTCAGTAGGATCACTTCTCCTACAGGATTTAATTGCCATAATCTTATTGTTTGCAATTCCCATTGGAACTGGATCAGCGGGAGTTGGATATACCCTATTTAAAACGCTTGCCCTCGCAATAGCAGTTGGAATCGGAGTCTTCGTGTTCGCGCATTTTGTTATTGCTCGCCTCCACCCTTATTTAACCCGCTCACAAGAATTATTATTTTTGTTTGCTAATGCCTGGGCTATTGGAATTTCGATGCTTTTTAGCTATATTGGTTTTTCTTTAGAAGGCGGAGCGCTGATTGCAGGTGTTGCTCTTTCCACCCTTCCCAGTAGTCATGAAATCAGTGCTCGACTTGCTCCTTTGCGTGATTTTTTCATCGTGTCTTTTTTCATTCTGCTGGGCACTCGAATGGTGGTGAGTGATTACAGTGCCATTCTTTGGCCAGCGATGGCGCTATCTTTGTTTGTGTTAGTCATTAATCCGTTAATTCAACTCATCATCATGGGATTTTTAGGTTATCGCAAAAAAACCAGTTTCCAAACTGGCATGATGGCGGCTCAAATCAGCGAATTCTCACTTATTTTGGTGGGGCTCGGGGTCTCGCTTAAACAAGTTAATGCGTCAGTTTTATCCATGGTCACGCTTGTTGGCATCGTGACCATTTTTATTTCTACTTACCTCATTTATTATTCAGATAATCTCTATAAATTACTCGCTCCAGCACTTCAACTCTTTGAAAGAAAACATGTGCGCGAGCGGGCAATTCGAGTCAAAAAATATCCAATTATGTTAATCGGCAGTGGTCGAGTGAGCCATGACTTTATTCAATTATTTTTGAAAAACAAATTACCATTTATGGTAATAGAGCATGATCCCGAAGCGATTGAGGCATTAGAAGCTCATGAGATTCCGTATATCTATGGCGATGCCAGTGATCCTGATTTACTAGAGGATACAAAGTTGCATGATGCTGAGCTGGTTATTTCCACAGCGCCCGATTTGACCACAAACCGCATCGTTCTGTCCGTTGCCAAACGAAGTGACAAAAATCCACTCGTCATATTAGTCGCCCACCGCATCAATAACGCGCTCGAGCTGTATCGCTATGGCGCAGATTATGTTATCCTTCCCCATTTCTTGGGAGCAAAATATGCAGCTTCACTGCTGAATCGGTGCACCAAGGGAGAAGTCACTTTGCAAAGAGTTCGAGAAAGACATATTGCTCAGCTACATAGTCGCAAAGTGAGCGGGCACGAACATCCTCAAATTGAACGTTATCGCTGATGTCATTACCCGCTTCTTTACGTTTTTTCTTATCAATTTAAGACTCCCAATCCAATTAGCCCGGTAATGATTAAATATCCAGCGATGAGATAATTTAAAAATTTTGGAAACATCAGGATCAACACACCAAACAAGAGTGCGGTCAAGGGACTTAAATTCGCAAAAGATAGATTCATAATTAATCACTCCTTACACTCGCAACTAATTAGCGGTTGCGCAACATTCGGCCCACAAAGATCACCACACAGGCACCGATCACGGCGACCACTAAGCTATAAATATTGAATCCGTTGACTCCTGATTGGCCAAGGAATTCCATGATAAAACCGCCGACAATTGCACCAACCACCCCCATAATAATATCCATAAGCGTGTTTTGACTGGCGTCAGTTTTCATAATCATCGAGGCAATCCAACCTGCCAGTGCTCCAAAAATGATCCAAAGTAGTATTCCCATATATTCCCTTAAAAATTAATTAGTAGCTATTCGCACGTTTCTTAATAAGTCTGAAAGTTAAACCTGTAGGCCTAAAAAGACTTCGCGCTATTGTTGGTTGACATTAATGTCCATCTGCTCAGGAATATTCACTTCCGGTGCTGAAACATTAATTTCGGTTGGACCGCTTCTCTCAAGTGCGGGGATACCGAAATACAGTAGAACGGCTACCAAGCCGACCAACACTAATGCGCCAATTAGAAAACCGCTGCCTCCCGAGGACGGAGCAGGGTTATTTACGATTGTGCTCATTGTTTCTCACCTCCTTCAAAATAACAGTAATTAGTAACCAAGATTAATGTGTGCTTTATAGCTCATCTTTGTCTCTTGAGACTATTTGCACCAGCATGGCGATTCCCCAAGCAAGAAGTGCATAGACAACGATTGCCAGAAGCACTGACGGCTCAAAGACTGATGCTGTTTCGATTCCCTGCGCTACTCCGCGGCGAAAGATCCCCTCAAACGGAGCAATGAATAGTGCAGTTAATCCATAGATGAAGCGCACAAAGGCACTTGCAGTATTTGCACCGGCCAGTTTCAGAATCAACCGGAAAACCAGCAATACTTCAAGCAAGCCAAACACAAAATAGATTAACTGTTGCGTGGTATGCACGCCTGAAGCAATATGCTTTGTTTCGGTAACTCGGTCTGCGCGCGGTCCTGTCTGCTGCGCCACCACTGTTTCTTTTATAATTTCAGCCATAGTTTCTCACCACCTTTGCATGTTATTAATTGCTCGAGTTATATAGTTGAGCTAACACTATCTGAAGTATACTGATGAGTTTGTGAGGAAGGACTATGCAGCGTATATGAATTATGTAAGAATTTTGAAGTCAAGAACTAGCATTGAGCGATCACTTTATGCCATGCCGCCAGAAGACCGAAGTGATATTGGTTCCTGAGCGCAACAAGTTTATTGCTTTTTTTAGTTCGTACTGACTGAGGGAAGCATGAAGCGGTTCTTTCTCGGGAATCACTCCAGTGTAATGAGATTCTAATACCCCTAATACTCTCGGGTCTCCCAACTGGCCCAATGCCCAAATGGCATCGTTTCTGGAGCGGAAATCTTTTCGTTGATCATTTACCATTTGAGACAAAGCAAGCGTGCAATCCTCTCGGTATTCGTTAATAGCTTTTTGACATTGATTTTTTACTTCGTAGCCAATAGCGCTGCACGCCACAAAAAATAGCAAAAACAACACGCTCATGCCAACTATCATTCCATAGCCAAGCACGAACCGGGATGATTTAGTCAACATTGTTATCTCCTGCTTCATAGCTAAAAATATCCTCAACCTGCACTTTCAATAAAGCAGCAATTCTAAATGCTAAGCTCAATGACGGTAAATATTTATTACTTTCGATAGCAATAATTGTTTGTCGAGTGACGTTTACGGCATGAGCCAATTGTTCTTGGGTGAGATTATGCATCGCTCGATATACTTTGAGCTTATTCTTAATCACTACTTCCTCCAAATTTTCGCTTCAACACGTAGTATGAAATTGCATAAACAGTAATCATGAACAAGGCCAAATATGCCAATACCATCCCCATTGATTCAAAATAGGCAAACTCACCTTTGGCAAACACCGATGAAAGTTCTTTGTAGGGCACTAACAACAGTAATGCCGCTATCGCTAAGGTTGGCGCAAAAATTGCATAGGTGAGGTGCGCAGCTTTTTCTCTTATTGTTTGTTCTCTTTCGTCAATGGTCATAGTAATTTTTGAACGAAACACAATCAGAAATAACATGCCAGTGGTCACCCCCAAAGTTGCCAATAAATAGCTTTGACTACTTATCGAAGCTGCAACCACACATCCAATAAAAAAAGTAATCATCACTCGAATTTGTTTAAATTGTTGTTTGTTCATATGCCTTGAATGTAACATATTATTTACATTATGTATAGGTATGCAGACATACATCGCTTGCAGTCATTCGCATTCACATAATGATGTCGATGTTTATCATCACCACAACTCATATTGAATCTTTCAACAACAAATTCACGATTTATTAGTTAATGATTGTTGTAACAATAAATATATATTGTTAATCGATATATAACGTACTACAATACTATTGTTAAAGCATAAAAGGACATTCTATGAAACACATGTCAACGTTTTTTTTAAAATTAGTGATTATTCTCATCGCAATCGGCACACTCACAGCTTTAATTGCTTTTCCTCGAACAGAAGGAAGAGCAACGAATTTAGATTTGGTTAGTATTTATACAGATCCCTTCATTGTGTATGTGTATTTTGCTTCAATCCCCTTTTTTGTAGCACTTTGGCAAGCAGTAAACCTATTAGGTTATATCGAACAAAATCGGGTATTCTCTCCAATTGCAGTCAAAGCACTTAGAAATATTAAATACTGTGCATTGGCAATTATTAGCTTACTGTCTGGGGCAATTTTCTATGTTCGTGTGGAAGCTCGCGGCGATGACTCTGCAGGCCCAATTATGTTGGGGTTAGTGTCGCTCTTTGCATCCCTAGTGATTGCAACTGCGGCTGCCGTTTTCCAGCAACTACTACAAAATGCAGTCGATATTAAATCTGAAAATGACTTAACGGTGTAAAGGATTCTATGGGAATAATCATTAATATTGATGTCATGCTCGCTAAAAGAAAAATGAGTGTCACTCATCTCACCGAAAAAGTGGGTATAACCATGGCCAATCTATCGATATTGAAAAACGGTAAAGCTCGAGCTATTCGCTTTTCCACCCTGGAAGCAATTTGCAAAGCATTAAATTGCCAACCAGGAGATATTCTCGAGTATAAAGCGGAAATATAAAAACTAACAAGGAGTAACTATATGAATATCGCAAACCTTATAGCCAAAAACAAAGATTTTGCAGTTGTTCTCATGCTCACTGCTATCGCACTCATACTTCCCTATATAGCTATGCAATTTAGTAGTGAAGTCAACTGGACTGCAGACGATTTTGCCGTTATGGGAACACTCGTTCTTGGAACTGGATCTTTGTTTGTCTTAGTTTTCCGAATTACACCGCAACGATATCGAACCCTGATTGGATTCACTTTCTTGCTGGGATTTCTTTGGCTCTGGGCTGAGCTAGCAGTAGGTATATTTACTAACTGGGGTAGCTAAACTATCTCCCACATAGCTATTTGAGTATTTGAATGTAATTACTTAGGCACCTCTAGAACTAAAAGCAGCTTTGATCGTGTCGCTATCGGAAATTAAAACTACTTGGTGTAGAAGTCCGGGAAAAGACAATATTCGAGCCTATGAAGTAGAAAACGATAAGCCTTTTTTATCTAATGCATCTTGTAATATGCTCAATGCCCTAGGCCCAAACCCGTGCAAAGCCAAGAGCTCTTTTTCTGTGTATTTGGTTAAATCAGCAAGCTTGCTAATCCCAATGCTATCTAGTGCGCGAAAAGCAGGAGCACCGATAGGAGGAATTGCGTCTCCGTAGGCATTTTTCATTTCGTGTGCAGAGCAGATCGGACAGACCGGGCAATCACTGGTTTTTTCAAATCGATGACCATGGTTGCACACTCTTGTTGCCATACTATGCATTCGTCTTTTTCATGTATTGAAATGATATTTTGATAAGTGATGCGAGCGCTTTTTGATCCACATCTGCCAATTTGTTGAGATATAAACATCCCACGCTTTTTTTGTGCTTTCCCAATGATTCGAGTAAAGCCCTGTTATCTCCATTGCCTGCCATGATATAAAGTGTTAGGTTTTGCTTGCGAGGCGAGAATCCAACCAGTGGCCAATCCCCTTCTTGCGTACTTCGCTCTGACTTGTAGTGATAGGTGCCAAATCCCACAATGCTTGTTCCCCACATGACTGCTTTTTCTCCGGTAATCCGCTCAAATAATTCAAGCAGCGCAAAGCTATCGATTCTTTTTTGCTCTGGCTCAATCGTATTGAGAAAATCTCTAGGATCTTGATTGGTGGGTTTGGTTTTTAGTTCTGCCATGAAGAAATTATATCAGCAACACGAGTTCAGCTTATTTAATATTTTCTGTATTAGTCATTCCTCAACGGGAATCTTAGATCGCCAATTATTATTCGGGTCCATTCATTTCTAGGTATGCTAGACCTTTGATTTCACTAAGAATTTGTTTGTTTTGCACGGCTATTTTTTTGTAGAGCTCGCTCTGAGTGCTTGCGAGCTTATGGGCAATCAACTTTACATCGTCCAAATACTTCTTTTCTTCAATGGCCAGTGTCTTCATAAATAACAATTTTTCTAGTGAAATGATTACATACTTTTCTTGTTCAATCGAATTTTCCTTATAAAAATCGTAATCAAACAGGCGGATTGTTTTCCATATTTCAAATTCAAATGGACAAACTCCCAAATCTCCCCACAAGTCTTTAACTCGATCTGGATATATTTTGATTAGATTGACGATATCTTCTTCAGTTGCAATTAAGTCAATATCTTCACCTGATTTTCGCAAGCCGTAATATTCCATGGCTTTTCCGCCAATCAAAATAGGTTTCTTTTTGAAGGAGTAAGTAAGCATATCCAAAGGAATATCCATACTCGGAGTATAACAAATGAAGAAATATGCTACGTTAGTTTCAAGAAATTTTATGTATTTCTCTAAAACCCATATAGGTCATGGCAAAGAGAATAATAATGGCAATATAAAATTGAAGATTTTCAGGATTTGCCAAAATTTTCATCAATGGAGTTGATTGGCGAAAAACAAAATGAAAGACAACAGCTAATGGCAAGGTGAGCCAAACCCAAGCAAGCTTTGGAACATTGATATGTATCCGAGAAGCGAGCCAGCTCAAAAGGGGTGACAGAACAAGCACTGCAACATAGGAGGTTGCCGTGTCAAAAATGGCAAATGGCCCAATTCTGAACTGACGCAAATATTCTAAGGAAACCATAGTGATACTTTACTCTTAATATAAGGCTAAAGCTAACTCCTGAAATCGAAAGTGACTTTTATACGATTGCGTAATTCATTAAGGCAATTGGCGTGTGAGGTTATGTAAACTAAATCGGCTTAAAATATTGTGACCGTGTGAAATTGACTTACGGCGCGTGCTTCCACAAAGCACCTTCATTGACTTCAGTGACCCGAAAGGCTGCGATTTTTTTGATTAAGGCAATGGGTAGTGGTTTATCATAGGGAAATTGAATCGTATCTTTGCCTGTGGTGTACTCGGCTAGCTCTTTGGTGAAGTGTTCCAGAGTTGAGCGAGTCGGCATAAAATTGAGATGAGATTTAAAAGCAGAGAATGAAAATAGAATTCGATTCGTTTCTAAAACTGGCTGGCCCCACTTAATGCCCTCCTTTGCGCTCGGTGCTGCCACTTTCAAAATTTCGCGGAGTTCTTGCAGCTTTTCTTGTGCAGCTATTGGTGCAGCTGCAATATATTCATCGATGGTTTTATGTGTTGGTTTTGACATGGTGGAAAATATCAATAGGTATCAGGCCAATTTTCGTTGACTGCTAACTTAATACTCATCAATGATTATTTTCTTCTGTTCCATCATTACCTCGAAGGCACCGGGTTTTTTCATCAACTCTTCTATATTTTCTGGCACGATTTGCCAACTTAAACCATATTTGTCTTTACACCAGCCACATTGCTCAGAGCTAGGCACGGCTGAAAGTTTGCTCCAGTAGTAATCTATTTCTTGTTGGTCTTTGCACATAATGGCGAAAGAGACTGCTTCAGTAAAGGTAAAGTCATCACCCGCATTGATGGCCACAAAACGCTGACCCTGTAACTCAAAATCTATGGTTAACACGTTTCCAGCAAAAACTTTTTGAAAATCAGCCAATCCTTCTTCTGGATAATACGAAGTGCTATTAATCTTACTGTCTTTGAATACTGAAAGATAAAACTCCACCGCCTCACGAGCATTCCCAGCAAACCAGAGATTTGGAATAATTTTTTGTATCATAGTCGTTACCCCTCAACTTCAACTTGAAAACCACCCTTGGCCATCCGTTGCATGTCAAAAGGCATTGCCATATCCATTTGGTCTTTCATTTGCTCGCTCATTTCTTCCATCACTTTAGCATTAACCTCGTCTCTATGTTCTTTAGAGTTAAAAACGATAAAAGAAAACCAAACTGAGTCAGCGTCACTTGCTCCAGCCATTTCAGTAAATGCACGAGCTGTATAACCGCCCATTTCTTCTGGAACAAGGTCATCACCCCGGCATTCATAGTATTCGAGTGCTCCATGCTTCATCCACGAGTCTCGGCCACCTTCGGCCATTTTTTTGTATTCTTCAACTTTATCTTTGGGGACAACAAGCACGAATCCGTCAACGTATTTTGCCATATGCTCTTTCCTTTCCTAAAATATTTCTCTTAGTATAGAAGCTGGTGATTTCAATCACAAGTTAAAAAAGCGGTAGAAATTGTAATGATTCTGTTAAAATTCATGCTTATGAAGCTAGCTAATGACAGCTATACCATTTTCTTGGGGACCAAAAATTTTACCCAGAAGTATTATAAGGACAAAAATGGCTGGCTGAAGATTTCAGCACGCGGCAATGAATTTAGAATGACCGCTGAGCAAGTCCTCAATCACCTGTTGCCGGCCATTGCCGGTGTCAAACCAAACTTAATACTAAAGGTTGAGCACCACGAAACTGAAGAGAATAAGAATAAACTTAGTGAATAAGTTGCTCCCAGTCCATGAATTAACTCGAACCTTGAGAGAGTTGATTGTTTCTTCGATTGAATATAATCAATTTAATGTTGATGGATTACCGCTGACATGAAAATAATCTAGAAATAATTCTGAAAAAATAAAAATGCTCACTGGGTTTTGTTAATGGATCGGATATCCGATTTTTCACTTCCCTCAGTGAGCACAATTTTTGCAGCACTTTAAATACTTGAGATTATTTTTAGGCTTAATCAGCCCAGCGTACCAGAAAAGGCCATTCCATAATGAGGCCATCGCCTTCCCTGCACGCAGACACAACATAGAACAATTGGATCCTGATCTCACCACACCCATCGGTGACATCTGCTTCTTTCTTGAACAGAAAGCCTCGTGCCTCCAATGTGTTCTCGTTGAAGAAAAACCTGTACTTCGCGTAAGACTTCCCGGTGGGAACCCATAACACTAACTGTTCTCCTTCATGAACGAGTGCTTTTCTTGCATCGAGACGTTCGACTCCAGGATCTGTGTGTGGAGGGCGGCTAATATAAACCGCACTTGCAACTACCACCACCAGCAGCACTACCAAATAAAACAACAAGCTTCCGTTTCTTCGCATCAGATTTCTCCTTGTTATCTGAATTAACACAATTTAGTTCTCAAGTAAATTAAAGTGCTACTCCAAAACAATACAAAAAATTCACGCAGCAAAAGCGTGACTTTGTTATTTTTTTTGTGGAATTTTCATTCCAGGCGAGGATTATATCTAAAAGAAGTAGATAAATCAATACTATAGGTCTTATCGTTACGGCAAGCTTTCGCACGCTACTCCATCGCCCAATCCCACACTGTCAAGTTTCATTGGATCGTTAGTGATCGTGAATCCACAGCCATTAAAGAATGCCTGTGCTGCAGCTTGTGAGCTAAAATCACTACAATCCAAATCTGGTCCGGTGCAAGAATTGCCCTGTGCAGGTGCTGATGTTTTTTGAATAGTCTTTGAGGGCACTATAGGAGCAGTGAAGGCTTTTGGAGCTGGAGTCGGAGCCACGGTAATTTGACACACATAGGACCAAAGCCCGAGATGATTGTCTCGAGCTTCTCTTTGAGCAGCAACATAGGCTGTCTGGTATTTGTAGGGTTTGTTGTAGGTGTATTCATGAGCAAAACCATCCTTAATCATGCTCAGGCCAACATCGGTTCCGTCGTTTAAGAATACGAACCGCAATAATCGCTTGTATTTGTCCTGTTCACCTTGGGTTGGATCAGCTTCAAGATAAACTGTCTTTCCCGAAACAAACTCTTTCATTTTGTTTGATGCTTCCCTGCCATAGCACTGAACAGGGCTCCTCGGGTCAACGGTTTCTGGCGTATCTATACCAATAATGCGAATTGTTTCGGTTTTGTTGTTTATAGAGACCTTGATCGTGTCGCCGTCGACCACCGAAACTACCTGAGCTGGAGTCATCGTTACCGATGGATTTGCCTCAGGCGAAAGCGAGCCAGGATTTGGTTCGCCTGGTGTAATTGTGGGCACCTCTGTTTTCGCTGAATTACTTGACTCAAGCGCAGGATTATTTGTGTCAATGTTTGGGGAATTACTATTGATTAAGTAAATCAATAGATTAACCAAAACTAAAACAATCTGATTAATTGTAAGCATATTTTCCAAATATCTGTTATTAACTGTTTTACTGAGTCAAAATCAGCAGTATAGCTTCGGCAATTAGATTATCATGATTTCTACGGCGATGCCCGCAAACCTTGCAAACACAAAAATCAATCGAAAAAATACAAACTGAGCGGAAGTTGTCGATATATGAAATTTTAGTTCTGAGGAATGACTTCAAAGACTATTTTTTGCGGATCGAGCTGCCTGCTTCCATATATCACTTCAACGCATTCACCTTGCTCAATTGCTTCGAGCTCATCTTTGATTTCATCATTAATCAAAAAAGGTCCAGTGCCTGAATTTGGAGCATTGACGCCGAACATTGGTTTTTCTTCGTTGTATGCAATATTTCCCTTAGCCCTTATATATGAAGTTATTCCAGGTTTATTATATTTTTCGTTGGGCAAATAAATTATCACATTCATTTGAAGCTCATCGTCAACTTCATATGAACGCAATTGTGGGTTGTCGGGTATCAAATCTACTGCTTTAGTTTCGTCGCCTAATTGATTTTTAGCAATTGATCGAAGAGTGTCACCCGGACCCGTAGTGTATTCTTCTAACAATTCTTTTTTAGGAATTTCGCCTGTACCATATTCCTTGCAAAAAGCCGGCTCCTTCCCACTTGAGTCAACTTGATTATTATCAGATATTGGTGATGGAGGTTGGGTCACATCGCTTAAGACGTCAGCGTTTTTTTGCACTTCGATTTTTCCACCGGTTTCGGATATAGATTTATTTACCACAGGATAAGAAAAATAACCTACCAACACTCCAAAAAGCAAAGCGACGATCACAGATCCAAAAAGTAAAAATAGATTCCCCTTTGCTGGTGATTGAGCGGCAGGATTTTCGGGAGTTTCGATTGGCATAATTGAAGAATATCAGCCTCTGACAAGTTCCACAACCAGCGCTAAATATCGGAAAACTTAAACTGATCAAAAAAAGATAATTTAAGTTCGATTAGGCTCTAATTGGCTCCCCGGCGAGGACTCGAACCTCGAACCTTGAAGTTAACAGCTTCCTGCTCTGCCATTGAGCTACCGGGGAATAATTTGTTTGATGAATTCTCTACCGCGATAACTCTTCAACTGTTTTTCTCGTTTAAGAGCTTCGCTTCTGGTATTGAACTCTTCAATGTAAAAGAGCTTCCATTCCCCGGAGTATCGAGCTGTATAACTTCTGTCAAAGCTGTGATTATTATGTGCCAACACTCTCTCAGCTATGTTTTCAGTTTGACCAATGTATATCTTATTATGTTCCTTGTTGAAAAGAGCATATACGTAATACATTAAGTTATTATAACTTCCTGCTCTGCCTCCGCCGACTGGCGGAGAGCTACCGGGGAATAATATTTACTTGTTAAACGAAATGTTTCAATTACTAGTTAGTTTCCCGAATGCCATTGATCCCACAAGGGGACTTCTCCACGCTATTCGCTTGGTGCTAGGCATACTCGGTTGAATACTATTCACTTGTTAAGTGACACTTTCTCAAGTACCACGATCTGCATTATATCAAAGCCGCGCCGCCTGGAAAGGTGCATTTTGTCTTGGGACAACTACTCCATTCACATCTCAATAATTTTGCGCTAGGATTGCGGCACAATATAAATTACTTAAACAATAAAGGGCATGAAAACCATTCATCAAACCTATCGCTTCGCTGTCGCACCAGAGATAATTTATACAGCATATCTGAATGAAAAAACTCATGCTGATTTTACGGGCTCTCTAGCTGAAATTTTCCCTCAAGTTGGCGGAGCAATTTCTGCTTGGGATGGCTATGCTACCGGCCGATTTGTGACCCTTGAGCCTAACCGCCTAATCAAACAAACCTGGCACGCTGACACTTGGCCAGATGGTTTGGAATCGATGGTCACGATCACGCTGGACGCGCAAGGTGCGGGCACGCAATTAGAATTGGTCCACGAAAATGTGCCCGATGATGAAGCTGAATCAATTGAACAGGGCTGGATTGATTATTATTGGGAACCACTCGAGCGCTATTTGCAACAATCCGAGGCCATTTGACCAAACAACAAGCTGCCGCCACTTTTGATCAAAATGCCATGATGACTCAAGAGTATATGGCGCACGGTGAACGTGTTGGCTGGGCAAGCCACAATAATCCTGTGGACGATCAGAAGGCAGCTCTTCTTTTGGAATTCGTCACTGGGCAGCGATTACTTGACGTTGGATGTGCCACTGGCACATATACCAGCCTGGCGTCTCAATTGGGCTCAAGTGTTGGCGTCGATGCCAATCCCTATCTGCTTGAAACAGCGCGCAACACTCATCCGCACGTGCCGTTTGTGCAGGGCAGTATTTTGCACTTGCCCTTCGCTGACAAATCATTCGACACTACCATTGCCTTTGACATTTTGGAGCATGTGCCTGAAGCTCAAGCGCTTGAAGAATTAATTCGGGTGACTCAAAAACGCCTGATTTTGTGTGTCCCACACACAACACCTGAGGTGTTAAGCGAACTATTCCTGCTCTATGGCCACCATGCCGACATCACTCACTTGCGCACCTATGACCAACAATCGATGCAGCAGGCATTGAAGGCGCACCAATTGACCCCCGTATTTCTTCGACCCAGCCATCCCCTCTCAACCGATGCGCTTTTTCTCAATATTTTAGAGGGATCGACCATCTTAAAAAAAACGTTGCGTAAAGCTTGTTTTGCATTCACTAAACCAAGGCAGTTTTATTCGAATCTCATTGTCGTCGCCGACATTGCAACTCCATGAAAAAGCTACCGATCACCTGCATTATTCCTTTCTATAACGAAGCCAGTCGGATTCAAGCGGTGCTGAAACAGTTAGTTTCTGTTGCAGGGATTGATGAGATTATTTGCGTTGATGATGGTTCAACTGATACTACTTCAAAAGAGATTGCCCATACTTTTTCTCACGTTAAAGTCATGCGGCTTGGAAAGAATTCGGGTAAATCGGCAGCCGTGGCAGCAGCACTGCCTGAGATCGCCTCAACTCATGTCTTGCTCTTTGATGCAGATTTGCATAATTTTTCAGGCACCCAAGTTGTTGAGGCTATTGCTGCCATCGACGAATCAATTGATATGCTTATCTTTGCCCAAACGCGTGATCCTTGGCTTTTAAAAGCATTGCGCTTTAATATATTGAATTCGGGTGAAAGGATAATAAAAACAAACGTATTGAAAGAAATAATTACTACCAAAAAACCAGAACAGTATGCGCTGGAGCCAGTACTAAATCGCTGGTGTTATCAAAAGAAACTAAAGGTCGCCTGGATTCCTTTCGCTTCGGATAACTACATGAAACTAGAGAAATGGGATGTGTTTTCAGCCATGCTTCGATCAGTGCAATTTTTTCATTCACTTTTCTTTACTCAATCAATGCTCGAGCTCATTAAAATCCAAAACTACTTTTATCCCAAACAAATCAGTCCTCCCCCATTTACTCAATCAACATAGCATCGCCAAAACTGAAGAAGCGATATTGATGCTCAATTGCTTTTCGATAGGCACGTCCGAGCATCGTTGATGCAAATGAATTAAATGATTCGTGAGAATTAGGTGTGCTGCAAAACGCGCTCACGAGCATGAGCAAGCTCGATTGGGGAATATGAAAATTGGTTATCAAACTATCAACCAGTTTGAATTTATACGGTGGCTTAATAAATAACGTCGTGGTTTGCCACTCACCTGAATTTTTGCCAACAAGTAATTCTTGCGCACTTGATTCCAAGGCTCGAGTCACGGTGGTACCAACAGCGACAATTCGCTTGCCTGTCTTTTTCGCCTGAAATAAAACCTCAGACGTAGACGGTGGGATGTGGTAATGTTCCGCATGAAGTTCGCTTTGATTAATTGAAGCATTAGTCAACGACTTAAATGTTCCCAAGCCCACCGAAAGCGTAATCGGCACAATAGTGACTCCTTTGTTTTTTAGTTGATTTAATAAATGATGAGTAAAATGGAGGGAGGCCGTGGGGGCGGCAGCTGAACCTTCATCGCGAGCAAACACCGTTTGATACATTTTTTTAAGCTGATCTTGGGTCAAGTTACTTTTGATATACGGCGGCAGCGGCATGACTCCATGCGCATGCATGAGAGAAAAAACCTCGGTGTTGGCAAAGAAAAACTGAATGAGTGCAATGCCTTCAACATCACTTGAGGTAATCACTTGAGCCAAACGCTTGTTACCAAACTTGAGCACGTTGCCTTTTTTAAGCCCGGGCTTGGACAACACTTTCCAGATTGATTCTTGGATAGACTCTAATAACAATAATTCTATGTTCCCGCCGGTTTCCTTGGTGACGAGTAATCTTGATGGCATCACTTTGGTGTCATTGATCACTAGCACATCATTGGAGTTAAGAAGTTGTGACAATGCAGAAAAACGGGCGTGATCGATGGTGCCGGAAGCGCGATTGAGCAGGAGCAAACGAGCACTATCGCGCGGAGTAATAGGAGCATTGGCTATCGAATTTTCGGGAAGCTTGTAGTCAAAATCTTGAAGCGAATAAGAGTTCATGGAACAGATCCCGATGAACGCTACAAAGTTATTCTAAAAAGTCTTGAAGTTTTTTGCGCCGGGATGGATGCTTCAATTTGCGCAAGGCTTTGGCTTCAATTTGACGAATGCGCTCGCGAGTCACACCGAACTGCCTGCCCACTTCCTCCAAGGTCATGGGATTATGGTTGTCCAAGCCAAAGCGCATTTTTAACACCTTGGCTTCGCGGTCAGAGAGAGCTTGCAACACTTCATCGATATTTTGCTTCAAAAGCCGGCGCGACGTGGCATCATAGGGCGACATCTGCCGCTCATCGGGAATAAAGTCACCCAAGAATGAGTCATCATCGTCACCGATGGGTGTTTCTAAACTGGTGGTTTTTTGGGAGATTTTTAAGATTTCGCGCACTTTATCGGGGGCAATTTCCATGACTTTGCCAATTTCCTCAGGTGATGGTTCTCGACCCAAGTCTTGCATCAGTTTGCGCGAAATGCGAATCAATTTATTGATGGTTTCCACCATATGTACTGGAATGCGGATCGTTCGAGCTTGGTCAGCGATAGCCCGCGTGATTGCTTGGCGAATCCACCAGGTGGCATAGGTTGAGAATTTAAACCCTTTGGTCCAGTCGTACTTTTCGACGGCTCGAATCAAACCTTTATTGCCCTCTTGTATGAGGTCCAAGAAAGTCATGCCTCGACCAATATATTTTTTGGCAATGGAAACGACCAAGCGCAAATTTGAGTTAACAAGCTTGGCTTTGGATTGCAAATCACCCATCTCAGTTTTTTGAGCCAGCATGATTTCTTCTTCGCGGGTTAGCAAGGGAATCCTACCGATTTCTTTGAGATACATGCGCACAGGATCCGTGATTTTTGAATCCGACAAAGTGGATAGTAGTTCGAGTTCTTTTTCTAGGTCAGACGACACTTCGTCGTCGTCAGCTTTGCCTTGGGATTCGGCCCCTTCGAACACATCGATGCCGCGCGATAAAAACTGATCATAGAGATCATCAACCGCTTCGAGATAATCTTCGGGGTGTTCCAAAGATTCCAAAATCACATCTTGGGTGATAAAACCCTGATCTTCACCAAGCTTTAAGAGCTCATCGAGCTTGGCTTGAATATCTTTTTTTACCGGGGGTATAAGTGGTGGATTAGTCATAAATGCAATTCAATGCAGAAAAAAACCTCCCATTAGGTGGGGGTTTCTAGCAAGTAATGCCTGGTATTATACCCAATGGGGTTCACTTAGGTCTACCCCCATAATACACTTACGATTTAGTGGAGAGCAAGCGTGAAAGTTTCTTGATTTCTTGATTTATGGCCGCCAAATCCTGTTCTTTTTCCTTATTTCGCATATCTTGGGTCAAAAGGCCCATTCGATATTTCGCAAATTCTTGCTCCAACCCCACAAGCGTGCGCTCAAACATATCAGTAAGCATGGCATGCGACGCTTCAAGTAATTGCTGCTGCTGGCTAAATAGTTGCTGCACCAACACTTGCGATTCTTTGGGAATTCGCGCGAATAACTCACTGGCTGCTTCAAATGTATTTTGTTTTGCCAATTCCATTAGTTGCTCGGCCAAACGTTTGTATTCGATGCTCGAATAATAGTGCGGAGTAAGTTTTTCAATGAATGTCTTGGCATCATGCTCGAATTGTAAAACGATTGATAAGCTTTGCTCCTCCAAAAGTTGATAGCGTGATTGCTTTGCCTTGGTGGGTGTAGGCAACTTCACCGAGGTAGCCGCCGCTAAACCCTGAAACCGCTTGATCTCTGCCTCAATTGCGTGATTACTAACACTCAACGAGTCCGCTAATTTTTTCACATAAAAAGCTTGCTCGACACTATTGGATATTTTGGCGAGAATTGGCACCACCATTTGCGAAATCTGCTTTTGTCCCTCACCTGTGGTCGCATCGAATCGTTTCAAGCTCAAGTCAATATAAAACTGATAAATTGAGAGCGTTTTTTTACTACTTTCTCGCCAGACTACTGCATTTGAACGAGCCAGTTCATCAGGATCTTTGCCACCATCTAAAACGATCACTCTAATCGTGCACTCTTGCTTTTCAGCCACATCAATGGCGCGCATAATTGCCTCTTGCCCGGCTTTATCACTATCGAGTGATAGCACAAAATTTTTGGTGAGACGCTTGAGTAATTGCGCTTGCTCCAGAGTGAAGGCCGAGCCTTTGACTGCCACCACTTCTTTGATTCCGGCTTGATAACTCGAGATAACATCGAACTCCCCCTCCATAATCAGTACGCGATCAGCTTGCTTAATTGCTTGTTTGGTAACCTGATAGCCAAAGAGCATTTTACTTTTGTGATAGACCGCAGTTTCGGGGGAATTTATATATTTCGCTTCAACATGTTCTGACGCATCACTTCCTTTTTCCGCAATCGTGCGCCCGGAAAATCCCACAATCTGGCCCGTCGCGTTATACAAGGGAAACATAACTCGCCCTCGAAACCGATCGTAATAAGAGCCTTTGCTCGAGCGAATCGCCATGCCGGCAGCCTCCAGCTCGGTCAATGTGTAGTTTTTTTTAACCGTTAAAAACGAAGTTAGCGCATCCCAGCTTGAAGGCGCATATCCGAGTTCAAAATCTGCAATTGATTGCTTGGTGATACCTCTTTTTTTGAGATAGACTCGAGCTAGCTCGCCGACTTTGTGGGTTTTGAGCAGGAATTGATAATAAGTGTTAGCGACATGTAAAAGCTCAAGTATGCGCTCGCGGTTTTTGTCGTCACTGGTTTTGTAGGTTTGCTCCAAGGTAATGCCAGCGGTTTGCGCCAATTGTTCCAGACTTTGGGCAAACGTGTAGCCTTCGTATTCTTGCAAAAAGGTGAACACATCACCGCTCTTGCCGCAGCCGAAACATTTGAACAGTTGCATTTCGTTAGACACGAAAAATGAGGGTGATTTTTCATTGTGAAACGGGCATAAGCCCCGATAATTCCTGCCAGAGCGAGATAGTTTTACACGCGCCCCAATCACCGTCACAATATCACTAGCTTGCTTGACTTGCTGTATTTGATCGTCACTACTCATTGCAAGGGCATTGTACCCTAAAGTTAGCTGTTAGCTGTTAGCTGTTAGCTGTTAGCTGTTAGCTGTTAGCTGTTAGCTGTTAGC
>CAYYKL010000002.1:126671-136906 GCA_964441155.1 uncultured Pseudomonadales bacterium
TCAAATTACACGATATCTTGCAAACGTACCACACTGGTTTTGCCTGGCATGCCCCAATCTTCACCGTAGATCATGATGACTCGATCACCCGACTTGGTTTCTTTCATTTCGTTTAAGAAGGCCACAATTCGGGAAACATCTGCGTGCTCACCGTTTTGATAATCATAGTGATACGCCTTAACACCCCAGACCGCGTTGAGCTGATCGATGGTTTTTAAGTCATTGCTCAGGGCAATTATGGGCAATTTCGGACGCATTCGAGACAAAAATTGTGCTGTGCGACCGGTTTGCGTCAAAACGACATACGCCACCAAACTATTCAAGCCTTGGCCGGTGTAACCGGTGTAGAGTGTTTGAGCCGCCGACACAATCGCTGCTTCTTGCCCGCCCGTTACCCAATTAATCTTAATGTCTCGAGGTTGGGCATGCTGTTCGGCGCGAATACAAATGCGGTTGATGGCTTCAATCACTTTAAGTGGATACGCTCCTGTGGCAGTTTCGCCTGATAACCAGACACCGTCAGCACTGTCATAGACCGCATTGGCAACGTCCGATACTTCTGCGCGTGTCGGGCGAGGATTCTCGATCATGCTCTCCATCATTTGGGTGGCCACAATCACCGGTCGACCTTCCTCGCGGCTTTTTTGAATAATAAGCTTTTGAATACCGGGGACTTCTTCAAATGGATATTCAACTCCTAAATCACCTCGTGCAATACAAATGCTGTCGGTTTCTGCCAAAATTTCATCGAAGTGCTCGACCGCATCTGGATGCTCGATCTTGGCATTAATGGCAGCCACAATCCCTTTTTGCTTCATGACTTCGCGCAGCATCTTAATATCATCGCCACTTCTCACAAACGACAAGCCAATCATGTCGACGTGGTTTTTAACGGCTAATTCCAAGTTTTCCATGTCTCGGTCAATAAGCGCAGGAAACGGCAAATGCATGCCGGGGAAATTCATCGTTTTCCTGGGCTTTATGCCCCCGCCATCGATTACTTCCATCTCCACTCTGCCTGGTTCAACTTTGGTGACTTTGAATTCCAAAAAGCCGTCATCAGCATAGATGGTTTGCCCGACGGTCATTGTTTCAAAAACTTCAGGGTGATCAAGGGTAATTCCCTCACCTTCTGCTTGCGTCATGACTACTGTTTGGCCAATGTCGATTTTGGCATACGCCTCGGGCACGGTGTTAATGCGCACTTCTGGGCCTTGCAAATCAAGATAGATGGCTACGCGCTTACCGATTGAATCCGCCACTCGCTGCACCTGTTGCATATGCTCGTCATGCCACTCAAAGGTGTTATGTTTGGTGTTGAAACGGATAATGTTAACTCCGGCATTGATCATGGTGGCAATCATTTCGTCACTTTCCCATGCTGGACCGAGAGTAGCTAGGATTTTAGTCTTTCGCATAAAAAATACCTTACAAAATAAGCGGGTAATTCTTCGATTATACTCAAAGTATGATAGGCTGATAGCCAGCAAAACTATGAATGTAAAAATGGATCAAAGCTGGAAACGACGGTTAGAATCTGAGTTCACTCAGGGCTATTTTCAGACCTTGACTGAATTTGTCAAAAAAGAATATGGACACGATCAAGTCTTTCCGCATCCCTCACACATATTTCGCGCCTTTGATGCCTGTCCGTTTGATCAAGTAAAAGTGGTCATTTTGGGACAAGACCCTTATCACGGCATGAATCAGGCAATGGGTTTGAGTTTTTCGGTCAATGAAGGCATAGCATTCCCGCCATCACTGCTAAACATCTTTAAGGAATTACAACATGACGTCGGTAAACCCATGCCAACGAGTGGGGATTTATCGCACTGGGCTGCACAAGGAGTATTGCTTTTGAATGCCACGCTCACCGTACGCGCAGGGCTCGCCGGCTCGCATCAGGGCAGAGGCTGGGAACAATTCACCGACAAAGCGATTGAAGTGCTTTCAGAACAAAAGGATGACATTGTGTTTATGCTCTGGGGCAGTTATGCCCAAGCCAAAGGCAAATTTATTGACCGCTCGAAACATTTGATTTTGGAATCTCCGCACCCATCGCCCTTGTCAGCGCATCGAGGATTTTTTGGTTGCGGTCATTTTTCCAAAGCCAATGTCTATTTGGCTATGCACGGCAAAGAGCCGATTGAATGGTAATCAATCAGCACCATTTTCATTAAACTACTAACGTAATTGTTGGACCTCTCCACGTGCTTCTCGGTACTCTAGTCGCATTGCGGCAATAGCATTATCTCCAAATATTGATTCTCTCCATGTTTCCGGCAAGGTATCGAATCTCAAAACGATGCCGTCAAGAACTTCTGCAATGCTATAGCCAATCCTCTCTCGTTGAGCTTCTAATTCTTCCTCATTTAATCGATCTGCTCTGTTGCCAATTCCCGCATTTACTAATTGAGCCTGAAGCAATTTTATTTCAGGTTTTGTTAATTGGAGAGTATCACCTAACAATCCTAATGTTGTTGGGGGAACCGTAAAATTTCCTCTCTTGTCTAATTGAGGAATCATTATTTTGCTTGGGTTAATTTCAGGCATAATTTGAATCTCCACTAAATTAATTGCGATTACTGTACTACATCTGCTTATATTTTTCTAAGGTCAATACAAACTTCTGTATCAATTCCTTCGTGTGTGCGGCACTAATTTGCACCCGGATTTCGTCTCTGCCTTTAGGAACGACGGGATAATTGATAGGGGTGACCATATAACCAGCTTCAAACAAAGCTTTGGCAAGGGCTTTTGATTTGAGTGGATCGCCTACAAGCACTGGCTGGATCGGATGATCGCTTTTTGCCGCCAGCTCAATCCCCGCCTTGGCAACTGCATCTTGAAAGGTTTTGATGTTAGCGCGAGACGCAGTTAATAATTTGGCACCCTCGCCAGATTCGAAAAGTTCAAAAGCAGCAAGTGCTGCCCCTGCCGTTCCGGGAGAAATGGAGTTGGAATAGATATAGGTGGCGGCCGATTCACGCAAGTAGTCGATCACCACTTGGTTGCCTGTCACATAACCGCCATCAGCACCAAACGCTTTGCCCATGGTGCCCACTAAGACATCAGCCTTGGTGGCACATGCTTCTTCCACTCCCCGACCGGTTTGTCCAAAACACCCAACGCCATGCGCATCGTCAACCACGAGCACAACTCCTTGCGCATAGGAATCTTGATGCTTGGAGATAACGGCACGAAGAGCAGCCAGATCTTGATATTCCCCGAGCATGCTAAAAACACCATCAGTCACGACTACCACTCGGTCAAATTTTCCTGAGTTCTGCGTGAGCACCCGATCCAAATCTGTAGCATTCATGTGGGCAAAAATGGCTTTTTGCTCGCTAGGAATGCTGGCGGCACGAATGCCCTCGATGATCGAGCGGTGATTCAGTTCGTCAGAAACAACTAAAGTATTTGAAGAAACCAGCGATTCTTTGCTCTGACCCTTTATGAGGGAGGAAAGCACTGCCACATTGGTGGCAAAAGCTGAGGAAAAGATCATCGCATCATCACGACCGTGAAACGCTGCAATCGCTTTTTCCAGATCTCGATGAACTTGAAGCGAGCCTGAAATAAACCGCACCGCACCAGGACCGGTGCCAAATTCCTTTGAAGCTTTTTCTTCACCTTCACGAAGGGTCGGATGAAACCGCAATCCTAAGTAGTCGTTCGAGTTAAAAATGTCGTAAGTTTTGTGGGCAATTACAGCTTTGGGTGGAGCATCGGCTGTAAACGACTCAATCACCCGTTCGGCTCGCTTGGAGCCGCCAGATGAATCGAGGCGATCTAACTCAGATTGTAATTGGGCGTGCCAATTGGCTAGCGGCATAAAAGTCTCCTTTGTTATTCGATTAGCTAATTGTTTTGGGCACTGGTACACCAAGCTTGGGAGCAAGGTTAGCCAGCATTATGCGCGTCATGGCGTCTAAATCAATCGAGTGTTTCCAGCCCCAATCGGTTCTGGCTTGCGAATCGTCGATTGATTGAGGCCAACTGTCAGCAATATTTTGACGGTGATCGGGCGCGTACGTTACCGATAATGGCAGGTATTTCGCAATGTTGGCAGCCAGTTCATCGGCTCGAAAGCTTATCGCGGCCAAATTGTAGCTGGTCCGAACCGTCAGCTTGGTTGGATTGGCTTGCATCAATTGAATAGTTCCCTTCACCGCATCGTCCATGTACATCATGGGTAAAATGGTGTCGGCTTTGACAAAACATTCATAGGCTCCCTTTTTGAGCGCTTCGTAGTAAATTGCCACCGCATAGTCGGTTGTGCCCCCTCCTGGCTCGGCTTTCCAGGAAATAAGGCCGGGATAGCGGACACTACGCACATCGACGCCAAATTTTTTAAAGTAATACTGACACAAGAGTTCGCCGGCTACTTTGGTGACCCCATACATGGTGGTGGGTTCAAGAATAGTTTGCTGAGGCGTATTGACTCTTGGAGTGGTCGGGCCGAAAGCAGCAATGGAGCTTGGCCAAAAAACTCGCAACTTGTGTTCCACGGCTAAATCCAAGATATACTTCAAGCTGTTCATGTTCACATCCCAGGCTTTGTGGGGTTGTTGCTCACCGGTGGCTGACAACAGCGAAACCAAATGAAAAACCGTGTCGATCGAGTGTGTTGTAATGAGCCGTTCCAGGGTGGCTTTGTCGGTCACATCACCTTTTTCCATAATGCCAGTGAAATTGGCTGGGGCATTGGAGTGAGCCAACGCCACCACCTTCTCAACCCCTGCAGTTTTTTGGAGTGCAGGCACCAGCTCCGAGCCGATTTGCCCAAACGCACCCGTGACTAAAATGTTTTTCATGGCTTTAAGATGCCTCCCCCTTAGATTAAAAAATAATCAATCAATCTCTCAATTGATTTTCAAAAGCCCTTTTAAAAGCAGTTGAAAATCTCACTTCCCCGTTATAGGAAAATTCCTGTTGTTCCATTTCTTCAGCAATGAGCTGACCATTGATCTTCATCCATCTTTGAGGAGGTGATAAAAAAACAGTATCAGGCCTTTGCAATCGAAGTTCCATCAAGGTTTGCAGAGTAGCTGCGGTATCCTCTGGATTTGCATCTAACTGCAATGCCACGTCAGAAAATACTTTTGGTTGTAAAATCCTATCAAGTGGCTTAGGCAACGGATATTCTTCGGTAAATTCATATAATGGAATCAAATTCCTTGGGTCACCTCCAGAATTATTAACAACATCCACAATATCTTTATTTTGACCAGTACAAATAGCCATTACTTTTTTCCAAATCTCAATATCAGACATATACCTCCTTTTTGCATCAATTATGGGCACTATAACACAAAACCGTCATCAGTTTTTGTGATGAGAACTGTCTTTGGACTTCTCATCCTTGGATCGAAGAATAATTCTGGATGATCAGGTAAATATCTACAAGAAAATACTGTTCCAGGCGGATTCTAGCCAAGACCTAAAATCTTTCGCAAATCGCCTCCCAAACAAACAGGGTCCATGGCTACAATTTCTGCGGTGTAGGGCAAATCTTGGGGAATAGCATGGAGGAGAAAAATCTTTTTGTTGTTGACGTATGCCTATCCCATTTCGATGAGCGCATTTCCACCAATATAGTTGGCCACTCCATTTTTGGTGCCGTTCACAATCAACACCGCATCACTTTCAAGAATGTGCTGATAGTGAACACGAAAATGATTATGTGTCCGTTTCATCTCGGCTTTTTCACTGTGTGGCGCATCCTGCGCTACCATGGTTTTCTCGCCTTGAACAAATGCTTCATAGTCGGGGTGAATCCAACCGTCCAAACCCAGAGCCACTAGGTCATTTTTGGCTTGGACCATCTCTCGCACAAAAGTGTTGCTACCAAGTACGTAGATTTTCATTTTGCTCAATCCTCGCGTTGAAACGGTTTAAATATTTCTGGAAAAGCTTTTTGGATTTCCGACGGAACACCATATCTTTCTGGAATCTCTCTGACGGGAATTCCTGATGTTATTAATGATTCTACGTATTTGATGCCTGATTGATGATCTGAAGTGATAAATGTGCGCTGGGGATCTACAAGAGTTGTAAAATAACTATCTCTTTGATTATAAATTGCCGGTTATTGCTCTCCTGTCAGAACAACAACCTCATCGCTGGTAACCGATCGGGCAATAATAAAAAGTCCTCGGGCATATACATTCCCTAGGCCTGGAGTGATTGGACTCAATGCTACTGCATCTAACCCATAACCTGCGTTTCTTGGAGTTCTCACCGCCACAGGCCAAATTTCACTAGGACGCTCACCGCGATATTCGACCCTAAATGCTTGACGCTTTTTAGGATTCAAGATTTCTGCCATAAGTTCCTCTAGTGTAGGCAAGTGGTCACCCTCATCGAACAAAAAATCAAAAACTGGTTTGAGAATTTCAGCCATACTTATCCTGCCTGCAAGCCATTAGTCACTACCTTTTCTGGCATTGCTAAAACTGGCGTGATGCCATTAGCATATCCGATATCAAACAACATCCCCTCTGACAATTCGCCCATCATTTTCCGCGGTTCGAGATTGACCACAAACAAGGCTTGCTTGCCCTCAATTTCTTTGGGGTTTTCTCGCTCTTGCTTCATGCCCACCAAGATTGTTCGTTTGAACTCGCCAAAATCGACCACCAAGCGCACCAGTTTGTCTGAGTTGTCGACTTCGGTGACCGATTCGATCGTGCCCACACGAATGTCGATTTTATCTAGATCTGAAATGGAAATAGTTGGTTTGAGTGAGTTGTGTTTCATCGCGTGAGCCGATTATATCAGTCTAGTTGCAATGCGCCCCAAATCATGACCGCTGCGGCGGAAAACCTAACTAAGTAAACTTTGAGAGAATGCTTTTCCATAAGTGATGGTTTCCACACTGAAAGTACAAAGGCAAGTATCATGGAAATTGGGAGTGAAATGATGATTGAAGATATGCCCACATTTCCCGCATAGGCTTTATACGCTGCCAGATCACCCATAGCCCCAACAAAAGCGAGCAAAGCAACTCCTTGATAATCTTTCATGCTTGTTTGTGCCAAGTCTTTTTTGAACTTGGGATATAAAATCACAAATGAGAACCCAATTGCCAGCAAGCTCATCCACAAAATCGCGGTCCAATAATTGGTTTGATCGATGGCACGGTTTACGAAAATTGATTGAACAGAGAGAACGAACATAAATACTATGCCCAGGCCTATGCTTCGATTGAAAAATGATCTGAAAGAAAATCTTTCATCCATGGTGGCAAAGAATCCGGCAATGATGATCATGCATATGAGGGCTAGAGCACGAGTTGACAAGGTTTCCCCAAGGAACAATACCCCAAGTGCAACAGTAATAACCACACGGATATTAAATAACGGCGCCATGACTGAAACATCTAATACTTTGAGGGCGGCCAGATACAGTGCGTTGCCGATGGCTAAGAATATGGCGGCTAAGATGATAAATGTCCAACTTGTTGCTAGTCTCCCACCATTGGCATAGGCAATCAGTGCCATGAGAATTCCGCCAAATAGTGTGCTGAAAAATGAAAACTGATAACTATTTTTGAGTTGATATTTGACAATTAGCTTCGCGACGACAGAATAGAGTCCAAAAGTGATTGATGCAATCCAGGCAAAGATTATTGGGCTCATGGTTTTATTCTACGCTGTTATCAGTCCTCTTTTTTACAACTTATATATAAGTTTGGACGAAAATTTTGAGAAGTTAGTCCTTATTTTTTCGAGCAAGCCGTTTTTGTAATTCTTTTTGATCTAGCTTTTCGAGATTGCCTTCTTTGTTCACCTTATCAATACTCCAAGTGTCAAGTTCATACTTAATCTGTCGCAACAGAGGATCAAGATCAAAGAAACTGTCTTGCATGGGCGATAATTGCCACAGATAATCGTTGTCCTCCCAGGTCGAAATTGCAGTGGCATTGTGCTGCGCAACCACATCCAGGGTGTCAATCACCTTCACAAACCGCGCTTCAAAACTTTCGCGAGTTTCATATTCTTCCCACAAAGACAGAAATTCTTGATTGGTTTTGGAGTCTAAGCTAGCTAGCATGTTTTCCATAACACTTCTTTCAAGCTCGATCTTTTTCTCGCGATCTTTTACTCCCTCCCAAACTGGCAAGTCGCGTGTCACTGCCTCAGCAAGATCATGAATTACAATCATCTTTAGGACTTTAACTTGATCGAGTGGTTTTTCAATCTTGGGCATTAGCGTCATTGCCAGCAGGAGCATCATCCACGTGTGCTCAGCCACACTTTCTTGTCTGCCCGAAGACAAATAACTATGCCGTAAGATGGTCTTGAGTTTTTCAGCTTCACGAAAGAATGTAAGAATATTTTGAGGCACAAAAGCAGTAGTCTTGTTATTGTTCACTCAACTTCTCCCAAGCTTCAATCTCACCTTCGATCATTGTAAAACTAGGATGTGGCTCAAGCAATCCAAGGAGATTAATTACTTCATATCTTTTGGTGTCGCGAACCTTTAATTTATTTTGCAAGTGACCTGTTTCATAAGCTAACTGACCGAGAGTGACCGAGATTAATTCAATTGATTGAATTGGCGAAAGTTTGCTTCGATCAAAGTGATAGCCTCTTTTTTCCGCTTCATCGACCACAGTATGTAAATAGTTAGTTATGGCTTGGATTGGATTGGAGTGAGCTTTGAATCGCGTTAGTTGGGGATGATTGACATAGCCTTTGGTGTTGCCTTGCAGCACATGCAAAGCAAGAAGGCCTTCTCTCCACAGCGCCACCAGTCCTTTGGCATCAAGATATTTGGGGTGCAAGCTCCACAGGCGCATAGTATTTGTCTTTAATTCATCGATCTGAGTATTCTTCTAAAAATATTTATAATTAAATCTTAAACCAAAGAAAATAAAGTGCCATAAATAGAGCAATTACCAGTGTTATCTTAATTAACCGGGGCATACTCTCAAATATATTATCTTTGAATCCATCTACTAACCCGTTCCATTTTTCCTTTTTTGACATCAAAGCCCAAGGTAATCCGAATATCAAGATGGCGGCTAATATCGAATATTCAATCAGGTTGTCTGAAATCCTCAATATGCTTGGGTTCAAGCCTTGCAATACAACAAAAATTAAAATAATTGCTATTAATAAAGTTGTAATCAATCCGTAAAGTTTCATGATATGAGTATATAACACACCTCTAGACTAAACAGTCTGAGTAAGAATGTTATTGTCTTGGAATAAATATGTGAGTTCGTATGATCCGCTGATTTGGTATTCAGAATTGGTTGGTCCCGCTTTGCAGGATCTTCTTCCGATCATTAATTAAATGCGGGTCAGCTTAGCTGATCTATCGCCAAGCTTAAATGCGAACACTATCCCCGCTTTCGTCCCGCTTTTGCAGGACTTCAGCGAGGCGAAGGCGGAGGCGGTGGTGTACTTCGCTAGCTTCGTATCACCTTGGGCACTCTACCGTTAGCAAAGTCTTTCGCTAAAGCTTCAGATATAAGTCGCTTATAGGCAAACGCTTTCCCTGATCCAGTTTTTAGGTAAAGTTCAAAATCTCTTGATTCTTTTTCTGTATCAAATGCACCATACCATACCAGTTTCCAAGGCAAGTGGGGTTTTGAAGATTTTACTTGGCCTGCGTTGTGTAAACCAAGTCTTTTCTTTAGATCTCTTGTTGAGCCAAAATAAAATATATGAGATTTTGAACTTAATAAGTGAATAGCTCACGATACTTTTCGGAATCTTTGTACAACTTTTTGTTGTAGAAAGGATTCTGTATGAAACCCACAGGGGACCATCCACATGTGCGGTATCTGCTTGATAAGGGAACTCATCTTGCGTATTGTCGCTTGATGAAAACACTCAACACCTCTCTTGCCTTTGAAAGTTCTGATGTAGCTCAATTTAGATTGAAGGTAATTGAGTTCTACTATCGCTATGGATTGCGTCCTACTCTAGATGCCTACAATCTAAAATCAAGCACGGTGTATGACTGGATTAAAACCTTTGAATCATCG
Source organism: uncultured Pseudomonadales bacterium (assembly GCA_964441155.1). GTDB lineage: Bacteria > Patescibacteriota > Microgenomatia > UBA1400 > RBG-16-45-19 > CAYYKL01. The sequence continues at coordinate 136,675 of CAYYKL010000002.1, forward strand.
CGAAAGCAGCTCGTTAGCTTGGTGCCACAATCAACTCGGCCTAAAACCGTACGGAAGATGGAAGTAGATTGGAGACTCATTGTTTTTATTGAACAGATACGAAAGAAGTATGGCAATGTGGGAGCCAGAATCATCAAGCCATTCCTGGATGAATATGCCAAAGAAATTGGTGTTAAAGGTATTGGGAGAACCACCATCGAGAAGGTAGTCAGGAGACACAAACTCACCTTTG
>CAYYKL010000003.1:0-23998 GCA_964441155.1 uncultured Pseudomonadales bacterium
TGGTTTGTTCGAGTCAATTCACTCACTTGAAAGGAGATTCATGAAATTATATGGCAACCAAATCTATTACTAAAAAGGTTACGAACAAGAAATCTATCCCCCCGAAAAAAACCTCACCCAAAGCAACCAAAGAGGTGAAGCAGGCAACTCCTGCAATTATTCCAGACAAAACTGAAGAAAAAACACCCCCCAAACAGGAGACTAAGTCTGCAGTGCAAGCGGCAAAACCAACTGTGAAAACAGGCAAAGCTCCCACTAACATGGAAGAGCTTCTTGCCGAAACTGGCTATCAAATCAAAGCCCCTCGTCCTGGTCAAGTGATTAGCGGCATGGTGACTGATGTTACCAAAAAAGTGGTGCTTATTGATATTGGTGCCAAAACCGAAGGTATGGTGGTCGAGCGCGAATTTGAAGCGGCTCGTGACTTCATCGATCAATTAGCTGTTGGCGACGAAGTAACCGCATACGTTCTGACCCCCGAAAACGAACGTGGCCAAATTTTGCTTTCTCTCAAGCGTGCTTTAATCGACAAGCGCTGGGAACAATTCTCACAATACATGGAAACAGGTGAAGTGGTCGAGGTTCGCGGGCTTGAAGTCAATAAAGGTGGCATGATCGTCAATGCAGGTGGTATCCGTGGCTTTGTTCCCTCTAGTCAATTCGGCAAAGAATTTTTAGGGCGAATGGAAGAGTTGCTCGATCGAGCATTCACCGTCAAGGTGATTGAAGTCGACAAAGAAAAAAACCGTTTGATCTTTTCCGAGCGTCACGTTTCCGAAGCCGATGCCATTGCCAAAAAGATTGAAGCCCTCAAGTTTGTCCATGAAGGTGACACATTTGATGGTGTTGTATCTGGCATCATGCCGTTTGGCGTGTTTGCTGGAGTCGAAGTGCCGATTTCGGGCAAAGACAAGGCAGGCAAGGGCAAAAAAGATGCAGATGCTTTGGTTGGAAAACTTGAAGGCCTGGTCCATATCAGTGAAATTTCCTGGGAAAAAGTCAACGATCCCAATGATTACTTCAAGCTTGGTGATCGCATCAAAGTTAGAGTCTTGGGTGTCGACGAGGCTGCGGGTAAATTGAACCTCTCAGTCAAACAATTGAGTGGTGACCCCTGGTCCACCGTCGAAACTAAGTATCCGATTGGTGCCAAAGTTAAAGGCACCGTCACGCGCACCGCTCCTTTTGGTGTCTTTGTGACGCTCGAACCAGGAATTGACGGACTCATTCATATTTCCAAGATTCCGGGTGGGGCAGAACCAATCGTGGGCAAAGGAGTGGATGTGTTTGTGGAGACTATCGATGTGCCACACCGCCGAATGAGTTTAGGTATGGTTCTCACTGAGGTGCCGGTAGCGTACAAGTAAGATAGCGACTAGATATTAGTGGTTAGTGGGAGAACATTATGGCAAAACAACGCATGATAGTATTTGATGATCAATTGTTGATCGACATGGAACTTATCTTTAGCGCAATTCGAGAAGCCAAAGGCGACTGGCAAAAGGTGGAGGCAGAAATGCGTGCCTACCTCGAAGCCGTCCAAGCCATGGTGCACTCAGCCGAAGAATAACCAATTCTTTTCACCCACCACCAACATTAGCCGAAAACAATTGGTGAGTTTTTTTATTGCCGTTTTTTTCTCGCCCATTCAATTTGACAGTAGCTTGCTTAAGCCAGTACGCTTGAAGGTGAGCATAAATCTGGGAACACAAGTTGCCTGATGTGCTTGCCCTTAAACATTTCTTATGACTAGCACGACACAAGCATATCAAGCCTCACTCACTAAGTTTATTCAAGCTCATATGGTAATGATTGGGCCGAGCGTCGTTTTAAGTCTGGTGCGAAAGATTCACGGAATCACGGTCAGCAATACCGGTGTCGTGCAGCACATCGATTTCGACCCACTTGAGGTGGTTAAACAGATTAGTGGTGCTTTCGCTCCTTTTGGTAGTGTTTTAACACTGCGCATTCAGACCCGATTATTACAAGAAACCACTCCTTCAGGCAACGCGACTGCGATTATGGGGCAACCATGAATGACGTAGGATTATTAGCGGTTGCCTTTATATCTTTGAGTTTCGGTGTGCTTGCTGGTTTTGCTCGTTGGGGACGAAATAGCAAACGAAAAGACATGCACACAACAGTGCCCCAACAGCAAGGAGCTACGCAATTGTCTCAGTCTGAGATGTTGCGGGAAATTGAGACACGTATCGGTTATTCTCTCGACTATACGCATATTGCGGAAATTGTCAGTTCTAGTTTGGACCGCATGTTGGATTTCCACACCGTGTCCACGTTGGTTGTTGTCAACGGATCGCTTGAGTTTACCTGCACCCTCAAAGAATCGGTGAATCATGCGTTTGTGAGTGAAGTGAAGCAAAAAATGCTCTCGGCCTACGAAGTGATGGCTGAAGCACCTTTAGGCCAATTACATCTCTCTGAAACAATCAAGGGCACCGTATTTGATGACGCTCAGACATCAGGAATTGGTTCCTATTTTAATTTGCCCTTAGTCGTGGGCACGAGTCCCCAAGGCTTAATTACGGTGGCTTCGACCAAAGAAGGATTGTATGATGCAGCACAAACACAAGCACTTTTTGCCATTGTCTGGCAAATCAATCAAACGACCACCAAATTGTCTCAAGTGATCGAGCAAGAGCGGGGAACACTCAACGCACTTCTCGAGCATTTAACCGAAGGGGTGATTATGGTTGACGTCCAAGAAAACGTAAAACTAGTAAATCATGCAGCCAGGCAGTTGCTTGACCTCAAGCGCAGTGTTCAGCCAAGCATGCTTGATTTAGTTGATCGATTCGCCGCTACTCTTGACCTCAGGCAATTTATTCAGGATGCGCTTAAGTCGGACAGTGCCGTGAGTTCTGATGATCTGGTAGTTGCTCATAAGGCCATTCAATTGTTTGCCCAGCGGGTGAAGAATTCCTCAGGTGAAATCATTGGCTGCGTGCTCTCTCTCCATGATCACACGGAGCGACAACGCTTAGGAGCACTGCGCGAACAATTTGAAGCTATGATGGTGCATGAACTTCGCTCGCCCTTATCAAATATTCGCTCCCTTTCCGATCAGGTGGTGAAAGACCAAGGGTATGCGCTCAATAATTCTGCCATGATAAAGCTCGAAACCGAAAACATGCTCACCCTGGTTAATGATTTGCTCGATGTGGCCAAGCTCGAATCGGGTCGGTTTATGCTCGTAAAACAACCATTAGACCTTGTCCAACTCACAAAAGAAGTGATTGATAGTTTTTCAGCCACGGCCTTGAGTAAATCAATCAAGCTTGCTTGTGTGGTTAAAGCGGCCGTGCTACCCATTCAAGCGGATAGCTTGCGCTTGCGGCAAGTTCTAACCAATTTGGTGAGCAATGCGCTCAAGTTTACGAGCTCAGGCTCGGTGACCATCGAATTATTGCCCTTGGGGAAAATGATTCGTTTGAGTGTCGTTGATACGGGAGAGGGCATGGACGCCAATGATCTCAATCAATTATTCGACAAATTTACTCAAGCAACTCGAGGCAAAAGACGTAGCGACTCAACTGGTTTGGGTTTGGTAATTGTGAAAGGCATTGTTGAGGCCCACGGGGGAGGGATTGGCGTGGAGAGTGAACTGGGAAAAGGCACGACCGTCTATGTGACGTTGCCAATTTCCGAGGAAGCTTATCAAACGTAACTAATTATGTCCTAGTCAGGCGCAAAAATCTCATTATACTTAGTACTATATGCAAAAAAGCATTCTAGTTTTAGAAGACGACCTCTTGTTCACCCGTCAAATCCAGCGAATGCTCGAGAGTATTCAGGTGCAAGCCACCTATGTGACGACTAAAAAAGCTGCCTGGGAGCACATGCAACAAGCGGTGGTTGAAGTGGTTATTATGGATGTTGTTGTCGAAGACGGTTTGGCCTTGACGTTCCTCGAACAATTAAAAGCAGATACGAGGTTTTCCCATATTCCGGTGATTGTGATGAGTAGTTTTGCGGCTGAGCAAAACAGGGCTCGAGCAGCTGAGTTGGGAGCGATGTATTTTTTGGATAAAGCGTCGGCGGAATTTACTCGCTTGCCAGAATTGGTGACTACACTCTAAATACGCATTTTCCTTTTTGACACGCTTGAAAACTTTGGCTATACTCCCTGAGTTGTAATCTTCCATTTATTAAAATTCAACTTCTGCATAAGGAGATCGCCATGGCAAACCAAGTGCAACCTCAAGATTATGTGAGCAATCACGCACAAGCTACTCGTTGTGTCGATGATCGAGCAGACAAATCAGGCGAAAATTTGGGCGTGCAATTCCCCGGGGCATCTTTGCACCTCATGGATTTATTGTTTATTTCTCTTAGCAAGACTGGCATAACCGTTTCTAAAGAGCAATTACTCGATATGACACAAGCAGTCTATGCCTCGCAAACTGCCAAGCGGCTTAATCTGTTGCCTGGCGTACATATCGATGACGAGCATGGGCACATAACTGATGAAGCTGATCTTGCTACTCGGCTAAAAGGGTGCGGATATGATAGCGTTCGCACGCAAGTTCTGGCTCGTTTGGGAGTAACTCTCGATTATGAATCGGGAAGTGATATTGCCAAAGCCCGAGAACTAGGTTGGGGCGTGCAAGTGTTGACGGGTGAGCACGATGGAAACGCTACCGCAGCGGTGAATTATGTTGCTGGAACCACGCTAAAAACTAAGACATTGTGGGAGACTGATCGAATCCCCAGTTTCAACTATGACATCTGGGCGGTGGAAGCATTAGCCGACACCATGGAACATGTGTTGGAAGATTATGGTTTTGAAGAAGCGGGAGAGCTACTGGAGGATCATGCGGCCGAGTGGGGTTTGGAACTATACAAACACACCCTAGATATCTTGACCCAGGGAAAATTAGGGAAGGATTTGATAGAAATTAAAGAATAACGGATATATATGGCCGTCGAGATCAAGCTAATCAAGCATTTGTTGTCGATATTTGGTCAGCAACGCACCCAGGATTAGCAGTAGTTGAGATTTTCACAACTACGGCAATTTGTTGCTACCTTCGCTAAAGGTGGGGTGCGAAAGGTTGAAATTTGGAAGTAATTACTAATTCACACAGCCCTGGGAAACCAGGGCTTTTTTGATTTCTTTGCTTTCACAGCTATAATATCTCCTCACTTATGGCTTTATCTGAATCATTTCCAACAAGTTCAGTTGCTGCAATGGTGGCTAATCTTGCTGCTTGTCGAATATCAGGAAGAGGTGATTTATTTCGGGTACTGCGCGATGTCTTGCATGAACCCGAAGCACTTAAAAAGACAATTAAGTTGACCGATCAGGCTGCTGCCGTCTTGCTTGACGCAGATGTTCGGGGTGATCCTCAGGTTTTTGGCAGGTCTTGTGGCCCGATAGGTTTTCTTAATGTTGTATGCAGTTATTGGGGGTCTCCCCCAGAGCAGACCACTCACACACAACGGATGCACCAGTTAGCACGTAGGAGTGCGCGAGACCTTCCCACTCCAGATCAAGAAGTGTGCCAGGCTAGGGTATTAAATGCCTTTAGAGACTATGTATTAGGAGATGCTGCTGCCGTTTGTTTGTTGCGCAATAAAGGGGCAATTGGAGATATTCCGCCCGAGGCTTTGGCAGTGCTCACGCAACATAGTCCATATAATCCCGAGAATGTTGTTAATGTGTTTGCTCCTGGCAACGAAGCAGACGCAGTTAGATGGTATCGAGAGCTGCAAGCAACGTTATTTTCACAAGTGCTTTTAATGGTTTTTCATAAAGGGAATCAGACTAGAGTAGACAGAGATTTGCCAAGCATAAAACAAAGTGTGCTTGTATACCAACTCGCCACGGATCTGTTACACAAAAAGAATCTTCGTGAACCAACTTATGAAGTGGTCAGGAATCAACGGGGTTTGTCGAAGCATCAGTTCGCCATTGATGAAGCTCGAGCGCTGAGCTCGGGGTCATTGCGTCAAAGAACATTTGGAGCGATGGCGTTTGTGGCCGCTGGCGCTTTGTGTGGAATGAGTAAGCAAGCAGAGTGGGAACAACCAAGAGCATGAAAACTTGCATGTTATGATGCTTCCATGGCCAAGATAAAATCTGTTTTTGTTTGTCAAACGTGTGGGGCAAAGTATCCCAAGTGGCAAGGGCAGTGCGCACAGTGCGATGCCTGGCAGTCGTTGGTGGAAGAACTAGAGCAAAAAACGAGCGACGGGCGACGGGCGACGAGTGTAGTCAAACAATCTCTTGCCGGTAAGATTGTAACGCTATCACAAGTCCAATCGAATCGCACATCTCAACTGCGAATTTCCACCGGTTCGGCAGAGCTTGACCGAGTTTTGGGTGGGGGTATGGTGAAAGGATCGGTCGTTTTGGTGGGAGGCGAGCCTGGGGTGGGCAAGAGCACGCTACTGACGCAACTTGCATTACAAGTTCAATCGAGCGACGAGCGAGGAACGACGACAGAAACTTCGTCGTCCGTCGTCCGTCGTTCGCTTTCCGTCCTCTACGCCTGTGGCGAAGAAAGTGTGGAGCAAGTGGGCTTGCGGGTGAATCGATTACGCTCGACGAACGAGGAGCGACGAACGACGAGCGATCGTCTGGGCTTGCTGGCCGAAACCAATGTCGATGCCATCATTGCTACTGCCGAAAACAATTTACCCTCAGTGCTGATTGTCGATTCCATTCAAACGCTATTTACCACTGATTTAACCGGCATGGCAGGATCGGTGGGACAAGTGCGCGAGAGTGCAGGGCGACTTATCAGTTTTGCCAAACGCTATGGAGTAATTACCTTCATTGTCGGGCATGTGACCAAAGAAGGCTCAATTGCAGGTCCCAAGGTGCTCGAGCATATGGTCGATGTGGTTATTCAATTAGAAGGGGAGCGCACGGGTGTGTGGCGCTTGGCGCGAGCGATTAAAAACCGTTTTGGCGCCACTGACGAGGTAGGAGTTTTTGCGTTGAGTGAAACGGGCATGCAAGATGTGTCCAATCCATCGGGAGCATTTTTAGATGAAGCGCAAACAGGCATGCCGGGGAGTGCGATTGTCTCGGTGCTTGAGGGAACCAGGCCGGTGTTGGTGGAAGTGCAAGCGTTGGCCGTGTCGTCACAGTTAGCCATGCCACGACGGGTGGCTCAGGGAATCGCCCTCAATAAGTTGCAGCTTCTGTGTGCTGTGTTGCAAAAATATACCCGTTTACCTCTAGAAAACTATGACGTGTTTGTGAATGTGGCCGGCGGCTTGAAAATCACCGATCCAGGCGCGGATCTGGGAATTGCCCTGAGTATTGCCAGTAGTGTCTTGAGTAAAGCCCTGCCTGACAAGAGTGTGGCTATAGGTGAGGTTGGTCTCCTTGGAGAAATTCGCAAAGTCACGCAAGAGCAACGACGCATCAAAGAAGTCACCGCCATGGGATATCACGTGCTTCTAGGCAAGGGTCAGCACATGAGCTTGGCGCAATTCGTCAAAAATCTCAAAGCGTAACAACCCCTCTATCAATTTCGCAGCCTTTTCATGTAACAGACTAGCAGTATCCATTCCAGCTTGAGGCGGGAATCCAGGTTTGCAGTATATAGATTCCCGATGTATACACGCTTCGCCGATTATAACTCGGCTTCGCTGCCTCCTGGAGAATGACAAGTAAGAGTGCGTAACTCTTTTTTAAATCCTTTCACTGAATTCAAACGCTATCCAATCTCTTTAAAAGTAGGGAAGGGATAATCGCGTAAAGTTTTACAACCTATTTCCACAGCTTGAATAAGTTATCCACAATTGATTATTATCCCCTTCTACTTGAGGTATTAATTATACATTGTGTTATAGGTCTATGGTATTTTCGTGAAAAATAATCTATAGGTTTACAAGCAAAAAAGAAGGTGTTAGACTCGATTAAATTAGGAAAGTTTGCATCATGAAACGTTTGATCAACCGACTCTTTCACAAAGACACAACCAATCGGTCGGAAAAACGATCGAAGGGTGTTACGTGGAATGTGTCGCAAGCGTTTGTAATGCGGCAAATGAGCGAGAGCATGCGATTTGGGCATATGCTCATCGCCAACAAATAGACAACCGATGAAATCGCCCTTTAAACGCGGGCGAGCAATAAGAACCTACGTTTGACTTTTCAAGCGTTGAACCCACAGACGACGGGGTTCAACGCTTGCTTTTCAAAGACAAACGAGTCAATTAACACGTGTTTAGTTTGATGGGGAACAACGACTCAAACGAAGAAAAAATGGGAAATTGAAGTAAAGAGAATAGAAAAAAGCATCCCTATCGCTGGTTCGAGGCCCACGTATAGCGATGCTTTTTTTCTTAAAGGGTGATCGTACGTTTGGACAGGAAACGCGTGATCTGTGCTTTAACATACATGAGGCTGGCAGAGCTTGTCAATAGGGTAGTTGGTCAAATTGTCTTAGTTGTACAACTTCAGGCTTTTTAGCCTGGTAGAACGAGCACCAGTTGACAAGCCTGGACACCTCTGGAATAATGCAGCAACTCGAGGAATCAAGCTTCTTGTCTCGGGGGGTGGTGTGTAGGGCAGGCGTACCACTCTCCGATACAGGGAGCTTTTTTTGTAATGGCGAGTGGCTAGATCGAGATGTGATCTGGATTCCCAATCAAGTCGGGAATGGCACCAATGGTTTACTCGAGAGAATTATCTTATTCTGTAAGCTTACTTCTTGCTTCTTGATTCTATTTGCTTCCTCCCATGTACAATAATCAGTATATGTGGTGGTGGAAGCAGCGCCAAAAGGCACGCACAATCAAAATCAAACGAAAGCGGGGAGTGGTCTATAGCCGCTTGCCATTGCTGTCGGCACTGCTTCTAACAGCCGCTTTTGGCCTATGGGTACTAAGTTTCCTCATCTTCACCGTGCCCATACTACCACGCATCTATTATTCGCTCAATCCGAACACAAGTTTTAGCCTGGAGGGTATTTTAGGCCGACCGGTTGCTAGCCTGGAGCAGACTCTGGTTGAAGCCGGCGAAAAAGTGATCTATCAACCACCATTTGACCCACAATTGGCCCAGCAAAATAGCATCAAAATAGATAAAATAGGCGTTGATACGGCTATTATTGAAGAATCAGTCGAAACGCATGAGGCGGCACTCCGCCTTGGAGTCTGGCGAGTACCAGATCTAGGCAACCCGTTCGAGCGTAATAAGCCTACTATTATGGCAGCTCATCGCTTCGGCTATTTGGCCTGGACAAACGAGTATCGCCGGCAAAACTCGTTCTTCAATTTGCCTAAGCTTGAGCAGGGGGACAAGGTGGAGGTGATCTGGAACCAGCGCAAGTACACCTATGAAATCTATGAAGCCGACGAAGGCGAGGATATCACTGACTACTCGGCGGATTTGATCCTCTACACCTGCCGTTTCCTCGAGAGCAAGATTCGCATCTTCCGCTATGCACGCCTGGTGGAAGGTTAGAAGTATGAATTATGAAGTAAGAAGTGAGTATTTAGAAGTAAGAGGTGAGAAGTAAGAATTAAACGAATCACATCTGGCACAACCTGAAGTTACATCATTTTCCTCGAGATCCAATTTGCATCATGGTAGTTTTTTGTAGTGGTTAGATCTGGATGTTTGGTTATTATTGTTCGAGACTAGTCGAGAACTATTAGTCTAGTAAAGAAGAAAGACTACTTTTTTTGCCTGGAATTGGCATGAAATACAATCGCAAGTGCCAATAGCACAATTGCCATAAATAAGGAGAAGCTGTTAATTAGGTCGGTAAAACTCATATATGCCTCCTATTTTGTGTAATAAATTCCGAACGTGATAAAGCTCAGACCAAGCATTAGCAGTTTGGTAAAAGTGAAAAAATCTGACACGCCAGAGAGAGCAGGCAATGCAAAGGCGCCAAGCGTCAATCCTTTGCCTAATTCCAGACACATATCAGCAATTTTGGCAATTTGCTTTGCGTTGAATGACAAGTTAAGCGACATGTGCATTGAGTATAGCATTTCATTATGGAGAGCACATTCTGATACTACAGGTCTATAAACATTTGCACTCGAGTTCCACAAGACAAACCAAGGACAAATAGACCTATAACTATTGACAAATGGTTATTTACTGCTATAATGCCCCACAGTCGCATCAGGAAAGAAATTTACAAGAAAGACTTTCTAGATGCGAAGCGACTACTCTTTACATACTAAGTAGTAGAACTAGAAATGTTTAGATGAGAGCACGGATAGAACTCTCCACTAAACTTGATTTGGTTCGTTGCCCGGAAGGGGGCTGATATATTATGAAAAAAACTCTTCTAGCTGTTATGGCTACGATGGCTTTGGTAGCCACCCCAGCATTTGCTGATGGCGACCAAAAAGTTACCGAAAAAGAAGTTTGTACGACTACCACTCAATATGGTGGAGCCACAAATACAGACTGTAAAAAAGAAAAGGTAACTGAGGAAGTCACTCACAAAACAGTTGACGCTGGTTTGGGAGACTACCCCTTAGCCACAATCGCTTTTGCTGCCAGCATGGTAGCAGGTGCGCTCTACGCTACATCCGTAGCCATCAAGCGCGCTTAAAAAAAGCGATATAGCCTAAGCAAAAGAATTCGCCCGAATTCCCAAAAAACACTAACCACCCGCTGACAAAAAAGTCAGGCACAAAAATTTAACCCGAGGAATTTGAGCGCTTAACAAAAAAGTCAGCGGGTGGTTTTAGTGTAACGCAAAAAACATTAACATCGCGAAAATACTTGTCTGCAGCTTAAGCTGTTTGCCTTTACTCGGGCAACAAGGCAAACAGCCTAAATTGCGGAGAAGAAATAGCACCTTAAAAACTAATTTGATGTGAGAGCGAGCTTGGCTTCGACAACTTGAAGCCGAGATTCATGGTCTTCGAGTTGGTCTTTGTGACCCTGGACTATGGTGAAGTCTTCGCGCATGTCTTTCACTTCTTTCATGAGCTTTGCCATTTCTGAGAGAAACAATTCTTTTGAAGGGAGTAAATCCACTTTCGTAAAAAGACTATTGTGATCCTCTTTGCTTGCAAAAGTATCATGAAGAAGGGCAATATCAGCATCGGTCAGAGCTTGGTTAGGCATACTATCACTTTAATAGTTTTGCTTTCAATTTAATAGTAGGGGTTTTCGACTCCTTTTCAGGCCGAAGATAGTGAATATCTGACCACCGATTCTTGTCTTGCCAGCAAGTAACACATATGTCCATTCTTGGCACTCGACTTGAGTAATAGAGACCAAGTTTAATGATATCCCGTTGATCGCATTGTTGATTGCATAAATCACATTCGTAAAGTGTCGCCATCGTGGCATTAGTTGTATCTCAATCGCATGCGACAAGCAAGAAAACAAACCACATCAAATTAGTCAGTCTAGTTTTGATTAACTCCCGAAAGGGGAGGTAAGCAGAGCCGCTGGACTAAGCCCTAGATGTAACCATCTAACGGTTTGGTACAGCGATTGACACACTCAGATTCTTGGAGGCAAACGATATGCTGTTTACCTCTCAGCTCATTCAAGTTGAATCGAGCGCATGGAATCAGAGAGTACCTTAACAAGCGATGTGTGCAATATAAGTACATAGTTAATAGTAATAGAAGATACGGAATAAAATGCGTGATCTTCTGGATGAGTCCATTTATGGGCGGTCCCGTTGTGTTTCCGAGTTTAACTCGGGGACAGAGCGGGATCGTCCAATACCGCTACTCGCAAGAGTAAAATTTCACGGTATCGGACACCCGGAGGTTCACCATGGGTACCAACACCCAACGTATTCTGGCCGTTTTGGCCGCCATGATTCTGTCCGTTTTTATCGTTGGCCTTGCGTCCGCGCAAGACCAGCCCCAACCGCAGTACCCGCTCACGGGCCTTCGCTTCGAAAGCCCGGAAGGGAACGAGTACGAAGCCTACGTCGAGGGCAATGGCCGAATCTGGCAGCCCCAGCTGCTCAGCATCCTCGCCAACGCCCGTGTCGACCACACAGTGGCCGGCAAGTTGACGACGGGGAAGTACGTTTTCAACGGCGTCGTGTGCACGCTCAAGGTTGACGAGGATCGCGACGGCGCGACCTATGAGACCACGATCGGCCGCGGCAACGGGCTCGAGTTCAGCGTCAACGCCAAGGAGCTCACCGAAGAAGAGGCCAAGGTAGAGTCGGTTCCGGTTGCCTGGTTCCTCGTCGAATGCGACGGTGGTGCGAGCAGCGGTTTCGACATTTGGGCTCTCGAGTTCAATACTCAGCCCGGTGTCCAGCCGCAGGATCCGGCCACGCCCGAAGCCGACCGCATGAGCCTGGAGACGCCCCCGGTCCCCACCAAGACCTTCGAGGAAACTCAGGTTGAGGCCTGCGAACGCGGCGCCATTCAATTCGTCTTCGACGGAGCGACCTACCCCTGCGTCCCCGAGCCGACCGGCACCCCGCCCGCCACGGCCACCCCCCCGGCCCCTGTGGTCTGCGACCGCTACTCCCCCGAGACGGGACAGCCGCTGGTCAGCCAGCCCGGCGAAGATTGCGCCTACGGCACCCCGAACTCCGGCACCACCGGCACAACCGGCGGCACGGGCGGCGATGCGACCCCCAACCTCTTCCAGAGGATTTGGCGGTTTTTCGTCGGCAGCAGCACGGCCATTCTGGTTCTGTTCGTCCTGGCTCTGGTCTGGTGGATCGCTGTAATCGTGCGCGCGCTACGACGCAACTGGGTTGTCGGCATCGGCCTGATTGTTCTTGGCCTGCTGGTTACTCCGTTGGTCGCTGCGATCATCGGCGAGATTACGCTCGCTCGCGCCCGCCCCAGCTTTTGGGCTTGGCGCCCCGGCAGCGGCAGCAGCACGGCCACCACCACGACTACGACCGCGTCGTAATCCCTTCCTGAGGGAACCCTGAAGCGAGCACGCCATGTAAGCTCGCGAGTCGGCCAGACAGGTCGCTCTCCTTGCGGAGACGATTCTGCCCGACTTGGCAACAATTGCATACACCGCTAACCCCCCACCTCTTCTCCTGATCTGACGATCTATTTATGCGTAAAGCATAGAGAAAAGAGAAGAGTGGGGTTAGTTTAGTGCTCATATAACAACGCCTGTTTGTGGGTAGTAAACTAACCGCCATTTATTTACAAGTTAATACCAATTCAGTCTTCCTGCCCAAAAGAGTGATTATTAAATATCTAAGGAGGACACCATGAAGGGAGTCACGATTACCAACAGTATCGGTTTGATAGCACTGGCTGCTGCCATTTTGGTTAGCATGCTCACGCTAACGATAACCTGGAAGACGATGAACGAGACGTCACTGGCCCAGCGACGTGTGGTTCAATGTCTGACTGTCGCTAAACTTGCTTGGCAAGATGGCGAGCAAACCGGGGAGACCATTGACCAAGAAACCTTTGATCAATGTATGTCTACCAGTGTCAAGTAAAAACAGTATCTAAGAAGCGCTTTATGAAACAAACAACAAGATCAGTTCCACACAAACCTTTGGTGAGTGTGATTATGCCCGTGAAGAACGCGGCAGAGTTTGTGGCGCAAGCGTTAGAGAGCATTCAAGCCCAGACCTTGACTGATTGGGAACTCATTGTGGTAAATGATGGCTCGAGTGATGAAACAGGAAACATTCTCAAAACCTTTGCTCGAGAAGACAAGCGCATTCGCGTGCTCACCAATAAACAATCACAGGGAATTGGCGCATCGCTCAATAAAGCATTAGGTTATGCCAAGGGTGACTACATTGCCCGGATGGATGGCGATGATATTGCGCTACCCAAACGTTTAGCTCTTCAAGTGGCATTTTTGCGCAAGCACCCCAAAGTAGTTGCAGTTGGCGGACAAGCCCAAATGATTGATGGCCAAGGCAGTGTGTTTGCTCAAAAGCGATTTCCAACTGACCCCAAACTTTTACGAGAAATGATCATGTGGGTAGTGCCCATGCAGCACCCAATCGTGATGGTGCGCGCTCATGTCTACAAGCAGTGCCTCTATGACGAGCAATTGAAAACCGCTGAAGATGTGGATTGGATGATGAAGTTGCTGCGCCATGGTGAGTTTGGTAATGTACCTCAGGTGGTGTATCAATACCGCAAAGCGGACACGTCCAATGGCTACCACAATGTCAAACAAACCTTTTGGTTAACCTTGCTTGGTCGATTGAGGGGAATTATGCGATATGGTTATCGACCGAGTGTTAAGGGCATTGTAGTAACGATTGCCCAAATAGCACTGGTAACCCTTTTGCCGGCTAAAGCAGTGGTTCGGGCGTATGAGTTGAAGCGTTTTTTGTGGAGCGAGCAGTATCGCTTTTTCGCGCGATTAGCGCTATTGACGCTACCCAGCCAAAAATAAGCCCGGCATAGGCAATGGCGTTTGGGACAAAGATTGCCACCACATATCCCGATTCATTTCCGCTTGAAATCCAACCTTGCTGCCAGGAATTGATGACGGTGGGTTGAAGTGAGGCTGACTTCTTGTTGGTGAGTGCCTGCCAATATAATTCGAGAATATTTTTGGGTTTATTTGCAACCAAAACTGCTTTCCAGTAGGGAGATGTTGCGGTGGGCAAGGCATAGAGGTGAGGCTTCGCATGAGTAGCAGCAACATAGACCGCAGAATCATGGCCTGTGAGCGTTTGGGCTGTAGTTATGGGCAAATCTGGCTGACTATTTTCTGGCATGAGTGTAAGGGTATTCCATGATTCAGGAATAGGCTGGATGACTAAGGCATTCAGTGTGTTTTTACTAGCGATGGGTCCGATACCCCTAGAAGTGACTTCAACGAGATAATCCTGAGCGAGTGTGGTGTGAATTTGAGTTGCCACTTGATCGGTGATGGTAGTGGGCAAAAAGACAGAAAAATGTTTGCGGTCCTTGTCTTTTTCTTTAAGGGTTAATTCCAAAGGAATGCCTGCTTGATTGGTTGATTGAGCAAAGGCAAATAGAGTGGGATATGTGTTTTGATCTAGGTTGCGCAAGAGCATAAATAAGCCGTCATAACAGTCAAGCGTTTCAAAATTGAGCGTGCCAGCTAGGCCTTGTTGAAGGAATTGAGCTTGTTTGCGTGTGTCACATTGACCATGAAAAGGCTCAATGAGCAGATTTGAATAGGAGTGATCGCGCAAATCAAGACTGAGTGGAGATTTGAGGATGGGAAGCTCTGCCTGCCAAGGACCTTGTTCTTTGGCATACACTATGTTTTGCGTGGGCAACGAGATAAATTCGGGGAAAGCAAGGGGTTGGCTTTGATCGTGGACAGTCGCCTGACCACCAGAGATCGTGATCGCGGCCTCTTTCTCACGAATATTGTCGAATGTAAAATAAAAAACGAGATTATCTCCAGCAGAGATTAAGCGTTCTAAATCTAGATACATGGAACTAGAGTTCTTCCCAATATAGTAGCTACGTCTTTGGTTAATGCATCTGTTTTCAAATTGCGAGTGCAAACACAGTGTTGCAGGAATCGTGGGGCCATTGGTAGCCGCCATTATTTCAATTGAAAGCAGGCTATCTTTTTCGAGGGTTAAATCAGTAGAGAGACATGATTTTTGTTGAGCGGGAAGAAGGATGCGTGTGTCTGTATTGGTACTCAACACACTGCCCGCAATTGGAGCATCATTAATGCAATTGGTAAGCGACTTTTCCTCAAGCAGAGATTGCACCTCGTATTGTTGAGCATCAGCGTCAAAGCTTAAGGCTTGAGTCTGAGAGACGGCACCAAATGGCGTGAGTGAATTATGAGGCACATCACGTTTAATGATGTCCTGATTTATGGCAAGTGCATAAGCGTCTGATGGGATTGGAATTGAAATTTGAGGCAAAACGTTTGCATTCTGCTCACTGTTGTTCAGCTGTGTGATCACGGGAACAGCAGGAGAGATGAGTAATTCATCATCAACTAATTGAAATGTTGATGGGCTGCTTGCTAAGAGGGCAGATGAATAGGTGAGATTAAAGTTTTGAGTGTTGAGTGATTGAGGTAGCGGAACCCTTAAACTTGATTCTTGCTGATCTATATTTGCATGAAATAAGGAAAGTAAGTTCGTACTACCCAATTCATGCATGTACGTAGAATTCAATCCTGATTGAGTAATGAGCGGTTTTTGATAATCCGTTGATGAATTTGTTTTTACTGCTTTTCCTACAGATTGAGTGTTAATAGATGCTTCATAGAGAACTAAATTGGTCGACTCCCAGATCTTGGTGAAATCAAGATTGGACGAAAGCATTGCTTCATATGCCTGCCATTCATATGCATAGCTAAAATAGCGGCCAATTTTGCCATCGTCGGCATTTTTATCGAGGAGAATTAGAGACGTTTGATACGTCTCAAGACCTTTTATAAACAACTCTTGGTCGCCGCTATACAATAGTTCGACCAAGGAATCGAATGCTGACTGACTTTCATCTGAACCGATTATCAGCGCTTTTTCTATGAGAGGATTGGGAAGCAAATAATTTAGCACGACTGAACCCCAAAACCCCCATTGATAACTGCGAAAGTAGCGAGTATTTGCCTCGGGTAGCACTAAAATTCTTTCATGGGGCCTGTTTTGTTTGAGAAATTGAGCAAGTGCACGGTACTCTTGCGGAACTTCAACAAAGATGTCTTTGCGAACAAGATGGCCTGTAAACACAGGAAAAACGTAGATTAATTGTGTTGCTATATAAATTCCTAACAGTGTGGCGAAGATAAGTTGAGCTACTTTCTTTGATGGCTTCAATTGGGCAAATGAATATGCGACTAATATGGGAACAGTTATTGCCATTAGTGGCCAAAATTTTGAGCTTTGCCAGCGAAACACTTGTTTAAATAAGGGAATAGTTTCTTGAAGCCAAACAAAGAGTTGTTGGAATGGTGGGTTGGCGCCTTTGATGAATAGCCAACCAGCAAGCGCGCAAAGAAAAAGTATTACCACAGACATTTTTCTTTTGAGTATTGCTATGATTAATGCAATTCCGGCAAGTAGAATTGGGAACATGCTCACAACGAGAGAATAATTGTGGTTAAAAAACCAATCTCGATGTGAATAGGTATATTCGATCCCATTTTCTTTAATATCTAACCAAGAAAAATAATAACGAGCAGTATTAAATGCTGTGTTAAATTTAGTTTCATTTTCGATAGTGGTTGAGGTAATTTCTCGATTTATGGGTGAATTTTGCAGATCATCGGCATTGGTTTTGGTGTAAAGCGCAAATCCTGGAATCCAAAAAAGATGGGGAAGAATAACGAGCAACAAAGGAATGATTGCTTGCATCACTCTTGGCTTTACTGAAATTACGATACTAAACCAAATAATACTAACCATCATCATTGATGTGATAAACATGGTGGCAGTGAGGGCGCTGGTTGAAAGAAGTAATGTAGAGACAAATAAAAATATTTTATTAACTCTGGTTGAGTAACGCATGGTTGCTGCTAGTCGCCATAAGACAAAGGGTAAAAAAGCATATGCTGCAACAAAGAGATGTACGGGATAGAAATATATCCAGACAGTGATAAGACTACTTAGGTAGCTAATGAATCCAATTAATAAACCAAGCTGATGATTATTTTTCTTCGATATATATTGTTGTGCTAATTTTCCAGCGCTTAAACAACCCACTAAGAGTGATAGTAAGAGATAGCCTTGAGACAATAACCATGCAGGAACAAACCAGCTCAAAGATAAATAAATGATGCTTCTATATAAATCTGATTGCTCACTATCAGATGGAATGCCAAGTGCCCGATATGTTCTCCAGGCCGGATTGTGTAAGATTCTTGAAGCGGTGAGTGATGGATCAATTTCAGGTGAAAAATTATCATTTCCAATTATTACTTTTCCGGGTTGGATAGTTGCTGCGACTATAACAAACCAAAGAAAAAGGCAAATCAACAAGGCCCAATAATTTTTCAATAATCTCGTCATGAATTAATTATAGCCGAGGTGAAGGGAGAGGGTTAGAGCGATTACGGTTGGTGTCCAATGTTGAGAAGTGACTAGTATGCCAAATACTGAAACGACTGGGTGGCCGCGTCGAGCATTTTCATAATGCTTGTTACCGATATGCACCTTGTCGGTGTCTGACTGCTTGAATGACAATGATGTCGCTTTGGATGGTATAGAGAATGCGATACGGCCAGGCTCGAATTGCATAATAGCCATCAAGCTCTCCAGACAATTTCTTAGCCATGTATGGCTGTTCGACCAAGAGCTTGATCTTTTTCAAGACCTTTTTTTGGTCTGACTGAGGCAATCGCTTCAATTGTTTTCTAGCTTTTAAGCTGTAGGTCAGGATCATCTTCAAGCCCTAGCTCTTTAAGCAACTCTTCGTGCGTAATGGCGTCTTTGATAGATTCTTGAGCTGCCTCTTTGAGGTCGGCCACAAGTTCAGGATCACTCATAACCTCGAGCGTTTCTTGCCAACTTTCATATTCCTCAAGACTCATCATGATAACTGGTTGCGAATCGCGCAAGTTAATGGTCGGGGTATAGGCACCCCGAGCGGTATCACGAACGATTTCGTAGAAATTCTTGCGGGCATCGCTGGCGGTATAGGTGATCGTTTTATTCATAGCGTGAGTATCGTACGTTAATACGTACGCTTAGTCAAGGATTATTCACCCAAATACTGAAACGACTGGGCGATGGCATCGAGCTCGTCGTAGAGCTCAGGGGAGGAGGTGGAGAGGAAGTAAACGGCACTTCCGGCATAGATGTAGTAGGTTTTTTCATTTTGATCATATGCAATTAAACCTTCATAATCCTTAACTCTTGTTTCTTGATATGAGTCCAGTTGATCAAGTATCTTGTTTCTTGAATTTTTAAGATGACTCATTAAATCGTCATAATTTGTTGCATTGCGAGCAACGTTAATTTTTCCTTCACTTGATGACAGCGTTACAGTTCCAAAGCGTTCTTCGCTCGAGAATTTCGTTGGGATTTTGAGGGTAATATTCAGTGGACCTTTAGTGGTGATTACGCGCTCAGTAGCCTCAGCGCTGTGGTTGCTCGACTTTGAAAAAATGCCAAAATACCAAGCCATCCCGACAACACAAACTATAAGGGCTACAAGCCCTAGCCAGAAAGAGTAATTTTTCTTGTGTTCTGCTTTTTTCTCCATATCACTCCTTTATTAGTTATACACGACACTGCCTTCATGGGTTGAGAGTCTTAATGGTTTAAATCCGGTATGGGTTTTGGTTGAGAGAATGCGGTTGTTCATAATCTCCACCACTGTGGTTTTGTTTTTCACCACATCATAGGTGAGTACTATCCCGCGCTTATTCATATAAAAAGATTGGATAATGGTGGAGTAGGGATAGGGTTTCTTATATGACTTGACGCGGGTTATGGTGTAGAGATTGTCGGGCAAGGCAAGCTCGGATTCTGCTCCATAGTGAAGCGTTTTTAGTGCCCAGGTTTCGGTGAGCAAGATCTTGTTCTTTTTGACGGTCAAGCTGGTGCTGGCTCCATTACCTGCATCGATAGTGATTTTTTCAAGATTTGCGCTCAATTGCTCTCGATTGATTTCTGCTTCCGGCACGTCGCTTTCAACTTCGATGGTGCTGAAATCGTTGCTTAACCCAATGAATAACTCAGGAAGTGTTGTGGGAGCGAGTACTGCTGAAAAGCTGGCAACTTTATCTGTCTCGATATTGTCGACTGCATCAGTGGAGTAGTAGTGAATGGTGTAGTCTCCAGCTTGGGTGGCTTCGATGGGCTCGTTAAACAATTGCCATTCCTCATCATTCAAGCGATAAAACGTATAACCCAAGCCTGCGCTGGGTGATGCATCGGCGACGGTGAGAGATATATTAAGTGGAAGAGGATATGAGCCATTACTTAGCGCTTCTTGATCGAACGTCACGCTCGTTTCGGGAGCGAGCGCGTCGATCCGAGGCGCAGCCAGGGCAAAGACGGAGAAGTGATTGGTTGAGGCAACGGCTTCTTGGGTTTCATAGTTAATGTCTGTTTCATGCGGTTGCCAAGATATGCCATCACTACTCGAATAAATCAATGCCTGGTTCATATCGACATTACTCACATCTTCGCCAGCATAGCTAATAGTTAGCGTCGCCGGCTGCTTGAGTGTTTCAATGGGTGTGCCAAACAAATTTTTTAGCACAATCTCAAAGATCGAACCCACAGGCGAGAGGTTGTCTAAGATAAACTGAAACGGTTGGGCTTGGATGAATACTGTCGCTTTTTCTATGACTGATCCGGGAAGGATACTGAGCTTAAGCTTGTTTTTAGTGAACACGCCGCCATTGGTAGGCAGGGTTTGATTGAGGGTACTCAAGGCTTCTTCCCACAAATAAAAGCTATCATTGCCCGACCGTTGCTCGTTTCTGTAGGTAAACGTGTAGTCGGGCCAAGGATCATAATCCTCGCTTTGCCAGCCAAAGGGGTCGGTTAAGCCATCGGGAATATTGTCGTTGAAATCCCCATCTTGGTCTTTGTCCTCAACCACCATGAAGTGCAAGTGAGCTCCGGATGTATTTCCGGTAACGCCTACTAAACCAATTTGATCGCCCTGTTCTACCTCGGTGCATGCGTTGGTTTCGGTGGTGATAAGGTCTGTTTCTTGGAGGTGATAGTAGCGGGTTTGGTAGTGGTTGCCGTGATCAATGTGGATGGTGTGACCGCAAGGGTTGCAATCGACGTATATGGCGCAGCCTGAGGCAGCAGCTAAAACTGGAGTGTCCAATCCTGCTCCAGACATGCGGCCCCAATCATAGCCATCGTGAGAGGAGTACTCATATCCTGCAGACCGCGAGTTTCCTAGGTAAGTAACGACATTGTTATCCATTTCTTCAGGTTCATCTAATGCGGCGCTCACGCTCAGCAACGGATACTCATGATCAAAGTAGCTGTTGATATCCAGAATTACATCTTCAAAGGTGCGGGTTGTATCGTATTCCCACGGCACTGCCAAAAAGGGTGGGGGAGGTGTCGGTGCCGGAATCGGATTATGAATCACTTGTATGTGATAACTGCCTGAGGCAGTAAGTGGGGCCACATGATTAATCCCTACATAGAGTTTACCGTTATTTGGGATCGTGCCACTCCAATCTGCACCGACTAAAAATGGATTGCCATTACCCACTCGCGCAATCAGCGCCCAACAATTGACTCCAGGCAGTGTATAAGTGGCACCAGCCACACATCCTGGATCACCACCGGTTGCCACCCAGGGCACAGTACGCCCAGGGGGGTACAGTGCCGCTGATCCCCATTGACGGATGCGCACCCCATCACCAGCTCTCATATGAGCGGCTGTTTCAATGTAAGGAGTCGAGCCGGAAAGCGTGTAGTAATAGACGCCTGTTTCAGCAAAGGTGTTCGAAGCAAGGAATCCGCTAGCCATGAGGCAAAAGAGGAGACTGGCGGCAATTCGCCTAGAGAATGAACTTCTATCTGTATCATCCCAAAATCTTGACTGCATGTCTCACTATCCATGGGGGCAACGAGAATCCATGGACACTAGGAATAGTGTAAATACCTAAACTATCTGTGTGCAAGTAGCAAAATGTACCCAATTTCTCCTATCGTGAATCGTGCTCATGTAGCCTGGTGACTCCGGTTTTATTTGACAAGCGAGTGTGTGCCATGAGAAAATAACCCCGATTGTTTGAGTTGCATCAAATAATCGTTCCCCAACTCATGTGTGGATCGACAGTTACGAATTTTTTCTAAAAAATCTTTGCTAGAGGTATATCCTTGCTAAGCGGCTAGAGAAGCCGAGGTTACTTAATTAAGCACAATCAAGAAGTTGTGCAAGTAGTTTTTTACTAGAAATACCACCTTCTCGCATACAATCACACTAACTTAAACATGTTTACGTACCCCAATACTAATTTTAGCCAAAATGTACTGTTATTTATTAATTCCTAAAGAATAGGAGAGCACCTATGGCTCCACGAGCCACCAAATCCACGACAGCGAAACCCGTTGAAAAAACGGTTACTCAAGAGCAAAAAATAGCAACTCCTGAGCCAAAACCAATTTCACCCACTCCGGTCGTGGCCGCAAAACCTGTAGTTACTTCCTCAGCTGCCACTCCCGTATCGACTCCGATTGCGCCAGTTGCCTCCAAACCTACCGCCCCAATTCCACAAGCCGCACCATCTCCCGTAAAAGCTACACATCAGCCTTACCGACAACCAATGCAGCGCATGAGTGTCGGTCGAATGCAATCACGCCCCAACCAAAACCATCACCGCAACAACAATTTTGATGGACAAGTTGATGGGCGAGTCATTCCGGATGCCGGAGTCGAAACTGAAATCTTTACTGGTATGCTTGATAAACGCAATGACGGCTCGGGCATTTTGCGCTCTGGTTTTAGGTCGTTTGACCGAGATGCCTATATTTCCTCTTCGCAATTGAGACGTTTTAACCTTCGCCCCGGTGACTTAGTTACTGGTCCGGCTCGCAAACCCAAAGAAAACGAACGTTATTGGGGCATGCTGCGCATCGACACCGTCAACGATAAACCCGTTGCTGAGTCGCAAAACCGCACTGATTTTCATCGCTTGATTCCCGTATTTCCGACTGAGCGCTTGAACCTGGAAATTGGCACTGAACCCATGGCCAACCGCTTAATTGATTTAGTGGCACCGATTGGCAAAGGCCAGCGCGCCATGATCGTGTCGCCTCCCAAAGCAGGCAAGACGACCATTCTTAAAGATATCGCTACCGGCATTGCCCGCAATCACCCTGAAGTGCATTTGATGGCGGTGTTGATCGGGGAGCGTCCTGAAGAAGTAACGGATATCGATCGCCATATCGCCACCATCACTGGCGGCAAAGGTGAAGTGGCCGCGTCCAACTTTGACGAGCAAGCTACTGAACAAACTCGTGTGGCTGAACTCGCTTTGGAGCGAGCGCGCCGATTGGTGGAGCTTGGCGGCGATGTCGTCGTGTTGCTTGACTCAATTACTCGCTTGGCTCGTGCATATAACTTAGCCATTCCTACCTCAGGCAGAACCTTGTCGGGTGGTTTTGACCCAGCGGCACTGTACCCCCCTAAAAAATTCTTTGGTGCGGCGCGCAACTTTGAAGTTGGCGGCAGTTTGACTATTATCGGCACGGCACTGGTTGAAACCGGCTCGCGCATGGATGACCTAGTCTATGAAGAGTTTAAGGGTACGGGCAATCAAGAGTTGGTGTTATCGCGCAAGTTTGCCCAGAGGCGCATCTTCCCAGCCATTGAAGTTCAAAAATCGGGCACGCGCCGTGATGATCTCCTGTATGACAGCTCGACCTATCAGTCGATAATTTTGATGCATCGCATGTTCGATATGCTCAATGAGGATGAGCGAACCGAAGTCTTGCTCGAGCGATTGAAAAAATCAAAGAGCAACAAAGATTTCTTGGCAGCCCTCAAAGAAGGGTAAAGCTCACCAAATCGTTAGTAAGTGCTTGATAAGTTGCATGCATTAACTTGCCCTTTCGTGGAACGTGAGCTAGGATGAGGATTGCTCCATACTTCACTGGTGGAGTAAGTTTTAAGCTTTATGCGTACTCCAACGTTATTACAAGAATTTCAGGAATTTTGGCTGTTTTTGTGGGATTATGTTTTCCGCCGAGTGCGCGTGTGGTTTAAGGCGTTTGAAACGTCAAAAGGCTCAATTGTTGACGTGCTCTATAGGCGGCGAGGCAAATATGCTCGTCCCTTTGTGCACACGAGCATGATTGGCTTGGTGTTTATTGGGGTAACCTTGGGCCCCATTGTGTTCGATGAGCAAACCGATAGTCTGGCCGCCTCAGAACTGCCGCAAGGTCAGGTCTTAGGCATGACGACCGAAGATGTTAGCACCTATGGCACGTCCACCATATCGGGACAAGGTGTGGTTGAATACCGCGGAGGTGAAATTGTCGACTATGAAGTTAAAGAAGGCGAGACGATTTCGCAAATTGCCCAGCAATTTAGCTTGAATCCCGAATCAATTTTGTGGGCGAATGGTTTAGATAGCGAGAAGCAAAAAATAAAAGCTGGTCAGGTGCTCAAAATCTTGCCGGTTGATGGCGTCG
>CAYYKL010000003.1:24098-80673 GCA_964441155.1 uncultured Pseudomonadales bacterium
AAGCAAAAAATAAAAGCTGGTCAGGTGCTCAAAATCTTGCCGGTTGATGGCGTCGTTCACAAGGTGAGAAAAGGTGAAACGGTCTATTCGATTGCTAAAAAATACGAAGCCAACCCTCAAGGAATGGTCGACTATCCCTTTAATGAATTTACTGATGATGAATCGTTTGCGCTGGCTGTCGGGCAAGTGATTATGGTGCCCGATGGGGTGATGCCCAAGCAACAAGAAGATGTGTCTGGTCGAACAACGTTGGCACAAAAACTCACGCCTGACGCTGGCCAAGTCAGTTCGTTTGGTTCGTTTGTGTGGCCAGCTTCAGGCTATGTTTCGCAGGGCTATCGCTTCTATCACAAAGCAATTGATATCGCCAACAAAGGCGGTGGACCAATTCTGGCTGCAGATGGCGGCACCATTATCGGTGCTGGGTGGCTCGCTAACGAAGGATATGGTAACCGTGTTATGGTAGATCACGGCAATGGCTATGTGACTCTTTATGCACATATGTCCTCAGTTGCAGTAGTTGCTGGGCAACGAGTCAATCGAGGTGATGTGCTGGGGCAAATGGGCTCGACCGGTCGCTCGACCGGCACCCATCTTCACTTTGAAATCCGTACCGCTGGGGGACTCCTTAACCCGCTTAACTTCTTAAAGTAAGTGCTAAGATCTTAGGTTAAATGTGCAAGTGCCTCTATAATACTCATACATGAAACAAAACATTATCGACTCAGCTCAATTTATTGTCACTGCTGGCAAAGGCGGGGATGGCGCCATCTCTTTTCGACGCGAGAAATATATCCCCAAAGGCGGTCCCGATGGTGGCAAGGGAGGCAAGGGCGGATCACTGATCATTAAATCGAATCAAAATATAAACACACTACGCTTTTTTGCCGGCAAAAACCACTTTGAAGCTGCCAGTGGCCAAAAGGGTGGCAAGCGGAATCAATTCGGTGAAGACGCTCCCGATTTAACGTTGGAAGTGCCGGTGGGCACGCAAATCTATGTGAATACCGTTAACGCCCGGCTACTCACGGGCAATGAAATCTATGGCTCAAAAGATTGGGAAGAGCTCGAGGAGCGAGAAAAACCTGATAGGCGCACGCAGTATACGCATGAACTGACCACTGACATTGTGACTGCACTAGCCCAACGGTTTTCGCTTGCAACTCCATCATTTCTGCCAGAGCCCGCTGCTCGCCATAAAGATACTGAATCACTGCCGGTAACCTCACCTCAATGGCTGTTGGTAAAGGATTTTACCCAAGCTAATGATCAATTGGTTGTGGCGAAAGGTGGCAAGCAGGGTCATGGGAATGCCCACTACAAATCTTCTCGAATCACGACACCCAAGTTTGCCCAACGCGGCGAAGGGGGAGAGATGTTTGAAATTCGCTTGGAGCTGAAAGTGTTGGCCGACATTGGACTGGTAGGATTGCCCAATGTGGGCAAAAGCACGCTGTTGTCGGTCCTCACTCGAGCGCAACCAGAAATTGCCAATTATCCCTTCACCACATTGTCACCGAACCTAGGTGTTTTGGTATTAGATAACCAACGCACTGATGCCAAAGATTTGGTAATTGCTGATATCCCTGGGTTAATCGAAGGTGCATCTCAAGGCAAAGGCCTGGGGGACCAGTTTTTGAAGCATGTGGAGCGCTGCCGCATGCTTATCTATGTGCTTGGACCCATGGATGCTGACCTGCTCTTGCCCGCCACTGATCTTGCCAAGACGCTCCAAAAACAACTGACAGTCGTAGAGCAAGAAGTGGCAGCCTATTCGCCGCTCATGCAAGAAAAACCGAGATTAATCGTCATCAATAAGACAGATGTGATGAGTGAAGAGCAGCTAAAAGCTATAACAAAAGCATTTGCCGACAATAATCCTTTGTTTATATCTGCGGTTAGTCGAAAAAATCTCGACACTCTCGTTGAACAGATCGCGAGCATTTCAAACCCCATCTCATCGCAATAAACTGATTATTTGTTACTTGATTTTGTGCTACGCTGACACAATGAGAAGCATTGATTGGTTGCATATTTTTTACAAGCGAGTACGATCTCATTTTTCCCTTGGTGAGCTGTTGCTTTTTGGATTAATTCTGGTCGCGATTGGTTTGAGTGCTGGATATGTGGCTCATGGCGACATTATGTATGACGCCGATATCGCCAGGGATTTTTTGATCTTGCAAGAAATCAGCGACAAAGGAATTGTCCTTATTGGTCCTCGCTCAGGTGCGGCTCCAGGCCTTTTTCATGGCCCATTATGGTCATACCTTAATTACCCCGCTTTCTATTTGGGACAGGGGAATCCAGTGGCTGTGGGATGGTTTTGGGTTGTGCTTACTGCAGGATTGGTTATTAGTTGTCTTTATATTGGCCGACGTTTGTTTGGGTCAATGCCAGGGCTCTTGTTTGCGGCGTGGGTAGCCATTCG
The DNA here is from genome assembly GCA_964441155.1 of uncultured Pseudomonadales bacterium. Classification (GTDB taxonomy): domain Bacteria; phylum Patescibacteriota; class Microgenomatia; order UBA1400; family RBG-16-45-19; genus CAYYKL01. Next base: position 26,530 of record CAYYKL010000003.1, read on the forward strand.
CATGATCAGCTTTTCTCGAGGAAATTTCAATCCACATGGAGCATTAGTCATCGTGCCGCTATTCCTGTATATGCTGGTGCGGTACCGAGCGACTAAGCGTTTGAAATATTTAATTGTCCATGTGTTGTTGGCTGGGGCACTGATTCAATTTCAAGTTGCGGTTGGCGGTCCATTTTTAGTGCTATCGGTACTGTATGTGGGAGGAAATGTCGTGCGGCGAGTGTTTCCGCTTAAGCATTTGGTAGCCTATCTACTGTTACTTATCACTCTCTCGACGTATATTATTTTTGATCTTCGCCATGACGGCCTGATGTCAAAAGCAGTATTGCACTATACCCAACGAAGTAGTGGTTATACGTTACTTGCTTTGAAACAAGCGTTTTGGGAACGGTTTCGACTTTTAAGCGACCAAGGAACATTTTTCTTGCCACAACTAGTGGCATCAGTTGGTCGACAAAAAGTTATCTTCGTAGGTGTGGCTTTGTTTGCGCTTTTTCTAAAATGCTTGAAAAAACCAGTTCGTTATCCACTGCTCTGGTTTTTCTATATTGGCTATTACGCACTAACACTTCTGCATAGGGGAGGCATGGGCGTCTACTATTATTTTCCACTCTTTCCCTTGGCTTTTATGTTGCCCTTCACGATTTGGGAATATATTCCCAAGCGTTTAGGATATGCAATCGTCATTCCATTTCTGGCACTAAACCTTGCGTATGAAGTCAGGCTGTTGCAGCAAGACGTGCAACTTATTGGTAAACGGCAAATGTCGTGGCAATTTCACAACAAAATTGCCCAAGATATATTCGATTCAGCTCAAGATAGCGAGTTTGGCTTGTTCATTTATGCTCCAGATGTGCAGGGGTATCGATCGAAGTATCCACTGGTCTATCAGGACCGATTGCACAAGGATCGGGTGATGCAACCCTATCAAAAATTACCCGAGACGTTTGTGCTTTTGGCCGGTCCACCTGAATATGCGCTGCCCTGGGAATCAAATCCGCAAAACTTTCTGGATAATAGCGCGCGCATATGGGTGCAACCACAGCAAAGGTGGCAGTACGCAGATCACTATGTGGTACATCGATATGCTCTTTCCGCGCAGGATACGGCCGTGAGCTTTGATCTCGACTTAAATAATTGGCTTCACTTTCGCTAGCGGATCGTAAAGACTGTGAAGCAGTTTCTCTTGCAACTCAACTAGTGCTTCGCGTACATTTATCTCTGGTATGACACTCCTTCAACGCGTTTTCCTGACATCACTTGGTCTTTTTTTGGTATTAACTCAGCCTTCGCTCGCCCAACAAGTAACGGGATCGCTCAAGAAATGGCAGCCAGTGACGATTGATTTCACTGGTCCCCAAACAGCAGAAACCGCCACCAACCCGAATCCCTTTCTTGATTATCGCTTCAATCTCCAGTTGACTGCACCCAGTGGCACGCAGCACATGGTGCCTGGCTATTATGCCGGCGATGGACGAGGTGGAACGAGTGGTGCACTTTGGCGGGTTAAATTTGTTCCCGATGAAGTGGGCACTTGGAATTTTGTGGCTTCATTTCGGCAGGGAGCCAATCTCGCCATAAGTAGCGATGCGGGTGCTGGCTCACCTGCAGGATTTAATGCCACCACGGGGACGATGACCATAACTACCGCTGATCCGCAAGCTCCTGGCAACTGGCGCAAAGGCCTGTTGCAATACGTAGGTAAACATCATTACCAATTCCAAAATGGTGAGTATTTTTTGAAAAACGGTATTAATAGTCCGGAAAATTTCTTTGCCTTTAAAGGTTTCGATAATACCAATGATGCCAACGGCTCATTTGTGCATGAATATGCGGCACATAAGCAACACTGGCGCACTGGTAATCCGACCTTTGGGGCTAATCCCGAATTGTCAAAAAATATTATCGGTGCCATAAACTATCTGTCGGACCAGGGAATTAATGCGATTTATACCATGCTTATGAATATTGGTGGCGATGGGGGAGATACGTATCCCTACATAAGTACGGCGAACACTGTGGACGCGAAATCTCATTTTGATGTGAGTAAATTAGATCAATGGCAAGTGGTGATGGAATACGCCCAAAGCAAGGGCATGCTACTGCACTTGGTTTTATCTGAAGCTGAAGCCAGCAACGCCAATTGGCTCGATCTAGGTGGATTTGGGGTTGAGCGCAAGCTATTGTTTCGAGAATTACTGGCGCGTTATGGTTATTTGCCGGCAGTGCAATGGAATCTAAGAGAAGAAAACACCTGGGCCTCAACACTCGTGCAAGAAATGGCAGTCTATTTACAAAGCTTATCTTCGCGCGGTGATCTCATTGGGATTCATAATCCAGTTGGAGCCGGATTAAACTCATTTGATTTCCAGTTTCATTGGATGTATGGCAACCCGTTGTTTTCGTTTGCTTCGGTGCAGTTTTATGAAGCTGATATGAAAGAATCGCTCAAGCGGGCGGTCGAGCGCTCAAGCTCTGCTGGTAGGCCATGGATGGTTGGAATGGACGAACCTGATCAGCCCAGTAGTGAAGATAATGCAGAAGCGCGGCGTAAAGACTTGATGTACTACGTTTACATGAATAAAGGCCAGTTGGAATGGTATCAGGGACTAGATCAAGACACTCGCGCTGAAGACTTTACCGATGAAGAGCCTCTGTGGCGTTTTAGCCGATTGGCAAATCAAGCATTCGTTAGTTCTGGACTACCTTATTGGCAAATGATCGATGCTGACAGCTTGATTGAAAACGGCAGTGGCGAGGTGCTGGCTGATCCAGGAAGAGATTATTTGCTCTGGTATCGAAACTTGCGCACGCTAGGTCGACTCAATTTATCCGGAGTGGCCGGGACCTTCAAGATCCGGTGGTACAATCCGCGAACCGGAGTCTGGAGCGCTTACCAAGAAACATTTCCCGGAGGTGTAGCTACCAATGTGCCCAATCCGCCTGATAATCAAAACCGGGATGAGGATTGGTTGGCGCACGTGCATCGCACTGACATACCGCAACCCAGCCCTAGCCCAACGTTGGCTCCCTCGGGTTCACTTGTAAATCCTTCCTTTGAGTCAGGAACCAGTGGTTGGGAGCGCAGTGGGGATATTCTTGGTGCTGACTTCTTCGCCGTTGATTGTAATCGATGGGGTGGATGCAGACATGGCGCTAACTATCTCAAAGTTACCGTTGCAGATGATGGAAGCGCACCATATGACCCCTATGTTGCTAGCGCCTTCTTTGAAGCAGGTGCCAACCTCTCTGGTCGAAAATATGAGCTGACTTTTGACATCAAAAGCCATGCGGGCGAGCATTTGGTGAAGGGCATCTCGATCCAGCGATTTCCTCGATGGGAGAGTGCGTCCCCCTGGGCTGGAGCTACCGTATATGTGCCTGATGTGACTGCAACGACAGAGTGGCAGCGAAAAACCTACACGCTGGTTTTTCCGCGTTCGGCCATCGGAAATCAATCTTCACAAGTTCGAGTAGTTTTACGCGGCATCGATGACCGGACAAGCACGCCGGTCTACTATGATAACGTGGTGCTTATTGATAAGGGAGAAACGCTAATAGGGGATCTAACGGGGGATGGAGTAGTCAACTTTGAAGATTACACCAAAGCCCTGCGTGCCTACAGTATGTATGGATTATTTGAATTGAATCGGGTTATCCAGAAATTAGTTCAATAGTCGGATTGTGATTTTCCAGCATACTTCTTGCTGTTTCACAAGTCTAATGACCAAAGACTAGTGGCATTCATTGTGGACCGCAGGGGATTCGAACCCCTCGCCTCTTCTATGCCATAGAAGCGCTCTACCAAATGAGCTAGCGGCCCGTATTTTTTTCAGAACTTCGGCATTATATCCTATTTTTCTCCAAGCGTGAACCAGATTCAAGTAAATTTTTCCTCAGGGAATGATTAAGATTCGGTTAATGTTCGGTTCAGATTTCGTAAGAAGTGATAGCAACACTATGTGTTCAACTCATTTCGGGTGCATCGGTTCGAACCGGTGAATTTCAGTTCATTTTTGCTGACATATACATATTAATAAAGATACAATATATCAACCAAATATATCTAATAAGAATACATTAAGGTAAATATATTTTTTTCTCAATACATCATATTTTCAACCGAGTCACATACTTTTCTGTGCTCAACACAATCGAGACTTTCCAGGAAGGGCATAATGAATGTGTTGTTTGCGGTATAATCGGGAAGATACAAGATACATTTTTTGGGCCGTTAGTATAGTGGTAGTACAGTGCATTCGCATTGCACGGACGGGGGTTCGATTCCCCCACGGTCCACCGAGCATTAACTTAAGTGATAGGCAATCTAAGCTTGCCCACCAATATAAGCGTTTGGACACGCTAAAAGGAAAATATGAATCAAGATAAAACAATAACCTGTGTCAATTGCGGTCAGCAATTCGCCTGGACGGCGGGTGAGCAGGAGTTCTATGCTAGCAAAGGATTACCTGAACCACAGTATTGTCTGATTTGTCGCGGCATCATGAAAGCTCGGGAAAAGGATCCAGGCTCAAGAGCCAAAAAAAGCTAGAAGTAAAATTCTAGGCTTTTTGTGATCTAACAAAGGTTTTCAAAACAGCATTCATATGGCTTTGATAACCTTTGCCTTGTTTTTTAAACCAATCGACAATTTCCTTATCAAGACGAAGCGACACGGGAATTTTTTTATCTGGCATGACCAGCACGGCGTTTTTGAACCATTCTTCATCAAGTTCAGGAATGTCAGAGTAGTCTATATCTTCATCCTTGATCGCCTTAAGTTCTTTAAGCCGCTGATTCGATAAAGGCATAATAGCGTCTCCTTTCTTTTCTATTAGCGGTTCGAGCAGATATGATTCTGATTCGGTTACCTCTTTTGGTATGAACTACTGCGACGACGATGACGTCTCCAATTTTGCCGATGCTCATTACTCGTTTTTCACCGTAAACTTTACGCCGATCAATGCTGTCCAATCTGGGATGGTCAAAAATCTCAATCACTTCTTCAAAAGGAAGCATGTGTTTGATTTGATTAAGTTTATTTTTATTTTCGTCCCACTCAAACTTCATAGGCAGTATACAAAATGTATATACAAATTGTCAATACTACTTAACTAAACTTTGCAATAGTGCCACATCCTCTTTTCGTGGGCCGGATTTGACTTGCCCAGGGACTTCCAAGATCATGGGCACATGTTGTAACTTGGGATGATTGACGATTCGCCTGAACGTTTCCAGCCCAATATTGCCTTCTCCCAGATTTGCATGGCGGTCGCGTTTTGATGCAAACTCAGGTAGTGAGTCGTTCAAATGCATTACTTGTAATCGCTCAAGTCCCATCAAGCGATCAATGGTTTCAAGCCAAATCTCCAATCCATCACTCTCATGAATTGGCACACCCGAGGCAAAAGCGTGTTGGGTGTCAAGACCGATACCTAAGTAACCAGTAGTCACACCACGTTTTTCCACAGCATCAAAAATGGCAGCCAACTGTTCGATGGATTCTCCAATGGCTCCGCCTTGACCAGCCGTGTTTTCAAGCATGAGCCAGACATCGGGAGGGGATTCTGACAATATTTTCTTCAGGCTCTCGACCACTGTGGGCAGTACTGCCTCTATTCCTGCGCCTTTGTGACTTCCGGTATGAAAAACGGTGCCTAAAGCCCCGATTTGGTGCGCTAGGTTTTGATAGGCAATCAATGAATCGACTGCTAATGTTCGATATGTGGGATTTTCATGCGCCAGGTTGATCAAATAAATGCCATGAAACACATGACAATTGATTTCGCTTATCGATTTTTTGTGGTTGTAGATAGCAATAATATCGGGATCAATGGGTTTGAAAGCAAGGGTTCGAGGAGATGAAGCAAAGGTTTGGATTGCAGTTGCTCCCAAGCTCATGCCGTGATCAATGGCTTTGTCGATGCCACCAGCAATTGAAACGTGCGCTCCCAGGAGTCGTTGCATATGACATACAGACTACAACAAGACTCAATCATTTACAACAGAATAAACATCATGCCTGCAAGCAGTAATAACAGTCCTGATAAAGTAATAAGTAAAGTTGGAGATAAATTGCCCGCTTGAGGCAACGTTATTGGAGTGGGAGAAACAACTGGAGCTTGAGCAATTGATTGATTTTGTGAAGTATTTTGAGTGCTAATGACCAGCGCATCAATGTCATGAATGCTGACTCCAGAACTCAAAGTGATATTGTCGCTGAAACCTGAATCAAGGTGAGCATTGCTATCAAGTGTTGGGTCTGAACCTTGTGCAATTGGTGAAAAGATATAGCCTGATGGGAGTAAGAATCGGACGCGATAAGAGCCCGCATTAAGATCACAAAAAGCATAATGACCATTGGCATCAGTAGTCGTGGAATATGCCGGCTCGGCAGCATCACCCAAATAAAGTTGCACTCCAGCTTGTGGTAAGCCCACATCTCCCGATTGAATTATTCCATCACCATTTTGATCCATGCCAACAAAATCACCAATACACGCTTTTCCGGCAAGTTGAATCGGTGTAGCAGATGGAACAAGCGTGGGTAAGGGTGAAGCTTGCAGAGTTGCTGTTGGATTTGGTGGAATTTGAGTGGGCGTTACACTGGCGAGAGCAGTTGGTGATGCACTCGGCTGCGGTGAGCTAGTTGCTGTCGGTATCGCGGCATTCGTTACAGTCGCAGTTGGTGTCATGGAAATTATTCTCGTTGGTGTCGGAGGAATAGCTGTGGGAGTGCTGCTTGGCAATGGCGTTTGGGTTTGGGTGGCACTCGGGCTCAATGTTTGGGTTGGGCTAGCCGGGGGGTCGGTAGGGGTTAGAGCTGAGAGGGGACTAAAAACTGAACAGATGGGATAAACACTTTGTGGTTTTTCGTCTGGGACATGAGCATGGTGTGCGACAACACGAGTAACAACTTCGTTTATTTGGAGCGAATCATTGACCTGTTGAGATTTATACTGTTGTTTATCTGGTAGATCGCCTATGGTGCCTGATTGTGCTACAAGATTATTGCTGTTTGCATAGAGCTTAACAAACCATTCCTCTTTAGTTTGGTAGTGGATGCTATCCGGAGATGGAATTGTGTTATCGTGGTTGTCATAGGACTGCAGAGTAATTCGATATGACCCTGGTGGAATGGTTGAACCATGAGGTCCTTGGATGCTTTCGGCATTAATGCTATTGGTTTTTCCTTCGCGGGCGTTTAAGTAGAGATCAGGATTTCTGGGAAAACGCACAATAATATCAGTGGCAGTGGTTGGGAGACTGCATGAAGGCACTTGAATATCTCCACCTGCTGCATCTTGCCGGAGATCTTGGCTCTGTTGAATGAGCACCAGACTAACCACCATGCCAGCAATGATAACGAGAGTAATGCCAATTACTATGATCAGACGGATATTCGAGTGAAGTTGGCGAGCGAATTTCATGTGAGATTGTATTTCAAGAAACTAACTGTGTAAAAACTAGCTTATCCCATATCACCTCTGAAGAGCAATGTATGAATGTTATTTAGCAGCAATGGTAATTTTTAGGGATTGATTTCTTGCCACCTGGTTGTGATTGAGCGAATTGCTGGTGGGGTGTGTATCACTAGTCCAGGATCATAGACAAACTTGGTGGCTGGCATGGTATTGTTATCGGCATTGGGCAAGGAGCGGTGCGAAGAGATATCACCTTGGATTGAGATAAAACTACCGTAGCCTGTAAATGCTTGATCACTTGCCCCGATGGTGATGTCGCCGCTTGCCAAAAAGATGCCCCGCACCTGATTAACTGTGGCCGCAAAGGTAACCGGACCATCGACCACAACCATAAAAAATGATCCGGGATCAATCTGAATCGGTTGGGTGATGGTTAATTGCGCTTGGGGGCCATCGATAAGAACTACGATTTTTTTATCACCGGTAATTTGTAGAGGTAATGAGAGTGTCTGGTGTCCGGTTGCTTGGTAGAATCCACTCGAGTTCAAGCCGTTTATATTGCCGATAGGGTTTAGGACTCCATGCAGTTTTTCTCTAAAGTATGCCACGTCTTCTACAGTTGGAATCTGCTGATTGTGAACGTGATAGTCAGTATCACTTGACTTGCCCGTCCCTAATTCCAGATCAGCATTCCAAACGACCACCCCAGCATCTGAGTCTGTGTCGCTAAGCGATAGCACTTTTTTGGTTGCAGTTGGAGGGATTTTACTCAAGACGCTGTCACTAAAAATATCACCAAAGCTAGATTGCCACCAAGGTCCTTTAACTGGTGTAAAGTAGAAATTAATCTCACTGTCATTGGAAACCGACTGTTGGGCTTGGCAGAATGGTCCTATGGCTTTGGTTAAAGCAGGGATATCATCGGCTTTTCGAAAGTCGGCATAGATTGGACGAACAATATGCTCACCCTGGAGGTTTTCAAATGTGAGGGTAGCGGTTGAGGTGGTTTGATCAATATTGCTTGCTCCGGGCTTAAGCGGATTCGCGCGCACGCGACCAGAAAATGTGCCAGAGAGGAGTGGTTTGGAATCAACGCAAATGTCGTCGGTTGTGCGCAAGTTCACTTTAACATCATAGATGGGAGCAGGAGAAGGAGTTGGTGATGGACCACCACAAAAATCGGGTACAAAGTCTATGGTTTGCCAATTTGACCAATTACTCACCTCATTATTGGTGCATTTTGATCGTGCTCGGAAATGGAGTGTTGGAGGATGAATATAGGAAATACTGGTGCCAGGGCGCACGCTGCCCAAGGGTTGATCAACAACACCTTCATTGATTCTATTTGAGTTTTTAAAATTTGTCGCCAAACTCAGCTGATAATCATACCCACCGATAGCTGAATCGACTTTTGCCCAATCAATGGTCGCGCTTCCTTCAGAAGTGACGAGATTACAAATTGGGGAAAAGGAAAAATCTATCGGTTTTTCGCAATTATTGTTTACCGGAGGCTCTTCATCGATAGGTCTAAAAACCGCACAGATGGGGTAATGGCTTTGAGGGTTTTCTGCAGGGTAAAAAGCGTGTTGGGCTATGACTTTGGTGATTGCTTGAGAAAGTGAGAGTTTATTATTAACTTGCTGAATTAACGATTGATTTTCGTCAGGAATATCATCAATCGCATTCGTTTGGGTGACCAACACATCGTCATCATTAAAAAGTTGGGCTTGCCATTGCTCATGCCTTTGATCATGGATGGAATTTTCAAGAGGAATGGTGCCGTCGTGGTTGTCATATGATTCGAGAATAACAACATAATCTCCGGCAGGAATTTCATCACCAGAAATATCTAGAGCAATGATATTCGCGCGACTTTCATCATTGGCGGTGAGATAGGTATTTGAAATTTGCGGAAAGGTGACGATGACGTCATTTGTTTGGGTGGGGATGGAGCATGCGGGGACCGTTGCTCCTGGACCGCCTGCCGCCATTGGCACTTCTTCACTCGTGCTTTGAGACAGGGAAGAAGTGCCCACGGCTAACACCACTGAAGTAGCGAGAATGGCAAAAATACTTAAGACCAGAAAGTGTTTTTTTTGGTTCACCTATTTACTGTAGCGCAATCCTTGAGACAAATACACAAGGATGAATACTCGCGAGTTGCTTGGGGTGCGACGCTTTATGGCGCTGGCGTTGGAGCTGGTTGCTCGAGCACTTCGTCAACCTGAGTCTCTTGTTCTTGCGGCAGTGTTTGTGGTCCTGATTCTTCGTTCAAATCCACTCGAACCTGAGGGTTTGCCGTTGGGGTGGGTAGTGGAGTTTGGAGCTCACCGGCAACAGGAGCTTGCGTGTTAGGTTGTGCGCCAGCGACCGCTTGCGGGTTTTCCTTTTTGACCTGCTCTTCCAGTTTGGCGAGCTCTTCTTGGGCTTTGACAAAGTCAGCGCTGCCTGCCTCGAGTAGAGCGACAGTGCGCTGCATGGCTTGGTACGCTTGGACCGTTTCTTTGCGTTGTAGATGGGCACTGGCCAAGTTGTAATAGGCATTGGCAAAATCAGGCTTCAATTCAGTCACTCGTTGGAACACACGCACTGCTTGATCATATTGTTGCAGCGTGTAGTAGACACCGCCCAATTGCAACCAGAGCTGGGGGTTAGAGGGGTCAACTTGAATTGCCTGTGAATAAGTGGCAAGAGTCCATTGTGGTGCTTCTTGAGCCACGCCAATGAGTGAGCGATAGACGAGAGCTAAGCTTTCCCAGTTGAGCACGTTGGTTTGATCGAGTGTTACTGCCGCTTTGCCTTCGCGGATGGCTTGTTGAATGAGTTGGTTCACTTGTTTCTTCTCGTCTTCGGTAACGTTTTCTTTGCCGGCCAAGCTGTTAGCCAGGGCTAAATTGGTGGCGGCATAGGCACGGCGGAAACGGGAAACTGTGGGATAGTTTTGAATAGCGGTGCGCTGCTTGTCGTAGGTGGCGACACCTTGATTGCTAGCGGCAGCTGTCAGGGATTGTCTAAAGATGGCTTCAGCAGCATAGGCTTTTACCGTGTGGTAGAGCCCATAGCCAGCTAGGCTGGTTAGTAGCAGCGAGAAAAAGATGGGCAACAAAGGCAGCGTGAACGAACCTTTGGAGTAAGCAATCGATTCAGCAGTGAGGTTGAGGCTACTGCTCGTTTCTTTGGACTCAGTGGTGACAAGTAGCATGGCTAGAGTTAGCAAAACGAGGAAACCGAATACGAGCGTGTAGCTTGAAGGGAGCAACAACTGGAGCAAGACAAATACCAGCGCGACTACTTTAATTACTGTGAACAAATGGCTATTTGACCCACTGACTTTATTCAGGCGCAGCAAACTCACGACCATAGCAATCCAGGCCAGAAGACCAAGAACTCCAGTGGTAGTGAGTAGATTTAAGACTTCACTTGAGGAAGAGGTAAAGCGGACATTCCACATATCACTCTGATTTAAGCCCACAGGTCTCGTGCGGGTGAAGGCATTCAAGAAGGATTCAGGACCATAGCCAACAAGCAAGGTCTTAGTGTTTTTGAGTGTGTCAACAGCGATCGAATATCCATATTTGAGCGGCAATATAGAAGGTGTTGTTTCTTTGCCGGGGAGTGAAAAGATGATGGTGAGGATGGTGCCACTGGCGATAATGGCTGAGAGCAAGAACAACACAACCTTTTCCAAGATTTCTTTGCGCGTCACTGCCATAAGCAGGGTGGCGATTCCTATAGGTAAGCTCAAGGATAAAAACCCAAGAGGTGTACCAGCTGGAGTAAAGCTTAAGTCGTTAGGGATGGTGGTGCCAAAAGCCGAGTTGAACACGTTTGAGAAACCCAATCCTAAGCCTTGGAACACGGCAATCACGCTTAAAATGGTAGTGCTCGCAAACAAAGCATAGAGTGCTTGGGTGACGAATTTTTTATGTGTCACCATGTTGGTAAGTGCAATCATCCAAATAATGAGTGCTGGCACGAGCCCACCTCGACCCAAAAATTGTTCGGTTGAATCGCCCGTGGCTGCCAATGAGGAAACGATGGTGATGATGGCCATAGCCATTAAGGGCAGAGTGAGTGAGTTCAAGCGCAAAATAGTTTTCTTTTCCACAACCATTTTGAGTGCCCAGAGCAATAAGCTCACCGCGGCCATAATAACTGCAAGCGCCAACTTATTGGGTTGGTAAAAATTAGTGGTAGTGGGCAAAAACATTAAGGGAAATAGAAATATGAAGCCAATGCTTAAGCTGTGCATCACTTGTTCGATAACCAAGCTTACTTTGTTGGGCGAAAGGTTTTCTGGCATGACGTTCATTGAGTTGCTCCAAGCTAGCTTGTTAGTTTTGCAAGAAAAATTGCGGTGCTAAAAATAAAGAGAACCAAGGTCCATTGTGACGGCTTGAACGGAAGCCTGTCAAGAGTGCGTGGGTGGGTAGAATTCAGAGCAATCTGCACTAAAAACTTTATGCGTTGGCAAATCTTGCCGCTACTTTGTCCCAATTCACCACATTCCACCATGCAGTTACATAATCCGCGCGGCGGTTTTGATGTTTAAGATAATAGGCATGTTCCCAAACGTCTAAACCTAAAATGGGTGTATGTCCGAGCATCAAGGGAGAATCTTGATTTGCGGTTGAATAGACTTGCAACTCGCCATTGTCGACAACTAGCCATGCCCAACCTGAACCAAAGTGATTCAAGGCCGCCTGAGTCAGCGCATCCTTGAAGCCGTCAACTGAAGTGAAGCTGGCAACGATTGCAGATAATAACTCTCCTTGAGGAAGTGTCGCTCCACCTGGAGTGAGAATATCCCAAAACAGCGTGTGATTGGCATGTCCTCCGCCATGGTTTTGAACAGCTATTTTGATTTCTTGAGGCACTTGAGCGATATCTTTTAAGAGGTCTTCGACGCTTAAAGCGCTTAGCTCGTCTTTTCCGTTTAAAGCCGCATTGAGCTTGTCAACGTATGCTTGGTGATGTTTGGAGTAATGAATTTCCATCGTCATTGCATCGATGTGGGGTTCGAGTGCATCAAAGGAAAAGGATAGATGAGGAAGTAAGTGCATGTTAGTTGCCTTTCGAAAAATTTGCTTCTATATATATGTGCTTTTTTTCGTGGTTTCTCTCCACTGTAACAGTGATCGATATCACATGCAATTAAAGTGAGCTAAGACAGTGGTAAATAGTAGGTAATAATTTCTTTTTTAGTTCAAAAGCAGGACTATAGAAATTGTTATGAAAATATATGATGTTTTACATTATCTTTATACATACTAATTTATCTATTGATCTAGTAAATGATCGTGATTCCGATCACCGAATCTATGACTTTAGCTTGATAGGGTAGAGACGATAATTTTTTGAAACGGTGTGAAATGGCTGAAACTCCAATTAGTTCTAAAATAATTGCAGCGAGTGAAACTTTAGGTAGGGGTACTGTTTTAGCAATCCCTAGCATTCCGCAATTACTCTTGAACCTTTCAGTTCCGTCTGGTTGTGAAGTAGCGTTTGTGCGTACCCACGCCGAAGCAGAAGTATTGGCGTTGGTTGCTCCTTCAAGGCAAGTTGATAGGCAAAGTTTGAGCCGTTACTGTGATGCGTTAAGTTCACAGGGAGCAGTTCCAGTTTATGTGTATGGCATCGTGCCGCCAGGCATGTCTCGCTGAAAACTTTTTAAGAAAAATTGTTATGATTGCTTCAATAATCGGGTGACCGTTTCTCTCGACAAACCCGATAATGAGGCAAGTTCCTGATGTGTTAAGCGCAAGGTGGCTTTAAATGCTGGGCCAAAGCGGTTTTGAAGCATCTTGAGTGTGTTTTCTAGTTTGTCAGCGGCACTACCCTCGGCAATCACTTCCGTATGTTCGAAATACCCATCCATACCGATCAAAAATCGTCGGGAAATATCGGTAGTCACGCCAGCGTGCGAGCGGATAAAGGCGAGCGTTTGCTCGCGCTCGGCTCGATAGACGGTCACGGGCTCAAGGGTTTCGAAATAATAGCGATTGGGCAATCCAGCCACCAACCAAATGAGCGGGAAAATGCCACCCGGTTTCAAGAGATTGTGGATATAGGTTTTGCCCGAAGCTGTGATGGCGTACATCTTGATAAGTCCTGATTCGAGCAAGTATGCACCCTTGGGCTCGGTGCCAGCCGATACGATGACTTCGCCTGTGCCGAAGGTTTGGTGGGTGTGGGAGGCAAAGTATTCGAGTAGTTCTGGTTGAGGAGTATTCATGGTTAGTTTTTCCAAAGAACATTATACCTCGCTAATAATTGGGGAGTTTAAGTGATACGCATCACTTGCGCATATTCAAATTTTTGCTATAGTCATCGTTTGGTATGGCATCTTTTAACACATCCATAGAAAGATCGTTGGCCTTTGATCCTGAGGCGTGGCATGCATTGCCTTTTAATGGCCCTGAACTTCCAATTACTACAGTTCTTTTCGAGCGAAGATATCTTGATCGGTTAAGAATTGACCCTTCAACAGTCACGATAGTTTCATTTGACAGTTCACCTGATGTTTATGGTCGTCCACGTGTTCAATTTGAAATAGCTGGTACTGAACAGGTTAGAGAGGGTGTTGTAGACATTAGTCGTGGACTCAACACTGAGGGTCAAGACCTTTTAATGTTGAGTCAGCCACCCATCATTGGCGCCCACAGAAAACCTGCTGGGTTAATCGATCTCGCATTTACTGTAGCATCGCCTTTTCTGAACAAATTGCTGGGTACTTCATAACCTTTTTCTGTAAAAGTTACAGCAATAAATTCGCCCCAATCCCCAACAACACTAATCCGCCGATAATGCCACTTACTTTTTGATAGGTTGCGGTGTGGCCGATGGTTTGCAATGTCAGCATGGCAATCGCAAACACCACCAGATCATCCAGCATAAAAAATATCAAATAGAGCACAATATAGCCATAGTGCGTGAGCATTGGCAATTGCGCTTGGCTCAAGGTGTGGGTGAACACTGCCGGCAAGCCGGCAGAGCAAAGGAGCTCGACTACATTTACCGACACTGCCAAGATGCTAATCAACAACATAGCAATCCACAAAGAATTAGTTTGAGTGATGGCGGTTAAGCGCTGCATGATTTGCTGTCGCTTCGAGCCCTTGATCACTTTGCATTCTAGTTGTTTTTTAAGTGCGTCTTTCAAGTGAATGGCTCCTGAAACCAGTGCCAGCAAGCCTATACTTACTCGAATAATGGGTAAAAAGCCAATCAGCAAAAACAAATTGAGCCAAGCTGCCATCAAGAAAAAGTACACTGCACCTGAGGCGACAATAAAAGTGATCCCTAAGATCCAGCGGCGGCGAGGATCTTCAACTTTTAATAAAAGCGTAATCAGAAAAAATAATACCCACATGGCGCAGGGATTAAAGCCATCCATAAGTCCTAAAACTACGGAGAGTAGTGGTAGCGATAGAGTTGATGTGTCGATAGCGCCAATCAAGGGCAGGCTCAGAGACTTTGGTTCACTCGGCAATGGCGCTTGAGCCGGTTTGTTGGTTGCGCGCATGCTTTGTAAACTGGTCGATTCAGCTTGGCTTAATGTTGGCAATTTTCCCACCACATCAGGGCAAGCTTCTTCTTGACACTTGGCAACAGCACCCAGGATTTCTCCTGGAGTTGAGTTCTCATCAAAGCCGATAATTGCTTGAGAACCAATCACCAAAAACGGAACAGCGCCCATGGCAGTTTGATCGGTGATAATGGTGTTTGCTGCGGCTGCAAATAAATCACGGTTTTTTGGATTGCGTGCCTCAAAGAGTTGGAGGTTAACTTGATTGAGGAGCCCGGGGTTTTCTTGCCACCAAGCAATTTGATCTCGGCAGTGAGGGCAGGTTTCGAGGTGAAAGAGGTAGACGTTGACTGGAGTCGTGGTCAAGGCACTTGTGGAGGAAATTTGTGCTCGAGTGACTGCGGCAAAAAGAGTGAAACTAATAAGAATAAACGTAAAAAATAGAGAGAACCGTTTTCGAGTTGACACTTCATGAGAATACGCCTGAGGTTTAAGTTGGTCAAGATAGACGAAACGAACTCATTAAGTACAGAAACCTCGATTAAGATCGAACATTTTATTACCTACATTCTCGCGTTATTGTTCGAGGTCGTGGACCGAGAACTATAACCAATTACTTCTCGCTTGGCTCGAAGAGTATTTAACGCGTAAATATCATTGAGTATATGTTAAGATCTGGACAAACGTAAAATGCAAGCCCAGATGCAATTAGTTACAATAGATATACTGCGTACCTAAAAAACTATGCCTCAATCAACCTATAACCACATCGACATTGAAGAAAAATGGCTCAAAATCTGGGAAGATGCTGGGTTGTTTCAGGGAACAGAAAAAGGAAATAATGGATTGGGGACTGAGCGACGAACGACGGGCGACGATGTAGCTAATAAACTATTTCTATTGTTTGCCTTTGCCTACCCATCAGGATCGGGATTGCATGTCGGGCATGTGGAAAGCAAAACTGCGCTAGACATCTTGGCGCGCTTCAACCGGATGCAGGGCAAAGATGTATTTTTCCCCGTGGGCTGGGATGCATTTGGCTTGCCCGCTGAAAACTATGCCATCAAGACTGGTGTGCCACCGGTGGAAACTACCAAGCAGGCGATTGATACGTTTCGCTCTCAAATTAAGCGATTAGCCATTTCTTACGACTGGGCGAACGAACTCGCAACCTGTCACCCAGGCTACTACAAATGGACCCAATGGTTATTTTTAAAGCTATTCGAAGCGGGATTAGCCTACAAAAAACCAGGCATGGTCAATTGGTGTCCGTCATGCCAGACAGTGTTGGCTAACGAGCAAGTGGTTAATGGTTTATGTGAGCGCTGCGACAGTGAAGTCGTGCAAAAAGAAATGAATCAATGGTATTTCAAGATTACCGATTATGCCGATGAGCTTATTTCGGGCCTCGATACCGTCGATTGGCCAGAAGCCACCAAGAAACAACAGCTCGAGTGGATCGGCAAAGCCAAAGGAGTGAGTATTGGTTTTACCTTGCGGCAGACTGACAAAGTGTTGCCGGTATGGACTAAATTCTGGGAAACCGTATTTGGCGTGACCTTTTTAGTCATTTCTCCTGAGAAATTCACGCAGTGGCAGATGATTGATGTGGTGCCACAAGATAAAAAACCAGCCGTTGCAGACTACCTCAAGCAAGCGGCCAAAAAAACCGAAGAGGAGCGCAAAATCGGGGAGAAGGATAAAAGCGGCGTCGATACTGGCTTGACCGTGATCAATCCTGTCAATGGCACTGAAGTGCCGCTTTTTATCGCTGACTATGTGTTGGCTAATGTCGGCACGGGCGTGGTTATGGGTGTGCCAGCCCATGATACACGCGACTTTGCCTTTGCCAAAAAGTTTGGCTTGCCCTGTATTCAAGTGGTGGCGTATGAAAATCAGGAGATTAATGAAAAAGTCGCTCGAGGAGAGATGTCATTTGAAGGCGATGGAACACTCATACATTCAGGCGAGTTTAATGGCTTGTCAGCCTGGGGAGAGGGTAAAGAAAAAATATTTGCCTGGATGACTGAGCAAGGGTTTGCCGGATGGGAAACCACCTATCGCTTGCGTGATTGGTTGATTTCGCGACAGCGCTATTGGGGAGCGCCCATCCCGATTGTGTATGACCCACAAGGCAGTCCACATCCGGTCAAGCAAGAACACTTGCCCTGGATGCTGCCCACCGATGTCGAATTTAAGCCGACTGGTGAGTCGCCTCTGACCCACTCGAAAGAGTTCAGGGCTCGAGTTGAAACTTTGTATGGCAAAGGTTGGTCGCCCGAGTTCGACACGATGGACACATTCGTCGACTCGAGCTGGTATTTCCTGCGCTACGCTAGTGTCGCAGGGCAAAAATCACTGATGCAACATCACTTAACTGATAACCCCGAATATCAAACCTTGCAGTGGGACCATGATTGGACGCGAGATGCGAGCTTGCCTTTTGATCAAGAATCACTGAAGTCTTGGTTGCCAGTGGATATGTATATGATTGGCCCCGAACATATTGTATTGCACTTACTGTACTCGAGGTTTTTCACTAAGTTTTTGCGTGATCAAGGGTTGCTCTCTTTCGACGAGCCCTTTGCTAAGATGCGACACCAAGGCATTATCATGGGTCCAGATGGCAAGCGCATGAGCAAATCGCGAGGCAATGTCATTAATCCCGATGAAATCGTGGCTCAGTTTGGGGCGGATACCCTAAGAATGTATGAAATGTTTATGGGCCCAATCGAGGCTGATAAGCCCTGGGATCCGAGAGCGGTGGCGGGAGTGTATCGGTTCCTAAAACGTTTGTGGGGTTTGTTGATGGCGCCATCAACAAATGTAGCAAATGCTGATTTCGATGGTGTCTTGCACAAAACCCTCAAGCAAGTCACTGAACAGATTCCTCAATTGAAATACAACACTTCAATTGCCGCCTTGATGGAGTTGGCTAATGCTTGGGCTGACTTGGGTGGAGTGAGTGATGAGCAAAAGACAATCGTGATCAAGATTATTGCGCCCTTCGCGCCATTTATGTCGGAAGAGTTGTGGCAGGGAATGCGAGTGACGAACGACGAGAAACGAACGACGAGTGAGCGCTGGACAGCACAAACTTCGGTTCACATGCAGACTTGGCCTGCTTATGACCCTGCGTTGATTACTTCTGATACAACTACCTTAGTCGTGCAAATCAATGGCAAGCGGCGAGGGGAGATAACCTTGAGCGACGTGCGATGGACGACGTTGAACGAAGCCAGAGCGCTGGAATTAATTCAGTCAGATGTGCAACTTGCCAAGTGGCTGGAGGGAAAACAGGTACGCAAGACAATCCTTATTAAGCCTGGTGAGAAACATCAAGGCCTGGTGAATGTGGTGGTGAATTAAATCTAGGCAATTTTTGTAATTTTTCCGAAAAAATGTAAGAACAAGTGATTTAGATATATTTTCGTTGTATTAAATTGCTTTAATCGCATTCTTGCATACAAAATAATTGCTCCTTGACTCTCAATTTGTACAAGTGTGACAATTGAAGGAGTAAACTTATGGAAATGCGTCATGATTACGGTCCAAACTCATCAAGCTCGCAAAGAATTGGCAAAACTCATCGAGGAAGTCTACTATCGCAATGAGCGGGTGCAGATCCTGCGAAATAAGCGCTCCATGGCCTGGTTGGTAGGCGACCCGTATATGCAAGCGATTGAAAAACTCATCGATCTTATTGCTGAGCGCGACCCTGAATGGGCCAAAGAAATCACTCAAGATCTGGAGCATGTGCTTCGGGGCAAACAAGAATAAGCGAAACAACGTCGTTAAAGTCTGGTGATTCTCTTGCTGTTATTTCTTCTCTTGACCTGGCTAGTCAATGTTGCTTAAGCTTATATCATGGATTGGTCGAGCCTTGTAGGTTCAAAAAACGCCCGACTAGCCTTGATTGGAAGCGGGGTGCTACTCGTGGTAATCGGCCTGGTCTTGACTCGCTCACATCAACAAGCCAGCGAAGTGGTTATGCTCGAAGAAGCGCCAGTTCAGATTGAAGCGAGCGCAAGTGCCAAATCTATAGTTGTCGATGTGGCTGGAGCGGTTGTCGATCCCGGAGTGTATGAGCTACCAGAAGGTGTGCGGGTAGAAGATGCGCTGGTTAAAGCTGGTGGGTTTTTGCCTGAAGCAGACACAGCATATGTGACCAAACACATCAATCGGGCGCAACTTCTGACTGACGGCTCAAAAATTTACATTCCCGCGCAGGGAGAAATCGATACATCACAACCAGAGCCTTTGGCAGTAGCCGATACTGCAGGACAAGTTATTGGCATAACTACTTCGAGCTCAACACGTATCAACCTCAACTCTGCTTCGCAATCAGATTTAGAATCTTTATGGGGGATTGGCGCTGCTCGAGCGGGCGAGA
Source organism: uncultured Pseudomonadales bacterium (assembly GCA_964441155.1). Classification (GTDB taxonomy): domain Bacteria; phylum Patescibacteriota; class Microgenomatia; order UBA1400; family RBG-16-45-19; genus CAYYKL01. The sequence continues at coordinate 45,875 of CAYYKL010000003.1, forward strand.
TTATTGCCAATCGTCCTTATAGCTCGATTGAAGAACTAAAATCAAAAGCAAATATTCCTCAAAACGTCTTGGATCGCAATGCAGAACTTATTGCGTTCTAGCCCAGCAATGTTGAATACTCGCTCGGTAATGGTAGTGGCATTGTTGTTAGGAGTTGGTTTGCGACTATGGGCTTTCGAGACTCCGAGTGAACAAGCGATTGGTGAAACCGTAGATCTGCCAATCTTTGTACTGGTTAAACCTGAGCTCCGCTATTTAAATATCATCTGGAACGATCGAGGCTACACCATCGAATGCCCGTCGCGAATTGAGCACTGCAATCAGATTGAAGCAGGGGATAGGTTTGAGGTTTCAGGCACGCTTGAGGCTCCTTGGTACCCTGGCTGGTTCTCAAGGCCACGATTGGTAGTAAGTAAGATTGTTGCATTCCAGTCTGGAGATGATGCTGCCCGTTTATCCTTTGCTCGAGTCGTGCGAGTGCTTGCATACGTTCGTCATCGAGTCAACTTGGTTTTCATGCGCTCACTTGAACAACCACAAGCTGGTTTGTTGGCAGGAATTGTGTTGGGCGAGAGAGCCTTGCTGTCAGACGAATTTAGTGATGCGCTTTCTAAAACGGGTACCATGCATGTGATTGCTGCCTCTGGGTATAACGTTTCCGTGATTACTCTTGTCAGTTTGTCATTGCTGACGTTAGTCATGCCGCGCAAAGCAAGTGTGGTTGTAGCGAGCTTGTTTGTAGGAGCCTATGCGATTTTGGCTGGTGGCAACCCCGCCATAGTCAGAGCGGCACTCATGGGATTAATTGCTTATGCCGCACAATTTGTTGGTAGAGAATACTTAGTGAATCACGCCTTAGTCTTGACGGTATTGTGCATGCTTTTGTTGCAACCATGGCTCATAAACGACCTATCTTTTGCGCTTTCAATCAGCGCTACTTGGGGAATTATCTGGGGAACACCAGCGATTGAGCGATTAGCCAAACGAATCAAAAAGAAAGTCATGTCGACTGTGAGTATCGATTCATCAGATACGACCATGCCAGGGTTAACGCAAGCGCTTATCGCGACAGGATTCTCCACCACTCTGGCAGCGACTCTTGCCACCTTGCCTTTTTCGGTAATAGTTTTCGGCCAGGCGACACTCATTGCTCCATTGGTCAATGCACTGGTGCTTTGGCTCGTTTCACCGCTTATGGCATTGGGAGGTTTGATGGCAGTGTTTGGTTTGGTTAGCCAAAGTTTGGCTGCTTTACTGGCAATGCTTGCGCACCCATTGCTGTCACTATTTATTGCTCTTATCGAATTGGGGAGTAGAGTACCAATGGCCGCCATACCACTGAGTGGTATGCATTGGCTAGTCGGAATCGGTTATTGGCTACTGATATCCAGTTGGTGGCATGGAAGTGACATAAACAATCTAGAAAGAAAATGACCTTGGCACATAAAATACCATCATCTGCAAAAGAACTTATTCTACAGAAAATAGCATGAAACCAATTTTCTGGATTTTTCTTTTACTGCTCATGTTGAGCGTGTGGATCGTGTGGGAATGGCCAACTCAAGAGCCAGTGCTGGTTATGTGTGATGTCGGGCAGGGTGATTCAATGCTTATTACTCAGGGTTTTTCTCAGTTAGTTGTCGATACTGGTAATGAACCAGACAAATTAATGCAGTGCTTAAGTCAACACTTGCCCTTTTGGGATCGGCAATTAGAAATGGTGGTACTCACACATCCGGAAATTGATCACATGGGTGCCTTTGCGGAAATAATGCAAGCGTATGCGGTAAAAACCTTGCTCGTTTCACCCATTGGTAACGACACACAAGAGTTTAAAAATGTCTATCAGACTATATCAAAATCATCTATAAAGATAATTACCGCTCAACAAGGGCAAGTGATGCAGTTGGGAGCTGCTCGAATCAGTGTGCTGTGGCCACCACCTCAAGCGGACTCTATATGGCATAAAAACTATACTTATGAATATCAAAATATATCATCAGTAGCCGATGAGCAAAAAACACTGTTAGACGCAGAAAACCCGAATGAGTCGTCGGTTGTACTGGGAATTGACCTGAAAGGAGTGCACTTGCTGCTCACCGGTGATATATCTGCCGAAGTGGAGCTGGCACTAGTTGATCAGGGTTTGATAGAAGAAATAGATATGCTAAAAGTTGCGCATCACGGGTCTAAAACAAGTTCGCAAGATTTGTTTTTAGACAGCGCAAAACCAGAGTTAGCGCTCATTAGTGTGGGTAGGCGAAATCGGTACGGTCATCCTCACTCCGCAGTAACCTCTAGATTAACCGAGCGAAACATTCCCTACATGCAAACTGATACTCAGGGTTCGATCCAGATTATGTTAGAAGAAGACCAGATGTTGTCGGAGAAATATCCTGCGCTTCCAGATTGGCTAAGTCATTCTCTGCAATTAACTCATCCGCTATAAAATTCACTAATTAAATCTGGAGCAAGTGTTTATATTGAATAGATCAGAATTTTATTGGGAGAAAAATCAGTTGAGATCTACCTGATAAATAAATCGGTAAAAAACAATTTCTGTCAAGACAAAAGTATATTAGGGGAGTATATATTGTTTTCCGTGATCCCTTAGGCAATAAGTATAAACTAAGATGCAGAGAAAATTTACCGAATTCCTGATTTTTAATTGAATTGTGTGGAATTAATCTCTAAAATTCATGCTATTGCTCCCACAAGATTCTTCATTTGGTCTACAACTAGATTCAGAATGACATTTTTCCATGCATGGAAATAGCTTCTAGAAAATGCCCTCGATTACGTGCAGCAAATTACAACTTGAGTAAAACAATCTAATCTCGACTTATTCGTTATAACGATCTCATTATGGCTAAATGTTAGCAGTAAGATGCATCATAGATTCTCAATTTCCCGCGGCTGTCTAACGACAAACAAATGAGTGCATGCAATAAGATAAAATTATTGTGTGATTATATTAAATATGTATCTATAGCTATTTATGTACTATATGTTCATGTATTCCATATCGGTAGCTGTACGGTAAATACAATTTGATCCTGATGTTACATGGTTTGATAGAGTAGATAATGATGTTGAATTCAATAATATGGAGTTGAATTTGGGCAGGTAAGGCGTATTTTTGTGCATATATTCAACTCTTTCAATTAGCACTCATCTTTAATAAATGCCATAGGATTATTTTGAGCTCTACCACAGGTCTAAATAGAATATTAATTCGGTATATGTTCGATATTATAGAATTATTAATTCCAAATCCATTCAATGTATAGGTTTGTAGGGGTTTAAAATAGCTCAATTACGCTAAACTTTAACCAATGCTACTACTTATGTCAATTAGCATGCACAGCCCGAATGGGATTTATCTAAAATCCATACTTTAGAATGAAAATAATAATTTTCTTAAGTAATTTCTGAATCGCAATAAAGATACTTAGTAGGGTATTTTCTCATCATCATTACGAAGCATATGATCCCGTCATCGTTATCGATGACACACTTATAATGTCGCACATGCACATATCCTGAATTGGGGATAACTTATTAACTTAGTACCATACGGGGTACTCTATGTAGAAATACGTAAAATATGCTAAATTAATCCGATTTTGATCAGATCATTAATATAGGTCTTAGTATACAAATACATCCATACATCAAGTAATATAGTATTTTGTAACGAAAACCTAAATTTGATGAAATTTATGTCTTGTTGTGCCGGCTTAGAGACACGCATTAAGAATTTTTCGTAAAGCAATGATGCATGGATCTTGATTATTGTCCTAGCCCCCTCATTTCGATTGTGGGGTAGGTAACGGAGCTCTGTAGTTGTCTCAAAAATCTCAAGAGATCTTCTTATTCCTCTCAATTTAGAATGACCGGCTTAGAGTTGGGCTGGTAGGGCGGAAGCAATACACAGAAACGATACTGAGCTGGTTTCTTTGTGGTTGTAACTAGGTCATAAGTGACTGTGAGGTTAATATTCGGCATTTATTGTAGTAAGGTGCTTTGCATAGTGTTGATCGTCGGAGAGGTGTGGTCAAACAAAGAGGCAAATACTCTATTTCTGATTCAATGAGGCTATCGTGAGGCCTAATTTCATGATTAAGATTGCGATATTTTCATGTCTCACTTATATGCAAGGTTTGCACTTTGTATGTTTCATGCAAAAGCTGCAATAATCCTCCGAACACTTTAGTGGAGCATGGTAATGGGGAATAAATCTACATCAGTAGAACTTTTCTCTTTGAGTAGGTAACAAAAATAAAAATATAGGCACGCGTGGTGTGAGTAAAAGTCACAATAATTGCGAAACTCGAGCAATATATTTGAAATTAGTTATCAAGATGACACCTTCATATGGTTTTGCACCAGGATAGGGGCAATTACATTGCTGGGGGATTGCAGAGCACATCTGAATGCTTAATCAAAATCACTAATCGATAACAGAAAACCCGTAATTATTTTTAAATAAAGAGTATGAGTGCAATGGTGTCATGAATAGTCCATTCAGCATTTCTTGAGTAAATTGGCAATTAAGGAATCTAAGTGCAAAATCAGATTCAGTTAAAAATAGGCTTATGAATCGTATTTGTCTGATGTTTCCGAGATGGTATAGCATAAGTCAAAAAACTTAGAAAATAAGGACTTTTTTGGACATTATGCAATGAAACTTTAAGAAAACTACAAAAAAATATACCAGATCGCTTTGGATTGTGACAAAAATGGATAAAGATAGAATTTCTCTAAATATTTTATTATAGATTGATATATCATGCTCAATATATATACAAAAATCCACTAACATAGTCTAACAGGGTACCATCTTTCACCTTAAACGATGTCTATGCTCTCTTCGCTGACGCCTCTCATAATCGAAGTATAAATATATAGGTTGTAAATTATCTATGGGACATGAGTATATTATTATGGGAATATTATTTGTATTATATTTGGTTATTGTGTTTAGTTCGGGTATTACTCATGCATTGTCGAGTGTGAGTGAGACTGTCAGCAGACGCTGTAGAGTGCCATATTATTCATTTGTAAATAAGCAATGCAAATAACAGAGTGATAGATTCACGTTTTCATCCACACTATAAGCCATATAATGGTGAAATATATATAAAATCTTAAATAGAAGGCTATACCAATCAATAGCACTATATTATAAAGTAACTATTTTGAATCGAATATTTAAGAGAAGGTTACTATAGAAGACATATTGTAAACACTAAATATGCACGATAAAACAGATAATAATGAGTTTAATGTATTTTGATATATATACAAAAAAGATGCTTAATACCAATGATATCTGCATCGGCTAGGAAGTATCTATCTTTTAAATGATGGGTAGGTGATTGATTGATCTCGATGATGGCATTTAATATGACTCCTCCATATTGAAGGTTCAAGCGATGCGCTAATTAAGTGCTTGAGCTTGTTCCACACTCACCTGCGCACCTGAATCACATGATCTTTCTCATGACATCCAGCCATTAAATCAATGTATTTGTCGTTGTAGGGATATAATTTACTCTCTGTATACAATTTATGAAGACTATCAAAATAGCCTGTAGCTGAATACGAGTTAAGCTGAGCTCATTACACCCAAGAACAAAATCAACTAACGAATAACTATTTTATTGACTTTTATTACAGAAGTGAGTGCGAGAGCAATTGCTAAGGCAGTAAGAAGTTGACCTTGGCGAATGGTCAAGATGTAATGATCAAAGATGCCGAGCCATGCAGTAAACAAGAGGGGAATCAACCATAATGATCCATTCATCGCAGATGAAGTAGAACGTGTTGAATCAACAATAAGGTGACGATTCAATGTTCTTTTTGACAAGCTTAAAACGACAAGTCCTGTAAGTGTGCCGCCAATGACTCCTGTCTCGACTAGCCAAAGCAAATAAATCGAGTGAATTGGTTGGATAAAGTCGGCTGGAGTCAGCATCGAATATGTAGTGTGCATAGGCTTGAGGCTTTGATTAAGACCAGTTCCAAGCCAAAAATGGTCATGTAATACGGAAAATCCAGCCTGATTGAGCTTAACACGTCTTATAATAGATTGATTACCTGTTTCAATCATTGATTGATAATCAGACCATTTGGGTAGCAAATGATATGTAATAGTGATAATGGAATAAAGGCAGAATAGCAGTGACATACGATATCTGCTAGTTAAATAGGCTGAAGAAAACAGAAGCAAAATGCCCGAGACTGCTACCCAAGAGCGAGTTAACAAAGCTGTGATTAAAAAGAGACCCAGAAGTAAATACTTTAGGATTAAATATTTATTCCTTTGACGGACAAGTTGAATTTCCAACCATGCCACAATACAAGTGACGCCAAGAAAGCCAGCAAGTATGTTTGGATGAGGTAGTGTGCCATAGGGAAGTGTTCGCAGGGCTCCGAAAAACGACTCACGGGCGATTGCTCCAGGCAAAGAAAGATCAATTTCACCAAACAAAATGTATCCAACAAGAGATTTATGAAAGATATATTGATATATGCCAATTGTTGACTGCATAATGCCAGCAGCAACAAGCGGTGGCCGAGCCAACTTGAGTAGCCGTTCGAATGAAAACCGTTTATATAGGTAGTAAGCAAAGGCTGTGGCACTGACGAGCTGTAAAAAGCCTGCATAGGAGCTTGCCTGCTGCGTGGCAATGGTTCTTAAGCCTACAATCAGGACTAAGCTCATGAATAAGATCGGGGTAAGATTATTGGCCAAGCAATGTGTTAGATTTGTGAGCCTTGCAGAAAATGTACGAGCCTTACTGTGGCGTATACGAGCAATTTTGAGTCGCGAGATTTTTTGCTTAAGATGAAATGCAAGCCGATGTTTATATGAGTACAAAAGATATATTGCCAGGCAGAAAAGTAAAATATCTTGCAAATAAATCTTCGGCAAAAGGTAATCAATTTTAATTCCTCTCAAGAAAGCGCTATCGGTATCCCATTTCAAAAACCAATTGAAGGGAAGTGTGAAGATGATTAAAGATAACAAAAAGTATTCAGGCTGAAATTTTGCTTTAGGCATACGCTAATTATACCTGTAACCCACAGATTCGGATTACATACTATCCGTTATGATATTTGAGACAGTGCTTATTCCGTAGCTCTCTTGATAATCGCAATCATGCCATGTCAATAACCTAGAAATAGGGGCAAAACATACCATTCTTCTAGCCATTTGCGGAAACGCGCATTAGGACTCAGCAACTCTGACTCGAACTTGTGTCGATTAGTGAATCACGCAGGGCAAAAGTGTCTAGAAAGAACGCTAACTTTTTGCATGCTAGACCAGCAGGATCTAATCATCTTCAATGAGCGCATAGCCTCTTTTTTTATACGTCACAATCGTATTTCCGGAAGCAATAAATGAAGGATGTTTTCTTAAGCGATATAAAAGGGCGGTTAACGCCCATTCAGAGCCTCCATCTCTGGAGTTATTCCACAATTGTTCAATCAGTTCATCCTTGGAAACGAAATCAGGCGCATGTTTTTGCAATATGTCCAATAAGGCTTTTTCTTTGGGCGGCAATTCTTGCAGGTGCTTAGTTTGGAGATGTTGTTCCAACAATGAAGTGAACAATTGGTATCCCGACGGTTTTTTTATGACAAAACCTGAGCAGATTAATGGATGGTTCGGTTCAAGTTGCGAATATCTTGACTCAATCAACAGGATTTCCAACTCATGAGGGCTCAGACAAGAAAGAATGTAATCAAGTTGCAGTCGCACCATTGGATCACCCAAAGGGTTGTCTAGGCTCTGGCAACGCAGTAGTGTTTGAGCCAATGAATGGTGCCCACCAGACAAAGTAATGACTCGTTGCAAATCGTTTTTTCCAACCAATGAAGCAGATTTATCGAGTGTCAACAAATACGCCAGCTCATTTGATTGATAGGGCTTGAGAAATACTTCTTTGGAAAACAAGTTGAAGCTGTCCATTTGTTGTGGCGTGAGTCTGCTTGCCAGCGACTTAGATGTGGCAAATATAAATACAATTTTTTCGCGATTGATATCTCGAATTGATCTCAGGGTATTAATCATAAACATGCCCGTAGCCTGTTCGAGTGCATCGTAGCGATTGAACACCAGCACGATTCGCTCGTGTTTCTGGGCGAGCTCGTGGATTCGACCTTCGATGCAGCGCGCTAGGGAATCGTGTTTCCCTGGAATGGGGCAACCCAAAATATTCGCCAGGTACTGAATGAGTGTTTGGGGTTTCGGCTTTGGTAACTCGTAGAGATTGAGTGGAATCCAATAGTAGTTTTGCTTTTGCATCAAGTGCTTCAAAAAAAACGATACGCCCAAGCCCGGCATGGAGCGCAAGGTGAATGAGCAAGAAGCATTAATGAGCTTCAAGCATGAACGGGTGGTTTCTGAACAAAAATCACGGGGAAATACTTGAGCTTTCGTCATATTTGTCATGATTTTATCACGTTTGCATCAAGCGGGTACTTTGCATTCGCCATAAAGTATCGATCATATGGGGACAGAAAATCGAACCTTTGATCAAAATCTTTCAGATCTTATCATGCACATTCAAAATGGGATTGAGTGCATACGCGCGGATGTTGTCAGAGGAAGTATTTCAGAAGAAATGGGGCAATCCTTGCTCCAACATCAACAAGAAGAATTGGACTTTCTGAGTCAACTTCCGCCTGATTTTACCTTTAGAGAAGTGATGGAGAATCATTTTAAATTGATTCGCGACCGAAACAGTGATGAATAAATATATCTGTAATTATGCTCAGTAATGTGCATGGGGGTTAGCATATGTCTCTGATTATTGTTTTGCATGATTTATTTACACCAATTCGCTTTGATGATGTATCTATTCACTCTTGACGTAATCAATGAGACTCAAGTACAGTGAAAGTATATGAAAAAAGATTCGCTTGACGTTGCCTATCATAAAAGTTTCTTAGACATGATTAAATGGTTTGTCAAAGAGTTTGGCTTTGCCGCCTTGCTTTTGGCTTTTGCCATGGGCTCACTATCAATTGGAGTTGGGATTCAATTCTATGCCGATATGGGTAATGTGGCTCCAACAGCTATCATAACTCGAGCGTCTGATCCACAAGAATATTTGGGAGAAAGTGCCGTTGATGCCTCAGGTGTGGAAGTAGCCGCTCCAATAGTCGAGCAATCCGCCGTGGACACGAGCTTTTTGCGTTACGAACTCTATTCTCGCGGTTTCTATCTCTTAACCGGTGGATTAATTTTGTTTGCGGTCGCAGGCGCCTTGGCGTATGTGGGTATGACGCGCAACAAGCGGCATCGACCCAATGCGATGGGTTTAGTTTAGTTTAGTTTACAAGTGTCTGTTTTCTCGTTTTCCCATTTGCGCTTTAGTGCAGTACAATCTCGATAAGTGATTAGTCGATTAGTGATGGAGCGTCTATGACTTTTTCTGAAAACACCCTAAAAAACGGCATGCGCTTGGTTTCGGTGCCGATGCCATCGCTGAACTCAGTTACTGTTCTGGCGATGGTAAATGTGGGATCGCGCTATGAAGATCCCAAGCTGGCGGGTATTAGCCACTTTCTCGAACATCTCCCATTCAAGGGCACAAAAAAGTATCCCAGTTCTCTGGAATTGGCCGAAGCGGTTGACGGTGTGGGCGGCAAGCACAATGCGTTTACCGGTAAAGAATACACAGGGTATTGGGTGAAAGTAGCCAGTGACAAACTTGATCTGGCTTTGGATATTGTGTCTGATTTATTGTTGCAACCGCTCTTGCCCCCAGCTGAAATAGAGAAAGAGCGGGGAGTCATTATTGAAGAAATTAACATGTATGAAGATGAGCCTAGAGCAAAGGTTGCCAATTTATTTGATGAGCTTGTCTACCAAGGATCCGGATTGCAGGGAGATGTTATCGGCACCAAAGAAACGGTTAATGGCATATCCCTCGAAAACTTTCTGCAGCACTATGACACGTGGTATGCCCCAGAGAATGTGGTGATTGGTGTGGCTGGGGGTGTTGACCAAACAAGTTTAGTGCAAAAAGTAGAGCTGGCATTTAACAAAGGTGAGGCTCGATCAGGGGGAGGCAAGCAAACCTTTGGATTGCCTGTACAAAAAATCCCGCGCATTCACGTATTCAACAAAGACACGGAGCAAGCTCATTTTTTCTTAGGCTATCCGAGTGTATCGCGCCAAGATCCGGCTCGATGGGCTCAGTCGATTTTCGCCACCTTACTGGGAGGCAATTCCAGTTCTAGGCTTTTCAATGAAATTCGAGAAAAAAGAGGTTTGGCCTACTATGCCTATGCATCGATGGATCTCTATCACGATTCCGGGAGTCTGTACGCACTTGAAGGTGTGGCAATTGGAAAAGTCGAAGAAGCGATTCAAGTCACGCTGGAAGAGTTTGCGCTTGCGGCTTCGGGAAAAACTATTACTGACAAGGCAGTGGCGGCGGCCAAAGAATATTTAATTGGCAAAACAACTTTGGACCTCGAGGACTCGGCGAGTATGGCCAGTTTCGTAGTGAGAAAAGCACTACTGGATGGCAAGGCTGAGACAGTTGAAGAAGCAATTCAAAAGATTAAAGCGGTTACGGTCGAGGAAGTTCGACAAGTGGCAACACGTGTATTGGATCCGAACAAGCTAAATTTGTCACTCATTGGGCCGTTTGCCGATCAAGCGAAATTTGCCAGCATGATCGGAGCCTAAATCGAGAGCCGAGTGGTTAGAGATTAGCGACTAGTGAATTCTAATGCATTTATTTTTATTTCTGTCAGTTTAGCGACTCTATTTGCATACAAAGTTTTTGTGTTATAACATATCGTTATAACGGAGGATTCTATGATCAAATATCAAAAAGTAATTAAAGTTGGCAATAGCTTGGCGGTTACGCTGGATCAAGGATTTGTAACCCAAGCGGGAATTGTTGCGGGGGACACATTAGCTGCTTCGTATAAACCGGAAGTAAAACTCTTTAGCATGACTCAGTCAAAAAATAATCTTAATGGTAAAGCTTCAAGTGTTAATGAATCGAAGTCGGTGGTATCGTCAAAAATCACCCCAGAGCTTGAAGCTTGGACAGATAACTTCTTAAAAGAAAATAAAATTGCGCTTGAAGCCTTAAAAGATCTTTAGATCGAGGTTGTAATGGCTAATTTTTCAACACTGGATCTCGAGCAAGTCATTTACCTCCACGAGCGTATTATTGAATCTGCAGGGGGAAAACAAGGAATCCGCGATTACACGCTACTGCATTCGGCACTAGAACGTTGCAAAGCCACTTTCGCTGGTAACGATTTGTATCCGTCGACTCTGGAAAAAGCAGCAGCGCTCATGCACTCTTTGGTTATGAATCATGCGTTTCTTGATGGGAATAAGCGGACAGCTTATGCAGTAACTATGAGATTTCTAAACACTAATTCAATTAAAATTATGGCAACTCAACAAGAAATCATCGATTTCTGTTTAGCCGTGGATAACAAAGGTTGGGAAGTGACAGAGATTTTGGAATGGCTGCAGAAGCACGCAAAGAATGCTTAGTTTGCTGGCGCCGCGACGATCTTGTTTGCTTTCAAATGTCTGGTTTCCGCTAAACCCCATTCAATGACTCCCTCGATCGAAACCGAATTGCCGATATTCGATGCAAGTCTTTGGCGAATAGCTTCGTTTTCGGGAACCACCACAATTGAGGTTATGTTCCTTGGTCCTTGGGCATTGAGCTCATCAAAATATGGAGTATCAAGTTCAAGTTGATAATCATAATTAATTTCCGGTGATGGTCGTTCCATTGAAGCTAATTTTCCTTGAAAAGTAATATCAAAGTTTTCGCTTATCTGGTTTTTGGTGAACTGAAAAGTGGAGAGGATTGTCTTGGTAAAGCTATATAGATTTTCTATAGCATTGTATGTAATATTAAAATATTCGCTCTCAGGATCGGGATAGTAACCTAAAATCACTAGTCTGGCTGATCTGTCTGGATTTTCTAAATAAGCAACATTCTCAATACTCAGTTGACCACCGCTTTTGAATATCTGCCAATTGCGTCCTTTTAAGTCTATGAAAGACACATTTAATTCATCTGAATGTTGAGAAAGCTTCTCTTGATAAATTCCCGGACTTAATACATCTGACAAAATATAACCACTGCTTCGCAGACTACATGCCGAACTGCCATTATTTCGATAACATTCCTCTTGTCCTGATTTTATTTTTTCGTTTTCATAAATGCTGAAATTCTTGGGGAAATTCGAATTATTCACCTTTGCAATCGCACTTAAAAAATCAGCTGGTAGGGCAAATGATATGTCATCGATTTCATGCGACTTCCAGCCTTTTTCATCAATTACTGGTGCATTGAAAAACACTTCATTTTCTGAATATTTTTTGTCGATGTTGTCGCAAGCAATGTCAGTACAAGCAACTTGTCCCGACTCATCGCATGAGCAGGAGTTGCAGCTATCAATAGAAGGCACTGATTCACCAGCTTGATATGTTAGACCTTCGTAGGTGCAGGTTACACGCGTCCACGGAAACTTGAACGTTGGCAAGCCCAGTTGGGATTTGAGAGATTGGTTTTGGGAAAATAGGTAAGCTGCTACACCAGCAGTGAGAAGAAGTGCAGCAAATAATCCCACAATGAGAAATTTGCGAGAGTTGGAGGATGGAGAGACTTCTTCAACTTGCTCTGAGTTTGGAAGAGGTGCTTTAAAGTCTTCTGGTGAAATATTTTCTGATTCAGTCATGCTTGGTTCCAATGATGTTAATTTATATACTCTGAGATTTATATAGAAATTATATGGCCTCTATTTTAATGGAATCAGACCTTGGACTAATATTGGTAATGATATACATGCCGTTTTCTCCACGTATGAGCCATTCTTCTCCAGCTCGACAGTCGTTAGTATTTGAGAAGTCTTGATTCATGCCCCTTAATTGAGCTCTATGTGACCCTATAAATGTATCCTCTTTAACTGTCAAGTTTTCCACCACTTCATCACGAGTGTAGCAATAGTTTGAAGAAGTGCAGTCTGATTTTGAATTCTTCCACTCAGATGAACAAAAATTGGCAGCGACTAAAAGACTTTCGGCAACTTCTGAAAAAGATTTATTCTGAAATTCAGTTGGCAACACGACCAACATCAGAGATGAAGCATAACTACCATTCATTGATACGCGTTGAGAGGTGCCCGAGGCATAAGGAATTGAATCTATAGTCTCTGTGGGTGTTTCTCTATTCCAATCAGTATAGGTGATCTTGCCGTTTTCATCCCTCTCTCGCTGATATCTGGATTCTACCCAAAGTGGAGAGGTAATTTTTAATCCAAAATCTTCATTGCTCCAATTTGTTTGTCTTTGATCACTCCAACGATATATTTCTGAAGTAGGAAATTCTTCATAACCTGTTGATACTGGAGAAGTTAGCTTAATCGTAGAGAGAAAACTTCTAAAACTTTGAAGGTTTTTAAAAAATGTGCCAGTGTTAGCACCAAAATAGTTAGTTCCATTCACTGTTAACATTTGTTTTGAATTAAGGGCAGTGAAATAAAAGAGAGAACCGCTTAAATCTTGACTCTGAGATTTTGCATAAGCTATATAGCCACTATGTCCATTTGAAGTAAAAGGTTCGAATGTGTACTGTGAAGCCCAAGGATATTCTTTAGTGAACCAAGCTCTGCGACCGCCACCATCATAGTCAACCACCATAAAGTTAGCCGCATCAGAATTTGATGTTTTTATATTATAATGAGTTGGTGTTTGTTGGGATATGGTCGCAGCTGGAGGAAATTGAGCACTTACACCAATACTTTTTAGGTCAGCTAATTTTGTAAATCCATATATGGATGGAGATTCTATAGGAAAATTCTTGATAAGATTGCTCGATTCAGGATTAGTAATTTCTTCACTTGTTTCGACGGGAAGAATTTTGAATCTGCTTCACATGCAATTAATGTACAGGCTACTTCACCAGTTTCTGAACAGGAACAGGAGTTGCAGCCGTCAACTGAGGGCACGCTTTCTCCAGGCTTAAATTCTATTCCTTGGTAGGTGCAAGTCGCGTTTGTCCATGGCCATTTGAAAGAATTCATTCCCAACTGACTCTTAAGTGAAAGGTTTTGCAGCACAAAGTATGCAAGCGTAATAAGACTTATAGTAAGCACAGCAGCGAAACAATAGGTGAAGGGGGAAACATTTTTCAGTGCGCGAAAGAGTTTTGATTCCGGCTTAATACTCGCAGCTGATTGGATCGGTTCAGGATCATATTGCGAAGCGGGAAGTGGATTTGGTTCAGCTGGATCCATACATTCTTTTTAAAATCGTCTCAATTATTCTTCACAAGCCATTGCAGTGCAGGCAATTTGACCGTTTTCACAGGAGCAAGAATTGCATGAATCAGGTGCAGGGACTTCGTCGCCATCTGCATACGTCTCGCCATCTTGCGTGCACGAGCCCTGAAGAGCTGCTCCTGGGGTGGTGGATGAAGCGGTTGAGTTAAAGGATAAAGTGGAAAGGATTTGATCAACAGTTTCTGAATAACCTGAGTTATTTGGATCAACAGTTGCATTGCCAATTACAACAAACATCACATTGTCATCTGCTTGGACTATAGTGTATTTTGTGGTTCCCAAACCTCTATAAGTGTATTCAGCTGCATCATATCCATTGAGAGTTGTTTGTTTTGCAGGCGAGATTACATCACCAAGTCCATTTTCATTTGATTCAATAATTTTGTTCTCGGCGAAGGTGATTGGTTCGAGATTTGCGATTTCTCTGGTTTCGAAACTTAGTGAAATTCCGTCATATAGCTCGGTGCCGAGTTGATGATTAGAAGCAAGTTTTGTGAGTCTAACTAATCCCGCAGCTTCCTCTTCGACTTCAATATCGGAAGGATATTTGATTTGAAAAATTTCATTTGCGTACACTTCCCAATCTGCTGTCGGGTCAGGCTGTTCCACGATCACTTCTTCTTCAGTAATTTCACCGACTTCTTCATTTCCAGACACCACTGGCGGTGTCATCGATTCCTCTATTGAGCTCGTATTCGGTTGCATTGCGCTCCAGACCACCAAACCGCCAAGGGTGAGAGCGACCAAAGCGAGGAAGATTACCACAAACACAAGTGCTTTGGATTTTTTGGGTTGGGTAGTGTCGAGTGGTTTCGTTTCAGCTGAAGCTGTGGGGGTAGCTAGTACGGGAGCTGCTGTCTCGGCATTAGGTGCTGGCGATTCAGCTGCAATAGGTGGAGTCGATGGGTTTGTTGCAGGCGCAGACACGTTAATCACTGAATCTGGAATTGGTGCGACTGGCGTGGTTGGCGCTGGATCGCTCACAGGGGAGGGAGCAGTCGAGAGCGAATCAAGAGAAGGCATGGGTGGAATCGACGAAGCCGCAGGCATGCTGGGAATTGGTGACGGAGCTTCGGGTGTCGCGCCTAAAACCTCCGGTGCTGGATTGCTTTCGGGTGCGGGAATCGTTTGAGCAGTTGGCAGGGAAGTAGGTGAGGCAATGTCGTGTTCAACGGGTGATTGCGAGGGTGTTTCAAGTTTTTGAGTTGGAGGTGTATTCAGTGTTGGGGCTATCGAAGCGGGTTTTGGCATTGCAGTCGATAAGTCGAGCGGTGGAGCCGGTGGTGGTTCAATGGGTTGTGTTGAAGCTGGGGGCGTAAGGGGTGATTTGTTGTCGTCCATGGGAAAGATTCCTTATTTTTGATTGTTAAATTCAATTGTCGAGAGCAAGTCTTTGACTGTGTTGAGGAAGCGGTCAGGAACTAAGGGGGTGTTGAAGGTTTCTTGATATGCTGCAGCGTTGGCAACAACTGTAGCTTGGTGCAGGGCACTGGCGGATTTGGTTTCGGCAACTACTGCTAAGCCAGAGGTGCTAACCGGTTCTATGATCCATGATCGTTTTTGAGCATCAATAAAGGTGGTAGCTAGGGGGTCAGTAGATTCTTGATCACTGCGAGTTTTTTCGAGGCTAAAGTCATGATCGGGAGAAAAGGCTTCAACCGAGATGCTCATGACCACTTGGCATTGATCATCTATTTTTCCGGTATCACTACTCGTGCACGATTCATAGGCTTCGGCTGCTTGGGAATGGGGAAAAAGCAAAATTTGATTGCCGATCGTTTTCTTCACGAGCCCCTCGGGTAGTTTTAGAGCGAATTCCTGGTTCTCAAACGAATCGACGAGCTTGCTCGTTAACTTGGCTGCCTCGGGGGCGGGTACGCTAGATTCATTGGGGGATGATGGCATACGTTGTCGAAAGAGCGCAAAAGCCACTAGAACAGTAATACCAATCAAGCCAATTAGTGTTAGCTTCACAAACGGAGCGAGTGATGGGGGGATGGCTGACGATGGCTTAGGCGATTGAGTTGTTGCCGTTGGCAATGGTGATATTTGATCTTTGGGCATAGTACTACCGAAAATTATGATGTGCTTCCAGCGTACCACATCAAGCAGGTAGTTTTGAAGCAGAGAAGTAAAGCGGTTAACGGTAACTTCTCTCGATAAGTTGCAAACTCACTGTCGCTTGTCTATGCTCAAGCAACACATGTGCTGAGGCAAGTTGAAAAGTGGGTGGTGGTTTTAATTTATCGGAAATTACGGTTAGCATGCTTGGATTCAGGTGCCGCTCTGCAAGGCGAGAAATTTCCATGATTTGTTCAGAAGTAGCTATAGAAGATCTGTTATTATCTTTTGGACTAACTGAAAAAGCCGCTACTTCTAAAGTGCCATCATACTGGCTATTCCTCAGTGTTCCACCCACTGCATAAGTGTCAGTAATAGTTAGTGGCCATTTGCCAAATTTGATTGTTGTGTCTAGGTCAACTGGAATTGTGCCATGCTGAATTAAGAAGTGATTAACTCTGACAGAAGCAGTCAGGGGCAAACCTTTGGGAAGTGAAGTTTTAATCATGTCCAAAACTACCAGTGGGACTACTTTTCCGAGTTGTGATTGTTTGAGCACTCCAGTCCAAGCATGATCCGGATCGTTTATTAACGATTGTAAAATTCCCTGATAGTCAATGTCATGCTCGGTTAAAGGCGGCATATTTTTACGGTATTATACCGATTCTCTTGTGGTAAGATACCAGCAAGAGATCGTCAAGTAATAAGGAGTAAGAATATGGATTTTCAACAATCGGTTGTATTAGTGAAACCTGATGGTTTGCAACGAGGATTAGTTGGCGAAATTATCGGTCGCTTCGAGCGCAAAGGCTTGAAATTGGTAGCGCTTAAAATGACCGCTCTTTCCGATACCCTCATCGAAGAATGGTATGCACATCACAAAGGCAAGCCATTCTTTCCGCAACTTAAACATTTCATGCAAAAAACTCCCGTGGTTGCCATGTTGCTTGAAGGAGTGGAGTGCATCGATGCTGTGCGCAAACTGACGGGTATAACCAAAGCGCGTGAGGCTGAAGCGGGTTCGATTCGGGGCGACTATGCCATGAGCCACCAGATGAATTTAATCCATGCATCAGACAGCGACGAAAATGCCAAGCGAGAGCGGGATTTGATCTTCACCCAAAAAGATATTTTCGACTACGAACGAAACATTGAAGTCTTTGTCTATACCGACGAAGAGGCGGGAAGATAATTCGTCGGACGTCAGATTAAGGTGCGCCGATCGATGAGAAATCGAAAGGAGTTCTCGGATCGAATAATCTTCGAACTGTAACGCACGGAGGGATATGGTAGAAGTAAATCTTGTTCTCCCTGATGGCACATGGTTAAGTGACGTCGAACTTGTGAGACAGTTTGGGAGTGATACTCCTATTGCTCAAATAACTGAGACGCTGGGAGTGAGTCCAATTATTTTAGGTGAGCCAATTAGAATTTTGCCCCAAGATATTCCAGCGGAGAGCATAGTGAGGGTGAGTGGGACAAGACCACACGTTAATTTTCCTTCGATTCGAGAATAGCTCATCGGGTCTCGCTGCTTGCGATTTCCTTCCAATGCGAACAGCAACAAATTTTTCCTTGAATATATCACCTTGAATACCTCTCAATATCCGCTCTACAATGATTTGAGAAAGGCATTGAATTTGATATGACCAAAACAAGAGAGCAATTTCCCTTAAGTACCAAAAAAGTTCTCAAAAAAACTATTGCTGGAACCATGGCATGGATTATTATATTACTCATTTTATTAAGCATAGTATTCACCTCATTTATCGCCTTTGCAGGTAATGCAGAGAGTGCGTACATTTTGATTGCCGGATTGGTCTTGTTGGGACTCTTGGTGATGATCATTGCCCTGACGTATTTATACCAATGGTGGTATTACAAAGAGTATTATTACGATTTAACTGCAGACTATGTGGTGATTAAGAAAAATCCTATTACCCCCAAAGAAATAACCATTCCGTATGAGCGAATTCAGGATGTGTATGTTGATCAGGATTTGCTCGATCGAATTTTTGGACTCTATGATGTTCATCTTTCCAGTGCCACTATTTCCTCGGGCATGGAAGCACATATTGATGGAGTGGAGAAGCCGGCGGCAGATGGTTTGCGCGCACTTCTACTTAAAATGGTAAGTGAGAAACTATACCGTCACCAACCAAATAGTCAAAGCCAAGTTACTCAACCCGTTGTTGCTCAATAAATCTGTATGCCTGACTTCATCACCGAGAAACAATATCCCATCGAAACATTGTGGCTTTTCAAACCACTTTTTGCCTCAATCACCTCATTGCTTATCCTTGCGCTTTTCTGGATATTCGTACCCAAATCTGAATCGCTCATCTTTTATTCACTTTTTTTTGTAGGATCAATTCCCTTTAATTTAGTTCTAACCTATTTAGTGCGACGTGCTTTTCACTTTACACTTGAAAATCAATTTCTAACGCTCAAACAGGGAGTCATTTCCAAACAAGAACGGCATGTACCTTATGGTGTTATTCAACATCTGCTCATTAAGCAGGATGTATTAGACCGCTTGCTGGGTTTGGCATCGCTTCGGATTGAGAACGCTTCTGAGGGAGCAGGCAAGTCAGGTTTTGGCGGAAGTGCCATTCTTGGAACTAAAGCAACTACATCGAGCCGACATGGATGGATCGCCATCGGTTTTAATGGCAACAAAATCAATATTCCTGGCCTGACTAAAGCAAACGCTGAGGCGCTTAAAGAACATATACTTGCGAATATGAAAGCTAATCCAATCAACGATAGAAATTCTGGATTATAACTTTGGCAATATCCTTGCAACATCGTAAATGGCAATTAAATTAGACTGTGTCGGGGTGCTGGGAATTGAACCCAGTGTCTCGCCGTCCCGAACGGCGCATGTTACCGATACACTACACCCCGAATTCGTCTACTATGTTTGGGTAGACTCACTAACTTTATGACAACATGATGTATTGTACAGCAGAATCATTATTCTCAACTTTTTTATAAGCATGCTCAAGGTGAATTGTTCTAACTAGATCGGCTGTCTAAATCCCAAGTGTGTTAGGATTTCCTTATCTAGGATGAAAGGTAAATGATAACTATGCAAATAGGAAATGACACGTTAGAGCAAATCAAAAATAAATTAGGGCCTGTCGTGCACACTCGTTTTGAAGCTAAGTCCTATGAACAAGTTTTCGAGCAAATCGGCGAACAATTACGTGAGAGAATTGGGGTCATAGCCCAAGAGACGCTTGAGACACTGAAGGCAACTGATCTCTTGGAAAAAAAAGTTGCTTGGGCGAATCAGTCACTTCATTGGGTTCATTCAACAAACAATATATTGCCTAATTACCGAAACCACATCGACAACTATATTTCATCTCTTCATGCTTGGTCGAAAGCTGCAGGCCTAAAGCAGATGGCAGCCAAATACAATATTTCAGGCACCATGAATATTCCTGCTGAGTTATTAGTTGGATACATGCTTCAAGATGACAACGTTGGTTGTCAAACCGCAATGGTGCCGATAGCAACCAACTTGGTATTACTATTCCATTCAGAGGAAGATACAGGAACTAGGGTAGACAAGCCAAGAATATTTACCTTGAAAGTACCTGGCAAAGAAATTTCCTACTTTGTATATCCTAGTCTTTTGCCTGGTTCGAGCTTTGCCTATGCGAGAACCAATGATGATTTTTATCTGCAGACAGTTGATTTTTTGTATATTCGTCGGGAAGATCAGCACTTAAGTCTAGCAAATATGGCGGTCTTTGCCACTTTATTGGAATCCGATCAAAATCGGAACCAAGAAATTATTTCTACTCTACGACCCTACGTTGATGGATATGCGCTCAATTGTGTTATGAGAAAGGAAACAGGCGGTGAGAGAGAAATCTCAGGAGAGAATATAGTGTTTGCTAATAACGCGCTATCAGCGAGAGCTCTCTCTCGTGAGTCTTTGCTACAGGTGAATATTTTGAACTCTACTAGCGCTGAACTTATGGAACAAGAGATGATTAATCGAGAAGACAAGCAAATCTATGAACAACGTCTTTTACGCTTAAAAAATGAGACAGATAAAATCTTAGGATCTTCTTCGTCTGCAGAAGATACGCTCAAGGCACTTTTAACTGCGGCAACATCTCAAGAAGGGGGAGATTATGCGCTGGCAAATCGGGATGTAAAAGCAACCGCAGTTATTGCCCTGAGCAAGTCTCAGATCTACGGATTAATACATCCAGGGCCCGTTATGTTGCAAGAAACTTCGGCACTACATTCTAACACTTTGCAACAATTTGCTCAGGCATTTGGAGGATATTTTATTAATTAAAGTGCCCTCACCAAGAATCGAACTTGGATTTAAGGTTTAGGAAACCTCCGTTCTATCCATTGAACTATGAGGGCATGATGGTATTATAATTCATTGTGTTGTTAATGTTTGTTTTACACTAAAAAAATGCGCGAATCGTTAGCGCTACACCCAGGGCAAAAAACTGCCTTAGTGACCCTATGAAGCCATATCAAGCTTCGGATGAACTCATACCTAAACCATCTTATATTCCTCAAAAAGTAGGCATTGTCTATAGCGAGGTTAAGCGTGAATACTTTCCTACGCATGAACAATACGTCACTGAAAAAGACGCCCTACATGATGCCGAAGTTGTTGGCAAGTATCTTGAGCAACTCGGTTGCAGTGTGATTTATTTGCCAGCTACACCCCAACTTTCTCAGTTACTTGTTAGCGAAAAACCAGAAATGGTGTTTAACATGACCGGATCTGTTCGAGGGCAAGAGTACTTAGCTTCCGTTGTGCCAGGGATCTTGGAAATGCATCAGATCCCCTACACTGGCGCAGGCATTTTGGGTGAATCAATGGGATACAACAAATTCTTGCTCAAGCGCTTGCTTAAAGCCCATGGTGTTCCAGTGCCTGAGTTTCAACTTTTTCCTTCACATGCATCGCCCTTGAGCGAGGATTTTCAGTTCCCGCTTATATCCAAATTAAATGAAATTCACGGTGGTGTAGAAATCAATACCGCTGCTGTGAGCGAAAATGAAAGACAATTACGCGAGCGTATTCGATGGCTTATTGAGACGTATGATCAACCAGTGTTAGTTGAAGAGTTTATTGTTGGACGAGAAATAACTGCAATTTTATTGGAAGGGAAAAATAAAAAAGTCTATCTGGCTGAGAAGGTGTTTGATAAGGCAGGAGAGAAATTTGTTTTGGCTACTTTTGATGATCAATGGCTTTCTGATTCAGACGTGGGCAGTTACCACTATGCAAAATATGAGGATAGGCAATTGAGTGATTTGGTTCGCAAAGCATTTGATGTGTGCAAAATGAGTGATTATGGCAAATTTGACATCCGCATTGACGGCTCGGGGAGGTACTATTTTATTGATCCAAACTCCAATCCCGCTTTTGGGCCCAAAGAATCATTGGTGGCGCTCTCTTTAATTCTGGATATGTATGGAATTTCGTTTGTCGATATTTTACGACGATTGATTGATAACACGCTCGGAACTACGCATGCTGATCCTAACAGCAATGGAGTGCATGATCATATTTGATCGTGCCTCAACTCAAATAACCATAAGGAAATACAGGCTTTACATAGGAAAATCGAAGATTTTTTGCTCAATCGCAATCTGATAAGCTGAAAGTAAGGAATATAGTTACAGGAGAGGATATGCGAATCATAAAGCTGTTGTTTATTGTAGCCACATTGTTAATGTTTCCAAATTTAGTCAGGGCTCAAGCTAACCCGAATCCGGGCTATGTGCTTCAGCCATCCGAGTCAGTTTTTGAAATTCCGGTGCAAAATCCTAATGAAGGCTATGGAGTAAATGTTCGCTTGAGTTATAAAGATGGTGGCTTTCTCACCAATCAAGCAGGGATTCGCTATGAATGGATATATTCAGGCAATGTGATTTCCTTGTATGATTCAGGCTTTGAAAACGGTTGTCCCTATGACATTGTGAGTCCGTGTCCCAATTTGCACGCCGACTTGCGAGGAATTAATCCTGGAACGGCAGTGATTACCATAAAGGCATATTTGTATGACAGTTTTATCGCGTCGACGATTATCACGGTTAAGGTTAAAGATGCTGTATATGTGCTCAAGCCTTCAGAAGAAGTAATAAATACTCGCGTTCATGGTCAAAATGAAGGTTATGGCGTGAATGTATTGCTCTATAAAGATGGTTATTTGGTTCGAAATCAAAGTGATATTACCTATATTTGGAAAAATCAATCCAACTCGTTTTCGCTGGGGTCATATGGTTTTGACTCGGGATGTCCCTATGATATCGAAGCGCCGTGTCCCAATTTGCATGCAGATATTGGCGGAATAAGCCCAGGAAAAAGTTTGGTAACCGTTGAAGCATGGCGAGCAAATCGAATGATTGCATCGACTCAGTTCACTGTGATTATCGCGGGTGATTATCGCCTGGAGTGGTTAGATCAAACCGGAAGCATGCAATTGCATATAGATCATCCGTTTAGCGCCTTTCTTTTGCATGGCGATACGTTGGTTCAAGATTCGCAAAATATTACCTATGCTTGGTCAGCTCAGCCAGCTAATCGAGTTTGGATTCGCGATCACATAAGCTTTATCACTTCTTGTCCTAAGTATGTTTCGGGTAGTTGCAGCGTTCCCACGGCCAGCATCAGAGGATTATCTGCCGGACCAGTGGAAATAACCCTCAAAGCAATTTCGCGGGATGGCAAAGTGCTTGCTAGTGGAACGCTGAGCGCAACGGTATGGGATGGCGGTCCAATGCCCACACCCATGACCGAAATTAGGGAAGATGAATTATTGGAAACGGAAATCTACGACGAATCGTTGGAGCCGCGCATGTTTGAAGAAACAAATTGGGAGGGAGAGCGGTTATCGACTCTCGAATCCAATTATCAGGCCCTGAAGGAAACGGTCGAAGCCCAAGCAGCGACAATTGCACAGCAGCAAGAATCACTGATTGAGCAAGAACAGGGATTGCAGGAAACAAGGTCTTTGGTCGATCGTTTAATCAATTACATTCGCCAATTATTCCGCTGGCTTCGATAGCTACGAGCTTAAAGTATGAGCGATTGCGTCTTTTGCCAAATCGTTGCGGGGAATATCCCGAGCTTCATTATCTACGAAGATAATGAGTTTGTAGCATTTTTAGATATTTCTCAGATTGTCGATGGGCACACTTTGGTGATTCCCAAAACTCATTATCGCTGGGTGTGGGATGTGCCGAATATCAGCAGCTACTTCGAGGTGGTTCAAAGAGTCGCCCGAAAAATGCAGCAGGTTTCGGGATCAAGCTATGTGAAAAGTGTAACGCTTGGAGTGCTAGTTGAGCATGCTCACGTGCATCTTTTGCCAGAAACCCAAGGAAGCGCATCCTTAATTGACAATGCTTGGAGTGAAGCCAGGGAAGCACGAAAACTTTCAGAGAACGAAATGATTGCATTGAAGAACAAGTTTCAAGTGAAGTAAATAGATCGATTAGGCTTCTAGTTGAGCCAGTCGAGCCATGGCCACCTGGCGAAGATCATACAAAATATCTTCGTAATCTGGCATGAGGTCAATAGTTTCCTGAGGAATTATTTTTTCGTACTCGTCAATTAAGCCGATGCAGTGTTCAACTACCAAGCGCAATCGGTGTTTAAACTCTACTTTTGTCCAGGCAAAATAAAAACGGTTCTCATCAGTTTTGAGAGTGATAGTTTTGAACCACCAAACGGCAACTTTGAGCAATGGGGGAGTAATATATTCAATCGAGTTAATAACCGAATCAAACCGCTTCAAGTTCCACACTTCCAAACCATCAAGATCGCGCAAGACTCTGGCTTCAACCACTCCAGGTCGCCTCAGTCGAGCCGTTCCAGAAATTATTCTGGATTTAGGAAACAGGGAGCTGAATGATGCATGAGTCCTGATGCAGTAGGCGATTGGCTCGAGCAACTCTATGCGCAATCTAATATCTCTGGCATGTTTGCGAAACATTTTCTCGCTGCCTTTGCCGTCATAAATGTTTTCGTAGAGGAGCTTGAATTTGCCGGTACCCATAACCCGAGATGCTTTCCAGACATCATGCCAGCAAATAGCGGGTAGTAAAATCCGGAAATTCAGGTGTAATTGTGGTTCGTGTTTCAGGAGAAGGGTTAAATTATCAAATAATTGTTCGACATGTTCGTGGCTATGATTAACGTCGAGGCTATCGCGCATGAGGGCGATGCCTTCTGTGCACAACTCGACGAGTTCCGGGGGCAGGTCGATGTGCTGTTGTTGAATAAAATCAGTTAATTGCACAGCGTGTGTTAGTATAGCGTAAATAGTTGGTAAAAGTCACGCTATGGTAGCAGCTAATCAAGTAAAGTCAATTTTTCCTGGCATAAAAGTGGTGGCGTTGGACTTCGACGATACCCTGTGCATGACGCAAAAAGCCTGTTTTCGCTTAGAAAATATGGCCGCACTCGCCATCGGATTCGCGCCTATGAGCCTTGAGACTCATTTGGGCAGTTGGGGAAAACCCATGACGCAAGTGCTGCAACAGCGGTTTCCTGGTGTAGATGAGGCAGCGTTCATGCGCTCATACAAAAAATGTTTGGTCCAAGCAAAACTTGAAGGTTGGTATGACTTGATTGCCCTTAAAAATTATCATGCTCTGGATCAACTCGAGTCACATGGAATTCACTTGGCGCTCCTTTCATCACGTTCTCAGGCAGAAATGCAGCATTTGATGCTGCCTGACCATCCACTGGCATCGTATATCGAACGCTTTTATTACCTTGAAAATTGCGCTTTTCACAAGCCCGATGGCCGGGTGTTTGATGGAATGCTTAAGGATTTTGGAGTTTCTCCAGACCAAGTGCTTTATGTCGGCGATAGTGTGTCGGACGCACAAGCGTGCGAGCAAGCGGGCATTGTATTTGTGGCTACACTTGAAAGTGGGCTAAGGAATAAAGAGGATTTTGAGAATTTTCCGGTGCGTGCGTTTATTTCAGACTTCAGTGAGCTTCCAACTCTCTTATAAAAGACGTAAAATACGATATAACAATAGCAATTAGATATGAGGAACTATGATTCAAGCCAAAGTTAACGGTTTCTTTGAATTTATTCGCGAACAAGGTGTCGTTGGCCTAGCCATTGGTTTTGTGCTGGGTGGTTCAGTGTCAAAACTCGTCAACTCTTTAGTGCAAGATATGATCAACCCACTTCTGGGTCCAATTTTGGGGGCAGCAGGGGATCTCAACCAACAAGTGCTTAAGCTTGGAGCGGTTGAACTCAAATGGGGTAGTTTTGCTAATAATCTCATTGATTTTGTGATTATGGCAGCAGTCGTTTACTTTGTTTTCAAGGGTTTGGGACTCGAGAAAGTTGATGCGCCGAAAAAGAAATAAGTGTAACTGCATTTTATTTCTCGAGTTTAGTTCTCGCAATTTTCGCTCGAAAAGTATATTCAAAAAGTTGATTTTGCCTCAGTAGATATTGTTGTGGCTAGAGTTTTCTCCACTAACCCCTAAAAACTATCACCTAACCCCTAATAAGCTTCGGGTGTAGAATAAGAGCTCATCATGAAAGCCACTAATTTTTTTGCATCTAGCTACCAAAAAGTGCTTAAGCCTTTGCTGTTTCAATTCGATGCCGAGATGGTCCATGATCTTATGACTAATGCGGGTGAATTGTTGGGTGATTTCCCGGCAACCAGGCAGTTAACGCAGAAGCTGTTTGTTTACGAACAGGAAGCATTGACTCAAAAAATTCATGGAACTACATTTAAAAATCCGATTGGCTTGTCGGCTGGATTTGACTACAACGCTCGTCTGACTTCAATTTTGCCTTCAGTTGGTTTTGGTTTTGCTAGTGTGGGCACAGTAACGCGCAATCCCTATGCTGGGAACCCTAAACCTCGATTAGGAAGACTGCCAAACTCTCAATCTTTGTTGGTCAATAAAGGCTTTAAAAGCTTGGGCATTGAGCGTGTTCTCAACAATCACGTCAAGTTGGTTGACGCAGGCTTTCAGGTGGGAATTTCTATTGGAGCCACCAACTCGCCTCAAACGTCGACGACTGAAACTCAAATTGAAGATATTGTTTCAAGTTTTTCGTATCTTAAAAACCACAAACGAGCTCTCGATTTCGCGTATTACGAATTAAACATTTCATGTCCCAATGTACGTGGCTCAGGCAATTTGGCCAGTCCTAAAGCGTTGACAACCGTGCTTAGGCAACTCAAATCACTTAAGCTCAAAAAACCGTTATGGGTGAAGTTTCCAATTGAGCAAAGTTGGAGCGAATCGAAACCATTAATAACTATAATGATCGATTTTGGGGTTCAGGCAGTCGTGATTGGGAACTTAGCAAAAGACCGATCAAATCCTGCACTTCAATTAGATGAACTGAAAAACATAGAACACGCTAAAGGGAATTTTAGTGGTAAACCGACTTGGGAATTGTCTAACTCTTTAATTAAACAAACCCACAAAACGTTTGGCAAAGACATCAAAATTGTAGGAGTTGGGGGAGTGTTTAGTGCAAGCGATGCTTATCACAAGATCAAACTTGGAGCATCATTGGTCCAACTGATCACGGGCATGATTTTCATGGGTCCACAGCTTATTGGTCAAATCAATCAAGGTTTGGTTGAACAGATGCATGAAAATGGCTTCGACCACATAAGTCAGGCGATTGGTTCGGGCATTTAAATAAAGTTGCAATCAACTCTCTTTCACCAGATACTTAAGCCATGACTTGGCGTTTTGGATGTATCGTTGCCCTACTGTTAATGGTGTTTTCCTCAAAGACAAACGCTCAAACTTTGCCGGCCGGATTTGCCCGCAATCCTTATGGCGTGGCAGGATCTCCCGGAGCGTTGAAATCGCTCTCCATGCCAGCTACCAGCTCGTTTTATGATTGGACCCCTAAAGAAAAAGCGCGCTACATAACGGTCCGCCCATACAGTCCTCCTCGGGGAGGTATTGCGGCTGATGATTCGACAAATCCTTTTTTTTGGAACTTAAGCAGTGGCATGATTGGTCGAAGCGAAGCGGATAGAACCAAATTTCGAGAATTTGTCCTGAGAAATAAAGGGGCAATATGGATTGTTGGCAATGAACCAGAACGTAGCTCGCAAGATAACTTGACGCCAACGGAATATGCCAAAATGTTTCATACCTATCACACGTCGGTTAAGCAGCTCGATTCCAGTGCTAAGCTGGCAATTGCATCAGTGGGGCAAGTGACGTATTACGTGGAGTTTGGAGCTGTGCGACCATACTACGATTCAGTATTCGCCGAGTATAAACGATTGTATGGCGTACCCTTGCCACTCGATTACTGGAATTTACATACATACTATGCCGGTTGGGAACCACAGCATGAGTCAGAGCCTGTGGCCATGGTCACTAAAACTTTTGACACGATAATAAATCCCTATATTACCTATGCCCAATCAGTCGATGCCGGTCGGTATCGGGATAAAAAAATAATCGCCACCGAAATTGGCTTAGGACTTCCGAATGATAATGCCCTTGGCTTAAGTGAAGCTAAAGCATTGGAATTTGTGAGATTGTATACGCAACGTTTTGTCGCTGGCGTAGATGCAGGCACCTTTGTCGGCTTTTTCTGGTTCTATGGGGGATGGAAGAACCAGTGCGCTCATTCCTTTGAGTGTCTTATTGCCTCCGATTGGAAGACTCCCACCGCAACTGGTGCTCTATATGCCCAACTTGCGAGGAACTGGGATCGACAATTTGGTTTGGAGCAGGCAGACTTTAATCAAGATAAAAAAATTGGGATTCTCGATTTTAGTGGGCTAGTCAAAGTATTTGGGACGAATAATGCTCTGTTGTCACTTGATTCCGATCCGAAAATCACCCGGGCTGACCTGACTATTTTCAAACAAGTGTTTAATCTGGCGAATCAGTAAGCAATCTAAATTATTTTTTCTGGTGGAACTGCAGATTTGGTTTTCGATCAATCGCATTAATTTCTTCAGGAGAGGTAGCAGATTCACCTCGGGCATAGGCCCAAGTGGCTGCCAAACCAATCATGCCCGCGTTATCACCGGTGAAATTTTTTGGTGCGGCGAACAATTGCCCACCCATTTTTTTCATCTCCATGCGCAGTTGTTTGCGCAAGGCTAGATTGGCCGATACTCCACCGGTGAGCACCAATTGTTTGATGCCAGTGGTCGCAACCGCTCGTCTCACTTTAAAAATCAGGGCATTGATAACCGCTTGCTGAAAGGAGGCAGAGAAGTCTTGGATAAAGTTTGGAGTACGGAGTACGGAGTACGGGGATCTGAGTGCGGGGTTCAGGGTTCGGGGTTCGGGGTTCGACAACTTCCCATTGCTCATAACTCCGGACTCGGCACTCCTTACTCTGTCTGTGTAGGTGCCAATGCGATGGTCTCCCGCAAGCATTTGGACCGCTTTGGTTTTGAGGCCGGAAAAGGAAAAATTGAGATCTTCATGCGGTGTGTTTTTCAAGGGGAGGGGAAAGACAGAAGAAAGAGGGTTGCCCGCTTTGGCCATATGCTCGAGTACGGGGCCAGCGGGGTATCCCAAACCCAGTTCACGCCCAACTTTATCAATCACTTCACCCGCGGCATCGTCCAGGGTTTGGCCGAGAAGCGTGTGGCGTAGTCCCTCGACAGTCTGGCTCCTCGCAGTCGCCAGATCTGCTCGGGATGACAACGCTGATTTGGATAGCGTATCAGCGTTGTCAATTTTTTGCTTTGAAGTAATAACAAGCTCTGTGTGGCCACCAGAAACAATCAGGGATAAGAAAGGGAATTGGAGTTCAGAAATGTTTTTGATATAAGGCATTCCGCTTGAGCGCTTCAAAAACACGCTCGCGATATGGCCTTCGAGGTGATTTACAGGAATTAACGGAAGGTTGTGCTTTATGGCAATTTCCTTAGCTGTTCTCAAGCCTACTTCGAGTGCTGGTGGCAAACCCGGTCCAACCGTGACGGCGATAGCGTCAATAGTCGTGAGACGTTTGACGAGCGACGAGCGAGGGGGGGTACAACAGTAGAAACAATCGCAAGTTTTATGCCTTGGAAATATTGCATTCGCCCGAGCGATTGTTCTTTTAAGCAAAATTGGCAAGCGCTCCTCGTGGTTGCGCCGCGCCACCCCCGGATTCACCCCTCCAAATTCTTGGTGATGCTTGATTTGCGAATAGGTTGATTGCGTCAGCATGCGGAATCCGTCGACCACGGCAACAGAGGTTTCATCGCAGCTGGTTTCTATAGCAAGAATTTTCATATAAGAGCTATAACCGATAAAGTTAGTCTGGATATCTTATCAGAAGATTTCTAAAACTTAATTGCGGAAGGTGGGCAAAATCCGAAGATTTTCGAAATATATCTTGGCTTGTTCACCAGTGAAAACATTGGGGTTGCTGTGTAAGACTAGTGCATCAGCAGTGTAGGGTTGTCCCAGATCACTGGTAAACATATTCTGTGATTCATTAGAGAAGAAAATCGAATTACTATTGGAATCATCCCTTCCATTGCTCGTTCTAGCTTCAGTTACATACCATTTTCCATTTGAGGAACCAAAATACAAATAGAACTTCATGGGCAAAAAGAATTGATCCCAGGATGCTTCTAAGGTTGTGTAATTATTACGCCCGGGATCAGATCTAACTTCATATCGATTATCTTGTAAAGGATCGTCGAAGGGATAAAAATATTGACCGTTGACATCAATAATCATATTGTCAGCGGTAACGCTAACAGTCTCAGTTTGAAGATTTACGAGATGCTGAGTTGTCATGTCAGGAATATTTATTGGTGTCGGTTGATTTTCACCACTCACAACAACATCAAAAGGATAATCGCATGGACTCAAAGTATTGTTTGAGCCCACTATACGGTAGCGGGGTTTATATGTTCCAGGTTTGTAAAAAGTATGATTCAAACCGTCTTTTTCTATAAATGTATCCCAAACTCCATCCCTGTTGAAATCCCATTGATAGCCCACAAAATACAAACCTGGTTGCAAAGACTGCGACCCTCCATGGAAAAAGGCAGTTAAGGGTGCATCACCTGTATCTGGAGCAATGCTTGGCTCAAGGCAAGACATCTTTTCTGGAGGATAAACGTGTAAAGGAATTTGAACCGTTGCGATAATTTGCCCTGCATACTTTGCTTGAACATTAATG
The DNA here is from genome assembly GCA_964441155.1 of uncultured Pseudomonadales bacterium. GTDB lineage: Bacteria > Patescibacteriota > Microgenomatia > UBA1400 > RBG-16-45-19 > CAYYKL01. The sequence goes on from CAYYKL010000003.1 coordinate 76,447, forward strand.
AAGCTCTCGCCAACTTGTAGGGAATTCACGCTAACCCTGCTGTTATTGCAAATATCAAATTGAGGTTGAGAGGGATCGCATAGGTGAGAGTGGCTTATTTGAGCTATGTTTTGATCAGTGACGCTCCAGATATATTCATATCCCGGATTAAACGTGACATTAAAGCCCCCTTTGTACAAGATCACGCTTGGCTCCCAATTGGATCTGTCACCAAGAATCTCACTCTGCTCAGTTTCCCCTGGGTAGAGATTTGGCTTGAGTACGAAATTTGTTTCTTGAATTGTGTCTTTGCCAAACCATTCAACCATTTGATTAAAATCAAAAATATCGATTCGGTTATTGCCGTTAACGTCTCCGGGTAGGCTTACCTCATAGCCATGAGCATTTGAGACAAAAGAGCCAATTACTAATATTAAAGTACTCGAAGCAATTACGAATATTACACGTTTAATTTTGACCATATATTCACTATAACACGAGCTCACATTCGAAGATCAAAGGCTACGCTTAATATGAAAATTATTCCGGCGTCAAAATCAGTTTTTTTGAAGCTTGCGCTTTCTTGAGTGAGATCCATCCATCACCGCCACCAAGGTTTCATCGCAGCTAATTTCTATTGCTAGGATATTCATGCGATACATTATACTTGAACTAGATCATCTGCTTTTTGCTCGCGCAATGGAATCGCCTCACTATCATGAAAAAATGCCTCTTGCTGCTTTCACTGTTTTTATTCCTGTTTGCTCCCGGTGCACATGCCATAGACTATTCGTGCCCCCTGCATAAGCAAGATATAACTGGTGTAATGCAATGGAATGATGGTTTTCCCTTTAATGCCTACGACAGGCACTCGCATTGCGGAAGTGGCAGTTGTAATTCTTGGGCTCCTGTAGATGTCAATGCCTATTATGGAAGCCAAGTGAAATCTCCGGTGAGTGGCCAAATTGTCTCATTCTTTTATGGTAGTGATGGATTTCTGCCGGGAAATGCTTATAGGATTGGTATCAGAGGCGATGATGGTCTGTATTACAAACTTGTTCATCTGAAAGAAGCATATATCACTTCTGAAACTAAAACTGTTGTGGCCGGACAACGATTGGGCAGATTGATTACGCGGCAACAAACTGCGAGTGCTCAGCGAGAGTGTGATCGGCAACAAACCCATACATCTGAAGATTGCATTAAAGTGCACCTACACTTTGAAGTGTATAGCGGCACCGGGTTTGATAAGCCGACAGAGAATGGGGGAAGAACTCCTGAGTTTTTACTCAATCATTGCGGCATTGGCCGGCCTGCAGATAAGGCAGAATTTCCAAACCTGCCTACGCTTAATTGCGCCAAAGTTGCCGGCAATCCACATATCAATCGTTGTTTTATGCAAAATCCACTGGATTTGACCGGTGATGATGCGGTAACTATAGATGATTATCGATTAGTCATTTCAAACTATGGCTCTTATTCGCTTAGTATGTTGAACCGATTAATCTCAAGATTATATTAATCTGGAATTTGCCTCCCACCCACTTAAAATAAGGGCTTGAACGACACCCTTTTAACCTGCTAGACTTTTATACATGGATAGTACACCAGTTTTTCAGCCAGACACCACGAATAATCCAACCGTTCAAGCACCCTTTAAACCTCGTCGGAAAATTCCCTTTATTCCCATCCTGGGTGTTTCGATCACTGCCGTTGTTGCTATCGGCATTGTGGTTGGGCTCATGTGGCAGAGCAACGTTTTCATCGCCAAAAATCAGGATGTGAGGTCTGAGGCAAGTGGAGCTTCAGTGAAAGCTCTGGACACTATCAATCTAGGGATTAGTGATGCGACAACACCGCTAGACCCTCTTTTTTCATATTATGACGATCTCTCCAACCGAACCTATGTGGTTTGGAGTGGTGGAGCAAAAACAGATTATCCGGCAGGATCCTGCCATGACATTGATGGAGATGGACCTAGTACAGACATGGTATGTTTTCCTAGGCCCTATTCCACCTCTGCCATGCACGTATTCATCAAATACTACGACCATGCGACAAAAACCTGGTCTGCTTCAAAGAAAGTGTTCGAGCCCAAGCACAAAGAGCTATATGGCGATGGCCATTACGCACAGGGAGTAGTAGTAGACAATAATGGGTACATTCACGTCTTTCAGTCCTACCACATTTCATTGAGACCGAAAGGATCCACTGAGGAAGTGGGGATTAGGCACGCAACTTCGTTAAGGGCGGGGTCGATTGATAGCTGGACTACCGCACAAGATGTTGAGGATAGCTCGGGTTTGATAAACACTGATAGGAATACGCACGGTCGTTACTTCAAATCAAGAGCGGGGAATATCTATGGATTGTATAGAAAAAGCATTACGGATAGTGAGAATAATAATATAGAAACTCAGACAATGTTTAAATTTAAGCCTGCTACAACACCGAGTAACGGAAACAACGGTATTGAGCCAGGCTCATTGACGGTGAAGGACGTAATAGTGCCTGACAAGAAGACGACAACTCAACAAGTATTGTCATGGGATAAGATAAATGAGAAGGTTATACCTCAAACTATGACAATGGGATGGCATGACGCAATTACTACAGGCTATAAATATGACGCGGAACGAGATGGCTTCCATCTGGTGTTTACTTTGAGGGGTGGTCGCACCTATACGCAAAAATATTACTATGTTTTTTATAGTTTTCAAAATGACAGATTTTATGGTCCTAATGGTATAGATATGGGGAGTGATATTGTACCTACTAAATTTGGTACATTAAATACTTGCTGTGTCATTCACGATTACGGCACGCCTCGTGATCACAATGCTTTGGCTGGTGAACCGGTGATCATGCTGGATGAAGACCAGTATCCAACTTTTTACTTAAACAGTGTTGATGTGCAGGCAAACGAGACAAGTAAAACAATTCAGGAAATCAATTTTAACCCCGTTGATAATAAGTGGGAGGCGAAAAAACTCACCAGTTTAGGGTTTACTCATAGAGTTCAAGACGCGGTATACGTTAATCCTGATAATAAATATTTGATTACGTTGTCTGTTGCGGGTGATCCGGGTATGGGAGGATCCCACGTATATCATTGGAATGGATTATCATGGAGCAAAAAACAAGATATCATAGAGACTCTATTCTACCCTAAAAAGCAGACGCGGAGCTTCCGATTTGCAGAAAATTTTCGAAGAGATCTATCCGGGTTTTTCATTAACGTTGATGACTCCGCATTCGCTTTACCTGCCTGGACCATCTGGGGGTACTATGAAGGACCCATCAAAAGTAAACTCTTTGGTTTTAGATTAAACGAATTGTTGCAGTCCCCTGTGTATAATGGGAATTTCGAGAAAAATAGTTTTTTAGGATGGCCTAGCAGAGACGACCTCGACCCTATAAATACCAGTATAGTGGATTGCGCGAAGTGGGGAGTTTCTTGCCCGCAAGGGAAGTATCACCTCAAACTGGTGGCAAAAAATGATAATAAGGGAGACTATGTTCCCTACTTAGCCTCAGACAATATGGACATGCGAGAGAACCTTACTGAGAAATCAATAAAGATTACCTTTAAGGCAAAAGTGCATACAGGATCGGCTCAATATTCAGGCGTCTGGCTACAAAGGGCACGCAATCTTGCCAGTGCCAACCCTTGGCAAGATACAGCATCTGCAATTCAACCGATCACCCTAACCACCCAATGGCAAACATTCTCCCAGATAGTGCAACTGCCCAAATCTGGGAACAATAGCACGACAACAAAAGTTAGAATTGTCTTAAATCCGATCGATAAACCATTCGATAATCCTGTCTATTTCGATGATTTTCAGTTGGAGTATCTTGGGGAGATCGCTCCTCCCACCTCTACTCCCACCCCCCCCAACTGTTCCGGAGTAGAGATAAGCTCTATCAGTCCTTCCTGTAGCGCAACCGGAGCTATGGCAGTCACTCTCCAGTGGCCTCATCAAACCGGAGCGAGTGACTATGCCATTGCGATTGATGATGATCCTAATTTCTGGGCCGACTCATCAGCCGGGAATGAACAAGGAGCGGCGCCCTATGCTGTGAATACCGCTGGAGGGAGCAATGCCACTCGCACTTGGAGTGGGACATTCCCCTCAGGTAGTACGCGACACTTTAGGATTCGAACCCGCCAGTCAACCGCGTGTACTCCTCAAGATTGGCTCTATGGTGCTGCCAAAAATGCCACGATTACCTGTACGACTTCTC
>CAYYKL010000003.1:80773-116338 GCA_964441155.1 uncultured Pseudomonadales bacterium
CAAGATTGGCTCTATGGTGCTGCCAAAAATGCCACGATTACCTGTACGACTTCTCTTCCTTCAAACACTCCAATTCCAAGGCCTAGTGCGACGCCTACTTCTTCTCCAGATGTAGTAAAAGCTAAGCGAATAGTAGTTAGGGCTAAAGGTGTGCAGGGCGATGGTGCTTGGCCTCAACTTGAGTTGCGGATTAAAAATGCTCAGGGAGTGTATCAGCCAGCACATCGATTCACGGTTAACAGTGCGAAGTATAGAAATTATGCTTACACTCACACCACTGCTTTTGATGCTTCCCAAGTTAGGCTTGCTTTTGTTAATGATAAAGGACCTCGGGATGTGTACGTCGACTATATTAGGCTTGGTAAAATCTTCCAAACGGAAAGTCCTTCTACCTATTCGACTGGCACTTGGAATAACGCCACCAAGCGCTGTGATGGCCGCTATGCTGCTTCAGAGGCGCTCCACTGCAATGGCTACTTTGATTTCTTCAAGTAGTGTGGTGGTAAGTAATTTTCCTGGTCAAATCATCGATAACTGTAATAGTTATAACGAATAGCTTGGATTTGAGAGATAAACTTTTGAGGAGCCTGCGCAACCGTTGTGGCCATTCGAGGATGATGATATTCCCTGGTTTAAGCATATTGTCTAAGCCAAGGTCTTGGAATTCTTCAGGGGAGGAGAGACGCCAGGCATCGATATGGAATAATCTAGATGACGGATGAGGGATGACAGACGAATGAATCTTGTATTCCTTAACCAGGGTATAGGTGGGGGAGCGAAGTGGCTCGGTGATTCCCAATGCTTGAGCGAGACCTTGAGTAAACACGGTTTTGCCAGCACCTAATTCTCCTTGCAAGGCAAAGAGAATTGGTTCTTTGTTCTTTGTTCTTTGAACCTTGATCCTACTGACCAACTTTGCTGCAATTTGTTTGGTTTCCTCGGGAGAGTGGGAGGTAAAGGCTTGGGCATTAGATGACTGATGAAGGATGGAGGATGAAAGATCTATTGCACCAGGCCTCACTATTTCCGTTGCTTCTTTGCTGGTGTCGATAACGGTTGATGGTTCGGCATGAGGCAATTCGCCAGCATCGATAAACAGATCAATCATTGCCTGTTTCTTTTCCGAAGTATTGTCGCGCCACTGCTTGAGCGATCGGGGATTGGCACCGCCAGAAACATTGGCACTGGTGGCGGTGATGGGGAAGTCGATGTGGTCAAACAGTGCTTGGACGAACGGGTGGGGGATGATGCGGATGCCTACCGTGTCTTCAGAAGAAGCAATACCCATAGCTAATCTTTTTTCTTCGGGATCCCGTGTCGCCGTGCTCATCACATTTCGCTCGGCAGCACGGGATGACAGCGCTGGTTTGGAAAGTTTACCAGCGCTGTCATCCAAGTTGCTTCGTTGAGCTTTTGCCTTTGAGACAATGGTAAGAGGTCCGGGCAGGAAGGTGTGGTAGAGGTGTTCGGCCGTGTCATTCAGTTCGACATATGCTTCCGCCATGGCCTGATTGGCAACGGCAATGGAGATAGGTTTGTTGCCCCTCTGGCCTTTGAAGGCTCTGAGTTTATCAACCGCGGCTTGGTTAGTCGCGTCCGCGGCCAGACCATAGACAGTGTCGGTCGGGTAGACGATTAACCCTCCCTTCTTAAGTGTGTCGACTACAGTCTTTGCTATTTCTTCAAGGGCTTGTTGAGATAGTTTTAGAAGCTTCATTACTCGAGATTGTAACATTGTTCTGACTACTACTCGATCGTACCTTTCTTTTGACAAAGAACAGTCTACGTATCTTGAGTAGTGCCAATGACGAAATTCATATCTGGAAATAATGTGTTTGTTGTCATCCTCGCGAATGCGGGGATCCAGTAGTATTACTGCTAACCCTGGATTCCCGATGCATCAAGCTTAGCTTGATCCTCGGGAATGACAATCAGACTTTTCTTACTAAAGTGAATTTCGTAGTTGGCACTTGAGTAGATTTAAGAGCTTATAATTGATGGTTCGAGGTTTGAGGCAACTTTACTTAGGATAGAATCGACCCATTACTTCAAACGATATATACTGGTTTTACTTGTTTCTTGGGGTGGTTTATGAAGCAGCTTGTTTCCATTTTTATATTTTTGACACTCCTTAGTGCTGTTGCTACACAGCATGTGCGAGCTCAGTCGTCTTGTGGCAATGCTGTGTGTGAGTCAGGCGAAAACGCTTCCAGTTGTCAACTCGATTGTGGGCAAAGACATGTTGTCCATCTGCAGCTTAGTGAATGGGGTAGCCACACCATTAGGTATGGAGATTTGGATAAGGATGGAAACGATGAAATCATTACCGTACAGGCTAAGCCAATACCGCTTTCAACTACCTGCGGTAATGCCGTGTGTGAGCAAGGCGAAGATGCTTTAAGCTGTGGTGATTGTCAACCCGGAATATGTGGGAATAACTACTGCGAGCAAGGGGAGACTTTAAGTTGTAACTCAGATTGCCAGCCCAAAGCATATCATTATTATGAAATCACTGCCATGGCTGCTTTCGATCCCGATCGTTGCATTGACACAAAAAAATGTACTGCAGCGGAAGCAATGCTGTGGTCGATGGGTACACCAAACGATATGAACCGCGGTTTGCCCAACGCTGATATACCAGTGCAGATAGGAGATGTGGATGGTGATGGCTGGAATGAGGTTGTGTACGTAAAAGATTGGCGAATGGTGGTTGCGAATGGTCAAACGCTTGAAGAAAAACAAAGCATTTCTGTACCCAAGGACCCAGCAACCCCGAATCCTAGTGAGGCTCATCAAGCGGCTGCTGGTTATGGGCGTTTGGTCGCTGAGCAATTAATGATTCTCCCTGGCCCAGGATTGCCCCGATTTTTAATAAAAAACCGCTATTATAATGTCTGGGCATACGATCAGCAGTTACAAGAGATGTGGCGCTACGATAATTGTGGCCAACGCAACGACTTGGGTTCAGATGTGAAGCCGTGTGTCTCTGGTCAGACAACAAATACCGGACATATGCCGTATCCAATCCGATGGTTCGATGCTGATCCACACTTTGAGATGCTTATTGGTCACAGCTTCATTGATGACACTGGCAAGCAATTATGGCGCATCAATCCAAACCCATCAATCTCCTGGTATCATGCGGGGCATTTTGATGGTGGATTGTTGTGGAAAAGCGATGGGGCTGCAAGTGGATCATGGATTTCGGCGATGGCTTCATCCGATCTGGGGATGTATTTTCTTGATGGAAAATCGGGTAATGTTATCCAACACTATCCTTTTGAGCAAGTGAAACATGCGCAATCAATGGGTGTCGCCAATTTTCGGCCTGAAACCACTGAACTTGAAGTGGTAGTGGCGAATAAAAATCATGGTCAACTGTTTATGTTTGGTGCTGAAGGAGAATTACTTGACGAATATACCTTTAACGATTCAGCCCATCATCGGATCATGCCATTGTTTTGGAACGAATCCGAACAAGGAATTTTGATGGTCGATGCATTGAGTCGGGCAGTCTATGACGGCCACTTTGAGAAAGTTATGCATCTCACTAACTTTGATACCTCAAATCCCTTGGCCATCCAGTCTGATTATCGCTTGTATGTTGATGATTTTATTGGGGATAGTCGAGATGAATTGTTGTTTGCAAATCGATGGCGGATTGCCATGTACGAAAACCCGTTGCCTTCTTCTGGTGGCTTACTGAAAACAAGACGAATTCCTAATCAATCAAACTATTCTGCAGAGCTATTAGAAGTGGTTAATCCAAGCAGCCAAGATGTGAATGGTGATGGCGTTATCAACATTCAAGACTATGAAATGCTGATTGAATCATTCTCTGATATGTTTACGATTCAGCATTTCAATAAACTGATTTCCAGATTGATCGGTTCGTAAAACTTATCGTTAATAAATTACTATCAAGCTTCATGCGATGTTCGCATCCATTTGAGGGGAAATCTTAAAGGGGGCATACTCCAATTATTCTCAAGAGTTCACGAGACTAAGTAGTGGGAAAAAATTAGGAAGCACGTGCTAATTGCAAAGTGGGTAATATCTATGAATAGGAGTTGCTGGTCTTAGGGATTCAAGACTAATTCGTTTTGCCAAAATCACTAATCACGCCTTGTAGCCAGAATAAGCCAAGGTTGTCTTGCATAATGGTTTTTGCGTTTCCGAACGGATCATCGACTTGTAATTTTTCAGTTTGCACAAACGAATAGTCATCTCTGTTTACGAAGCAAGTATTGTCCATGTCTCCCTCATAGCCAAGCGTCACCGGAATATAGTTAGAATATTCACTTGTGGAAGAATTATTGTTATAACCTACTCGAACAGCCATGAGGTAGGTCCTGCGTGGTTCGTAGGCCCCTTGGGGAGCAAAATGTGCAAAATCACGAACGATGCTTACCTTTTGCGTTGTTTGGTTGTAGCTTGGATCATAACCTCTCAAATGATATTCAGGACAATCGGTTTGATTAGCTGCCGTTTTTAAGCATGACCTAGTTGTAATTGTGAACGTCCTTGTGCCCTCTGCTAAAGGCATGGGCCAGGACACATTCACTTTCTTGTTGGCGCACTGAATTGACGTGGCTAGATTTGCAGGTTTTGTCCATGTTATCGTCCCCGTTGATGGAGTGGGTGAGTGTGGAGGGGGTGGAGTAAGGGTTGGTAGCGGTTGGAAATAAGAGGGCAACGTGCAACTTTCAGGATAAACTTTAGGCTTGCATAGCTTTTCTTGATTCGCTCTTTTATCTGCTTCTCTAATAAATATTGCGTTTTCATATTGACCAGAACCAACAGAATAGGTTCGGATTACTGTTTGTGAGTATTTGTTAGTGGCAGAATTAAAAGATTTGTCGAAGCCGATCACTGATCCTTGTGCGCCATCATTTGGTGTGGTGCCTAAGCCTAAAGTTGTGGAATTCCAGGTGGTTCTGCCCGCAAAGGTGAATGGAACACCGCTCCAGGTGAGACTTCCATCACTGTTCATTTTATTTACTCTACTAAGCATTATAGATTCATCAATAACATCATCATTGGTAGCAAGCGTGTTTTTGTCATTTACCAAGCCAATAATCAAGCGTTGTTCGGTTCTGCCATCTTCATAGGCTTTTTCGGAGTCAAAGCTCAGCATTAACCAGTTGTTCCAATTATCCCCATAGCTAGCGACATAACTATCCAGATCAGTGTTTCTTGCCCAGTTTTGTATAATCGCTCCAGTGTTGTAATTTATTTTCTTCGAATACATGCCTCGATAGCGCACGAGGTGATACACAACAGTTTGCACACCGTTCTCTGTAGTTAGCGAAGCGTTGTAGCTTACTATTGGGTTTTGATATGTCTGTCCACTGATTACAACAGTGTTGTCGCCTGTGGTGTCTAGATGTGCTTCGCAATTACCAAAGACACCGGCTGAATTCGACAAGCATCGGTAAACCTGACCGTTAGATACGAAGTATTGAGCTGCAGTTCCATCGGCAGTTATGTATGAATCAAAACCAGTGATATTTTTGCGATCCAGATTGTGGGTAGGCTGAATCTGCCAGTTTCCCCAGTTGATAGTGGTATGGCAGAAATCACTGCTGCCGCAATTGCTATCAGTGGTACAAGCTCCTCCGCAGCTACTTTGGTCTTGGGCAACTACTTGTGTTGGCTCAGGAGACAACTTCAGGCCAATGCCGATAGAAGCCACAATGCCAATCGCAACCAATAAAAGAAATCGAGAAGATTTATTCATATATATAGAATACCCATGATTTTTTAAAGAAAGCAAGTCTGTCTTTTGATGATTCAAGCATTAGCCCTAGCGTGATTTATGTGCGGGCAAGTCTTATCCAGATCATAAGAAAATAATTTCGCCAGGTGCTAAACTGAGATGTAATGAAGAGTTCAAGAGACTTAGCTAAAATTCAGAATAGGGTCAGCATGAAGTTGCGCAAAAAAATGCAGCTACTTAGCAAAGTAGTTTTGGTTTGGTTGGTTATCAGCGTGAGTCTTGGACTTGCCGTCAGATTGTATGGCAAAATCAACCCAGAAACGTATACGAGCTATCACATTGCAAAAGGGTATGGTAACGGCGACCGAGGTCGGGGCTATTACTGCTTTACACCTGTAACTGGTTGTTCATACAACTGCATAGGGAAAGCAAAAGTAATCGGCAAACTACCGCATCCCTGCGGTAAAGTCGAAATGGCGTGTGATGGGATCTTACAAAACTCATGCCAACAGGAATTTGGCATCATTTCATTACTTGGTGCGATATTTAGGCCTATGTGGTTTATTGTGAAGCACTAAGTATGCATACTATAGATGAGGGAAAGTAGGAATGGTGCTCAGAAATAAAAAACACCTGAAGTCTGCCTAGAACAAGTACATGAAAAATTGCCTCTTAACAAATGGAATAAGTATGTTCTACGATGGGGTATAGCTATTTAATTTAGAAAATATTGTGTTTTGCATATGCCAATCCCTGACGCACCGATAAATCCTGTAGACAATCAAACTTCAGTTAATCCGAATGCACCACTGGATGATTTTAATTATAAGGCTTCGAGCAAAAAATCAGGCTCCACATTGAAATATGGCTTGGCTCTAGTGGCGCTTGTGGCTGTGGTCGGTGGAATTCTCGCATTCAGCCAATCTGCCTTGAGGCAGTCACAGGAAACTCGATCGGATGCAGCTTTCGATGATCCTCCGATTGACACACCTGCGCCAACTGCCACGCCAACTCCGGCAATTTGGATTGGCTTTTATGACCATAATGGCCAAAGCTCCACGATTCCTACAGAAATTACTTCAATCGCAGCTGATGCAGGCACGACAGAGGAAGTGGCGTTGATGCTTAATAACCCAAATAGGGCAGAGATCACATCAGGAGCTGTATTTATCGAGTACTTCCCCTCACATGTCGAGAGCGTAACCATGGATATTCCATCCCAAACAGGTATTAAGGCTGCTCCGGTTGTTTTTTACAGTGACTCATATAACGATACAAAAGATGGAGTGCCTACAAAAATCGCGGTGATGAAATTTGCTGCAAGTTGCGCCAATGGTATTCCAGAAAACTTGGCCAATTATCCCTACGAATGTTATCCCCTTAAAAACACGATTAATGGAACCAATACTGGGGGAAGCCCATATTTGAAGCATATTGATTTAGTGAATGTCAAAATCAAGACAAAGGCCGGAGTAACTGGCACATCGCAAATTCGAGTCGTGATGGATACCGACGGCAATGACACTCATAGTAGAAGTATGTTGCTGGTCAAAGGCCAGGATGTGTTGTTGGACAAAAATGCACAGGGAGCGCTCGTTCCTAAAGGAGCAAATATGCTCAAGCCAGGAGGATTTATCACCTTAAACTTGAACTTTGGAGGTGGCCCTGATAACACGCCAACGCCGACTTCACCAGGAACGGGAACGCCAGCCAAGGTTGAAGGGTTTACAGCGACTCCTAATACAACTGCGAGGACTGTAGTGATGAGTTGGAACGCGGCTGCTAATGCGGCAAAATACCAAGTGTATCGATGCAAAGTGGTAAATAGCAAATGTGTTTGGGGCAATGTGAATAGGGATATTACCACCACGACATATACACAAGCTGATGTTGCCAACGGAAACTACCGATATAAAGTGCGCGGCATAAATGGCACTGTAAACGGCGCTTGGTCGAGCACAGTTAATGTGGCAATGACAGGAACTGGTGGGGCATCACCAACCCCGACCGGAGCAGCTGCTTCACCAACTCCAACCGAAGTGGCTGGTACTAAGCCTGCTAAAGTTGCTGGCTTAAACGTCAACCCAGTGTGCTCAATGCAAAAGAATGAATTAAGTTGGACAGCTGCAGCTCGGGCAACAGCTTATGCGGTGCGCTATTGCAAGGGAGGAAGTTGCACACCGAATAATAGCCTTACCTCAACACTAACCACTACTACGTATGTTCATCAAAATTTGACTGCTGGCTTATATCGTTACCAAGTGCGAGCGACAAATGCAGTTGGCTCTGGAGCTTGGTCGGATGTCAAACAGGGTCGCATTGACGCAGATTGCACTCAAGTTACGCCAACTGCAACTTCAGCCGCCTCAACTCCAACACCCACGACTCCCTTCGCGCCAACAGAAGGACCAACAGCGACCCAAACGCCAGCGCAGCTTGCAGGCGACTTCAATCTGGATGGTAATGTGAGTTTGGCTGAATTGCAGCGAGTTATGGACGCCTATGGTCAAACAGGCAATGTTCCAGAAAACGTTAATACCGATAACGAAGTGAACTTGCTCGATGTAACCATAGTTCTGGCTAACTTCCTGAGATAATCAAGAATAGCGCTTGATTTAATTTTACCTAGTGATTTTTGTTGCGACGACTGCAGTGAATAGCTTTTTAGTAGTTGACTATTTAAGCCCTGACAGAATTCGTGTCTATTGAGTTAGAAATAAGTCTTGGAGCTTGATAGGGAAAGCTGCTGCCTGTAGCGATTTTAGGTGCAATGGGCGCTCACTCAATTTAATAGAGTGATGCTGTCGCAACTCTGGAGTAGGAAATACAATTTCATTGTTATTACTATGTAGCTGAGTGCGAAGTTGGCTTAGCGCTTATTGGGATAATTTCCTACAAATTACATCGCATTGCTTTGAAGTTATGAGGTGAAAATTAAACTGACGGCAGTCTACTTGCTTAGCTCGAAAAGAAGTGCGAAATTCGAAGCTCATGAGTAAATGCTTATCTGTGGTATTGAGCTAGCGCGCAGTGCTCTCATCGATAAATTTCGCTTTAGTTACAAAACTTGAAGCAGATGAGAATTGCTAAACAGCAATCGAATTCTCAATAAGACCATTGCTAGTTTCTGGTCCCCAAGTTGGCGATGAGCGAATTAAAGAAATAGATCATGCGCTCAAGAATCCCTTCAGGAGCATATGGGCTGCGAATGGCATTAAGGTACGTTGTGTAGTCGGTAAAATCAACATCACAATCAGCATCCATGTCGCCAGTCGGTCCAGCCATGGTTTTGGTTAGTATGGTTGACCATGCGCCAACACGAGTTCTCGTCTCGCCTTCATAGTAAGCCGGACGGATACGGAAACTGTATTGGTTGCCATTTACATACGTGCCGGTGGTATGAATGTATTCTGCGGGATCATTGTGTTTAATCTTGGTGATTATTTTTCCATTCCAAGCTTCGTCAGTAGAACAACTATCGGCATTGCACATTGCTAGTTCGTAGAAATTCGGTACATTGCCAGTACTTGCTTTAGACCAGGTAATTTTCGCATGCTTTGGTGTGCACACAAATGAAACATTGAGATTACTAGGACTAGTTAGATTGCTGTCACATGAGTAAGAAGGGGAATAGACGCCTTTGCATTGACCGGCATCATAGGCAACTTTAGCAGGGTCAATTTTGTACACATGGGTGTTAGTTATATTGAGCAGATCATCGGTTGCGCTAATTGTGCCGCGAATTAAGTAATTGTGATGCGATCCATTGTTGAAATATGGGTCTACTGCGATGAGGTGTGGCCCGGACAAGGTATCTCCAAATTCTGGTTTAACGATCCTTAATTTTGAGTCATACACCGTTGTCCAATGTGACCAGCCTCGATTTAGCCAACCGTATCTGCGGAAAACATAAATAGAAGCGATATCCGCGTCGCCAGACAATTCATACTTGGTCAGATGTTGCACCGAATTTCCCTTTTTGTCTCGTGCCATTGAAAAACTTAAGAAGTTGTCTCCCTCGAGATCGTCGAGACTAGCGATTTCTGTTTGTTTGGTCCAACCTTCGCTTGCGCGAATTTTTTGGGTAAATGTCTCGCCCAAGTCAGTCACAGCAAGAGATTTTGCATACACACCCGTTATTTGCCGGGTGATGTGAATGGTTACTTGATCACTATTATTTTCAAAAATATTAAACGTAAGAAGTTGATCATTGGGATCAGCCGTGATTGCTTGACCACATGCTCCAGACATTTCACAGCAGGTGGCGGCAGTGGCTTCGCCAATACACTTGAAGTCAATTAATCTCCAAGGTTGATCATCGCCATAGCGAGAAAACAAGACGCCATTATTGACAATGCTTTCAATCTTTGTGCCTTGAGGCGTGATGTAAATGTCGTGTGAAGTGATTGCGCCAGTACCAATATTTGCAAAGCTTTCGGAAACTTCTTCCCAAGCTGGATCAGCGTAAGTCATTGGTTGGTAACAAACGAGTCCGTCAGCGCACTGAGTGTTGGCAACACAACTTGCGCCACAGCTCATGCTAAAAGGTCCTTCAGCAAGGCGCAAGTTATCATAATAAATTGGCTGAATGTAGGGAGCTGTTTCGTGGGTTGGTCGCAAGACAATTCGAACTTTTGAAGACGTATTTCCATTGCGGGGACGATTAAAGGTAAGTGTCGCTGTCTTGGTTGTCCAATTCGTGGTTGCAGTAATAATTCCAGTGAATGCTCCGGTGTCGCTCCAATCTCCATCCAGCGGATAGCGTTGTAATGTGAGATTGCCCACTGGTGTTTCAGCATTGTGTGACTTGACGTCAAACGTAACCGTGAAAGCTTTTCCGGTCACATCAGCGCCCGTATCGATCCATTCGGTGGCGACATAGGCATCACCTGTGCCTCGACCAAGCTTGGCATAATATCGGCCATCATTTGCCGCTGGCCATTGCTGGCCATCAATTACTGCGGTCTCAGCTGGATTCATGCCAGAACTGACTTCGTATGATTCACCAAAACTGCCCGCTTCGAATGAGTTATTGGGTATGGGAATATTCGTCTTGGGGAAATCATCGCCTTCGGCTTGGACAAAGTTTAGCGGTCCCAGAAGTAGGAATGCGCTTAATGCGGTAATTACGACGCCAAATTTTTTGATCATAGAAAACAAGTCCTCCGCTCTCATAGTAGAGTAATTTTGCGGGTGATTGCAAGACTTAAATTGAGAAAGGTCTTAAACCAAAGTCTGGAATTATTTAGCAGAGATACGAAAGCTAGATCTGGCTTTATTTCACATCAACCGTGTAAAGATTGGGGAGCGAAAGGGCAGCATTGAGATTGGTGACAATTACCAACTTTCGTCCATCAGGCCAAGGATAGACAAAACCGCTGCTAAAGGGACCTGCGTAGAGGGCAATACGATTGGTATTGTCATATTCAACGAGATCTATGCGGTCAGTGCCTCGAATAAGCAAGTGATTGCTATTGGGATACCACTGGAAGTTTGAGACAAACAGAGATGAGTAGTGGCTTTCGAAATTAGCGAAAGTTTGGAGTAAATTGTCTTCAGCTTGAAGCGCATTGAAGGGACCGTTATTAGTTTGGGTCAGCGCAGATATGCTGGCTGAATCATTGGGTTCTGTGTAATTCGACAAGAGCAAAAGTTGTTTCGAAGTAACTATTTCTGCCGCTACTTTTCCAGAAGTTGGTTTGATGGGTTGCGCGGGGGTGGGCTCAAGTGTTTCGGAAATGGCAAAATTACGGTCTTCCTTGAGATCATACACATACAACGAGCCTACCTTGAGCGTTCGTTCTTGTGGTTGTGTATTGCTTGCAGGCAAGGGAGGAATTATGCCTTCAGGGATGGTGGCACTGGCTGTGGCCGTGTAAAACATTTTTTCTTCGTTAGGGGAAAAGTAAACGTTTTTAGCACTGGCTGTGGCGATAAGTTGCATCGGTTCGGGCAGGAGCGCGAATTGTTTAGTTTCCCGAATGGCAATTTCTTCTTCCCATTCGCTCAAAATGACACTCAAGCGCACACTTACGTCGGGCAATTCATCAAGTTGATTCAGGGTATTTGCCTCGAGCAAGAAAATGCTCGTTGAATCTGACCCAAACGAAACCAATAGTTGATTGGAATCAGGTGACCACAACAAGTTGGCATTAGTGAAATCAAAGCCATTTACGTTTTTGGCAATTTGTGTCGGTTGTGGGGTGGTTGTTCCAGGGAAATTGGATTCAGTCAAATCAACAATATATAAACCGTTTTTTGCTTGGGCTGAAGCACTAGCAACGGCGTAGGCAATTTTTTGACCGTTCGGGCTGGGTTTTAGGTTAGTCGCGCCACTTAACGTGAGTGGCGAGAGGCTGGGAACCGCTCGAAACAGCTCTGCGTTTGTTTGTGTTACCAGCTGTTCTAAAACAGTTAAGCGTTTTTTCCAGGGCAAATAGCCAAGTTTTTTCAGTTCAACTTCATATTCACTTGGGGGAAGGTTGAGTGTGTCGTCAGTTGCAGTTGACAACTTGCCATCGATGTAGACTTCCGCACCTGGGGGAAATGAATTGGCTGCTAGCAAACCAGTGCCAGCAACACCTTCGCGACTCGGGCGATAGCCTTTGCCGAATTGAATGGCTATATACGTGCCAATAACCACAAAAGCAATGCCAGAAAGTGAGGCCAAAAGGGTTTTGGTTTTTTTATTGAGTTGAATGTGGGGTAAGCGTGTCATCATGCATTTTTATTATACCTGCAAAATTGGGGAGAGCCATGGGGGGACGGTTAGGAGTTACCCTTAAGAGCATCAACACCGATTGAGATATTTCTATCTGCAAAACTCGCATCGTAGTCTCGATAATCATCAGTAATCTCTTCACCTATTGCAATGTCTCTACCCGCAATGGTTACTGTTACTAGTTCACCTGGAAGATCAGCTTCGTCGCAGTTGGGTGTTTCAGAATGATTAAAAAAACGACTGTCATCAAAAGCAAGAATATATTTCTGTGTCTTTAGATCAAAATAGGCGTAATTTAAAAACTGCTACTTCGCAGGAGGGGATAATTTTTCAAGTTCAGACTTTTCTATCATTTGATCAAATCCTTCCTGAAATCTCCAGATCACGGTGCCTTTGGGGATAAATTCATCTGCAAAAACCCCGATTCCACTAATGTTACTTTGACCAATTTTTGTTTTTACTAACAACATAGTTCCTTCTCTTTATTTTTGTACGTTCTATTATAGCTAGCTGTGGTGGAGAATCTAGAGAAAGAAAAGTGAAGTCTCGTGATTTATTTTTAGTTGGGGTACACTAGCTTTTAGTGTTACTCGAATTGTAAACAATAAAGGTTTGCCATGATCAGCTCTTTTATCGACGGATTTATTTATTATCTCCACCAAATGGCGCAAGTTATGCCTTTGCCGTTATTTACCTTCACGGGTGCCTTTATTGAAGAAATTGTTGCCCCCATTCCTTCGCCAGTAGTAATGACGTTGGCCGGGTCTTTGGCGCAATCGCAAGGACAAGTGCTTTATTATTTAGTATGGTTAGCATTGGTGGGTGCGATTGGCAAAACTATCGGTTCGTTAATTCTCTATATCGTTATCGATAAAGCCGATAATTGGTTTCTAGCCAAATTTGGAAAATTCTTAGGGATTTCATCAGAAGGTGTTGAGAGTATCGGCAAGTATTTCAACAAGGGCTGGCGTGATGATCTGCTTTTAATTGTCCTTCGAGCTCTGCCGATTATTCCAACTGCTCCGGTGTCAATCGGTTGTGGTCTCATTAAGCTCAACCTCAAAACCTATTTACGCGGCACCTTTATTGGCGTGCTTATTCGCAACTTGATTTATCTTTATTTTGGCTACACTAGTGTCGGAGCGCTTAACTCCCTCAACGATGGATTGGATAGTATGGAAAAAATTGGCTATGGCCTATTTGCGCTGAGCGCAGTCGCTGCCATTGGCATCTTTATTGCGTATCGCAAAAGCGGGAATAGTTTAAAGTTTTTAGAACGATTTTCTAAAGAGAAGTAACCTTTCTCGTGTCTCAATGCCTAACTTGCTATCATGAAGGTATGCGAAAGTTTTTGTGGACTCAAGTCGGTTTGGTGAGCGCGTTGCTCATGCTGTGCACCGGTGTCGCGCAAGCCCAACTTATTGAGCCAGTGGTAGACACTAAAATCGCATTTATTGGTGATACGGGAATGGGTGTGAATTTCAAACAAGTGCTGCGGCTGATCAAGGCTGAGCAAGCTGATCTAGTGGTTCACCTGGGAGATTTTGATTATAGAGATAATCCCAAAGGTTTCGCGGGAGTTATTGATGCTGAGCTTGGGGAAACGTTCCCGTATCTTGTTGTTCCTGGAAACCATGATAATGGAGTTTGGAAATCAACTTGCTCAAATGGATCTAATGGTTGTTACGCTTCGGTGTTTGGAGCGCGTTATGCGCAAAGTCAGTTTCCCTTAACTCTAGATCAACTCAACGAAGAAATGTACGCGGTTGAATTCAATGGAATATTTATTCCCGTGGTGGGCTCACGAGTGTCAGACAAAGAGCTTTATGCAGCGTACTTGCAAGAGCAATTAGCGACACGAGAGCATGTATGGAGTGTGTGCGCTTGGCATCTTAATCAACAAACCATGCAAATTGGTGGCAAAACCGATCAGATGGGATGGGGTGCGTATGACGCCTGTCTGCAAGCTGGAGCTATCATTGCCACGGCTCATGAGCATTCGTATCAGCGCACCAAAACCTTGACCGCTTTGCATGAGCCGCAAGGCGTGGTGGTCAATGCGCTGTATCCAAACCCTCAACAGCTCTTTGTCTATCCAGGTTCAACGTTTGTGTTTGTGTCAGGAGCTGGTGGCAATGGCTTGCGCAATCAAGAGCGATGTTTACCTAAGGACTATCCTTACGGGTGCAATGGGGAGTGGGCGAGTATTTATTCGACTAACCAGCAGGCAAAGTATGGGGCACTTTTCATTACCTTTAATCCATCTGGAAACACACGTGAAGCGCAAGGCGACTTTAAAAATATCGATAATACTGTTGTTGATACTTTCTCGATCTCTGCTCTCGAGGGTGAAATGCCCACACCCACTGCTGGACCATCAATAACTCAAGCTCCAGTCGAGCCCAATCCAGATGCCGACGGAGATGATGATGTGGATATTTTTGATTTCAATGCACTGATTAGTGTGTTTGGCTGGAGCCAGTGTGGACATGCGCTTGACCTTAATAGCGACTGCGCCATCAATACGCTCGATTACGAACTATTCCTTGAAGCATTGAAATCTTGGTGGGGGTAGACGTCGTTGACTTATTCCTGATCTGCTCTAAATGCCTCGACAAAACTATTAATCTCTGCCCAAGTTTCATTGCCGGTCAGAAGTCTTTTGATAAAGATATTGAAGTCTAAAATATTCACCTCATCATTATTATCAAGATCCCAATCATCAGTAGCTGAAGGATTATCTGTTGGAGTCGGACCTGGAGTAAATGTCGGTCCTGGTACACCACCAAACTCATGAGCCCCAATGTCGGAGTTTGAGTTTCGGGCATTTGCAAAGTAATCTGTTGCTAAGTATTGGGCATAGAGTGTTTCAAACCGAGTGCGATCAGCGGCGGCCACATTTGCCGGAATGGTTATTGAACCGGAATTGACTGCAGGCGAGTTACTTATAAGTTTTGCCCATCGCACGATATTCTTAATTTCTGATGGAGTCATTTCCCAAGGCTTGGAATTGTTCCCAAGAAATGTGGTATGGGAGTAGCTCGTTTCAAATGGAAGTGAGTTGACCTGAGTGATGCCTTCGGTGAAGCCAGGGTTTTGATCAGCAATGTTATTACTAAAGACTATCTTATTTAGGTTTACTCCTCCTGGACTGGCCAGGCTAGCTCGGGTGTCGACGAACTTGAATAGGTTATTGAGAAACACGACTGATTCTGCATAGTCTGCGGCATCACTTTGAATCTGGACGAAATTTGCACTCTTGGCATTATTCCCCTCACTTTTCCTGGCGTCAATGAACGTGTTATTGGCGACCAATAAACTTTGAAACGGGCGATCTGTCGTTTGAGTTGTCGCAACTAAATGCTTGGTGCAACCGATAACGACGTTGTTGATGGCGGCGTTATTGCCACCCAGATCATCACTTCCATGGCCTCGCTCTTGCCTAAAGGTGATGGCGGTGCCGAGATTATCATCTCGTCTGCCGTATTCATCATGCCATGCTGGTTTTTCACCGGTGCATATGGTGAGATTCCGGTGATAGAGGATGTTGGACGCATGGTTGACATAAAAGGCGGTGTGAGAGTTTTCAGAAAAAAGGTTGTCTTCAATAATCACTTGGTTGGCATCTTTGTGCACATCGAGTCCTTCGCCAAAATTCCGATACAACTTGTTATACCGATATGCGCCTTCGCGAACTTCGTTGAACTGAGCTCCCGTCCCACCTTGACCGGTGCGGTCATCGTTAGGGTTCCAGTTTGGATCGACGACATTTTTTTTGACATTGTCAAAGACTTCAGAATGTTCCATGCGGATTCGAGCACTCGGGCCATTGTTGTTAGGCACGCCTATGCCCCAGTTATAATTGTCATACGCTTTTAAGTTGATCAAATCTATGTTGTTTGATTGTTGAGCAGTGAAGCCATTGTTTGACTTAGTAACTTCCATCCCTAGAACCCGGATATAGCTAGAGCTAGTGATGGAGACAGAGCCATTCGTATAATTAGTGTTACCCTGAATCACTACTTTCTTATCGGGTTCATAACCCCCAAGGGTGATCCAATTATTTGCAGTACCGTTTTTATTTGTTAACGCAACACCGCCTGAGTAGGTTGTCCCATCACTGTACCCTTTAATGCATAGCGTATCTCCGGCTGTCAGCCGATCAACTCCTTTTTGAATCGTGGCAAAAGGACTGGCTTCGGTCCCTGCACTTGAATCATTGCCTTCTTTTGATACAAAATAGTCACACTGAGCCTTGGGGATAAAAAGGCAGCTCGTGTTTTTTTCACCATTGGGAAGCAGGGGACAAAAGGGTGGCATGAACGTGTTAGAAACGGGTTGACGGTAGGCAAGCGTTGAGGTTGTGACCAAAGCACCAAAGGACACTAGGAGTAGAGATACTACTGCAATACGCGTGAGCAAATGAGTATTTTTAAATGAATGATGCATTACTAACTCGATCGTTAATTTTTTACTCTTGAACCACAATGTTTAACGCCTTGCTCAGCGAATGGTCATATGAATTTTCGGAAACACCGGTGAGGGTTATGAAAGTGTTGGCGGTAGGGGTGATTTGAGAATTACCAACCGCGTTAAAGTTGAGAATCAATAGTGCGGCGTTTAACCTCTTGATCGGATAACATTTCTGTTCATCACAGGGAGCACCAAGGGTTATAGAAGCTTTTCCTTGTGTTCCGGAAACACTGGTAGTAAAAGGTTTTAAAATAATTGGTTGTTTTTTAGGAGCCCATTGCTGTATTTGTGCCGAGAGATTGGAAATTTTACTCGCATCGTAGGTGAATTCAATGGTTGCGGTGGAGATTGCTTGTCTACCGGTCTTGCGCACCATTAACCTTGGTTTTGCCAGAGTCGAGGAGCTTGGGGTGATGGTCAGCGGAACAAAGGTGATCCAGGATTTGTTTTGTCTGGCTGCTGCTTGGGAACCCAAGTTTTGAGATTGTGGCAAGGCCGTCTGGGTGACGTATATTGCCAAGGCACCAAGACTTAAAAATGCCATGCCACTAAGTGCCAACTTGACTTGCAATATTTTGTTCCGGCGTCGCGGGGGCAGCGTCTGAGTTTGCGATTCAATTTCTGGCTCCATTTCAGATGGTGAATGGTTTGTGAGGTTAATCATGGTTGATAGTTAGTTATAACTGCATTGTAATCGAGAAGTGTATAAGGGTTATTAAACTTACTCACTGCTAGGGCATGATCTTGAAGATTGACTATGCCATCGCCAGTGAGGTCACCATCAGTTGGTGAATCTGGAGCGGATGTAGGGTCATTAGTTTCAATATATTCGAATGCTCCAAGGTCAGGAATTCCTAGTCGGTTGACAGGGACATAATCTTTAGAGCGTGCCAGTGAAGGAATTTGTGTGCCATTTGCCATACCTGCAGTGGTGCCGGCGTTAATTGCCGGGCTTGCTGAGCTTAAGCGATAATTATTAATATTAACTGCGTTTCTAAGCGCGTTTGTGTCGACCGTTGCAGCACCAATTGCGGGAATTTGAAAGTCAAGTCTGACAAGCGCATTCACTAGGCGGGGATTGTCAGTATATAAATCCCCTGAACCTCTCACAGAGTTGCCAGCGTTATTTGGCATTACATTATTTCGAAACGTGACTTGATCATTGGTGCTTAAGGCTGCTTTGATGATAGCACTGGGATTTTTTGTGGTATCAAAAATATTGTTTTCAAATATACCGGTTATTTTTGAATCGGATGCATCCTTTGCTTGAAAGGAAAGATCAAATAATTTTGCTATTTCAGTTCCGGCAACCAAAGTGTTGTGACCGAAGTATACTTGAGTGGTATCGGTAGAAAATGTTTTATGATAGCCTTCAAAGCTGAATGCATTGTTAATAATGAGATTGTTGTAATAGGCGATATTATTCATGCCTGAGGCATAGCTGACCCAACGATCATCGTTTTCATTTCGAGATGAAATATGCCAATCGTTGTCGTTGCCTGTGTATTTGTGCCAATGAGTATTTTGATTACTTTTTGATTCTGGCGACCAAAACAAATTATTTCTAACAATAACTCCATCTGCCCAGCCATTATAAAAACTATTTTTATTACCAATCACAATATTTTTTTCGAATAGTAAATTACGAGATCCAGTCATAGCGATTTCACCTCTGCCCCAGGCGATTAAATTACCACGTACTGTTGGATTTTCGCCACTCATGTGAATACTTATATTAACGCCGTAATCTTCTGGATCCTGAGAGGTTGAATAGATATCATCAAATGATATTCTGGTTAGGTCGTTATTGAGAATTTGGACATTTGAAGATGCGCCATTTGTGTAGAGACCAGCGATAAATGTCCAGTCAATTCGATTGTTTTGGATAATTGCATCCGCAACATCATCTCTAATGAGGATGCCTCTGCCACACGAGTTGCGTAAAAACAATCCATCAATTACGACATTATCTGACTCAATGCTCAGTAGGTTTGAAAATTTTCCACGCGCAGAGCAAGTGCTATTCCAGACCTCAAAAAGCCTATCCCAGGTCCCTTGGAGGAGCGAGGGTGAAAACCCACCATCAATCACTGCTAAATGTTTATTTTGAGTTTCGGTTTTCCAGGTAGTGTTAGCGACATCTATGCCTACATAGCCGGCATAAGTACCGCTTTTTAAAATAATTGTGTCGCCAGGTGCTACCGTATCCACGGCGTGTTGGATAGTTTGCCATGGAGCACTGGTGCTGCCAGCATTACTGTCATTTCCGCTTGGTGACAGATAATATGTAGCGGCTTGTGCATTCTCCACACATACCAACAAAATTAAAGCACTTATCCAAGCAACAAAAATGCGATGCATATAGATCAGCATAACAATGTCGTTAAGATAAACGCAAGCTATTTAGCCAATTCTGAGAGTAATTGCTTGTGAATATGAATTCATAAATGGTTTGCCTTAGAACGTTCGCATGCTTATTAAGCAGAAAATCATTAATGAGTGATATTGAATTTGATGATTATCTGATTCAGATTAAAGATAGAATAGGAGGCAAAGTTATTTTTAATGAAGGCGAAGTCAGCAAAATCAACTTTGCCGTCAAAGTTTACGTCTGAGGCAAAGCATGCTTGAGCCATGGATGCTTTTTTAACTCCATAGGCAGAAGTATTTGGCAGACATGCCATGCTTTGACCAATGCGAACCATAAAGTAGCGCTGTCTGCCGTCAGGAAATATCCGAGACCACGTGTCGGTGTTGCTAAATGCCCACGCCGGAGACTCTCCAACTTCTCTGCCTGCATTTTTGTCCAACCAAAAATCAGGATCATCGTCAAAGGCAATCACATATTGACTGGCTTGAGGTACGGCATTCCAGCTGAGTGTCGTTTGTAATCCCTTTGGACTACAATTTTCTTGAATGGTGTTGATGGTTACTCCAGCGCATGTGGGGTTGGCCTCGGCAAGCTTTTGATTAATTGAAGTAAGTGCGTTAAACGCAGGCTTTTTCGAATAGTCTTGGCGGATAATTCCATCGCGCAAGTTTTGATCTAGGCAATTATTGTTAATGCGGTCTCGAATCGGAAACCACAGCGCAATATCCACGCCCGCATTAAAGCTGCATGCATAACGCTGTTCAAGGGTTCGAGCTTGTTCAGTCTCGCTGATGCTATTGTAGGGACAATTTTCCCAGGGAATACCGACTGGTAAATTCGTTTCTGAGAGCAATAACTTTTTTTGTGCATGGGCAGGATTAGCCGCGAGCTTGAGTTTAAGGGCGCGTGTAATTTTATAGACGTGTTCGTCACTGCCATAGACATGGAATGAAAATCCATCAAATTTGCCTTCGTTCAACAAAAGGTGAATCAGCTCCCATAGCTTGAGGTATTGGTTATATTTGACTTCTCCTGGTTCTGGGATTCGAAGATTTGATCCGGTGGATACAAGTGTGTCTGCCCAAATGACAACTCCTGGAGCCCAAACAATGGCGTTTGGATCGATTGCTTTGATGGCATCATACGCAACATTATTAATTTCCAAATATTCTTCGCTGGTGCCAATAAAATATTCATCAACATTTGGCTCATTCCAGATTTCCCAATCTTTGACTTTTTTTGCTCCTCCTGAACCATGTCCATAGCGGGTAACCGCAGCAGTGATAAATGCACGCCAGTCATCAATATCCGTAGGTGGGGTGTTGTTGAATTGAAGCGCGTTAGGATTTCGTGATGCCCATATCGGAGTGAGACCTGGTTTAAAAATAATGGTATCTGCCGGCAATGCCTGGGTGGCACTATCTGATAACCCTTCTCCAGTGCTCACATTGTTCCATTGGTAATTTCCCTTGGTTGTCTCAATTCTATCCCAGCGAAGTGACCGTGTCGTTTTTTTAATACCCGCATCTTCCATCATTTGAGCAAACGTTTCCACCTTGGATTGATCAAGAAGTACATTGGTGTTAGCGGCTATACCAGCAATTTTTCTAAATGTTTGCATGGGCTGACCGTCAACTTGACACACAATCGTATCGGACGAAGCCAGAAGTGTGGGTG
Source organism: uncultured Pseudomonadales bacterium (assembly GCA_964441155.1). Classification (GTDB taxonomy): domain Bacteria; phylum Patescibacteriota; class Microgenomatia; order UBA1400; family RBG-16-45-19; genus CAYYKL01. The sequence continues at coordinate 101,735 of CAYYKL010000003.1, forward strand.
TAGGTAAAAACCTAAATAGAATTACGACTATAAGTAATTTCCATGGAAGCGCCATAGCACAACTATAGCGTTAATTCAGGTTGCATGTATATAAAGTAATCTTGGTAAAATCGAAAGATCACAAGTTAATTTGAAGACGTGAACGCTTGCACAAAGCTAGCAAGTTCACTCCAACTCTTGCTGCCACCGGTCACAGCTTTAAGAAAGTGATTAAAATCATAGAGGTTTACCGTTCCATCAGTGTTTAAATCCCATGGGTGAGGCGTAGGAGGAGTGTAATCCAGGCTCCATGCAGAGAAATCTACCGTACCTCGTTTTATCGCCGAAACAGCCTGGTTAGTCTTGTAGCCTTTGGTAATCGTGCCGTTTATTTCTTCTTCAATCATGTTTTTGACACTGCCATTAAATTCTTCAAATTTGGCTACAGTGTTAAGCGCTAAGATATTGGTATTGTCACGCAAGGCCCAACCCACGCTGCCGCTGGGATTAATTAGCAAAATATTGTCTGAATTTCTCACCAGCAAACTATAGCTCTCTTCTGACTTATGGCCAATAATGGCGACGTTTTTAGCATTTCTAATTTCACCCTGGTAGCCCTCGCGTTTATCCATGACATCGCCATGGCCATCTTCAGGATTATAACCATAAATGGTTAATGGTTGGGTGGTGCCGCTAATAAGAATCCCTCGGTATTTCGCATGGTATTTTGAACAACCAGCTCCACCCGTTGCCGTGCCCCAAACCCTACCACCAGCATTATCGGTGAAGTAGTAATCAGTTCGCTCGCTGCCATAGCGCTTCGATGCATCGTTTTTGCAAACCGGGCTTCCGTCGGCACCATAGAGATCAGCAAATGCGGCATAGATAACTGAATTTTTGCCTGCTCGCCAATGTAGGGTGTCAAAGTTAATATTGGTTCGGGAAGCTTCGGAGACGATTCCCACGTTTGCGATAGTTGTGGTAGCATCTTTGTCGTTGACGGTGTTGACCATGTCGATTCTTCTCCCTGGATTCCAGTTGTTGTTGGTTCTTATTTCACTAAATTGGTGGGCAACTCCAACCAGATGGGTATGCTTGCCCAACGTGATGGTGTTGTTAATTGTGTATCTACCTAGGGGAAGAAATACATATTTGATGGTGGAGTCGCTCAACAATTGGTTTAATTTTGCTGAGTAGTCGGGGAATGTTCCGGTTTTAAATTGAATGCTAAAAGGAATGGGGTCGATGCCACGATCGGCGACATTAACCACACCACTATTCGGTTGCTTGCTCAATTCGAGGAGCACATCAGGACTGGGGATTCTCCCTTTCTCTAATCCGTGATTCATCTTTAGTTTGATTGCATCTGGAGCGGTTACGCCTTGAATTTGAACAGAATTAGCTAATTCAAAGTCTGTCTGCGTCGAAACCCCTTCAACGAGCTTGTGACCAACAGTGGGCATGGTATTGGCAAATGTATTGATTTTGCTCCACCCAGTTGCATTTCCGGGAATAGACTTGTCTTCTGTTTGAATGAGTTTTTCGGCTTTGTTGACAAATACATTGTTTACGGCGATTTGCTTGCCACTTGGAGTGGTGATGACTGGCTCATTAGAATTAGTCTTTATGGTGATGCTGCCATCGTTAAGGGTGAATGCTCCAGGATGAAGTCCATTGGCTTGTGAGTAATTTACCCCTTCAACTTGTCCCACAGCTGGAGCAGAGTCTTTAATAATCTCAAATCCATTTAAAGAGATGGGTAAGACATTTGGACTCGTGAAGGCTAAAGTTTGCTGATCTTTGAGCGTGACATTGGTATACGTTGCCCAACCGCCATAGCCGTTGTAAATACCGTATTTCCCACCGATGACCGTAATATCCTGACTGACTGAGTTTATACCGACCGAGCCATAAATTCCGGCAAAAGCGTCCCCAGCTTCGACAATCACATTACTCAAGACATTGCGCTGATTGCCGGTCATGCGAATGCCGATAGCATCAGGATTATTCTCTTCAATCACGATACGCAAATTTTCAATCGAATTGCCCAAAAGCATCGCTGTATTGCCGTTAGTGGTGTTGACTCCGGTTTTGTATTGTTCGTCATATGATGGAGTACAAGGTGTTTTGCCATCATCTACTTTGGTGTCGAAATCACAGGCCCACATGTGGATGACAGCCTGTTTAGCACCATTTGCAAACGTTGTGTTATTCCCGCTATTGTTATCGTTGAAAGAGCCGGCTGTTAACTTGATGGTAGGCAATGTATTTCCTGCGGTTGAGCCCACAATGTGAAACGCTGAGCCGATGGCTCCAGTTCGGTCGTGGAGCGCGCGAATAGTTTTGCTGACTTTATAGGTTCCTGGCGGAAAAAAGATAACGGCATCTTTTTTATAGATAGCATTGACTGCCGCTTGAATTGCGTCGGATGAATCCGTGGCTCCGGTTTTATCCGCACCATATTTGGTTACGTCATATAAGCCAACAGCATTAAGGTCTGCGTTGGATGGAAGCGCTTGTGATCGCGAATGCTGAGCGAAAAAGATAATGCTACTCAAGCATAAGACTCGAAACAAAGTATTTTTCATTATATATCCTTATTAAGCCATATATTTTCGCCGTTCTCTAGTGTTAAAAGAATTCGACATGGAGTGGAGCCTTTGGAAATCTATCTACAATTTTTTGAATATGAATCAATAAGTATGGGTGAATTTTCTTGAATGAAATTTTTGTCGCTTTTTTTAGCTTGTTGCTACCAGTCGTAATTGTCCCATCCCGAGAATGCCTGATTTTTCTTCACGAGCACAACGGTGAAGCGAATGTCCAAGGGATACCATGCTAAAGGATCTTCACCATTCCAATTCATGCCCGCTTTTTTAGAAACTGGCTTATTTGCTCCGTTTCGGACAACAATGCCATATTGCCAACGAGGAATAGTCCAATCAATGTCATTGCCAGCACCACCGATCACATTGCGATCAGCCATATTTCTAACCCACTGCACATCAGATCCACTGACGGCGGGAACTAGTTGCGAAGCCAAGCATTCTTCGCCCCAGCCCTCTGCATTTGGTCCCGTTCCTTGCCAGAAACAAAAGCCTAACTTCATGTTTGGTTGGTTTACGGGAATCCCATTTACTCGGGCGCGGAAATAGAGTTTGCCGTCGACATAATTGTCTGGAGTGACCCAATTTCCTTGAGCAAAGTCAGGTGCGGGCTTGGCCACTAAGAATCCAGAGTGATTAATCTCAGCTAACTTATTCCATTCAAGAATTCTCATCTCACCGGGGATAGCGATTGGTGTTGGTTGAGGTGGAGTAGGGGTCGGCGTAGCACCTATTGTTGGAGTGGGTCCTGACGTTGGGCTTGGTCCAGTCGTGGGGGTAGCACTTGGATTCTGAGCGTAGAGGGCTCGAACGACAATGGAAAAATCAAAAATGGTAATTTTTCCATCTGGTTGTGGGTCACGGATCGAAAATTGGGTGCGATTAAAATTGGCAGCCAGTGCTTGCAAATCTACCAAATTCACGCTGCCGTTGTTGTCCACGTCGGCAGGGTTGCCGGGTGCTTGGGTGTTCGTGGGACCCGCTGTTTGTGTCGGAGTGGGAAACGGTGTGTTGGTTGGTTGTGGTGTCGCCGTTGGATCTGGTTCACCGCCACCTCCTTGATTAGTGCCCCAGTCAATGTCGTCTTCGCTCGCGCTGGTGTTGGTTATGCGGGTTTGATTTGATCCGTCAGCATTCATGATATAGATTTCCGAATTACCATCACGCTCCGAGCTAAAAGCAATCTTAGTGCCATCGGGTGACCAAGCAGGCCCAAGATCATCTGCAGTATTATTGGTGAGATTTCGTTGATTTGACCCATCAGCATCCATCAATGCAATTTCAGTATCATCTGTCTCACTATCGACTCTGTCCCTGCGATAGGCCATTTGAGTGCCATCGGGTGACCAAGCTGGAATTTGACTGTGAAAGGTAGAGGTATTGGTGAGATTGGTAATAACTCCGGTGGAAAGTGTTACCTGTGATAAGCCAAAGATATTTTGATTGTTTTTGTTAGTAAAGGCAATGCGGTTGCCAGATGGATGCCAATGGGTGGTGGTTTGCGATCCAGTAACATTGATCTCTTGCCGCAAGTCGGTACCATCTAGTTTGATTGAATAAATATCGAAATCTCCATCTTTGTCTGAGCTGAAGGCAACTCGATTGCCATCAGAAAGAAATGAGGCGCCTCGTTCATGTGAGGGATGGAAATTAGTTATACTTCGAACATTGCTGCCATCGACGTTCATGATAAACAGGTCATAGTCATTTTTTATACCAGTGGATTTATTTCGATTGCTTTTGAAAACTATTTGAGTGGCATCGGGAGACCAAATGGCTCCTTCATCACCCGCTGGATTATTAGTGAGGCGGCGAATGTCGGTGCCATTGGAATTCATGGTGTAGATTTCTTTATTTCCCTCAACATCAGATGAATAAACAATTCTGCCATTAACAACCGCTTGCGCTTTCGGCACTCCGGTCATTGCAGCCACACATGCAAGTAGCATCATGACTTTGACTGTATTTCTGGTTTGTTGCTGTATTGCTCTCATATTTTGTTTTATAGACTCATGATGTCACTAAATGACGCACTGGTGCAAGCGTGGCACACTCAAGGATTTCTAAAGTGACCGTAATGCCGCGATAAAACTTGCCAACCTTGACCAATTTTCTTCACTCCTTATTACTTTTCGTACAAACTGATTAAAATCAAACACATCGGTTTCGCCATCGTCATTAAGATCCCAATCAGGAGTGGGGGTGGGGGACAAATAAGGTCCATCACTTCCCCGACCAATACCCACTTTAGACACATCGGCACCTTTACCTGCGTATGAAGTGCTTGCCTGATAAAGATTGGGGTTTTTGCGCTCATTTGAGCAAGTGCTCAAGTTGGGATTCCCGGTAAATACGCTGCTCCAGTTCGCTAGTATAGTGTCACCTTGGGGAGCATTAGTCACGTCCGACCAGATATTGCCGGAAAATACCAAGTCTCCGGTCATCTGATTTTTCAGGTCTTTTTCTGTTCCGTTATTTGTATGAAATAGATTATTGCGAATACGGACATTTTCTACTGGATGATTTTGATGGGCTTCAAGAGCCAAGGCATATTCAGTATTTTCGTCATTGCCATCAGAATTTGGAATTCCAATGCCTACTACCGTATTGTTTTCAATCGTTACATTGTCAAAAGGGCATTGTTCATTGGCTTTCCAAGGCTGCTTGACGCATTCGGTCTCTCTATTGTTGTCATGATCTATACACTGCACCTGACAACCAAGGATATTTATTCCCTTGGTCATATTAATAATCAGATTGTTTTTCACCGTCACATCATTTTGTTTATAGACGTATGACGCAGCGTCTTTTGGGTATCTTTCAGCCTGTTTATAGAAACCTGCGCCCGTACCGCCTGGTGAACATCCTCCAGAAACTAAATTATTTTCAAAGACTACATGCTCGCCATTGCCGAGATGTAAGTTGTTGCTGTCATTCAAATGTAGCTCGTTATTGCGGAAATAGGTGTAACTCGATTGCCCCGAATTGAGAACTCCTCCTCTGCCACTGCCATCCTCAGTGATCAAGCAATTGGTGATCCAGACATGATCTGAGTTACTTGATCTGACGTTTTCACCGACTGGATTTCCTGTAGACATAACTGCTTTTCGCACGTTACAGGAATCAACCCAAACATAACTAGAGTCAATTACTTGTATGCCATGTCCCTTGGTCTCAGACACTTTGACATTAAGAAGCTTCACATGATCGGTACCCACTACCTCCATTCCGTCACCATTGAGTGCAGAAGTGACTTCAAGTCCGTCGACGATGACGTAACTGCCCTTTACGTCTATCACTGCCCCTGAATTAGTTGAGGTGAACTGCGGCTTGCCGGTGTTTTGCGGATGCGAGCGGATAGTCAGCCATTGCGTATCACTTGAGCCAGATTTTAGAATGTCTACTTTCCCATAGGTTTTATTATTTCTGACGCATACAACTTTTCCTGCCAGATTGCTTCCGGTTTGATTGAGATTCAGACTTTCAAATGTGGTGTGTTCCTCACCGGTGCCTATCGTATAGTCGCACCCGGATTGAGCTTGGGTAAATGGGGTAGCCATTATCAGCGCTGCTGCGCTCAATGCACTACCGAAAAGTAATAGCAAGTATGGTCTCATTTTATTATCAAGCCTTTGAAATCATTGTAGAAGTTATTCAGTTTTCAGGCAATCGCTAGAGAGAGCTTGATCTAAACGCCGTAATAAAACTTGCCAACCTTGACCAATTTTCTTCACTTCTCACTACTTTTCCCACAAACAGATTAAAATCAAATACGTCCACATCGCTATCATTATCGAGATCCCAATTAGGAGTGGTGGTGGGGGACGGTCCTATAGTTGCAGTTGGATTAGGCGTGATCGTTGGTCCAGGTGTTTGTGTCGGTGTGAGAATGGGTGTGCTGGTTGGCTGAGGTGTGGTGGTGGGGGAGCGAGGAATGTTTCCATTGAAAAGTGACATATCGAATTCTTTGGCAGGATTGTTGGTGAGCCTTGTTTTGCTGGTGCCATTTGGGTTCATTGCATATATCTCGTCATTGCCATCGCGATTGGAATTGAACAAAATGGCTGAGCTATCTGAAGACCATACCGGTCCAAGATCATCGCTGGTGTTGTTTGTTAATTTTGTCTGACTCGAGCCGTCAGCATTCATCACAAAAATTTCAATGTCGCCATCCCGGTCACTTCTAAAAACGATCTTATTGACTTCATTTGACCAAGCAGCAGCTTGATCATTGTGTGCATTATTTGAAAGATTGGTTTTCGTGCCACTTGCAATCGTGACGACATAGATCTGAAAGTTACTGGCATATTTTGCGGTATACAGAAGTTTTGTGCCATCGGGCGACCAATCAGGAGCTCGCTCCAAGCTGGGGTTGGTGGTTATGGCGGTCTGATTTGAGCCGTCAGCATTCATCACAAAAATATCGTAATTACCGGCTCGATTGCTGCTAAAGGCAATCTTGTTTCCGTCTGGTGACCAAGCCACCCAAGCATCGTCAGCGGTGTTTGAAGTTAGTTGCTGAGGATTTGTGCCATCCGCGTTCATGACAAAGATTTCTTTGTCGCCGTCGGTGTCGCCCACATAAGCTATCTTTGAGCCATCAGGAGAAAAGGAAGCGCCAGTTTCAGAACTTGCATTATTGGTCAATTTTTCAAGATTTGATCCATCTAAATCGCTCACATACAATTCATTATCGCCATCGCGATCTGAAGAAAATAAAAGTGTGCCATTGTTGGTGTATGCAGAAACTTGACTAGCGTGATTGGCGATCAAAAAACCTGTTGCAAGCCAAATTATGAGGCTAATTACTTTAGAAGAAAAACGAATCATCGCAGAGTTAGTCTGGAGAAATTGCGATTGCTTGTCAAGCTTACATGAATAATTGCTTATATCGCACGCTCATGTGAAATACTGACATGAATCATGTCAATCTCAGCCAAGTGTCGGTGTCAGGTATCAATTAACAAAAATAGACTGATTTCAAAAAAATTAGATCATTATTGACAATTAATATTACTTGGGCAGGTTTGGTTGGTTTGATTGCCTGGTTGGTTGATTAAATTGAGCATTTCTGTCTTCCACTCATCTTGCAGCGCTTTGCTGGGGGCGTAGTCCTTACTCCAAAAACTACTGTTCCATAGCATGATATTGGCCCCATATGGTTCGACAAAAGTATCAGTGGTTTTGTGGGTATAGCCAGTTACTGAACTTAAATAGTGGTATTTCACGAGGTTTTTTATGTCCATTTTTTCTGAATTGAACGTTTTGGGATTGTCAGGATTGCCCCATTGACTCGTGTCTCCACCTGTAAGGATGGGCATGGTATTCTTGAATTTGCGAAATACTTGATACATAGGCTTTGGTTTCGAGCCAGAATCTGTTTCACCAAAGAATGTGGCAACATCTTCTGCATTACCTTCGCAATTCCATGGCAAACTGTCCCAGGCGACACTATCGGGATTGGATATACCCAGTCCTTTACTTTGAGCATGGGAGGCTAGTTGATCCAGTAAGGCACATTTACCACCTCCGCCAGAAAGGTGGTTAATGTTTTGAAAGACAAGAGTGGTGGGAAAGTATTGGTTAGCAGCGTCAGCAATTTTGTTGTACGCGATAAGCTTTTTATTTCCATCTATGCTAATGGCTGTGGTTTCTCCACCGATAATGGCAAATAATTTTGGGTGGGCATCAAATTCATTGCCTAGGACTTGATAGAGTTTGGCTAATCTTTCTGTAACCACGGGGTCCCAGTAGTTTGCGATGCAACCTTTATTTCCTTCTAGGCTAGTTTTAGCAATGTACTTAGGGAGGTTGGCATTTGAGCAGGTTTCCACTTTATAGTCACGTTCGAGTAGGTGAATAATGGCATATTTACCCTCAGGAATTGCATTCAAACGGGATCTCACCAGGGAAAAATCATAGACATCCTTGCTTTTCTCTATGTCTCCCCAAATAATTCTAAATCGAATTCCTTTGATTTTTTCATTTCCCGGCTTTGCCAAATCGGTTACTGCTTCCTGATGATCATATTCTGGCTCATCGACATTATATTGTAAGTAATGCCCTGGGTGCCATTTTTTTGTTGGTTTTTGTGAGGGATCTGTCGTTGGTTGGGGTGTAGTCGTAGGAGTGGAGTGCGAATAATTGAGTGAAGCAAGAATGGCATTGAAGTCAAAAATATCAACACGGCCGTCAGCAATGACATCGAGGTTGATATTGTTTGCCAGCCTATTTGCTATAAAAGCTGTCACATCAAGTAAGTTTACCGCGCCATCTTGATTGATGTCTGCTCGATTTGCAGCTATTACTGGTAAAGGCACTATGATTGCGGTAAGGCAAGCTATGATTACAAGCAATCCATATTTCATCTGTAATTAAGAGTAGCACATCATATGAAAGGAAAAATGACTGAGAGACTGCAATGGTATCAATTAGAATCTCCAAGTGGGAAAATTGATTTATTGCGCGCTCAAGCGAAAAGCGGCAATAAAGCTTGCAAGCTTTGACCAACTATCATTTCCATCCATAACTTTTTTTACAAACCGATTAAAATCAAACACATCCACATTGTCATCGTTATCGAAATCCCAATCTTCATCTTGGTCTGGAGTAGGGCTTAGTTCTGTATCTGGAGTGGGAGAGAGATCATCAGGATTTGGAGTAATAGGCGTCCCATCAAACTCGATGGCGCCAATATCAGGATTATTTCCCCTGGCTGATCCCAAGACATCGGAAGTGTATGCCTCAAGGGGCGGGGTAAATCCACCTGCTGCAGTTCGATTGCTAGCTGCATTAATTGCGGGTGAATTGCTGTTGAGCGAATAGTCTTGAGTTTGAAAATCAGATTGATAGCCATTGCTCAGGAATTCAAGATCGGTGAAATTTAGAAAAGTGCCACTTGCTTCACCGGGGAATTTAATCGCTCGAATTAGAGATTCAGGATCGACCATTTTAGGATCAACCTTTTGGCTATTTAAACCCATCAGGTTGTTTGGCGGAATATTAAGATGCCAAATATTATTGCGAAACACCATGGAATAGTAATTGCCCGTGGCACCAAGCGGTCCATAAAAAATGTTGTTTTCAATAATGCCGGTCAGCCCCAGCATATTGGATGAATTCATATTATCGAGGGTAGTATTGGGTCCTTCAACAAAGGTGTTGAAGCCGATGTAGATATTTTGCAAATTGTTGTGAGATCTGCCCATATCAAAGTTATGTTTTTGACCATTTACCACAATATTATTGTAAAAGTAAACGTCATATGAATGGGGATAACTTGTTTTATTGGGACTTTCATCTAGAATGCCAATGCTTCCACCAGCTTCTCTGCCACCAAGCATAATAATGGGGTCAGAACTAAAAGCGAGATTGGATCGAACGTGGGTAAACCGCGATGAGTTAACATATAACATTTTGTGTCTGGTGTCGTGCACCACATTCTTTTCAATGATAATAGGGTTGGCTGTAGTTGGTCGATTATCTTTGCCGATATTAATGCCCTCGCCATAGCCATAGGCAACATAGTTGCCTGATACGAGGAGATTGTCTCCCATATTGCCAAATTTCATAACGCCACTGGCGGGGTCTGGTGCGGTAGAGGTTTCTTGTCGACTCGCATCAAGACTTCCAACGGAGCCGAAAAGGGCAATATTATTTTTAACCGTCACATTATTCAATCTATCTCCATTTGTATTGTTGGACATGATTGCGGTTGAATAGAGCCAATAGAAATTGCAATTTTGAACAGTCACATTATGAGCTCCAATTGAAACTGCTCGACCTGCGATATTTTGAAAGGTGAGACCATCGATCGTAACTCCAGACGCTAAAACTTTCCACATAGTGGCATTTTCAGGTTTGCCATCTGATGGAGTATTGGGCAAGTAATTGCCTCCAGCTGGATTGGGAACACGAAGTCCATTGCCACTACCTGAGAGAAGCGAGCGGTTATATCGTCCATCTATGACGGGACGATGCTTGACGCCATTGGATTCAATATAGGCATTGATGACGATGTTGGCTTTGGAGATGTTTAGTTCTTCTTCATATTTGCCATTTTTAATGCACAGAGTTTGTCCGGTTGAGATCGCATTTAGTCCAGCAAGGATAGTATTGTAATCACCACTGCCGTCTTTAGCCACAACTTTGGTGCAAGCCTGACTGTGCCGAAACAGGAGCAATGACGGGGAGAAGTAATGCTGAACTCACGAGCGCAATAAAAATTTTGATTTGGAAACGATTCATCACCTTTAGTTTGCCTGAAGCAAGGGGTTGTGTCAAAGAAACTAATCTAGTGTGCGCCCAACCGAAACGCCGCCACAAAACTTGCTAGTCTTGACCAGCTATCCTGATTTGTCATAACGTTGCGCACAAAACGGTTGAAATCAAACACATCCACATCGCTATCATTATCAAGATCCCAGTCACTTGGTGGAGGCGGAGTAGGTGTTGGTCCTGGAGTAAGCGTTGGACCAGGAACGCCGTTAAGTTCAAATGCACCTATATCAGGAACACCAATTCGATCCGCTAAAATATAATCTTTGGTGCGGGCAAGGGAGGGGATTTGAATGCCGCCCACAGCTCCCGCAGTTGAGCCCTCATTGACTGCAGGGCTCGAATTCACTAAGCGATAATTATTAATGCTGACTGCGTCTCGGATTGCTTGGGCATCCACAGTTGCAGCGCCAATTGGAGGAATCGGGAAGTTTATGACTGCGGTTCCGTTGACTAAACCGGGATTAGCAGCATACACATCACCAGTTCCTTTGACGGCATTGGGAGCATTTGTAGGAAGCGTATTATTGCGGAACGTGGCGCTGTCGTTGCCGCTTAAGCCAATAATAAAGTTGGCGTTCGCGTTCTTTCGCGTGTCAAAAACATTGCTTTCGATGATGCCGGTAAACTTCGCATCACCAGTTGCGCCCTGTTTGGCTCCGAAGACTAACTTGAAGAAGTCATCAGTCTCGGGTCCACTGACGACCGTGTTATGGCCAAAATAGACGTTGAGTGTGTTAGAAGCATAATCATTGTGATACCCCGTGAACGCAAAACTGTTATTAATAATGAGATTGTTATAGTAGACGATGTTGTTCATGCCTGAGGCATAGTTGACCCAGCGATCATCGTTTTCATTTCGAGATGATATATGCCAATCATTGTCGTTGCGATTACTTTTTTCCCAATGAGTGCCTGGGTGGTTTTTCGAATCGGGCGCCCAAAATAGGTTATTTCTCACGATAACTCCATCAGCCCAACCGTTATAAAAGTTGTTTTTATTGCCTACAATAATATTGCCTTCAAAGAGCAAGTTACGCGAGCCGGTCATGGCAATTTCTCCTCGACCCCAGGCGATCAAATTGTCCCGAACTATCGTATTTTCACCACTCATGTGGATACTGATGTTGACGCAATATCGCCTGTCGGGATCAGAAGGTGAGCAATAACCAGCGACTCGATGGGCATATTCGTCATTAAAAGAAATCCTAGTCATGTCGTTGCCGATGAATTGGAGGTTGTTGGTTTCGCCGGTTACATAAAAACCAGAGACAAAAGTCCAGTCGATGCGGTTGTTTTTGATAACTGCATTATTGACATCGTCAGCTATGAGCATGCCGCGGCCACAAGAGTTTCTCACAAAAAGTCCGTCAACCTGGATTCCACTTGATTGAACTGATAAAAGTGGCGCCCACTGGCCAATATTTTGACAGCGAGAATCCCAGGCGGTGACAATATTGTTCCAGCTGCCATTAAGAGAAGTTGGGGGGAACCCGCCATCAACAATGGCTTGGTGTTTGTTTTCAGCTCGCCAAGTGACTCCAGCTTTGCTTAAGGTTTGGTAGGCTTGATCCGCACCTGAATACACCCCATTTTTTAAGATAATGATGTCTCCAGACGCGGCGGCTGTGTTAGCTTTTTTAATCGTTTTCCAGGGACTAGCTGCTGAACCATTAGCAGTGTCGCTACCCGAGGGAGAGAGATAGTAGGTGGCAGCTTCTGCACTCTCTGGTTTCAGGTAAACAATCAGAATTAGAAATAGTAGGGTAAAGACTTTACGACGCATGTATACGGACAGCCTAGCATGAAAGTGACACACGACACTAGTAGCGCGGTCTCACGGTGAGTTATTGCGCGCCCAATCGAAAGGCTGAAATAAAATCAGCAAGATTGGACCATGAATTAGATCCAGACAATACGCGTTTTACAAACAGATTAAAATCAAAAATATCCACTGTTCCATTCGCGTTAAAATCCCATTCTGTTGGTGTGGGTGTGGGTGGGAGCACACCATCATATTCAATGGCGCCAATGTCGGGATTTCCAACCCTATTGGCTCGCAAAAAATCTGTTGTTCTCACTCCTTGAGGCACTTGAGTGTCGCTGGCCGTTCCGGCAGTGGAGCCAGCATTAATTGCGGGGCTGGATTGGGTCAAATAATAATTGCTTGTTTTGATAACATTTCGTTTCAATGCTTCTATGTCAATTGTTTCTGGGCCAATGTTGGGATAGGTGAGATTGAGCGCTTCTGATGGATTTGCGAGACCCGAATTATTGGTGATTATGTTGCCATTGCCTTGCGCGACACTTGGAGCTCCTTGGGGAAAAATATTGTTTCTAATCGTCAATTGGTCGTTATCACTCAAGCCAATTTTGACTATGGCCGCACGATTTTTGCTCGTATCGAAAATATTGTTTTCGATAATACCAGTTAGTTTCGGATCACCGACTCCGGTTTTGGCGGCATGGCTTATGCTTATGATATTGTCCAAAGCAGGGCCAGCAACGAGCGTATTGTTACCGAAGTAAATCTGACTGTTGTCGCCGATATGATCGTTGTTTGAGCCCGTTATAAAGAAGAAAGTGTTAATGATGAGGTTATTGTAGATGGCAATATTGGTGTTGGTAACTCGACCACCCGATCGAACATGGCCCGCTTCGTTTCTCAAACCAAACCGCCATGACCCGGTTGATTCTTCATCCTCATCGCCACCAGCTGGTGGTTTTTTATTTTCAGGGGCGAAAAAGAGGTTATTACGGGCAATAGCATCTTCGACCATGCCGGTATAAAAGCTGTTTTTGTTGCCCACTAAAATATTGTCTTCGAAGATAAGTCCTTTGGTGCCAGGCTGTGGGGACACCTCACCTTCACCCCAGGCAATGAGATTGCCTTTGAAAAGGGTATTCGTGCCACCGATGGCCGCGCTAATATTGACGCAGTACTTTTTTATCTTTTGAGCTTCAGGGGTGTCCTTGGGTTGGCAGGCTCCAGCCACTCGAACATTATATTCATCGCCAATAGCTACACGAGTCATATCATTGTTGAGAAATTTAAAATTCACCATATGATCTCGATTTTGGTTTGCAGGCTCGGCTAATAATCCTGAGTTGAGACTCCAATCTATCCTGGTGTTTTGGATGGTAATATCGTCGATGCGATTAATAGGTTGATTTGCCTCTTTTGGTGTGGCCGTAATTCCCAAACCTCTTCCACAAGAATTTCGCAAAAATAATCCATCTATGACAACGTGGTGTGTGTTTTGCACTCTTAAAAGAGGTGTGTATTCACCAATATTTGAGCATTTGCTGTTCCAAACCGATACAATATTATTCCAGTTGTTATTGAGATCACCTGGTTTAAACCCTCCATCAACAATAGCTTTGTGTTTGTTTTCTGCTTTCCATGTGGTGTTGGCTTTGGTGATCGTGGTGTAGGCATTTCCTGTTCCGGTGTATGTGCCGTCTTTGAAAATGATCGTATCTCCAGTTGTCGCGCTGCCATTGGCTTTACTGATTGTTTTCCAGGGTGAAGTTGCTGAGCCATTGGCTGTGTCATTGCCTGAAGGGGAGAGATAATAGGTGGCCGCATGGGCTAATGGAGATAAACAAGCCAAGAAGGCAAATACAACAAGACTCAGGAGTAAGCGTGGCATGTCTACAGCCTATCATAAGCATGCCTGAAGAAAAAAGCATTGCTGCTTCAAAATCTACTGTTACTCGCCTAAGCGAAACGCGGCAATAA
>CAYYKL010000004.1:0-108353 GCA_964441155.1 uncultured Pseudomonadales bacterium
CTGTATATAGAGTAGCGTAAGCAAGTTACAACCTGTCTGTCAAGCAGGAGAAAGCCTGACCAGGCAACCTGCATTCTCTCTACTTTTAGCCATCACAAGGTAATGGATTGATGTGTTTGTTGATTGAGGTTGGTTAGGTAGTGTCTGTTTGTTGCATCAAGTCACTATCCTATCTGACTTTTGGTTCATGTGTCTTCCTTATCTCCTACACGATCCATAATTGGGTAAGCAGCAAATGGCTCAACGTGCTGTTGTAAAAAGTTTCTAGTTGTAGGCAGGATAGACATGAGAGACAGTTTCTTTTCTGAATCATTGGTAGCTGTCTCTTTTTGTATCAAAAATTATCCTAAGTTGTCATCTGTAGGTGGGTCAGGGAGAAAGCGACAAAAAACTTATAAAGCATTATCCTTAAGCGTATCTTGTGTAAAGCTCGATTAAAGTGATAGTTTGAGGTATGAAGTATCTGAGATATAGATTGGACACTGTTTCCAAAAATGGCTTATATCGCCACCCAAACCATGGGGGATTAAAAGCTTGTGCGCGGGTTTCCAGAGGCTTCGCTGCGCTGACCGTAATTATTGCAATCGGAGTTGTAACCGTAGCTTCGGTAGCAACAACCGTTTCTATCAGATTTATCCAACAGCAACAGAATATAACGGGCAAAGCCGCGGTTGCCGAACCCTGCAAGATTTGCCAAAACAAGACTTGTGCCACGATTGCTTCACCTCCATCATGCTCCCATAACTATAACGAATGCTCGAATAACACCGACTGTGGCGCAGCTACACCTCCCACCGCCACACCTCAACCTCAGTGGTATAGTCGCTGCCAGGGAGTGGTCTGTGTGAGCTCGACCGACCCCCATGGGACTCCCTGCTCGACCACCGCAGATTGCATGCCTCCCACATCTCCGCCTCAACCAACTAAACCTCCCCCGACTAATACCCCTGCACCTGTCTATACCTGCACCAATAGTAGTGGCAATACGTGCAACTACGGTGTGTCTCATTGCGGATTATTGAACAAACAACCCGGAGTCGGCACTTGTCCTCCCTCAGCTGTGTGTTGCGGCGCTTCGATTCCGCCTTCAAATACACCCAGACCTTTGCTCACCAATACCCCTCCTCCCAGCTATACTTGTGTCAATACTGCTGGTAACACATGTAATTATGGAGTGAGCCACTGCGGCCTCTTGGGCAAACTATCTGGCTCCGGCACTTGTCCTCCCTCAGCTGTGTGTTGCGGCGCTTCGATTCCGCCAACCAACACCCCTCGACCCCTGCCCACCCCTACCGTTGCACCTGTCTATACCTGCACCCACACCACGGGTTATACCTGTAACTACGGTGTGTCTCACTGCGGATTACTCAATAAACTACCAGGAGCAGGCACCTGTCCACCAAGCGGGATATGCTGCAGTCCCCAGAATGTGCCGACTATAGCTCCTTTACCCACTCTCACGCCTACACTCTGCGCTACGGGCAGCTATACCTGCGAAGGCACCGACTCACTCTATTGCTTTAACGCAACCTCAGCCCCCACTCGGACCACCTGCACTTATGGGTGCGAATCAGGCAAGTGTAAGGCTGCTCCTACCCCGGCACCTACGTCAACACCTACCTGCATTGTTAACGGCAACACCTGCAACTACGGCGTGTCTCATTGCGGCCTCTTGGGCAAACTATCTGGCTCCGGCACTTGTCCTCCCTCCGCTATTTGTTGCAGCAACCAACACCTACCCACGCCCGCACCAATAGACATACTGGCCAGCCAACCAGCTAATATACCCGCACCCAGTGTCCAACCCACACGTTCCCCGAATATCCAAGTAATGGACGAGAGTCAAACGTGCGGGCTGACCATTGGGAGTCAAAGTTTTGAGTGTCGGAGTGGTTTTACGTGTGCATTCAACAAATGCATTAAAGAAGTCAACGATTGCTATTGCCAAAATGTCTGTGGAAGTGGCACCTGTAGCATGAAAACCAAGTCACAAAAGTCCGGTAATGATATCCAATGTGCCCCAAGTTATTGTAATTATCAAGAACAAGCATGCGCTACGGATTATGGGACATTTAATAGCGGTGAGACGGTATGTGACATTAATGACCGAATGAATATTACTCAGTGCAAAGATGGCGCTCTATATTCGATACCATGTCAACTCGGCAAACAGTGTGTGGGAGCATCACGAGTCACGGGTAAGCCAGCCTGTGAGTTTACTTCCCAACAAGCAGATGCCGTTAAGCCGTACTCCTCTAACCCTGCCTTTCTTGTTCCCGGATACCTTCAATCAGCAGCAGGACAAAAAGATCCTTTTCCTCTGCTCAACACTCAACGATATTTTGATAAGACCTTTGGAATTAAACTACCTTCGGATCAGAACACGGGAGAAAAGTATGACTATTCAAATCAAACCGTCCAAAACCTGGCATGGATCTATCATAACTTTGGCAAACCACAAGAAATGATAGACGACACCTATGCCTATATCTACGACAGCCCACGGCAATACGAAATGTTAACCGAATTTGTCAACCCCTTAACAGTTCCAGACGTTAATGTTGATGACTTTACTTTGCTTTCACAACTGGTTGGGGTTCCTCGACAAAAATACCCCTATAGTCATAAATATCTTAATTTATGGGAACAGATCGATCGACTTGAGGCTCAACAAACCGACTATGCTAGCAGCTTAGTAAGCTCTTTCAAAGACACAGAATCAGAATACTACTCAGCTACGTATGGCTATACAAATCCAAACTATCGAGTAGCCTCGGTTTTTGATGAAGCTCTAAATATTTGCGGTAACTTTGCCGATTATGGCGTGTGGATGAATGCCCAAGTAAGTGATGTGAATGTGCTTAGGGTCAACGTAGCCAACACTTATGAGAGCCCTATGGGAGCCAACCCTCACGCTTTATTGGCATTTGAATATGACCAGAAGTTATATGCTCATGATTACACTTGGGGCGTGGTTAAACCATTGAGTCATTATTTAAACGATTATTACCCAGATGCTGACTTGCGCATAGACACGCATAATGATCCAAGACCGCTTTCTAATACAAATCTTGGGCAAATGAATCTCGGCGCTATGAACCCCTACTTCCAATCGTTACCAAGCCTCCCATATCCTGTATCAAATGAGGCATATTACTCAACGCTAGAAGATATGGGGGAATACCTGCCCCGATACGATCATGCCTGCACCGAATCTGGGTGGATTGTCCCAGATAAAAAATATGGGCCTTTAACACTTCCTTGGACCAGCGCATGTATACGTTGCGATCAACAGGGAAGAGCCCTAAGAGAAGCTGATCCGACTATGTGTCTTTCGTGTAGTCAAAGAGATAAATCGGCATGTCATAGCAATTGTAATTGGTTGATGTGCTCACGAAATGAATCTGATGGGGCTTGTTATGATGCAGCTACACCTATTGAGCAGATATGTGGTGAGGAATCCTGTGAAAGCAGGAGTTCAGATCAATGCATGGGTGAGTGCTCATTTTATTGGTGTGCTAATGACGGAAAAGGCATGTGTTATCTCAATGGAACAGATCAAAACAAGGTATGCCCTTAGTCCTTTAATTAATCGCTTTGCCTTAAATTCCGCACCTTTTCCACCGCCCAGCTTTTTGCGGAAGTTCTCCTCCCAAGCTAGACAGATGACCTGAGCCTGATACAATAAGCGAGAAATGCCTCGCCAAACACCGCTAAACTACATATTTGTCTCCGGCGGAGTCCTCTCCGGTGTCGGCAAAGGCATCGTCACCGCTTCAATTGCACTTCTGCTTAAATCCCGCGGCCTAAAAATAACGGTCGTTAAGTGCGAAAACTACCTCAACCTCGATTCAGGCCTCATTAACCCCATCGAACACGGAGATCCTTTCTTGTGCGAAGACGGCGCCGAAACCGACATGGATATTGGCACCTATGAAAAATTTTTGAGTCAAGATTTGGGCAAACCCAATTTCTTGACCATGGGGCAAATTTACAAAAGTGTTATTGACCGCGAGCGCAACTTTGGCTATGGCGGTGAAGACGTCGAGACCATTCCTCATGTGACCGACGAAATCATCCGTCGCATCCGCGAAGCCGCCAAGCACGATGCTGCCGATACGGTCATTGTTGAGCTGGGGGGAACCGTCGGGGAGTATCAAAACGCGCTGTATTACGAAGCCGCCAGAATTTTAGAATATGTCAGTGGTGAAACGGTCGTGCATGTGCACGTGTCGTATCTTCCCACCCCACCGCACATTGGAGAGCCCAAAACTAAACCCACTCAATTATCGGTGCGCACTCTGAATTCCTTGGGTATTCAACCTGATTTCATCGTTGCGCGCTCAGTCAAACCCATGGATGAGCGCAGACGCGACCGGTTTGCGCTCTTTTGCTCAGTCAAATCAGATCATATTATTACCGCGCCCGACGTCGAGAGTGTCTATGAATTACCTTTACTTTTTGCCGATCAAAAGTTTGATCAGAAACTACTCCATGAACTTTCCATCAAAGCAGCTGAAAGCAAGTTCGACGATTGGCACGATTTAGTGAAGCGCATACTGAAACCGAAGACTAAAACCACCACCATTGCCATTGTGGGTAAATATTTCGCGACAGGCGATTATCATCTCAAAGATTCATACGCCGCTCTCTATGATGCGCTCGATCACGCCGCACTATCATTAAACACAAACCTCAATATCGTGGGCATCAATTCAGAAACTGAAAAACTGATTGCTGAAAAATTGAGGGGGGTCGATGGCATCATTGTGCCTATCGGCTGGGGTGAGCGGGGAGTTGAAGGCAAAATCGAAGCCATTACGTATGCACGGGAAAATAAAATTCCCTACCTAGGTTTGTGTTATGGCATGCAATTGGCTGTGGTCGAGTATGCGCGAAACGTGCTTGATTGGAAAGACGCCCATACCAGTGAGGTAAATCCAAAATCAGCACATCAAGTGATTCATATGATTCCTGAACAAGAGCGGATTTTGGAAAACAGAGCCTATGGCGGCACCATGCGATTAGGTTCATGGGAGTGTTTGATTAAGCCTGGAACTATTGCCTATGAGGCCTACAAAAAACATGGTCAGTATTCAACCATCGACCGTCGACCGTCGGACGAGTTGCTAACTTCCGAGCGCCATCGCCATCGTTATGAATTCAATGATGCTTTTGCTAAAGAGTTGGAGTCAGCCGGTTTAGTCATCTCAGCCCGATCAGTCAAGGAAAACTTGGTTGAACTCATCGAGCTGCCAAAAGACGTGCATCCATTTTTTGTGGGCACCCAAGGACATCCCGAATATAAATCTAGACCCCTTAAACCCCACGCGTTGTTTGTAGAATTTCTCCACGCTTCATTAATAAAGTAAGCTTCTCTTCTTTCACTCTTGTTTTTCAATGACTTGATAAGTCCTATAGTATATATTACAATTCGCTGCTGTGAATTTTCCAGTCTTAAAATATGAAAAATGAATTAAATCAAGAACAATCGATTATAGCTCATATCAATGCCCTAAGGCGGAGAACGCTTAGAACATTTTCAAGCTATGGCCTGCTGAGTCTTGTGCTGCTATCTTTTTTGGGTACCCCTGATAATGCACAAGGCGGCATGACTCCAATTAATCATGATTTGCATTCAGTTATCTATGATCCAGAGGCAATTCATACAGACCAAAAAGAAAATTTTTCTGCTTCAGGAAACGTGCATGCTTTTGCATCGAAAGAAGCAGATTCTCTCTTCCAAGTACGGGGAAATACTGGAATTGAAATTACAGAGGAAGACTATAAAGACAATAAACCTCCTCAAGTAGCTAGAGAATCCCTATCTCGAGCACAAGAACAATATTCTAGAATTGCCTCAATATACGCTAGTGAAGTAAGAGTGCTATATCCAACTTCATTCCAAGAACTGATGGACCGCAGCGGCCAAACCAAAAGTCCTATTAATCCATTTATTAATGTCAGACTTAGGAATGAACGTTCCGAAGATGATGCGAGAATTTTTACGAAAACTGCAACTCTTCTTCTTGGATCAAATACAACGAGAGTTGTTAGATCGGTTTCAGAAACAGGAACAGCGAGTCATGTTTTTGCATATGTAGACCCATCAAAAGAAGTGATAGGCTTTGGATTAAATTTCACAAGTTTTAGAGGCGATCTCGGAGCAAAACGGAAAACTGCCATACATGAAGTAATTCATTTAATTGATTTATCTGCAGGGAATTACGATTTAGAAACCAGAATTCGCATGGAAACACTCAAAGCGGAGGCGTTTGCACTCTATGATCCATTTTACATATTTGACACTAAGTATTGGGGAGACATCGATAGCTACTACGCACAGGATGGCGATGGAAATTTTGTCAATCCATTATATAAATTTGGTTTTGCAGTTATTAATTCTTTTGAGCGAAATCCTGATTTAACATTCTTTGATAATTCGGAAATTCAGACAGAATTTATTAATAAAATGCTTGAATGGCAATCGAATGGTTGGAGTCACCAAGATATATTGCGTATTGGTCGGCTGACAGTTGAGAATCGAATGCTAAATCCAAGATTTCTTTTTCCTGATAGCAACTTGGAAAGTTGGTATACCTTTTTCTCTTCCTGGATGTTGATGGAGTCTTGGCCAGCATTAGTTGACGAATGCTTATCAGGAAATGGCTCTGCCATCAATCAAGATAAAGAGCTTAAGGAGTTAATGCGTCAGTATCTAGAGCTTGCTTCAGGGAGAAATATTGATAATATTGACGAATTAATTTACAGCTTGAGATGGGAAGGCGGTTTGTGGGAAACGGATGATCCGATAAATATTAGGTATCCTGCTCCTCCTTTAAATTTTGAGGCTATGTATCAATAAATGCTGAATTAAGAAATAAATCTATCTCCCACTTCATCCCGGCTGCTTGCGCTTGGGGGCGAGTCTTGTTAGAATACGTCTTTGCGTGAAAATAAGCGAACAATAATTTAATACAAAAAAAGCTATGTCCCTACAATTCACACACAACGATAAAAAATTCCATATTGGCGATATGCTTAAAGTGCACCAGACCATCGTGGAAGACAAAAAAACCAGAACCCAGATTTTCGAAGGCTTACTTATTGCCATTAGCGGACGTCAAGAAAACCAATCGTTCACCGTGAGAAAAATCGCAACCGGCAGCATTGGTGTCGAGCGTATTTTCCCCGTCAACTCACCCTTTATTGAAAAAGTCGAAGTCAAGTCGCAAGGAAAAGTCCATCGCTCCAAGCTTTACTACTTACGTGATCGAATTGGGCGCAAAGCTCTTCGTGTTGGTGTCTACAAATCGGCTAAAAGCCTGGCTAAACACAATGCTGCCAAAACCACTGCAGCCTAAACAAGACAGTGCTTTCACCTCATGTTTTATATTTCGCAATTTTTTATACGAATTCCATTCTCTGTAATACTCTTCGAATGAAACGACCTGCCGGCAGGCAGGCAGGGACGTACCTTAGCTGTTAGTTCTCGCTTAGCTCGAACAATATTTCTACCCACCAAATGATGTGTGCATGAACAGGTGCGAAACTCGCGGGGGGTTTATAGAAAATTTTTGCGCGCGCTTAAAGACTGCTCTGGCGTGCATCAATTGAAAGTGTAACTCGATTTGTTTCGTTGTAACCACCACTCATGTGTGTCCAGCGAATTTTAATGAGTTCCACAAACATGCGCCAAGAATCCCGTAGGGGGTTGACCCGATTTGAGTACACATGTTGCCAAAACACGGGCACTTCTTTAACTCGATAATTTTCTTTTGCTGCTAGAAACAATAGCTCGACATCGATGGCTCCTGTATACGCTTTCGTTTCTTTTTTCGACTGACCACAGACAACCAAGTTTGAAAATAATTGCACTGCGACTTTGTCTCTAAAAAGCTTAAAGCCACATTGCGTGTCGCTTATGCCATTGTAAATCAAGTGATGCACCAACATCCGAAAACCCCAACCCATAAACCGTCTATAGATTGGGTCATTATGGCGCTTTGCCTTGCCAAGTGTTCTTGAACCAATCACAATATCGTAGCCTTTTTGGGTATAACCCATAAGCTTATTAAGCTCGGTTATCGGAGTCGCCTGATCAAAATCGGTAAACAATCGCCACGTTCCTTTTGCACTGAGCATGCCAGCAATTAATGCTTGGCCTTTGCCCGCATGGGGAATGGTTTTGACACGCACCTCTTTCTTGTCTCGAGCAAAGGCAGTTAGCAATCGCTTGGTTTTATCCGTAGAGCCGTCATTTACCAAAAGCATTTCAAACGATTTTCTTTCACCTTTCAAAAAGGTGTATACCAATTCCAATGATCCAGTGTGGAAATTTTCCTCTTCGTTGTAGGCGGGGATGATGACACTTAAATGAATTTTAGACATGATGCAGTGATGGTTATATTTATTGCTATAACTATATTTAATGGGGTGATTATAACACGCATGTATTTAAGGGTTTGTATCTTCTGAATATAGTTATTTACGGTTTTATTATAAGATTAGTATGTGATAGAATACAGCCTCTTATATATATCTCTAGGCTTATACCATGCCCTCTTCAACCCTGCTAACCGTTGTCGTTCCAGTGCGCAACGAACGCTACACACTCGAAGCCTTCTTTTTGCGCTTACACAAAGCGCTCTCTTACGCCAAGATACCCTATCAAGTTGTTGCGGTTGATGACTCTTCTGAAGATGGCTCGAGCCAAAAACTCTCCAGCCTGGCTAAAGATTATCCCATCACAATCTTGCCAAAAAGCGGTCCCTTAGGAAAAGGCTACTCGTTGCATGAAGGTTTAAAAACGGTCACTACACCGTTTGCTTGCTATATCGATGCAGACAACGCCTACCCGCCAGAAATGATTCCGGAAATGCTGGTCAAGCTGAATACTGCTGATATTGTGGTCGCCCAGCGCAATTATTCCAAAAAGGGTAGATGGTTAAAAAAATCTTTAGCCAAATTTTTCAGACGAGTATTTGGACAAGCATTGTTTGGACTCGACTTCGATGTGCAAGCAGGATTGAAAGTATTTCGCACCGATGCCTTCGCGTCACTTGATCTACACCCCTCAACCTGGAGTTTCGATATAGAATTTCTCTACAAGGCCGTTCATGCCGGATTTGTCGTTGTTGCACACGACATCAACTATGCTCAGCGCTCAAATGGCAAAGGAAAACATAATCTCTTTACTGCTGGCATTGAATTGGTTTTATTGTCACTTAAACATCGTTTGTCGCCGCTTAAACCAGTGCACGTGCAAACAAGAGGTTTGACGCGTCAAGTGGGGTGGAAAAAAATGCGCTTCGATACCCACACTGATTTGCATTATTCTCAAGCAGCCATTCAAACGTTGACTATTAAACAAATTGCGCTCTTTGTGATGGCAATTGCGATTGTGGCACTTTTATTTGTATTTGATTGGCAAAAATCCTTGGCCGTCACGGTCTCACTAATTACCGCCTTTTACTTTCTTGATTTGCTATTCAATTTATATCTAATCCGGGCAGCATTCAAAAAAAATCCGGCGATACAGATTACCCCCAAGCAAATTGAAGCCTATGACAAACCATGGCCTATGTATTCAATCATGTGTCCACTCTATAAAGAGTGGCAGGTAATCCCACAATTTACTCAAGCAATTCAGGCAATTGATTATCCCAAAGACAAACTCGACGTGATGCTTATTCTTGAAGAAGACGATACAGAAACTATTGCAAAAGTGAAAAGCATGAGCCTGCCTGCCTATTTTCGAACGATTATCGTGCCCGATGCACAACCAAAGACAAAACCCAAAGCGTGCAATTACGCACTCAAAAAAGCCAAGGGTGAATATGCGGTTATCTATGACGCCGAAGACGTGCCAGATCCATTGCAACTCAAAAAAAGCATCGTTGCCTTCAATCAATTACGCAAGCAAAATATTGTGTGTTTACAGGCAAAACTGAATTACTACAATCCAGAACAAAATCTTTTAACTCGTTTTTTTACGGCTGAATACAGCTTATGGTTCGATGTCATTTTGCCGGGGATGCATAGCGTCAATGCGCCTATTCCCCTGGGAGGCACTTCAAACCACTTCAAAGTTTCGGATCTAAAACTTCTTTCTGGCTGGGATCCGTTTAATGTCACTGAAGACTGTGACTTGGGCATGCGCCTCGTTAAATATGGCTATCGCACCATGATCTTAGATAGCACCACCTATGAAGAGGCTAATTCGGACGTAGCTAATTGGTTCCGGCAACGTTCACGCTGGATCAAAGGTTATATCCAAACGTATCTCGTGCACATGCGATCACCTCAGGAATTTTTAAGTGACTGGCATAATCCTAACTTACTCTTTTTTCAATTAATTGTCGGTGGCAAAGTGTTGTCACTCATAATCAATCCGATCATGTGGATAACCACGATTGTGTATTTCACTCTAAGATCAACTGCTGGAGCTTTTATAGAATCTCTCTTTATTGGACCAGTTTTCTATCTAGGTTTCACCGCACTAGTATTAGGAAACTTCATGTATCTCTACTACTACATGATTGGAAATGCCAAGCGGGAGCAATGGTCACTCATTAAATACTGCTATCTCATCCCGATTTATTGGCTGATGATGAGCATTGCAGCCTGGAAGGCATTCTATCAAATCATGGTTAAACCTCACTATTGGGAAAAAACTACTCATGGACTCCATCTAGGATCAGGGGAGTCGATTACGTTTTCATTATCTAAAAATGCACTATGAAACACAACGAAACACTGTATAGTGCAAAACAAAACGGTTTGACTACTGTAAAAACAGTCAAGTATTTTATTGGACAAGCCATATTCTACGCGGCCAACTACGGGTATGTCGTGTTATTGAGCAACCAATTGGCAGCAACTGATTTTGGCAGACTTAGTTTGTTCACTGCGTTTTTCATGTTATTGTCGGTGCCCACGAATGCAATTCAATTATTATTAATCACCTATTTAGCCAAGTTTTCTCAAGTAAAATCCCAGTCGCGCATCGAATCTGTCTTAAGGCTTGCTCGTAAATACAGCGTTGCGATCGGGAGTCTTATTTTGGGTGCCTACCTCATTACCATTCCGGTGATGCAACAATATTTTCACATCAACGCCTTTACACCATTCATATTGCTCGTGCCCACCATAATACTGCTATTCACCTCATCGTATTACAAAGGAATTCTTCAGGGTCAGTTCCGTTTTGATGCCATGGGTGTAGTTATGGCAACGGAGGGTATCGCCAAAATCTTGTTTGCCTTACTAGCTGCTTGGTTTACCCATTCCTATATTGTCTCTCTCGCCAGCTTAACCTTTTCAATCTTCATTTCTACAATCGTTGCATTTATATTCACCTATTCCAAGAAAAAAGTGGCGACGCCTTCTTTATTGTTAGAGAAATCACTCAAAACAGAAATGCGCCTGTTTTTGGCCCAAGCAGGATTAGTTTCAGCCGCGTTATTGGTTATGACACAAATCGATGTGATTATGGCGAATCATATTTTGGATAGTGCCGGCATTGGAACTTGGGGGCTTTTGTCTGTGGCAGGCAAAAGCATGATTATGGGCGGTGGGATTTTATCGAGCATTTTCTTACCCGCACTTGCTGCAAAGGCGGGCACTCGCAAAGTGAGTCCCATCTTCCGCAAAGGTTTTGCGGCAGTAAGCGCGTTTGTGCTGGGTTGCATCGGAGTTACTTTTTTGTTTGCCACGCCTTTATCCCAAATCATTTCTGGCGGCAATCAAAGTGTGGCTCAATGGTTATTTTTCTACACCTTGGCCGCTGGCATGATTACGCTGACCGCGTATATTATTAACAGCCAAATTGTTTTAAAAGAATATTTATTTGCGCTGCCTCCGCTTGTCCTCACCTTGTTGTATGTTTATGTGCTTTCGATATTCTCGTGGGATTTAGAGTCTAGTTTATACGCATACTTCAGCTATGCCACAGCACTTCTTACTTCAAGCTTGGTCTTTTTTATGTTGCGCTATGCAAAACCACATCTCCTTGATGTTGCTGGCCTGTTTAAACCCTCGTATGCAATTCATGAAGTAAAAGATAATCGGCTGAAAATTCTCGTGCTCAATTGGCGCGACACCAAACACGTTTGGGGTGGGGGAGCCGAAGTCTATGCGCAAGAACTGGGCAAACGCTTGGTGGAAAACGGCGCTCATGTAACCCTTTTTTGTGGGAACGATCTTCATAATTTGCGCGAAGAGACCATTGATGGCGTTAATATTATTAGGCGAGGCGGCTTCGTGACCGTTTATTTCTGGGCCATGATCTACTATGTTTTCCGCTTTAGAGGCAAATTCGATTGCATTCTCGATTGTGAAAATGGAATACCATTCTTCAGCGCACTCTATACCAATACGCCTGTAATCTTATTGATTCATCATGTCCACCAAGAAATTTTTAGAGAACATTTATTCCCGCCATTTTCTTGGTTGGCTCAATTTTTAGAAGCCCACCTTATGCCCTACGTATATCGCAACTCAAAAATTGTGACGATTTCAGACTCAACTAAAAAAGATATTCGCCGACTTGGTTTGAAAGTTCACGACGTGCCTATCGTGCACAATGGCATTTCCCTCGATGAATTCGTGCCTGGTGAAAAATCGCCAGAACCCTTGGTTGTGTATGTTGGCAGATTGAAAGCCTACAAGCGCCTTCCCGATCTAATTGCCTGTGCTCGATCTCTCCAGCAACGCCTGCCCAAAGTTACGTTTGTGATTGCGGGTGACGGCGAAGAATCAAATCGACTAAAAAAGCTGGTTCGCCTCTATAATCTCGAGTCGGTGATTTCGTTTACCGGCTACATTACGCCACAAGAAAAAATTGCGTTGTATCAAAAGGCTTGGGCCGTCATGAACCCTTCGTCCATGGAAGGCTGGAGCATAACCACCATTGAAGCCAATGCCTGCGGTACACCAGTAGTGGCTGCCAATGTCCCCGGTTTGCGCGATTCGGTGAAGCACAGACAAACTGGCTTACTTATTACCATGGGTGATATCGAAGGCTATTCTCAAGCTTTATTCTCGCTATTAACTAACTCAAGCTTACGGTCAACGATGTCTGCAAACGCAAGGGAATGGTCAGAAGAATTCACCTGGGAAAAGAGTGCGCATCAATTTTTGGAAATAATCTCGGACAACAGTCACAAACTTCACCGCGCAATTGATTCGCTCACCTTAAGCAAGTTCTCTCGCTAAAAAAACTGGCTCGATTTTAGAGGTTGTCGTACGAAAAGTTTTTGGTGGTTGGCGACATTTGCCAAAGATGCAATTTCTTGTTGTTTGGGACCATCATGCATTTTGTTAGTGTTACACTCAATAGGAGCGCATAGATGAGTGCATAAGCGGGATGAGAAACCACTGCTTTAATTGCTGAAAGTACCAAGAGAATCTTGGGAATGTGATACCAATTCACCTGATTTTTAGCTGGGGACAATTTCTTTTTTGATTTTTTGGCGAGGAAAAATCTAGAGCTTTGACGCATATGGTCTTCTAATGTTTGTGGAGAGGTATACCAAACCCTAGCGATTGGCGCGAAAGCAAAATCAAAGCCAAAATGCTTGGCTTTCATATACGAATAGGCGTCTTCACCGGCAATTCCCGGCCAACGAAGTTTACGATACAATTTTCTTGAAAAAGCTCGGGCTCTACCGTGACACATGTACACAGTGTCTCCGTGGTTTATTTTTTGAAACAATTCGTTTTTCCATTCATGATGCCAGTCGAGTACTTTACCAACTAATGAACTATTTTGTGACAAGGGGATTATTTTGGCACCAACCAATCCAATGTTTTCTTTCGAAATAAGTGGCAAGCAAAGTCCTTGCAAAAATGTTTTGTTCACGGGCAAAATATCTGCGTTAAGCAAAACTACAATATCAGTTCTTGCAAGAGAAAAGACTTGATTTTGCCGTTGAGAAGCCCCGATTCTCCTTCTGCCCACAATTACCTTGATGCGCGAATCATCCACGCTTTTTGCTGCGCGCACTGTCTCGTCATCACTTGCATCAGAAATGACAATGATTTTTTCAAGCGCAAAGTCTTTTAATTGCTGCTTCAGGATACATTCGAGCAAAACAGCAATATGAGCAGATTCATTGTACGCGGGAATTCCCACCGTGATTGAAAGCTTCTTCTGAAGGGATGTTGTTTTTTTCATGCGCAGTGAATAGGTGGCTAAGAATAGCAAATGTTTGCTTATAAGTGTTATATATATATTGTTATAAGCTTATATGTCAAGGAGCGCACTCCACAAATCAAGGTTTGTTCAGCTCTGTTTCACCTATATATAAGACTTATTTTGAGCAAAATCGTTTCTAATTTCAAAGCGTATAGTAAATAATACTATTATGAATAATAGCATAACCTCTATATATATTTCTAAAGTATTTATAGCCTTGTGTATACCTATATAATGACTTATAATACGCTTTAATAACTATATATACAGGCCTATGCAAGCATCAAGAAATTATCGTATTGGAGTGGTGGGAACTGGCTTTATTGCCAAGGGGTTAATCCACGCGCTCAACGACCATCCACAGCTTCAGGTAAGCAGCGTGTTAACGCGCCGGCCTATTCAAGGGGTCAATAACGTTCCCGTACCTCACTCAATCATAACCCAAGACATTGACAAGGTAATTAAGTCATCTGATTTAGTCGTGGAATGCACCGGCGATACGATTCATGGCACCGATGTCATCGAAGCGGTTATCCGCGAAGGTTTGCCTGTAGTTACCATGAATCCTGAACTACACATTGTCTCGGGTACCAAGCTCTCTCAAAAGGGAACCGTTATTGAAGCCGAGGGTGATCAGCCCGGCACACTAGCAGCACTCGATATTGAACTTAAAGATATGGGTTTTGAACCCATTGTCTATGGCAACATCAAACGATTTTTAAATCTCAATCCAACTCGTGAAGACATGGAATATTGGTCGAAACGGCAAGGGATAAGCCTCAACATGGTGACTTCATTTACGGACGGTACAAAAGTGCAAGTTGAACAAGTTTTAGTGGCTAATAATTTAGGTGCGACCATCGCGTGCCGTGGCTTATCCGCCATTAATTGCATCAATCATGAAGACGGTGCGCTGCGCCTGGCTGAAATTGCTGAGAGCTACCATCAACCCATTAGTGATTATGTGGTTAGTCCCACGGCGCCTGCTGGAGTATTTATCGTTGCCAGGCATTCAGGCAAACAACAACCCTACCTGCAATACTTAAAGCTCGGAGATGGTCCTCATTACGTTATTATTCGCCCGTATCACCTGTGTCACTTGGAAATCCCCAAAACAATCATGAAAGTGTTAACGGGAAGTCAACGTTACACTTTTAATAATGGTGGTAAGCCAGTGGCGCAAGTGGTGGCAGTTGCTAAAAAACCCTTGGCTGCAGGCGATAAATTTGCTAAAGCTGTTGGTAGTTTTGAATTGCGCGGAGAAGCAGTGCTTATTGACGCTCATTCTCAGGCTGTTCCGATAAGCCTTATGGATAACGCTGTGCTTAAAAAAGCCATAGAGCCCGGAGAAATCATAACCTTCGCTGATGTGGAATTGCCCCCATCACGAGCATTAACTCTCTGGCACGAAACGCTCGCAGATTTGGGCCATAAGCAAATCTACAAAAAACCAGTTGAGCGTAAACGCCCGCCAAAACCGAAAAGAACCACTATTATCCCTGAACCATATTTTAAGCCATCGTTGATGTATCGCGTCAGTCAATGGTTTTTTAAAGTACCTTCCGGAAGAATTGCCTCATGAAAAACAAGCTGCCTACCGTAACCATCGGCATTCCTGCCTACAATGAAGAAGCCAATATTGGAAATCTTTTATCAGACATAAAAAAGCAGGAAACCCAGACTTTTAGGCTTAAAAAAATTGTGGTTGCTTGTGATTCACCTAGTGATCATACGTTTGAAATTGTTAAACGCCATGCCCGGCGCAATAAAAAAATAGAGATCATCAATGGCCACAAACGACTTGGTCAAACAACCAGGCTTGGTCAATTATTTTCTATGACTGAAACAGATTATCTCGTTTGCTTTGATGCCGACGTGGCTTTGGTAGACCCCAAAGTCATTGAGAAATTAATTCAACCGCTTGAGGACCAAAAAAGCGTCGGATTAGTTGGAGCAAATTTGCAACCAGCGAAAGCCGAAAATCTTTTTGAACACGCGATGAATACGATGTTTGAAATCTGGTATAAAGTTCGTCTTCAGCACCAAAGTGGCAATAATATTTTCAGTCATTTAGGTGCCGCTTTCGCTATTAGAAGTGAATTGGCTCATGCCATTCATTTCCCTAGCTTTATCGTGGCTAATCAACACTTTTTGTATATCAGTGTTTTGCGCAAAGGGTGGCGCTTTGCCTTTGCTCGAGAGGCGCGAGTATTGTTCCGATCACCGTCGTGTTTTGCTGATTATCACGTCCAGGCAACTCGACCATTTACGGAAAAGGAGCAAATATTTGCGTATTTCGGTAATGGTGTGAAAAGTTTGTTTGCAATACCAATGTCATATAAAACAAAAGCAATTTTGCTTACCTTTTTACAAAGCCCCTTGCTAACGAGCCTGGGATTGACGTTATTCGCCTGGATTCGCGTGTATACCCACTTAACCATTGCCAAAAAACAAACAGTTTTGTGGGACACACCATTTTCCACCAAACGAGCAGTGGCCTAAAAAATACTACGCAATAAGGATTTGCTATGAAGACTAAAAAAATAACTATTGGAATTCCCACCTATTACGGCGGTCCATCACTGGTTGAAACGGTTAGAAGTATCCGTGCAAGCAGTAACTATTCGGATGCCTTAGTTGTGGTTTGTGTCGATGGTGTGCCGCTAAAAAAACCAATAGAAAAAGCATTGCAGGCACTTAATGTCGATATCGTATTCAGCGAAGTTCGCGGTGGCCAAGTTGCCCGGATTAAACAAATTATTGGCATGTGTAAAACTCAATTTCTCGTACTTACCCAAGACGACATCATCCTTGATGCTCAATCGCTTGAAAGAATTGTGGCGGAGTTTGATCAAAATCCAAAAACGACAATGGTTGCGGCATGTGAATTACCCACCAAACCAATAATGCTATTTGAAAAAATATTGGCTTCTGGATACGAAAGTGCCCTATGGATTGGCGAACATTGGAACAACGGGGACAATTATTTACTACCCAGTGGGAGATGCTTAGCTTTTCGCACGGCTCACGCGCAAAAATTTTCTTTACCCGAAGAAATTATTAATTCAGATACCTATCTGTATTTTGAAAATAAGCGCCTTAAAGGGTTGTGTCGGTATGTGAAGAGTGCAGTTGTGTATAATCCGCTGCCGCAAAAACTAAAAGAGCACATCAATCAAAGCCGTAAGTTTGCAATTTCTCAAGCAGAAAACCAACGCTATTTCAAACGAGATTTGAACCGTGAATATGCCATCCCCACATCTCTAAAAGTGATGGGCTTGATCCGATCACTTAGCAAACAACCGCTATACACGGTGGCTTATCTGACAATTAATGTTTACACCCGAATTGCAGGTAGAAATTTATTTAAAAACGCCACCCGTTTTTGGGATACAGACAGCTCTACCAAAAGGCTTAAATCGAGCATGACCGCAGGAAAATAGATTTTCCTGACAACGTGCTCAACTTTCGATATGAAGACATTACTAGCCGCACTATCGCTTTGCTTCTTTTCAGCCCTCTTGCTAGGACTTACGGTGAGAGGCAATTGGGGCAATCCGCGACCAAGTGAGATATCTACCCATCTCGTTCAACAAGGTGAGGTTTTCGAGTCAACCCTTTCGCGTGGGCGCTATGCACAAACCATGGCATTAGTAGAAGATAAAGTGGCAAATCTAACAAACGGAAAAGAATTGGTGGCGTTACCAGACGCAGGGTATGTCTCTGATAGAGTATATCCTTTATTTGCTCCGGGCCTTGCATTTTATATGGCACCTGCCTACATGATTGGTGCTTATTTTAACGCCAATCAAATAGCAGTGTTTTCCTTTATGTCGTTGATAAGCCTTTGCTCAGTCATGATGCTGTTTGGTATACAAAAAGCAATCCGCATTCCTAGTTGGGCTGCCTGGTTTTCCAGTTTTGCCTTTTTATTCGGCACGAGCGCATTTCCCTATGCAGTAACCATTGCCCAACACAACGCAACGGTACTTTGCCTTTTGCTTATGTTGCTTGCAGGTATAAAGGGTGCTAGCAAGCCCTGGCTTTATATTTTCGGCTGGCTCGCCTATGGACTGGCAATATTTATGGATTATCCTAATCTACTTCTATTGCTTCCCGCAGCTATTTACATGGGTTTAAGTAGCGCAACGATAATAAAAAACAAGCGAGATACAACCATTCGCTTGAAGTTGGCAGCCCTTTACTGTGTGGTCTTTTTTATGGTGGTTAATGGGTTGCATGGCTGGTATAACCAGGCTCACTTTGGCTCATTTAAGAATATTGGAACTTCGGTCTATACCCGAGTCCAAAATATGCAAGAGTTGCGGGATATTCGTGCCAACCCATTAGCACTTGAGCCAATTGCAGATACAAGACGTGTATCATCATCGCTCTTTCATCCGAGCAATTTGCCCAGAGGCATGGTTGTTTTGCTTTTCAGTTTAGATCGTGGCATCATTTTTTACGCGCCAATCGTACTTCTAGGTTTAGTGGGAATCTATGGGCTGAGCAAATCAAAAGAGTTTTCTCGTTTGAGTGTGGCTCTTGCTATTACTATGGCCACTAATCTTGTCCTGTATGGCTCATTTGGTGATCCTTGGGGTGGTTGGGAATATGGACCGAGGTATCTTATACCAAGCATGGCAATACTAGCTGTTGGCCTCGGTAAAAGTCTCGCTGACATTAAAAGCCTTTGGTATCGATTGTTAGCATTGCTTATCTTTGTCTATTCTTCCACCATAAACACCTTTGCCGTTCTCACCACCAATCAATCAATACCGAGCGTTGAATCAGGTGTGATGGAATTTGCATTTGTGCATAAAATTTCGCTGTTAAAAAATGGCATGATTTCAAGTTTTGCTTATCGAGAATGGTTACGTAATTACATGACTGAATACCAATTTTTTATCGTGATCATGACTATAATCGTGATCGCTGCTTATTTAAGCCTTCTTATTGCGCCATTATTTGATCGGGAAAAAAGATAGTATGAACTTCAAATTTAGTGGCTCAAGTTTTCAATTAACCCTGCCTCATGCACCTTGGCAAAGATTTGCAAGTGTTTTTAACCGTCAGAGCACTAACATCGTGCTGGCATTAAGCGTCTTATTTTCCTGGATCAGTTGGTTTTACTATTTCTCAAATGGAAACAACTTGGCTTATAACGATGCGATGTCTCACCTTGATATTGCCCGTAGAGTTTATGACAATCTTACTCCAGGTGCAGCTCAGCTGGGCAGCGTTTGGTTGCCACTTTCCCACGTGTTAATGCTACCTACCATTTGGATTGATTTTTTCTGGCGATCAGGATTCTCTGCTGCAATTGTATCCATGATTGCTTACAGCATCACAGTCGTAGCCATTTTCAAAACCAGTAAATCTTTGGGGCTTTCAACCAAAGCTTCATTAATTGCTGCAGCGGTGACGGGATTAAATACCAATTTTTTATACTTACAAACAACTGCCTTAACCGAGCCACTCTTTATGGCATGCGCGAGTATGTCTCTGTATTACTTGGCAGTATGGGTAAAAAGTAATCAATTATACAGCTTAATTGGTGCCGCGTTTTGGATTATGTTGTCAAGCTTAACCCGATATGATGGCTGGGCGTTACTAGGATTATCGGGCATTTGCGTAGTTGTTATTTCGTATCTTCGAACTAAAAAATATAAAGTATTAGAAGGAAACGCAATTCTTTTTGGAACCCTAGCTGGATTGGGCATTGTATTATGGTTGGGCTGGAATTACATGATTTTTGGTAATCCACTTTATTTTGCCACCGGAGAATTTTCGGCAAAAGCTCAGCAAGATATTTTAGAAGCAGCTAATGATTTACCCACCAAACATAACTTATGGATATCATTTATAACGTATGTCTATGCCATGATCAGCAATATTGGCTTAATCAGTATAGTGATTGCCTGTTTTGGCTGGATACTCTTTCTAAAACAAAAATTGGCCACTTACAAAGTGTTGGCTCTGGCATTTGCAGCGCCGCTTATTTTCAACATACTGGCTCTTTATTTAGGTCATTCTGTCATTCATTTACCTGAATTGTTCGGTGCCAGCTGGTTTAATGTCCGCTACGGCCTCATTGTTTTGCCATGGGTTGCTATCGGAGTCGCCTATGTCTTTGAACAGAAAAGTGTCTTGGCTAAATCACTCGTTCCTTATCTGTTATTTTTGCAAATTGGAATGTTCTTTAATAACCGTTATATCGTGACCGTTGATGATGGTCTTTGGGGTTCGAGTCAAAAAAATGTAAAACAAGTAGGTCTATTCATTAATGAAAAAATTGGTCCTACCAACCAACCGATATTAGTTTCTGTTGCCTCGCACGATGCCATTCTTTTTCAAAGTGGACTTCCGATGAAACGATTTATCCACGAGGGAACAGGAGATTTCTGGGACGAGGCACTCATTGATCCCGATCAATTTGCACCATATGTTCTCATGCGCACCCACGATAATCTCGATTCTGTTGCCAGAGAAATGGATAAAGTTCCTGGCTTTTTTGAGCGCTACGAACTACTTTATGACGATGAATATGCCGATGTCTATCAACGCAAACTTCCAGATTCAATCACTATGAGCGAAGCGGGGGATAATGAAGCCAATTAAACGATTTCTATCAGTGGCTATCGCCAGTTTTGTGGTGCTTTTTCCACATAAGGTGCATGCTGAGGCTCAACCTCGCTTGTGGAATATTCAATCAATCGACACCATGAAGATATCCCGAGATCGTTCAAAACAACAATTTAGCGATCAGCAAATAATTAATGAGTTAGAACTCGTAAAAAACGCAGGTGCAAACTACGTCGGCATTGCCACTCCTTATGATGAAGAATTCTATCCAGTGCTCAAGCGATGGAGTGATTTAGCCCATCAAATGGGATTGTCAGTTTGGTTTAGAGGGAATTTTTCTGCTTGGGAAGGCTGGTTTGGTTATGAAAAAAACATGACTCGACAAGAGCATCTTACAAAAACCAAAGCTTTTATCCTGGCACATCCCAATCTATTCCAAGATGGAGATAGTTTTACTGGATGTCCTGAATGTGAAAATGGCGGTCCAGGCGATCCACGCACGACCCGAGACCATGTAGGACATAGACAGTTTTTAATTGACCAGTATGAAACAGCCAATGCTGCCTTTAAACAAATCAATAAACAGGTCGAAACAAATTGGTTTTCAATGAATGGAGATATTGCTCGATACGTTATGGATAAAGCGACCGTGGATAAACTTGGTGGGCTGATAACTATCGATCACTATGTCGCCACACCAGAACAATTTGAAGCTGATTTACTAAAGTTGCACACTGAGCTTGGTGCAAAAGTGCTTCTTGGAGAAATTGGCGTGCCTATTCCGGACATTCATGGCTCTCTTACCAAAGATGAGCAGGCGACACTTTTACCCAAATATCTGGATGTCATGTTGAAACATCAGAATTTTGTCATTGGCTTTAATTACTGGACACATCATGATGCTTCAACCGCAATTGCCAATAGTCAATTGCAGCCATATCCTGCCTATTACCGCTTGCAAGACTATTGGCAACCAGGGACCGTAAAAGGGCATATCGCTAATAATCTCATGGATCCTCTCTCAAACGCACAGATTAGTCATGCTTACGGCAACGCTCTGACGGATGAGAACGGTGATTATGAATTACTCCTTCCGGTAGGCGAATACGACTTAACGGTAAGTCGTGATGGTTATATCAGCCAAACGCACCGCGTAAAAATATTTGAATATTCCACCATGGATTTACCAATTTTTCTCGAACCACAAGAGCCAGGTTTTTGGTATAAAGCTAGAGAACGAATGCAACAATTGCTTGAGAATATGCGTCCAATTTCTCAACTTCCCCAACGGTTTCGACAGTTATTGTCAACGCGGTAATACTAGAAGCTTATTTCAGTTATACTTAGTTGAATGCTTTTTCGGTTAAGAAACTAAATCGCAATAGCTCGGACGATTAAGCGCTTAGAATCTAGAAAGCCCGAGCAGGTATAGAGCGTTAGCGTGGGCTCCATGGTTTGTTGAATCCAAGAGATATCACTGGGATTTACTTCGGTAATGTGTTCAATTCGATAAGTATGTTCGTTCTGGTTTTGATCGGTGACACTTATCCATTCGCCTGTTTTCAGTTCATCGAGTGACCCAAAAATGTGGGGATAGTTGTGGCCATAAATCACCACATTGCCGCCTGTCCCCAAACCAGCTGATTCACTTAAATAATTGCCCATGGTGTTGTCGACATACCAGGTGCCATCTGAAAGCTCGGTTCTCACCAAATTGATATGTTTGCCTGAAGGCAATTTAATTTTCACCGGCAACAAGCGTTGTTCGAAGACCGGGCTTGAAATTCTAGGCGGCTGCTCTGTCCCTATAGTAATTAGACCTGAAGCAATAAACATCAAACCTATAACAAATAGGATTCGTAATGTATTTCGATAAATACGGGAACGCTTTGCCATAATCTAGGTTATTAATTAACTGAATTTACCGAGATTTTCTTGAAGCTATCCATGAGCCAAAGCTGAGCACTAAACCGGAAAACATTTTGATTGCGTCGGCATAGCCTGATCCCGTAAATGCGAGCTCGACAGCGGCAGCCACCTCATTTTGTGTTTCAGTCGTGTTCGAAGTCGTGCTTGCGCTTGTTCCACCAACACCAGAGCTAGTTGATGGCTGAGTCGTTGGTGTAGGTGTCGGATCAGGAGATTGTGTTGGGGTTGGACCAGGGATGGGTGTGGGAGTTGGCTCAACATCACCACATACAAATGACGTGTTTTGAGCTAAATATCGATAATCACCCAAATTCCATTGAAAACCATTTTCCACAAACCAGCCTTGCAATTCAGCTAATGTTTTCCACCAATTTGTTTGAATGCCATCACTACCTTCTTCGGGGCAAAAGCATTGCACATAATTACCATTTTCCAAGGAATAGACGTCGTCACTTCCATATAACAATGGACCACCTACAATTTGATGCCAGCCTTGCTGCCAACTTGCGTGATCTCCTGGGTTTTGCAACAGTTCTTGACAAGCTGGAAATGAAGCTTCCGTTTCAGGAGTTGGTGTGGGTGTTTGAGTTGGTGTGATTTCAATCGAAGCAGACTCGCTTGAGTCAGTGGCTCGAACCAGATTAACGCCTTGCGCAAACGCACCAGACATCAGTACACTAGTGAATAATAAGCTTGAAAAAAGTTTAGAGTTAGTCATATGCTTAAAGTTATATAGTATTTGCTACTAGGTCTTAATAATGAGGGTATTATAAACCCTATAACTATATTTATCAAGTCAATGTGGCTGAATAAATTACCATGAAGGATTCATCTACCTCGACAACCTTTACTGGCAGAAAAGCAGAAGATTTAGCTCAGAGATTTCTGCATGAAAAAGGATGGCGTTATATCACCAAAAACTTTTTAGGTCCGGGGGGAGAAATTGATCTCGTTTTTGTTGATAAAAAAAACGATCAACTAGTTTTTGTGGAGGTTAAAGCGAGAAATTCATCGCAATTTGGAAGTGCTCTTGAAGCGGTAACCCCACAAAAACTCAAACGAATTCAGCGAGTGGGTTTATTTTTTATGCAAACGCATCCAAAACTGCCGCAAAGTGGGCGCATTGACATCGTTTCAATTTCTTACCATCCGAATAAGCAGCCTGCGATTGAACACCTTGAAAATATTTTTTAAGAAGTTCTAGAAAAGCATTCGACCAAGCACTTCACCAATGCCGTAGGCAACCAGCGACGATCCCAACCCGGCTAACATGATCTCAATACCCCCCCGAAGTGGAGAAACTGAGGTGAATTTAGACCGTAATGTTCCCACGCCAAACAACACCAATCCCACCAAGATAAATAACAAGCTAAAATCTTTTGAAGGCAGAGCTAAAAACACTAGCACCGGCATCATGCCTACCATCACAAAGGCGGTAAAAGTCGTGAGGGCGGAAACCAGTGGAAGATTTGGCGGCTGACTTGACCCTTCAGCTTGCAGGAGTTCTTCTACTGCTAAATGGGGCGCGTGCAATAAAGTTTGAGCAATAGTTTCTGATGAGGAGCGGGCAAACCCTTTTTGTTTATAGATCAACTCAAGCTGTTTTTGCACTGATTCGCTATCTCTTCGCACTAGGTTACCCAGCAGATGCTTTCTTTTTTCATACACTTGCAGTTGGCTTTTGACACTTAAAAAACTCCCCACTGACATGGCAAAACCATCGGCAAAGAGATTCGCGAGAGCCATAATGAGAATAATGCGAATCGACGCGTCGGCGCCCAGAGCTCCGGCCATAACGGCAAAGGTGGTCACGGTGCCGTCGAGTGCGCCATAGACCGCCTCACCAAGTAGCATGGATGTGTTGGTTTTATGAGACTTGCGCATATAATCTAAGTATTCAAGTTACTAATATATCTATGAGCAAGTATATTGAAGTAACACGAATAATCAAAGCTCACGATTGAAATACATCGGCATGAACATAAGCATGGCAAGCAAGTTTTAGACTAAGTGCCATGATAATGTGATTTCTCAATTACAAACAAAGTGCTCATCATTAATAAGCAGGATAAAACTCAATTGAAACCCCTATATTCCTTTGGCAGTTATGGCCTCTTTCAACTAACCGCAGAACTCGCTGAAGTGTATGTAGCTCAAATTGGTGAAGCCCTGGATCAAATTCCCCTGGTTGAGCATCATTCTCCTGAGATCATCTTAGCCGTTTCCAAAGATGACCAAGATTTTCACGCCAAATGGGAACATAGCTTGATATCTCTGGATGAACATGGCAATTTCGTTGGCGTGATTATGGGTTATGAGCGCGAGAGTGAAGAAACCGAGCAATATCCAAATGATTCTATATTTCTGAGTGATTTTGCTGTGTCTAAGTCGCACCAAAAGCAAGGTCTGGGCAAGTGGATGCTTGGAAGCTGGCTTGATTTCAACACCAAACTCGGTTTCAAAGTGCTTAACAGCTCACTCCAATTCACCACCCAAACCAATTCAGCCGTCTGGAATCGACACGTACAAGCGCTCTATGAATCCTTGGGTTTCGCCAAGCGCTCCACACAAAATTATCGTAACCGGAATGAAATTGTGTACGAATTGATGATTGGTAAGAAGTAATACCCATGGCGCAGAAGCCCACGATGTCAGCAAGCGATACAACGTCTTTTTTGCAACAAAAATTTGGTCATGATATTTCTGAGCTTTCATTATTAAGCGGCGGGGAGTGGTCACAGGCATATTCATTTATCCATCAGAGTCAAAAATATGTGCTTCGCTGGTGCAAAACAAGAGAATCGTTTGAAAAAGATGCCTTTGCCAGCCAATTCAACTCGCTCAAACTTCCTATCCCTGCAATTTCACAACAAGGTAAAGCATTTGACATGTTTTATGCCATTTCGGATTTCGCACCAGGAAACTTCATCGAGACACTTTCTGCAACTGAACTAGAACTAACACTGCCGGCTTTATGTGACTTGTTCGATGCCCTGCGAGATACAGACCTCTCGCCAACGACGGGCTATGGTTTGTGGGACGCATCAGGGCAGGGGAGTCATGCTAGTTGGAAAAGTTATCTGCTTGACGTTATCAATGATCGTGAAAGCAGCATTACGCACGGATGGAGCGAGCATTTGCGATCACAACCAAAGCTTGGCGAAATGTTCAATTCGCTCTACGAAATTCTTGAGAAACACGTCAATGCTTGCCCTGAAGCAAGAGAGTTAATCCATTCAGACTTGCTCAACTTCAATCTGCTCGTATTGGATCACAAAATTAGTGGCGTTATCGATTGGCAATGCTCGATGTATGGCGATTCACTCTATGACATTGCCTGGTTTTTGTATTACGCACACTGGTATCCCCAATTTGCAGAGATAGGATTGAGCGAAAAAATACTTACTCACTATAAGCTCGAATCAAATCAAACCGAAAACATAGAGGACAGGCTCCTCTGCTACTATCTCCATATCGGCCTGGGCTCAATTGCCTACAATGCCTACAAACAAGATTGGAAGGCAGCCCAAGACGCTTCCCATTACACCATGAAGATAGTTGGAGAATCACACAAGCAATTTATAAAATAGGTGATTACATTGATATTTCTCATTTAAAAAGAGCCTTTGACATTCGAACTCTCACTTGCTCACTTGACTGATATTATAAAAGTAGTTCTGCTGAAAAATTAATACAGAAATCAACTTTGATTTATGAAAAGACTTCTCGCCCAAAATATTTCTATTCCAACACCGGTTGGTTATCCGCGTTATACAATGGAGCAATCATTTTTACGCACTTTGCCGCTTTTGCTAGCTAGTTACTCGATTGCAATATTACTTGCATATGTTATTAGAAAATATTTAACAAACTTAATTCTTAAACATTTTCTACTGGTTATGATTTGGCTTGTTCCAATCGGATGGTCCGTATGGTGGATTTATGCTTGGAGCTCAACGTTCTAACTTCAATGGTGATGATTTATATTTCTGAGGGATTCGAACTACATGAAACAAGGCATGTTGTGGATTTATAAATGCGAACGTGGGTGCCTGATTTTTTTAGCCGTTTGAATAATCAAGTGTATTAACTTGAAGTTGCTTCTTCTAAAAGCTCTGGAAATTCATTCGTTCCCATTTGAAAGTAAAGAAAGTGCAATTTATCTTTTAATCTGACAATTCTTGGTTTCAATGCTTTCACATACAAAGTAAGTGACTCAAGGTGATGCGGCAAATCATTCGATGTGAATAACACAATTTCTTGGGCAATTCGAGTTGCATCTTCCGGTAGAGTGAAATCGTACAAATCTTGCCGAGTATCATCAGGAGTTTCAGGAATTTTTGCTGGAGCGACCAAAATAAGTTTTTGAACTTGTACGCCAGTTTCCAGCAACCAGCGTACTAGAAACGCTCCATCACAACTATGACCAATCAAGATGCTCTCTTGATCAATGCGGTATTTCTCAAACGCTTCTTTCCATTCAGAATAATTTGGTTTCCAAGGTGTAGGCAAATCAAGAGCAATTGCTGATTTACCGTTTTCATTTAGCTTGTTTGCAAGCCAATTCATCCAACGATTTTCTTTGGGTGTTACTAGTGCTTCACTCGGAGGACAACCGTGAAGAATTAGGTACTGCGGGTTCGTTTGAGTCATAGTCCATAAAGTATATCGCAATCATTCACATGGTGGGCATCAAAACCCTGCTAAAACTAAATCTGGATTATAAAAAGTGTGGAAAATTACAAAAAAAGACTGAAAATGATCAGTCTTTTTTAAAAGTGAACCCACAGGAGAACTCTCGTTTCGCTTCGCATCAC
Source organism: uncultured Pseudomonadales bacterium (assembly GCA_964441155.1). GTDB lineage: Bacteria > Patescibacteriota > Microgenomatia > UBA1400 > RBG-16-45-19 > CAYYKL01. The sequence goes on from CAYYKL010000004.1 coordinate 27,532, forward strand.
GGGATTTCTCAGGTTCGCTCTGCTCACTTGAGGCAAGAACCCTGAAGTATTAATTCAATCATAGGATAATTACAAAAATAGGCTGGATTAATCCAGCCTATTTTGCAAGTGACCCCACAGGGAATCGAACCCTGGTTGCCGGGATGAAAACCCGATGTCCTAACCGCTAGACGATGGGGCCAGGGATAGACATGAGACGTCAGTGATAAGTCATTAGAATGTAATTTCTAACGACCCTAAGACCAAAGTCAAACGTCTAATCTTGTGAGCCCGGATGGGATCGAACCATCGACACAGAGCTTAAAAGGCTCCTGCTCTACCACTGAGCTACGGGCCCGGATAAAATTCCGAGAGCATTTACTTGTCAAATATTATTTCAATAATCCCACTGATGCCCTTACGGGCACTTGCGTCAGATATCCTTATCTGACTTCAGGCTACGGGCCCGAATAAAATTCCAAGGCATTTCTATTTTAAATACACCACTTACTATCCCACTGATACCCTTCGGGTACTTCGGCCAATTTAAACGAATTGGTCTCAGGCATACAGGCCCAGAATAAATTCCGAGCCTGGGTATTATAGCGAGTCAAACCCCACACAATCAACTAGGCAGACTCTTCTATCACCTCTGGAAGCAACCTCTTGACTTTTCGTCAAGCCCATCCCTAAGATGGGTAGGTGAGTAAATATCTTATCTACTCACGAATCAAAGCAGGAAGGGAGGTGAAATCATGCAAATTAAATCTGCCCATTTATTAGGCGTCGCTGCCAGCTTCTTTCTAGCACTCGCAATGCTCGTTCCTGGAGCTCAAGCAGCACAAGTAAAAAACTTAAGCATAACCTTAAGTGATCCTAGACCGAATCCAACAAGCACAACGCACACGTATTTGTTCACTCACGTGACTGCTGCAACACTCAAAATGATCAATTTTGAATACTGCACCACCCCGTCTGGAACATGCACTGCCCCTGCAAACGTTAACACCAGTTCTGCAACCGAAGGTACCCTAAGTGGTATTACGGCGGCACAATGGACATTAAACGTAGGTGTGGCTGCAAACCCCAAACTTCAGCACACAGGTGCCGGAGAAGCCGTTTCAGGAAATACCGTTATGTCGCTTGGAATCGGTACAGTAACCAACCACGCAATTGATGACTGCCAGGCTGCTGGAGACACGTCGTCTGATACCTGTTATGTCCGTGTTACCTCGTGTACAGAAGTCACGAACTGTTCGTCTTCTGTCGCAACTAACAAGACTGATGAAGGTATCGCCTCCTATACAGTCGTAGCCGCCGTCACGGTGACCGCTCGTGTTGATCCAACCTTTACGTTTGTGGTTAACTCAGTGGCTGCCAGCCAAGTGAACAACGAAATCACGACTTCAGTTGCAAGTACGTTTAGCACGCTGCCTTTCGGCAACTTGACTGCCGGCACACCCAAATATGCCGCGCATCGCTTAAACGTGACTACTAATACGCAAGCTGGATACACGGTATCCAACCGTATGGTAACTGCCATGACAGGTGTGTACGCAGGCAATAACATTGATCCGTTCACGCATGCCTGGAGTGCTGCCGCTGTCTGGACCGAACCAACGGGAACGGCCGCAAGCGTCAACACCGGCTGGGTCGGTGCGAATACAACCGACACTGATGTAGCCAACTGGACCGCTGGTATGGCTCAAAAGTTCGGCGGTGTTACGAGTTCGGCTCAAACCGTCATGCAATCAAGCACCTCAGACAATGGTTCTAGTGGTGTCTATGTAACTTATGCTGTAGAAGCGAATGTGTACCAACCAGCTGATACCTACACTGGTGTCCTGGTCTACAACGCTCTACCGACGTACTAATATGATGCCTTATTTGATTGTTTTTAGAGGACGCCTCTCTTGAACTATCAAAACAAGCTCATGTTTTACGTCCGGATGTAAAACCAATATCCCGCTGTAAGCGTTACAGCGGGATTTTTGGTACTTCAGGTTACATACCAAGACATGTAGTCACTATATATGTGCTTAATGCGTTATGATGTTCTAGCGTATGTCCATGAAATTTTTTCGTTTCGCAGCCATATTGTGTATGTGCTCTGGCCTAATTACCATGGTCGCACCTCGCCCTGCCCTTGCGGCTATCACCTCTGTTACGGAAGATTCAACCACCATTACCGTGAATGTCGCCAATAAATATCGAGCCATTTTTACCAAAGGCGATACAACTGACTATCTCAAGATTTATGATCGAGCCGAGGATGACAGTAATCCAGATCTCTTGCTGGAAGAGGTGGGACCATATATTTTTGAAGAAAACATTGATTACATGCTACGTTATGACCCCGGTCGCATCATGCAGATTGTCGAAGTCAGCGATACTCGAGTTATCGTCGAAGCACGTGGTCATTTTTGTCGCACCGGCAATGAAAATTGTGTGGACGATGGCGCAGACGATATTTCAGTGCTAGCACTCTACACCTTTACTCCAAATGGCATGTGGGTGAAGAACACGACTGATTTCAAAACCAGTGGCGTTGGACTTGATGCAACCGGAACCACCGATTCCTATAATTGGCTGAATCTTGAGGTTGATGGCACTGATGCCGCATTCTCGGACAGCGCATCTCCAGCAATCTATTATGGTGATGGGTCAACCGAAAGCTCAACCTCGACTGATGGAGATACCTTTGAAGATAGCAATGTCTATGTCGTCGCTCCCGGACAAGGCAGCTATCAATCCATGCATATTGGTGTAACTAATTGGCTCTCCATGGCCGGAGGTACCGATAATTGGCTTTGGGACGAAAACTTTTCTGGAACACTCGATAAACTAACCACACAGGAACAAGGGACAACACCAACGAGCACCAAAACTATGAGTTGGTTTGTTAGGTTTGCAACTCAAGGAGAACTAGATACCGAGAATGAACGTGAGGCAATTAGCAATGATCAGCGTAATCCGGATACACTTTCGTTTACCACGGGTAGTGCGTGGCAAGAAGTAGGCAGCGATGATTTTAATGAATACCAAGGCACCTATACCGGTAATTTTTCGAGCAATGAATTATTGGTCGATCTCGACGGCAACACCTATTCTCGATTTTTCCCGCTGTGGAAGTTTAAAACCTGGAGATCAGTGAGTGCCCCCACATCAGCGAGCTTGGACGCGCTTTGGCTGGCCCCGGCAACAAGTTACAACATGAGCGTTCAACCAGTTGCGCATGCTTCCTGGGCACAAGATATTGCCCTCTACACCTCACTTGAATCCAGCGGTGCATCAACGACACCCAACATTGGCCCTGCGGCAGGCAATGTTGACGGCACTACCACATTTGAAACGGGAATCTATGGGAATGGTGCACTCTTTAATACCGATGATGAGCGAATCCGGTATGCCGGAGCTAATCTCACCTCCAATGCTTATTTTGACGCGGAGAGTGACTTCGGCACTATGGCGGTAGAGTTTTGGTTCAAACCGACTAGCGACGATGACGCAGCCACGAACATGAATCTCTTTCGCATTGAGCTAGATGCAAGTAATGGCATGGGAGTGATCAAAAATTCTTCAACTAATCTTCGTTTGAGCCTGGAAACTAATGGCACCGCGTATAATTATCAGATTGCTAATGCCGACTTTTCAAGAATTTGGGAGGTCGGCAAATGGATGCATATTCGGGCTGTCTGGGACGACACGCAGGCCAACACAGATCAACAGAAAATATTTTTAAACGGGATTGAGCCCACACACACCGATCCAGGCACTGCATTTACTATTACCAATTTAACGAGTACGCCAAATGTAATCTTTATTGGAAATGGATCCGCTGGGACATCAGAAGCCAGAGGTATAATCGATGAATTTTATATCTACTCTGGAGCAATTCAACCCTTAGCTGCCGGAGGCAATACTGCTGATACTGACGAATATCTGAATGACACGAGCAGCGACTTTACTTTAAGCTTCGCCGATGACTCGACCACCAACCAGGCAGAATATTTATTTTTAGGAGGTGAAACCAAATACACCGGCATAAATAGTTCATTGGCTACCCTTGGATCTGGCAGTTCACCTGCTGTTGATTGGGAGTATTGGAATGGGACGACTTGGAGTGCTCTAACGGTGACCGATACGACCAGCGGAGCAAATGATTTCACTGCCAGTGGCAATTTTTACTTTTCCGCTCCTTCGGATTGGGCTACTTATTCGCACTCTGCTTCACCTGAACTTTATTATGTCAGAGCCCACCTCGAATCAGGATCACTCACGACCAGCCCCGTTGAAGATACTATTCGCACCGATGCTGTTACGTTTCAATACTTAGGGAATGTCACAACTGCAGCCCAAAGTTTATCTTTGCCGTTAGAAAATCCATCAATCAGTTTTACCGTAAATGCAGTGCCTGGAAGTACTGCCACCAATGGAATTACTACGTCGGTAGCTAGCACATTCAACACCTTGCCATTTGGGAGCCTGGTCATTGGCACGCCAAAATATGTAGCTCACCAGTTATCGGCTACCACCAATGCTCATTTTGGCTATGCCGTGACCATGAAACTCGTGAGCTACATGCAAGGCAATTATCCGGGCAATAATATTGATCCGTTCATTGCGAGTTGGAGTATCCCCACCACCTGGACCGAACCAACGGGCTCAACTGCCAATGTGGACACTGGTTGGATTGGTGCCAATACTTCAGACACCAGAGTAGCCAATTGGACAAGTGCTTCGGGACTGTTTGGCGGGATAACCAGCAGCGCGCAAACGGTAATGTACAGCACGAGTGCTGATGACGGTAGCAATGTTTATGTGACCTATGCCGTAGAGGTGAACGACAAACAGCCGGCTGATCTGTATTCGGGATCGGTCACCTATACGATTACACCCACATATTAACTAGAGAATTTGTTTGTTTGCTGATATATCAAATTGCACAACTTTGGTCGTGGGACCTTGTTGCAGGGTGACTTGCACTAGGCCGTCTTTGCGTGGCAAGAAAAATTCATAGACAAAACTTCCACCAGCTGCAGGCTTAACGGACTTCATCTCCACTGCATGCCCAAGTACATTAGTATCTGCTGAGGCTGACGCATTAATTTCTTGTGGCAACAATGATTCGGGGGGCAGGACGGTCGCCGAAATAGTGATAGCCACTTGAGATTGGGGTGCTAATCCCGCCACTTGCAGTCTGCCCGAATCGCTTGCATAGGCGACACTGGTGACTTCAATCGGTGAGGCTGCATCTTTTGGCGCGCTTTTTGGCTGACTCTGCATTGACTCAAGCATCTTTTTTAAATCTTCTACTGTAGCAGCATCTTTAGCGCTCGTTCCGGTGGTTGATTTGGCATCGGATTGTTTGCTTAGGGTTGCCGCGACAAAAATCCCTACAGGGAGCAAGAGTAAAAGCAAAACGAGCAATAATTTATCTACGATTCCCATACTTTTTTCCTAGAGTCACTATAGCGTACCATGATAGTGAAGGCTTAAATAACTAGTATGCGTGCTGAATCTAATCACACTCTACCACCACATGCAAGCAAGAGCGCTCGCAAGGCAACCGCACAACGCATAACGTTTGTCGTTGGGCTTATTTGTCTCATTATAGGGATAACATTCATACTCGCCCTGAAGCGGGCAAGCAGCCAGGCGAAAGTCAAGGGAACCGCAACCCAACTATCAGCTTCACAAGTGCTGGCTCACGTAAACCTTCTGCGTCAAGAATTAGGCATTGCTCCTTTAGTTGTTCATCCCTCACTTGAGCAGGCTGCCGCGCAAAAAGCTGCCCACATGATCGATAGTGGCTATTGGGAACACACCGATCCCAATTCAGGCATTACCCCGTGGCAATTTATCGATGCCACTGGATATCGGTATGCAAAAGCTGGGGAAAATTTGGCTCGTGATTTCGATGATTCTCAAAAAGTCACTGAGGCTTGGATGGCCTCACCTCCACACCGAGCCAACTTGCTCGAATCTGCCTACATGCATACGGGCATCGGCATCGCGTATGGCATGAGAAGCGATCAACCCACCGTGCTCGTGGTGCAACTGTTAGCCAAACCACTATTGCTACATGAGACAGAAAGAACAGGCGAATTTATGTCCACTGCTGCCGTTGCCCCGCAATCAACGCCCACCATTATGCTTATCTTTGCCGGGGGAATACTTTTTGTCGTAGTGGGCTTGGGGGTACTCATGCTCTCAAGGCGCAACAGTGCACAACAGGTTTCAAATCGCCAGAGCAATAACGCCCCGCCCCTACATCTATGGAGCACATGAGATAACAAAAACCACACTTGAACTTAGGACCCAAAGTCAGCTACTATCAATACATAATCTAATTTTTTAAGAAGTGACCACTGCCCATGGAACTATCTACAATTGCCATTTCGCTGAATCAATCTACACTGCCATCTAGACGCGATGTAGGTAACAAAGCCTATCAATTAGCTCAAATGATGCAGGCAAAATTACCTGTCCCGAGCGCATTTTGTCTTACCACCCAAGCTTACGAACAATTTCTCGAAGAAAACAATCTTACACGACCGATCAAAGAAATTCTTGCGCACGTAAACCCTCACCACAACGCCTCATTGTTTGATGCCAGTCGCGAAATTAAGCGGCTAATTCTTGAAGCAAAATTACCAGCGGAAACAAAATCAGCCATTACTAAAGAGCTGACCAAGCTTGCGGCCAAAAAAAGCGAGCACTTGGTGGTTAGATCGTCAGCTATGATCGAGGATTTACCCCACTCCTCAATGGCTGGAGCGTTTACCAGCGTCATTGCCACTTCGGAAATAGCAAGCACCTATAAAGCAATCCGCTCATGCTATGCTTCACTCTACAACGCTCGCTCGCTGTATTACTTTGCTAAAAATAAACAGCCATTTTCCACACTAAAAATGGGGGTGATTGTGCAGACCCTGGTCAAAGCTGATCGCTCAGGAGTCATGTTTACCGCTAATCCATTGAGCTCCGACCGAGATTCAACCATCATTGAAGCTGTCTGGGGATTAGCTGAATCCATCGTGGCTGGAACACTCATTCCCGATCACTATGAAGTAAACACCAAGCAATGGCGCCTAACTCGCCAAGAAGTTGCCAAACAAACGCTGATGCTCTTGCCACATGAAAAAGGGAACAAACAAGGTGCCGTCCCTGCGTCTCAAGCAGAAAAAGCCAAGCTGACTGATCAAGAAATAATGACTCTGGCAAAACTAGGCAAAAAAATTGAAACGCTGTTTACGTATCCGCAAGACATCGAATGGGCATTCGAAAAAAACGAGTGTTTCCTGCTTCAATCGAGACCCATCACCACACTCATGCCCAAAGACGTCAAATCAGAAGTCGTTAATCCGAAGCGTTTAGGTCGAAGCTTGCCCGAGCCATTGCTTATTGGCATTATTGCCAGCCCTGGCATTGCCTATGGTCGAGTGGTCTTTGTTGACGACAAAACTGAAAGCTTGCCTGAAGATGCCGTCATCGTTGCCAAGCGCTTGCCTCCACAGCTAGCACCCCTTTTGCGCGTCGCCAAAGCGCTCATTTCCGAGCAAGGGGGAGTGAGCTCCCATGCAGCCATCTTAAGTCGTGAGTTTTTGTTGCCAACAATCATCCAAGCAAACGGAGCTACGCGCAAGCTAAAACCTGGTTCGTTTGTCACCGTCGATGCTACCACTGGCAGAGTCTATGAAGGCAAACTCCCTATTGAGCAACTTAAATTAACCCTTCCCGCTCAAAAGCGAAATATCAGAGATATTAAAACTAAAACCAAAGTATATTTATCCCTGCCCGAGATCGAACTGGCACACCCTTACTCACATAAATATGCAGATGGCGTGGGTATTATCCGCGGGGAAGCCATCCTCAAGGAATCTATCTCGCATCACCCTTTGCACGTGTCAGCACTTCAAAAGAACAAATATTTGGTTACCAAATGGTCTGAAGGTATTGAAACTGTAGCCCAGAGTTTTTACCCCAGACCGGTGCTCTATGCTTTCACGAGTTCTCCGAGCAATCATATGGCCGCGCTCGCTGGCGGGAGAGAATTTGAGACAACAGAGAGTAACCCGGCATTAGGTTTACGAGGTGCCGCTAAAATGCTTCTGAATCCTCGGTCAGTTGTACACGAGCTTAAAGCATTGGAAATGGCCAGAGAAAAACGCGGCTATAAAAATATCCACCTCATCTTGCCATTCGTGCGCACCCCTCATGAACTCAAGCAACTGAAAAAAATTCTGACTGGTTTTCAACTCAACCGCCGAGTCAATCTCAAGCATTTTTTAAGTATTGACACCATGAATACCGTTCTTATGCTCGATGATTGTATTGACGTGGGCTTAGATGGCATTTTTGTCGATAGCGACATTCTAGCGCAATCAGTTTTGAGCATCGATCCAGATAACGAACTACTTGATGAAAATTATCAGCGGGATTTGACGGGCATGCACAAAGCACTTGAGATTGTGGTACGCACTGCTAAGCGTCGAGGCATTGCATGCTTAGTAACCGGCTCGCACTTGCACCTGGACAAAGATCTTCTAGAAAAAGTCTTAAGTTGGGGAGCCAGCAGCATTGCTGCCGAAGCCGCCTATTTGGATGGCATGCGCCTGGAGACATTTGAGTTTGAACAAGAACACAACAAACCAACTGCTCAAGAGAAAAAAAGAACAACCTCATTGTCGGTCTTCCAAAGAATATTCAAAAAGTGATCTTTCAAAAAATGTAAAGAGCTGTGCGTGACACGTGTTATGATAAATGCCTCATGCACCCTGGCTTGACTCGAATCTTCAAAAAGCATCCAGTACACCTCATCATTGCAGCGAGCGTTATCGTTAGGTTTGGATTTTTGCTGGTGTCAAACCATCTCTATTATCCGGATGAAATTTTTCAAACTCTTGAACCGGCATTTGCACATATTTCTGGATTTGGTATTGAAGCTTGGGAATACGAAGCGGGAATTAGACCGTTATTTGTGCCCTTGCTTTTAAGTCTCCCGTTAAAGGTTTTTTATATGGTATCTCGAGGAGACCCGCAGGTATATACGCTGCTCATGAAATTGTTTCTCTCCACTTGGTCGATTGTTATCCCTCTTGCAGTCTTTCAAGTAGTGAAAAAATCACATGCAGACGCTCGTCGTGCAAATCACTATGCGCTTCTTTCTGGCTTACTAACAGGGGTTTGGTTTGAGCTTATCTATGTTGCTCCCAGAGCCCTCTATGAAACACTAGCGCTAAATCTCATAGCAAGTGCCTATCTCGTCTATACGCGCGCTGCAACTCACAAAGAAAAGTCACTGAGTAAAGAATTTGGATATGCTTTTTGCGCAAGTCTCGTGGCTTTAACGGGAGCAACCAGACCGCAATTTCTGGTTGTATTTCCCATAGGGCTCTTGTGGTTTTTTAACCAAAACACATGGGCAAAAAACAGATTGCTATTCGGTGGCTTGTTGACCGTGCTCGCAATTGGGGCTCATGAATACTCGCAAACGGGCTTTTTTATGCATAGTTTTTTGCGATATATTGAACTGCAGCTGACTACACCCATAAGCGACATTTTCGGGGTCCAATCATGGCTCTATTACCCTAAAGCACTTCTGGCTACGAGCGGGGCATTGTTTATTCCAGCCATAATTACTCTTAAAAAGAAAGTCAGCAGGTCTTGGTGGTTGGCACTCATTGTTCTGGTTATAAGCCATAGCGCGCTACCTCACAAAGAATTGCGCTTTATCTTGCCCATTGTGCCCATAGTGATGATACTATTTGGCCAAAGTCTTGACCTTTGGCATCAAACAGCGAAGCGATTCACAAAATATCTGCCAGAAGTTTTAACTGGTGCTGCGCTACTTATGAGCATATTATCGCTTCTTTATGTTTTTCCTTGGTCTAAAGAGTACTACACAGTGCCATTTCTTTACAGAGATTCACTGCTTAAAACTGCTAATGTTTTGCATGAGGATTCGAGTGTCTGTGGAATATATGATGAATCACGAACTTGGCCAATTTCTCTGAGTTATTATCTTATAAACCGTAATGTACCGCTGTATAACCAAGATTATCCGCCGCCCAACCTGGATGTGATTAGCCATCAACTCACGCAGGTAGGTGACTCGATCGCGGTTTCAGTAAAACAACCGGCAACGTGCGCAACCGACCCAGCTTACACCAACAAGCGTTCGTTTCCAGCAATTCAATCGATCGTAGAAGAGTACCAATTCTCAAGCGTAAAGTAATCGAATATATTCATCCAGCATCCGCTGCGTCGTAAATCGCTTGGATAATTCTAAAGTTTTTTTCATCCGCGCTAACCAACCCTGAGGCACATTATTTTGATCACGGTCATAATACAGTGGCACAATATCTTTTTCGAGGCGCAGGTAGAGTGTTGGAGCCAAGTGATTAGAGTCAAGTGACCAACCCATGTCATGCCATTCGACTTCCGCTGCCCAACCATCTTCTACGGTCAACTGCAAAACACCATTGGCGATTGCTTTCATGCCTGAAGTACCTGATGCTTCTTCACCGTATATTGGAGTGTTGAGCCACACATCCACACCTTTTACGAGGTGATTGGCCACATCCATATTGTAGTTTGGAATAAACAGAGCGTGACCCTCTAGTTCCGTCTTCATCAGTTTAATCATGTCGGCAAGCAGTTGCTTGGCAGTAATATCACGAGCGTGTGCTTTGCCACTTAACAAGAATTGCACGGGTCGATCTGCCTGCATAAGAATTGCCTTCATTCGAGCAATATCTTCAAAAATCGCATTTGGTCGTTTATAGGTGGCAATTCTTCTTGCCCATCCGATAACCAATCGATTTGGATCGTATCCTGCTCCCGTTTTCTCGTTCACAAAATTGGCCAAATTTTTCTTAAGTTCTAAGTGATTCCACCACAGCTGATCACCAGACAAGTCAACTTGCTTAATGCTTTCATCTTGCCAAGTTGGGTGATGGACACCGTTGGTGATACCCACCCAATCGTATTCCGGCCAAAGAGTTTTGGACAATTCATAGTGAATTTGGCTCACCGCTGAAGCTTTGCGCGAAATATTAAGTGCAAATTGCGTCATGCTAAAAGCACCCGTTGAAGGGTCAAAACCAGGGGCGAGCAATTGTTCGATAGTGACTCCCATTTTCTGGGCATAGTAGGTAGCATTGGCCTTAAGAAGGTCAACGTCAAACGAATTGTTTCCCGCACGAACCAGAGTGTGATTGGTGTAAACGATTTTAGATTGTGCTTTTGAGCGCGCTTCTTCGTAGGTTAGGTGATCCTGATCCATGTATCCTCGAATCAACTGCCAAAAGAGAAACGCTGGCCTGCCTTCATTGACGTGATACACCGATGGTTCGATTTTCAAAGCTCTGAGTACTTTAATACCGCCAATACCCATAACCATTTGCTGCATTAACTGCTCTTCTTCTGAGCCGTTGTAGATAGCACAGGCAATTTTTCGATCGTTCAATTCATTTTGATCGGTGTCAGTATCGAGCAAATAGAGAACCACCTGACCAAATGATTTTTTCCAAACCCGTGCCCAGACGTTTTTATTGGTGAGATGAATATTTACGAATAATGGTTGTTCATCGGCAGCGTAGACATGTTCGTAACCTAGCTTAACTGGATCAACTTCAACATCAACTTCATATTGCATGCCGTTCTCATCGACCTGTGCTTGGTTGCCACAGCCACGATAAAGCAACCCCAATGCCACCATGGGTACGTTTGAATCTGCAGCTTGTTTAAGCGTATCACCGGACAATATGCCCAAACCACCGGCATACAAGGGCAAGTCATGAGACAAACCAAATTCAGCACTAAAATAGGCAATGGGATGTTGAGCAGTTGGTTGCATATAGAATTATTTCTTCTACGGTAAGCTTAATCGCAAAACCCATCACCTGTAAAGGGCAAGCTTTACCAATTGACCTAGGAATCTTTCAGTTCGTAAAAATCTGCTATAGTTAAGACACGCTACAAAAATGCATGAAATGAAGGAGAGTTTCCCATGGATAGTTTTGCTGCCCACTTATCCGAACTAACCAACAAAACAGTGCTTATTCGATGTAATTTCGATGTGCCAGTCGACAAGGGTAAAGTTGTCGATACAACCAGGATCGAGGATGCACTACCAAGCCTCAAACTACTCAAAGAAAATAACATTCGAACAATCATCGTGGCTCACTTAGGCCGACCAGATGGAGCGTTTAATGCCTCTTATTCGCTTAAGCCCATCGTGACAGTTCTGGAAAACATGATTAGTGCGAAGATCGGCGTGTTGGACTACAACAAAGACATGAGCGTCGTGCTCAAGCAAGCGGAAACTCTAACAGAGTCAATATTACTTTTGGAGAATATTCGATTCTGGAGTGGAGAAGAGAATAATGATCAAGATTTTGCGACTGACCTAGCCACATTAGGCTCAGCGTACGTCAACGAATGCTTCGCTACCTGTCATCGCAAACACGCCTCCATGGTTGGTTTGCCAAAGCTTTTACCTCACTATGCCGGCATTTCACTCGCAAAAGAAGTAACGACCCTCAATCGAGTTAAGCACCATCCAGAACATCCATTCGTGGTCGTAATTGGTGGAGCAAAACTAGAAACCAAAGAACCCCTCGTCAATGCTTTCGTTACTACCGCCGACACGATTTTAGTGGGAGGCAAAGTCGCTCTCGATCTCAAGCTGCACCCTGAACCATTACCAGCCAATGTAGTTTTGGCCGAGCTGGAACCGCACGGCAAAGACATAACTAAAACATCTGCTGATAGATTCGCTGCCATTATTAACGATGCGGCACTCATTGTGTGGAATGGGGCCATGGGTGTATTTGAAGAAGATGAATATGCGCAAGGAACTAAAATTGTAGGCAAGGCCATGGCAGAAACTAAAGGTTTTAGTGTGGTAGGGGGAGGGGACACCGAAACTGCACTTACTCAGTTTGATCTTGAATCAGGGATTGATTTTATTAGCACCGGTGGTGGAGCAATGCTTGAATACCTTACCCAAAGCAGTTTGCCAGCACTCGTTGCTCTCGGGTAGAATAAACATTACGTATGCGTCAATCTCACCAAGTGTCAATAATTCTCATACTGGTTTTTACTCTTGGACTCATAAGTGCGCATCTGCTAGTTCTACGATCTATTAATCGTGAAAGTGTTGTTCCCGCACCCTCACAATCGCTGCAAAAAGTTATTCAACCAAATGCTTTTTTCTACTCAGGTGTTGTGGCTAAACGAAACCAAACGCAGGTGAGTGTCAATTATTCGATGAGTGATTATCCCCACGTCATGCACTTGGATTTAATTGTTCCCGATGGGACTCAAACTATCTCACGCCTTATAACTCACCCCATACTTACGTCTTTACCTTGGGAATATGTCGAGTCAAATGGTATTCGGTTGTATCAAAAAACTAAAATATATCAATCTATCGACCAATTCGCTACCAAGCCTGCTGCCGGAAAAACGATTCTGGCTGACGAAGCGCTCATCCTTACCCCTGCCTACAAAGACTTGAACGCCAAACCATTAAATGAATTTGCTAGTCTTGATGGCATTGAGTATATTTTGACCACATATGTGCCATCACAACCATTGGGCACTGGACATCGGTATCAAACAATCTTGGATTCAAGCAGCGCACTCGTTAATCTTAAAAACGAGCTTGTTTGGCATATTCGGATTCCAACCGCCACTCTAGAACATCCCTTATATTTAGGGGGTGTTGAAGTGAATTACCAATAGCTGGGGTATTGACACTTCCAGGCATTGGTCTATCCTTAAAAAGGAATAAAATATATACAAAGCCCTTTAGTTCCGTCTTATTTGACAAACTGCCAAAGTTTGGAATAATAGTTTGTAGCACCACAACATGAACAAAAGCTATTTGCAAACGCTTTCCATCGCTGCCTTCCTTGGAATAGTCGCATCTTTATCAGCGATAATTTTTGCATTTTCTCCCGCGCGAGCCCAAGAACAAGGCAAAGCAATTACGGTAATTCCTCCCCGTTTTGAACTGTTTGCTAATCCCGGTGAAACCGTAACCGAGCGCATCAGGGTCCGAAATGAATCTGATTTTCCTGTCAATTATGCCGTAGTCATAGAAGATTTCACAGCTGCTGGCGAAGAAGGGCATGTGGTGTTAGAAGAAGATTCTAATACGAACTTTTCCCTAGCCAAATGGATGGAACCAGAATCAAAAGAGCTTATTCTCCAACCTAAAGAGGAGCGAGCAGTTAGCTTTAGGATAAACGTTCCCCGAAGTGCAGAACCAGGTGGTCACTACGCTTCGGTGCTATTTTCTTCGGCCGGCGAACAAACTCCCGGGTCTGCTGCCGTAACCCAAAGAATTGGTTCCTTGGTTCTATTGAGAGTCTCAGGCAACGTCACCGAAAATGCCACCATAGAAACGTTTGAAGCGCCATCATATTTACAAAATGGGCCAGTGGAAATTTCTCTACGTGTCAAAAATGAAGGAAATGTCCACGTGAGACCAAAGGGCACGATTATCATCACCAATCTTTTCAATAAAAAAGTTGATGAAATTCCCTTAAACGGTTCCAACATTATTCCTGGATCGGTTCGCAAAATGATTACCACCTGGGACAAAAAGAACATCCTCGGTGTCTACAAAGCAACGATGGTTTCCACCTACGGAGAGCAGAACGTGCCACTCACAGCAGCGACTCGGTTTACGGTCGCTTCACCCATTGCCCTAGCACTTATCGGTATTGGGTCAATTGCACTTCTCATCTTTTTACTCTCCTTGGTGAGTGGGCGCAAACGCCTCGGCAAGGCCTTCAAAGCGCTTTCAAGCGACTAAACGTTCTAACTAACAAAGTTGCTTGAATTGTCCGTACCCCTTGCTTCTCAATCCATATACAATGATGTTGTACCGTTTATTAATCAAGCGGCTAGTTGTTAGTGGCAACAGTAATGAAGCGCATTGCATTATTAGGCATTCTCACTTTCTCGGTCATAGTCACCTATGTTTTTGGAGGGCGCGTTGGCGCAGCTGGAAGCCTGAATGAGCTCTCTGACCTCATCAACAACGATGAAGTCAGCACACCTGCAGAGCATTTAATAAGTTTTCAATTACCAATTACATCTGAAGCAATTGTAAGCACTGACTATATTCATGTATACCTGGCGGGATATTCGAATGTGACCGCCCCAACCTCGTTGAGTGGTTCATATTCAGGCACACCAACCTTTTCCGTTTCAGGCAATTATGCTCGAGTGACTGGCATTGGCCTAAGTCCCGGTGTATCTTTGACTATTGGCGGCATTACCGCCACTAATCCTGCTACGGTTGGCGGTTTCCAAGTTATAGTTTCAGTTACTGAAGATGAAGCTGGTTTATTAGTTAAAAATATTAGCAATATTGTGGCCATCAGGGGAGGCAGTGCCATAACGGTAAGTGCCATGATCGATACACCCAGCGCGTCGGTGTTGTTTTCTGGCTACTCTGCTCCAAACACCTTTATCACCTTTACCGAAGATGGCACGGTGCATGGCACTGATATCACCAACGAACTAGGCTTTTTCTCCAAACTTTTGACCGGTCTTTCACCTGGAGATCATAGTTTTAGTTTGTATGGTGTCGATTGGATCAACTTAACCACAGCTCCACACGTCATCAATGTATACGCACCCATATACACCCAAACAAATATTACCGACATATTGTTATCACCCACACTTCAAATAAGTGATAACGAAATTCTCCAAGGCGAAGACATTGTGGCCTCAGGCTCAGCCAAGCCTGACTCAAACATCACCATCTTCACCGAAAGCCCTCTTAGAACTTACTATGCTACAGCCACCAGCTCAGGAGCTTGGTCATACACCATCGACAACACTGACGAGTATGTCGTTGGTGACTATACCATGTATGCACTGGCTCAAGACGATTTTGGCGTGCAAAGCTTTGTGAGCATTGCACTCGGTTTTAGCGTAGTTTCGGCAACCAGCGGATCAGGCACTGCCTGTGGCGATATTACTCGCGGGGACTTAAACTGTGATGATTCTATCAATCTAACCGACTTTTCTATTCTTATGTACTATTGGGGCACTGCCAACGCAACTGCAGACATGAACACTGACAGCGTAGTCAATCTCACCGACTTTTCGATACAAATGTATTGGTGGGGGACGTAAAGCCAAACAAATGCTTGACGTGATTGCAATTACCTCTCATGATTGGCCATATCCATGAGAGTACTTATTGCTTCCCAATTCCACTACAACGCTTTTAAAGGTGGCAATGAACAACACGCTCACCAATTAAGTCTTGGGCTTGCTCAAGCTGGCCATGAGGTTGTCTATCTTTCAAGCTCTATTGTGAAACCTTATGATCTTACCTATCGACACGAAAGCTTATCCGTTTATTCGTTATTAAATCAACTATTCCTCAAAAACGTATCTTTATCAGTTCAAACCGAACTGCAACATGCAGATATACTCCACGTGTTTGGATTTTCTCCGCTCATGCTTCAATTGCTTGCTCGTGCTAAAACACGCTCACCGCGATTACTGACCTATCCTGCCGACGCACAACCAAAAAATATTTTCCTGTCTATGGTCAGCCAAGCACATCAACAGCTCATTCCTTATATGTGCGATAGCCTACTAACCACGACGAGCGCCTATGAGAAGAGGCTACGAAATCGATGGCCAAACATTCCCATACATCATGTTCCCCTAATGATTCCTGCTCATATTGAAGCAGATGCATTCACCAAAAAACAGGCTCGCATGAAGCTTTCATTAAATAAGGAACAGAAGCATCTGCTTTGCGTGGCAGCGCTTAGCTCTCACCACTACTACAAGGGCATTCCGGTTTTGCTACAAGCATTACGTTTGTTGCCCCAAGACATTCACCTGCATCTCGTTGGTGATGGCGATCAACTAGCGAAACTTATAATGCTAGCCGAAAAGTTGGGGATTTCAAGTCGCACGACCTTTTATGGATCGCTTAATAACGAAGCTATGGCACCTTGGTATAAAGCTGCAGATCTTGTAGTGCTCCCGTCAACCTCACTTTCAGAGGGATTTGGTTTATCATTGCTTGAAGCGATGTATTGCGAAACACCTTGCTTGACGACAACCATAATTGGTCCGGCTAAATATTATGCGGCTCACAAGCTATGTCACCTGGTAAAACCAAACGATTCACTCGCACTTGCAAAAGCAATATCCACCGCTCTTAGAAGCAATAATGAGGCTATGATAACTCAAGCTAAAGCCTGGGCAAATACCCACACCACCAAAGCAATGACGCAAAAAACAATTTCTATATATAAAGCAACTCTGCAAAAACACAAGCTATGAAGCCAAAGCAATTTCCTGAAATCTTATTATTTTTAAACGACAACCCTCTGCCATCTCTCTACACCAAAGGCGTTATTTCGGGAAAAGAACTTCGCCTGCGCAGCGCGCTTTATCAGGTAAAGGAAATTCATGTCCTGGCTCCCAAAGGCGCGTGGATGGGTGATAAGGACAATAAAGAAATTGGAAAACTTGAGAAAAAAGTTCATATCCACCACATCCCTACTTGGCCATATTACTTGAGAACTATTCCGTTATTTCTATGGGGGCTTTATGTAATGCGAAGCATAAAACCTGACCTAATTGAGGCTGAAAGTCCGATTATTTCTGGTCCAGCAGCGGTAATCTTGAGTAAATTGTTCGATAAACTCGTTGTTGTTGAAGTTAGAGCTTCGTATCACGAGCTTATTAAGCACAAGGTCACTTGGATTCCTTATGCACTAAAAAAGTTCATGCTAAATTTAGTTTATCTAAGCACACTCAAACAGGCGTCAGGAGTTATTGCCAATTCGCGTTACTATCAACAAAGTTTGCGAGCTATGGGAATTTCTAGTGAGATAATTAACCCTGGAATTCAACTTCAATCAATTAAAGTGGCGCAATCTGTCAAAAAATCGAAGACAACCATTTTGGGATTTTTAGGCAGAATCGAGACAGAAAAAGGGGTGGAAATTCTATTAGAAGCGATGGAGATGGTGTTAAATCAAAAAGGATCTGCTCGAAATTTTAAGTTATTAATTGCAGGTGAAGGGTCACAGCGCGAAAGATTAGAATCATTTGTCAAGCAAAGTCCAATTTTAGAAAGTCGGGTGAAATTTTTAGGTTTTCAAAAACCATGTGATTTTTTTCCCAAGATTGACATTCTTGTTAATCCAAATATTGTTCGACATCCTCTTGAAATGGTTAATGTAGAGGCAGCCCACTATGGCAAACCCGTTATTTGCTTTGGTGATGATCAAATTCCCGAAACGGTGATTCACAATAAAACTGGCTTTGTGGTGAATTCATTGGGTGCAACTTCACTTGCTCAAGGCATCAATGCTTTCGTGACTTCAAAATTTCTCTTAACGGATAGTGCTCGATTACTTCTGCTCAATCAGCACAATTTCACTTCCCAAGTTAAGGCTCTCAAGACTTTGTATGAGCGAATTAACAAAAATATATAGCGGCGATATCAATTTTTGAGGTTTTTTATTACGGGGCGCAGAAGATTCCAACAAAAAATAATAAATGCAAGTATCGCTAGCGAACTAGACGCAACCAAAACATTGTTAGCAATCTCTTGAATGCTATCGTTAAAGACCATCATGAGCAAAATCTCCTCGCCCAATGCAAGAAGAACGAGGACAGTAAAAATAAACTGTCCTCTAAGCATTTTGTACAATGAAATCAACAAGGCCAGCGACAGCAAGCCGCATGCCACCAAGTATGGCAATGCGTATGGCATAATTAAATGATATCGGTCACCTAGCATTAATCCAATGCTATATGCTGGCAGCGCCGTGTAAATGCCTATTAATGACGCTATTATCCCTGATGCTCCGATAAGCACCGCTATCATAAGTTTTCTCCGTTGATTTTCGAAAGACAAAGATGGGGCAATTAGGGGAGTGATTAAAATATAAAAACTTTGCATTATAAAAAATATTGTTTTCCCAACCAAACTCAAGAGCGCATAGGTACCTGCTTGTTCAGGTGGTAAGTATTTTTTAGCGAAAAAAATATCCACCGTAAGTAAGGCTATAACGCCAATTCTGGCAATCATAATTTTAATTAAAAATATCCAGTGGGATCGTTTTAACTGACTAGTATTGCGAAACAATCTTATTATTTGATTACCTTCACCATAAAGATAAAAGAGCAACACAATTATTGAAGAAGACAAAATTGCGGCCACAATAATTTCGAACGCACGAGGATTATCGGTTGATAGCCAGGTCAACAAAACTTTGGCGGTTGCCTCGAGCAGCAATCCCACCCCAACTAATACAAAAAATAGTCTTGCTTGCAAGAAACCTCTAATCCATGCAATGGGAAACATGAGAAAAATCGTCAGGGCACTCAAACTTAAAATTAACCATGAGTTGGGAAAATTAAAATAGCTACTCCACCATGGGGAGCCGATTAAAAAGATGCCTGCGGCAATTAAACCCCAATATATCGCCAATTTACCAAAGGCTGCGGTAATAGCTTTTGCTTCAGTCGAGTTTTTTGCTGCATAGGTATTAGTTGCGACTGCAATGGCGATACTTGCAATCGACACTAAAGTAATACTATTGGTCAGCAAGGCTAAATTCCCCATATCTTCCAAACTCAAGGATTTATTAGCAATAAGTGCAAAAAGCCAACCTGAAGCATTGGCGACTAATCCAGCCAGCCAAAAAAAACCAATCGAAAGTTTATTTTTTGAAATTCTCATCTTCGGTAGTGTAGCATTCGAAGTGAGCGACTTAAACTGAAACGTGACTTACGTATTGGCAATGGAATTCAATTATATATTTCTCGCGCAAATGAAAAAACTTCGATCCACTTTGGAGAGATGAGTGGGTACTAAACTATGCCTAATAACTTTGAGTCCTTTGCTTTGCAAGTATTCCTTTAGCCAGTGCTTCGGAGATCGATCCATAAACGTCAAGTTCTTACTCCATTGCATATTTCTCTCATCTTCTTGTCCTGTTTCGAAAACAAAGTAACGGCATTTCTTCACCAAAGCATCAACAATTTGATCTGCAGCTTTAAACCCTTGAAAGGTAACTAGATGATGAAAGACACTGAGTAAAGAAATCATGTCGAATTTTTCTAATCCTCTGGCTATTTGAGGAGTTAGGTATTGATAGATAAATTTAGTATTTGGTGTTTGATTAAGTACTTCAAGAGATTTTGCGTAATAGTATGCCCGCCTGTCTTGCTCAATCCCTGTAGCTTGAATATGAGAGTTTTCAGCGATTTTAAATACAAAGTAGCCCAGCTGAGAACCAATATCTAAATATGAATGGATTTTTTTAAGATTAATGTTTTCAGAGATTAAATGTAAACGATCATCACAAATTCTCTTGTGACTATTTGGTTTGAGATACCGGATGTAATTGGGATTATATGTGGGCTGATATAGCTCAACGAATTGAGTTGCTTGAGCAAAATTGAGGTAAAGATAAGAAAGTGTTTTTTTAATCATCGCTTTCAAGTACCGATAATACTTTATTAAGTTCTGCTTGATCATGGTTTAGGTTCTGGGCTATGTCAATCATGAGTTTTGCTATGCAGCAAGTCTCAACAAAATCGGAAATAAACGCCTGATTAATCCAAGACTGCGTTGCTTGCAAAGACAATGTATATGACTTGAAAGCATTAACAAACGCATGGTAAGTTGGGCGTCTGCGTGAGAAATTTTTAACGTACGCCATCAAAAGTATGTGGTCATACAGCACAAGAAACTTGCTAGAATTTTCAAAATCAATGAAACGATAAATGGAATTATTAACTAAAATATTATCCAGATTCAAATCTCCATGGATATGCGCAATTGGCACGGCAAATGACTTATGTTCTAAGAATTTCTGCAACTTTCTTGTCATTCTATGGGGATGCTTACGTACGTGTATTGGCAACTCATTAATCTTAGCTATGAGTGATTTTGTGAGCACATGTGAAGAACTTAATTGTTGACTCTTTTCATGCATAGGAGTGATGGCCGTTAAAACTGATTGAGTTTTGCGCAAATAATGATCAGGAATGAACGAATCAATCAGACTTCTCCCCGGAATCAATGTTTCACTACTATGCATGATTCCGGCAGTGGATGTTTTCAGCGAGATAGGCTTGGGCACTACATCTACGAGCTTGCGCTGCAAAAAAGAAAAGTTATTTTTGAGCCTTTGATCACCGATAGCACTTAAGCTGATTCTAACAACAACTTGATCTTCGTAGTCGAGGATAGTAAGACCATGAAAATTTGTTTTTACCCGTAGCCCACGAATGTTTTTATGAGCAAGCTCAGTGATTTCATGAGCTAAAAATGGAGATATCCAAACAGGCACTGGAAGTATTGTGTGTTGACGAAAAATTCTTGGAAACACTCTTTTGTGCTCCCAGATCAAAATCCATCCTGATTTTGGCTTCTGACTAATGTGAATGAGCCCAGATTGCATACTAGATTCATACCAAATAGTTTCTATTTTCTCAAAACGGCAAGTAGATAAGCAGCATGCAAGGAATCAATTTTTGCACAAATGCTATTGAGTGGATAAGGCAAGGGATAATATCCAACACCCTTCGCTTGTTGAATGCTAAATCCATGCAATCTTGCTAGATCGGTCAAGCCTCTTGGGGAAAAGACACGCAGATGCGCTTGCATTTCGTCAATTTTTTGATTGTAGTTGGGATGGGCAGGATTACCCACAAATGATTGGTCTGAAACTTGTGTCGAAAATGGCTGCCAACCAAACAAAAGCGAGAAAATATTGTGCCATGATGCCAAATTAGGAGTGCACACAATTGCCCAACCACCAGGCTTCAAGATACGATGCATTTCTGCCATCATAAGGTCTGTTTTCGCCACATGCTCAATAACCTGATTACAAATAATTCCATCGACACTTTTATTTTTGAGTGGCAAGGGCTGATTGAAGTCGGAAGCAATCGCGTGTCCTCGACGCTTTATAAAACTTCTTAATGTGGACAACTCGTGATCAATGCCAATTATTGTTTTAGCGCCAACAAATTCACCCAAATGAAAACTTTCAGCTCCATCGCCACACCCCAAATCAACGAGGATTTTCGCCTGCAATTTTTTTGATTCGCTGATTACGGCTTCTCTAAAAACAGCTTCATTTTGCCTGGTAATAGTTGATTGTCGACTCCGTTTCATACATCCTTATCTTTTCACCATTTGCCATACATAAGGGTTCTTGCCCATAAGATTGTAATCAATCCACCCCATAAGTCTTGATGAAATCTCAAGAATAATCAAGCTTAAAAGAGAAGATAAGCTCGTGGGACTGCGCATAATATGACGGGCAATAATGGTAGCAATGAGTGGAAGATTAAGTGTTGCTACTCGATAATTGTATTGATGATTGACCCATTGATGCCCGGCAAAAACACGTCTTCTTTGCATAATAAAATCGGCAACTGTTTTCGGGCCAGAATTATAAACAATCGATCTAGGAGCGTATACGGTGCTGTATCCGATTAACTGCAATAATACCTCAATTGTTGCCTCATCAACCGCACTTTGTGGTGGAATTTGCCTGACTATGTTTCGAAATGCAACCATCTCACCACATTTCGGTTTTACGAGAGATATTTCGTGGTGTAATTCCCACAACAAATGCACAACTTTCCCCATGGAAGTGCTTATACTATTGGTGGGTTTTGGGTGAGCTCCCACCATACCGACATCGGGTTGCAAAAAAGGAACAAGTATCTCTTCAATCGCTTTTTTATGCAGTCGCAAATCAGCACTCACGGTAACAACAATGGGCGATTTTGCATGTGATAAAAACAGGTTAATTGCCGCTGATTTGCCTTGACGCTCAGCTTGTGTGTAGAGCTTAATTTTGGGATTCGATTGGGATTTCTTAACCACCAACTCATTTGTTTTATCATTGCTTCCAGATGAAACAACAATTATTTCTTCAATTTTTGTCAGGTTAAGCACTTGTTTTTCAATAGAATCTATTGTCGCATTGACGTTTTTTTCTTCGTTGTGAGCAAAAATTCCTATGGTTACTTTTAGCTGCTTTTGTTTAATTGGTATTAATTTAGTCGGAATCATCGCTGCATTGAGCATACACTACTCCAAATGTGCTCACAAGAAGTGACAACTATTTCAAATAACTCCCTCCGCGCGCCATGCGCTCACTATTTATTGGGTTATAATGGACACTGATGATGAAAAAGCCACATCATTTAGCGCCGGAGTAGCTCAGTTGGTAGAGCAATGGTATCGTAAACCATGGGTCGTGGGTTCGAATCCCACCTCTGGCTCACACACAAACTCGCATCGATGCATGAAAAAACAAATGAATGTTTAATCAAAAAGTATTGATAGAATTAACGTATGTCAAATCACTACCGCTCTAGACTTGAAAAAACCGAATCAAAGCGGTTTGCCAAACAGGCAATGATGTTGGGTATTGCCACCCTGATTTTGCTTGTTGTCCTCATTATCATTGGCATTCCTGCATTAACCAAACTGGCTGTCTATTTTAGTGGAAGTCAGAGTGGAGCCGACACTGAACTCGTTGATACTATGGCACCACTATCTCCCCAAGTAAACACTGTTCCTGAAGCAACTAATAGCGCAAAAGTGTCATTGTCAGGTTTTGCTGAGTCAGGATCGGAAGTGCTCCTCAAAAAAGATGATGTCGAAATTCAGAAATCAATTGTTGACGCTGTGGGATCATTTAGTTTTTCAAGCGTTCAGTTGGAAAAAGGAATGAACGAATTCAGGTTAACTGCAGTTGACTTAGCTGGCAATGAGAGTCCACCGACCCCGCTTTTAAGCATTGACTACGACAACGAAAAGCCAAAGCTCTCCATTTCTAATCCCAAAGAAGGAAGTAAATTTTTTGGCTCAAGTGAGCGGCTCATTTCAATTGTTGGTGAAACTGACCAAAATACGCAGGTCACCTTAAACAAGCGTAGCTTAGTTGTCGATAGCAATGGTAACTTTACTACCTCACACGAATTAATCGAGGGTGACAATCAGCTAGAGATAATCGCCACTGATACAGCTGGAAACGCCGCCTCTACCACGATCAAGGTTTCTTACCAACCTTAAATCCCTGCCTCAGCTCCTGTAATCTCTTTTTCTCGCTGGAAGCCAGCTCCAAGCTTGCAATCATCCACCATATGAGTACGAAAGGGTAGAAAAAGGAATTATTGAAAAGTGAATGAGTGAGAATTGCGACAAGACTAAAGATTTGAAAAGGATACTTTCTAACAGAAATACTAAAGCTCAATAAAAAATAAGAAAAACTGATCATGCCAACTATTCCCGTGGTAGCCAAAATAAGCACAAAACTATTATCCGGAGAAGAAGGATGGTAGGGAATCAGGGGATCATGTGATTGAGGCAAGGTGAACGTGCGATACGAGTTATACCCTATGCCAATATATGGGTGATCTTTAAAAATATCCCAACCAGTAACAATGCTGCGAGCACGATGAACAATGGAATACGTCCTCGTGAGGTTTACTCCTTCTCCGCCTGGTTTTATAAGACTACTAAATGCTAAGAGACTTACTCCCAAAACTGTTATATACAATAGCGCTTGTTTGAAATACCGCAAAGAAACTACACTTGATGCAGCAAACGCAATAAAGGCTGCATAAGAACTTCGAGAATAGGTAAGTCCCAAACTGACCATGACGATTGATCCCAGCAAGTGCTTGAGAGTTTTCCCATAGGCAACGATATACATGCTAAAAAGCACAATGAGTAATCCCAGAAAATTAGGATCAAATAATGAACCAATCATCCGATAATAGTGGTCATCCCAACCGTAGTCGAGCAACCACCGCATGTCAGGCATAAACAAGTATTGCAACCAGCCCAAAAAAAGATACATACATCCAAAATATTCGATAGCTTTTCTCCAAGAAAACGAAAGCCAATTGACTACAATCCCATCCCAGAGCATCCATCCAAAAGCCACATACGCAAGCCATCTCCACCAATATAACGCCGAAGGCAGCAGATTTGACTGTAGTTGATGAGCATTTACTAATAAACTGATTCCCATAACCAAAGAGAATACCAGTAAGCCCAGTGTCCAGGGGGCAATGCTTGGCAAGCGCCGCTTGGTAATAAGTAATCCTACCCAATTCACAACCGCCAACAGCATGAAGATTTCAAACAAATACACTGCAACACCAGGATTGAGCTGATATCGTGTGAGCTGTCCTAAGGGGACGAGCGCAACCGCGCAAAGGGCAAACATTTGTGCAAGGCGACCTAATTTCGAATTTTGACTTGTAGCTTGCAATGAGATAGTTAGCTGATGAAATCGCACTAGCGCAGAGTGAATACTCATGAGCATTGCGTAATACAAACCTCTTCTCCCATCTCTCCACCCTGAGCGCATGACATAGTTTTGGAAAAACTTCGCCGTTGGATATGCCAAAACTTCTAACCATGTCCAAGGTATGCCTTGCTCAAATTTTGACAGTGCTACTTTTTTTGCATATATGTTAATTTTTTTAATTGAAGTCAGAAATGACTTATGAGAATAATGCATAAGACTTCCGTGAATTACCTCTGTCTTCTTGAAGTTCCAGACTTCATGCACTCGTCCTGACCAGGTTTGACTGGTCTTTGGACCCAAGCGCACTAACTTCACGTTTCCCACTTCACCAAACGCTACCTTTTTACCCCACAAATAATCTTCTCTCTTGATGGAGTATCCTTTGGATTTAGCAGGCAAAGCACAAATTTTTTTAACACTCTCGATTGCTCTACTATCCAATCGCTCATCAGCATCCAAAAACATCACCCAGGGGTTCGTTGCTTGAGCCAGTGCCCAATTACGAGCCGCAGCAAAATCATCACTCACAGCATGCTTGAGGATTTTAACTTTGTGCTGCCGCGCCTCTTCAAAAGTTGCGTCAATCGAATCATCATCAATAATGATAATTTCCTTAGCAAAATTGAGCGTCGGCAACAATTCGCGTAAATTCTGCGTTTCATTTTTCGCTAAAATCACAATGGTGAGTGGTAACAGCTTATGTTTTTTGATCATTGATTGTATGTATGTAATAAATTTCCAAAAAACGTAATTGTCAGCAGCATCAAACTCCATGACTCAGTTAATCTCAAAAAATATTCAACGATGCTTCCTCGCACGTTGCCAAAATGTTTTCTAAAAAAATATAAGCGAGACTGCTTAAACCATTGCAATACAATCGGATTATTTTTTGGCGTACTAGCCGCTCCTTCATGCATAATCACCGCCCTGGGTTCGTACACGACATTTTTCCCTTCCCTAAGACAGCGTCGACACAAATCTGTTTCTTCCCAATACATAAAAAAGTTTTCATCAAAGCCCTTTAATTTTTTAAACAATGAATTAGGTATTATAAACGCTGCACCAGTTACGGCGCCAACTTGGATCATGTGTGGCGCAATCTTATGATCGAACCAGTGATTTTTTACAAATGGCAAAAAATGCAAGTATTTTCCCAAAAATGAATAGACAAAAAATGATGAAGTGAAGGTTGGCTGCAATGAATAAGAAAGTTGCGGTTGTTGCATTAAGTTAACAATTTTTGGAGCCACTATACCTGTCGATTGGTGCTTGCTAAAGTGGTCAATGAGCATGTTTACACTTTTTTCACTCATGACACAGTCTGGATTTAAGAATAACAAATAGTCGCCTGTTGCTTTTGCTGCTCCCAGATTACAGCCAACAGCAAATCCACCATTTTTCTTACTATTATCAATAACAATTACTTCCCACGAGGGGATTTTAGGTATTGAATTGAGACACCGAGCTAAAACCGATTGGTTTTTATATGCAACTATTATTATCGAGAGCTTAATGGCTGACATAGTGATGCATTAATTAATTAATTAATTAATTAATTTAGGATAGTTACCTTGTGCCTGAATTAAAATATTGTGTAGTTTTTCACCGTGAGATTGCCAACTGAAGTTTTTTACCGCATGGGCTCGACATTGTTTTGCTAGTGTTTTGTGGAATTGAGGATCAAGCATTCTATCGATTGCAGTAGCTAATGATTTCGGATGCCTTTTGATAAGTAGTCCCGTTTTCTCAGAAATTACGGTTTCCTTATAACCTCCTTCGGATAAGGCTATTACTGGTGTAGCACATGACATTGATTCTAATGCTACTAATCCAAATGGCTCTTTCCGGGCTAAACAAAGCGTTGCAACAGCCTGAGAGTAGAGATGTGCAAGTTGTTTATCGGAGAATGGAAGGGTGCCGTTCTGGGACGACACATACCTCACGTTAATTTTTTTGTGCAAGATCGCTTTATGTAAAAATGTGTGACCGTTTATTTCATCTTTGCCACCGACAAAGAGAAAAAATGGCTCATGCCAATTTGTCTTGGCTGATTTTTTAAAGATTTTGCTGTCTACACCTAAACCTATAGGCTGAGCTTGCAATCCATAATGCTTAAGAATTGACCTCGCATTGAACTGCGAATGAGTCAATCGAACGGTAGCTGCCCAAGTATTTCTTGTGTCGATTCGCTTTAACATGCTGCGCTCATACATGGCTGACCATCGACTGAGCAGCTTCAAATGATTGAGCGAGTGCAATTCAGGCTCTGAGACTACTCGTAGCGGCTCTTCAATAAAATAAAGTGTAGGAATTTTACTCAAGCGCAAGAGATAGGGAGCTTGCGTGTGCCTGCATGGATGCACCAATAGTAAGTCAGGATTATGGGCGGAAATTTGAGCAGAAAGCGTTTGATATATGCCCCGCAACTGATAACGTAGCCAGAATGCGCGAGAAATTATTGTTTCATGATCTGGTGTTTTGTTGTTTATTTGGTGATTAATTATCACTACAGAGTTAGGTAATAAAGCTTTTTTTTGATGAGCCGCGCTAAACCAGACTATTTGATGACCAAGAGAAGTGAGGTAAAGCACCTGCTCATAAACTACGCGAGCAGCTCCGCCTGGAGGCACATTATCAAAAACGGCGATTTTCATTGCCTGATTGTACCAGTGATACCCAGGTACTGACCATGACAGAAGCAGATTCTTTAGCAGAAAACTCACGAGCTTGATTCAAGCCTTTTTGAATAATTGTGTCCCGTTTATGATTACTCATCTTAAGCATTTCCGTTATGGCTGTGCTCAAAATGGTTGAACTGCTCGTGTCAACCAGCATCGCTGCGTCACCAGCAACCTCCCTAAAAATTGGCAGATTGGAACAGATGACCGGCACCCCAGCCTTCATTGCCTCTGCGATTGGCATCCCGAAACCTTCATATCGTGAAGCATAGACAAACGCATGTGCTCTGGCATACAACTGATCGAGACAAGTATCACAAACATACTCCGTCACCCAAATATTTTCTCCCGTACCTTGAACCACGTCAGATCCCCAACCTTTTGCGCCAACTATCACTAATGGATGATTCACTTTGATTGGAGCATCAAGTTGCTCGAATGCCATAATAAGCGTGCCAAGGTTCTTTCTTGGTTCCCGAGTAGCCACACTTAATACGTAGTTATTTTTTTGAATCGTGGAAAATAATCCAGGCAACTTCTTTATACAGGCAAAGTCAACACAAGAGTCAGTCAGAGTCTGCCGATTATCGATTGGAGGATAAACAACTGAAACCATTTCTTTGGGCAATTGCCAATCTTTGACAAGCTCACTTTTCATGGTTTTCGAAATTGAAAAAAAGTGAGTACAACGGGAGCGAATCGCCCTCAATCGTCTGGTTTGAATTGATGCGTTTTTTTTTGTATGGGAAGCGGGAATCTTTTGAGCAGATAAGTCAAACACCGTGGCCGTCGCTAGGCTATTCGTGGAAAAACTATAAGCGTCAAATTGATGCATAATATCCATCGCACCAATTAATGGGTCAACAAGCTTTAAGGGAAGCATTTGCAAAGCGCTTAGCAACGAAGATTGGATTTTTTGAGGAACAAACAGGATTTTTTGCTTAAGCTGAGGGGCAATTTGATTCAGTTGCGCTTCAATTTTTTCTTGCAAACCCCGTGGACAAACTCCAATCAGCAAATATTCATGCTGTGATTCATACTTCACCAAAGCATGAATCACACTGGCACAATAATAAGAAACACCAGTGGGTCGATCTTGAAATATAGGCGTTATGTCTAAAGCAATGCGCATGACATAATAATAGCAGAGTAAAAAAATTACTTGAGACAACACATGGGCTACACTAAATCAGCTCTATTAGGGTTTTCATGGATTGGCCTAATGCGCTTTTTTAGTCGCGGCGGCGGCATGCTTCGAGCCGCTCTATTAGCCCGATTGCTCTCGCCACAAGACTTTGGCATATTTGGCATCGCTTTTTTAGCTCTAGCATTTTTAGAACTTCTGACTGAAACAGGCATAAATGTCGTCTTGGTTCAAGAGCACGAGAACGCCATTGAGGAATATCTCAATACTGCCTGGGTTGTTTCTATTGTGCGCGGCGTACTTGTTTGCCTGCTTTTGTGTCTAACTGCTCCGTTAATCGTTCTCTTTTTCAAAGAACCCCGAGCTTTACCATTATTGCTTTTAGTAAGTCTAGTCCCATTAGTGAGAGGCTTCATCAATCCCGCAGTTGCTCGATTTCAAAAAAAACTGGAGTACCGTCGGGATTTTTCCTATCGAACAGTATTAATTGTTGTGGAAACTTTGGTGAGCGTCACTCTTGCATTTATAACTCGTCATCCGGCAAGCTTGGTTGTAGGCTTACTCGCAAGTGCATTTATAGAGCTCATCATTACCCATACTACAATCCGTCCACGCCCAAAACTTGCATTTAATCGAAAACAATTCACAAAAATCGTGAGCTCGGGAAAGTGGGTGACTACCGCCGGTATTTTTGAGTACATCGCTAGCAGAAGCCAGGATATCGTCATTGGTCGCTTTATTTCAAGTGTTTCGTTAGGGCTGTATCAGATGGCCAATCGATTCACCACGCTACCAACGTCAGAAATCATCGAAGTCGTTAACCGAGTCACGTTCCCCATCTACACGAAAATTGCTGATGACAAGAAACGCTTGCGACGTGCTTTTTTTCGCAATTACTTAGGGATTTTAGCTTTATTTCTCCCGCTAACAATCGTAATTTATGTCTTTGCTGATGCGATAACGCTTTTCATCCTTGGAGACCAATGGATGGCTGTGGCGCCGCTTATGCGCTCCTTAAGCTTGCTCAACGCTGCAATTGTACTTACCGCTCCTTCAAACCCACTCTTGTTGGCGCTCAAAAAGCAAAAGCATCTATCAAATCTCACCTT
The DNA here is from genome assembly GCA_964441155.1 of uncultured Pseudomonadales bacterium. Taxonomy (GTDB): domain Bacteria; phylum Patescibacteriota; class Microgenomatia; order UBA1400; family RBG-16-45-19; genus CAYYKL01. Next base: position 57,812 of record CAYYKL010000004.1, read on the forward strand.
GTTGCGAGCATTCGTGCTGGTGATAATGATTGTGCCGATGATATCGAAATGGGGAATTAATGGTGTGATATATGCCACTTTCATTTCATACATGGTTACACTTCCGTTTAGATTCTGGTACACATTCAACGTACTTAAGGGAAGCCAGTGATTAAAACACTTAAAGAATCTCTTGTGTATAGTGACTCGTGGCTTAGCTTCTACAAAGATGATGTTTCGTTTCCAGGTGGAGAAATTGGTACCTATGTTAAATTGAGACGTAAAAGCGGGGCAGGCGTAGTCCTAATTAACCCAGAAAATAAATCATATTGGTACAATTATTACGATATCCAACGCAACGAGAATCATGGGTAATTCCAGGAGGAGGAATTGAGCCAGGGCAACAACCTGAAGAGGCAGCAATTTCCGAAACTCAAGAAGAAGTAGGCATACATATCGACGCCAAGCATCTCCAGCCGTTAGGTAGTTTTTATCCACTCAATAGTTTAAGTGACGAGCGCATTAGCTTGTTTTTGGCAAGAATTTCAGAATCTGAATTGAGAGATCACGTTGCAAACGATGCGGAAATCATTTCAGTTGCTCTCATTGAAATTTCTCATGCTCTTCAAATGATTGAAGATGGACGGATTAACGATGAAATAACTGCACTCGCAATACACCTTGTTCTAAACAAACTAACTCTTGGCTCCCAGTAGTCCACGCACTGAACCGAGCATAACGCCAATATCCGCTACCACTTGAACAATAGGCAACACGACATAATATTCGAACCTATGCTTGGCCACGCGCTTCAATCGTTTGCGAAATTTAATTATCGGAAATAGAGGATAGAGCACAAACAACCAAGGCACCCAAATGAACAGGAAATAGCGCAGCCAAACTGTATGAATTCTCTGCATGTGTGGGCGATATCGCGCTTCCATATCGCCGCGTGCATATCCGGCAATTGCTTTGAAAAAATTTCCGAAAGATTTTGGTGGATGCCAATACACAATTGCTTTAGGATTTATAATCATGCCCACCACTGACTTCAAACGCCGGGCAAATACTAAATCTTCGCATGTGGTTAAATATTCAGGATACTTGCCGGCTTTTTTCCAAGCCGCTTTTGTAAATGCAATCGATCGGGAAGACGGCAAAAAGCCCTTCGTGTTCAAATCATGCGGATCAGTTGCTGTAAACCAAGCAAAACAACGCTCGATTATGTATTTGGTAATCGGCAAATAAAACCCGCCCACTACTTCATTTTCTCGCTTGGAACCGACTGCAATCGCCATTTCTTTAAGCCAATCAATATCAGCCTTACATCCTGCATCGGTGATTGCAATCCATTCGTTGTTAGCGGACTCAATTCCTATATTCCTACCTTTTGAGCGATTAACATTGCCTGCTTTAATCAATTGAATTTTAATCGATGCATGCAACTCACCCCAATGCATAATTTGCTCAGCAGTAGCATCTCGTGATTGAGCATCAACAATAATGATTTCATTCGGTTTGCATGACTGTTTTGCAAGAGAATTAAGCAAATCAGCAATGCTTAAAGCTTCATTTTTTGTCGTAACGACTACCGAAAAAGGTATTAATGGAGATGCTGGATTCATATGGTATGTATCTTAAATAGCCCAGTCCTTATGTAGCGTCGAATTATTAGGCGAAACTCTAGATCTTAATCGGTAAAAATTCTATGCATATATCGTGTGTAGACTTATCCCACATCCTGCTTTTAAAAATATGAGCAGTATTTTTATACTAGCTATTGTGAAATAGCATAGCAAATGCAATTGCTTTTTTTACTAGCTCAGACGCTTGAAAGCGGCCACAAACATGGGGTCATATCCCTCTTGAAGATGTGGCAATACCCGTCTTACTTTGCCAAGATCAAATGCACTTGTGAGATCAATACTTAATCCCGAAGATCCAATTTCTGGTACGTACGAAATGTCGATTAATTCAAGAGTGTTTCCCATATTCTTGAGTAGTTTAGCAACAATTCCTTCGTTTTCTTGCACGTTTATAGCACAAGTGGCATATACCAAAGTGCCTCCAACCTTTAAGGCTTTGATAAGGCTTTTTATCAATCGAAGCTGTCTTTCAACTAGTTTGGTAATTCGCTTGGGCGTCCAAGTCTGCAATACTTTAGGGTTTTGCATCACATGTTTTTCGCTGCTGCATGGGGCATCAAGCAAAATCTTATCGAAGACTTCGCCTGCTTTTGCACCAATAATTTCGGCTGGCAGATTAGCAGTCTCAGTATTTTCTAAACCGTAGGCGATCATGTTATTTTTCAATTGGAGATAGCGCTGTTTAGACAGCTCATTTGCAACGATGGTGATTTCGTTCGAGGGAGTGCACCAGCTTAATGCCAAGGTTTTGCCACCTGGCGCAGCACAGGCGTCCAGCACAACTTCTTTTGGCTGTATGTTGAGCGCTATCACCGGCAACAGTGAAGCAGGGTTAAGAAGATAAAACCAATGCTGATCGTATCCCGGCAGCTGCGATGGAAACGACATTTCCTTTGGCCATTTGATTGCCTGCGCAAACCATGGAATCGACTCCATGCTAAGTCCTTGAGCATCCCACAACTGTTTGAGCTTATTTTGATGGAGTGGATTTATTAGTATGCAAGGAACGTTTTTCAGCTTGAGAGATTGGATAAGTAGCTCATGATCATCGTTTGTCTTTGTCATTTGACGATAGAATTCATGAAATGCATTTTCGCCAATAATTTTTTGATCTCTTTTGGCTTTATTCATATGAATCTAGCCTTTCGGATGCCTTTAGCATTTGATTAATAACCTCCTGCGCAACTTCACCGTTTAACGTATGTGGTTTATATTCGTTGCCAATGTAAATTGGCTGAAATCGCACATCAACTAAACTGTTTTCAATAAAAATGTATTCACCCACGATTCCTTGCCGGGTTTTTTCTGACCAAAATTGATCAAAAACAAGATTTCCATGAGAATACACAATCAATTTCTGGTTATATAGCTCGATAGCTTGCACCCAATGAGGATGACTTCCTAAAACTAAGGCTGCGCCTGCTTCTATGGCAGCATGCGCTAGATCTTGTTGATGTTGATTTGGATCGTGCGTATATTCACTGCCCCAATGAAAATAGGGGATAACAACCGATGAACGCTTATTAGCAAGCGAAACTAAGGCAATTATTTCCTGAGGATTTCTTTCTTTTAGAGTGGCATCGATGCCAACCATTGCCACTTCTACGTTATCCTTTACTTGTAAGTAGGCAATTTCATCAAATCCAACATAGTGCAGCGCACCTTGATCTAAAATTGTTTTTGTTTCAAGCAAACCTGCACTCCCAAAATTGAGACTATGGTTATTTGCCAGGCTTACCACATCAATTCCTGCATTTTTCAAAGCGTCTACATGCCTCAAATTGCCGCAAAATTTCATGCCATCAGAAAGCAAGGGACAGTTTGCCACCAAGGCGCCTTCCAAATTGACCATCGCAATATCAGCGTCTGAAAACAAATTCCCAAGATTCTCTAGTAATTGACCAAAGCTATCTTGATTGTTAGCCACCACATTAACATGTCTACCCGGATTGTAATCGCCGCCAACTACCAATTTCCAGGATTTTTGGTCTGTAATCTCAATCACATCATCAAAGATCGTTTCGAGTGCAAGCATGTCGTGACTAGTGGGCAGCGGAATGGTGCTTGGAGTTACGGTAGAGATTTCAGTTTTTTTTGGGATTACTAATAACTGACGATTCTGAGACAGCACGGTCATTATGTACTTGATGAGCAACATATTAACCAGTGCAAAGGCACCCACCAAAGTCATTAGCCAGAAATTTTTATGTGCGCTCATCCCTCTATTCTACCTGCAAATTTCTTGATAAGCGTGCTTTTTTCAGATACTTAGGGTAGGATGATCCCAATTAAAAAGGATGAAATGACGTCATGAACTACTCCGAAACCACCTGGATATCGTTTTCGTCAATGCGAAATTTCATGCAATGCCCACGATCATACTACCTCGCAAATGTTTTTCGCGATCCCAAAACTAATCACAAAATATCAACAGTCAGCCCTCCGCTTGCACTGGGGCAAATTGTGCACCAAGTACTTGAAGAGCTCTCTGGATTACCAGCTCAAAAACGTTTCGAAAAACCACTGACTGATGAATTTATTAAAAAATGGACCTCTGTTTCTGGAAAATTAGGTGGATTTTCAAGCGAGGCACAAGAAAATGAGTTCAAATTGCGAGGCTTAGAAATGCTGCGAAAAGTCCAGTTAAATCCAGGACCATTAGCAAATTTGGCGATAAAACTTGCGGATAACTTACCAAGTTATTGGCTAAGCGATGTCGATCAAATCAAACTCTGCGGCAAAATTGACTGGCTTGAATATCTCCCCGACACAGATGAAGTCCATATTATTGATTTTAAAACAAGCAAGTCTACCCAAGAAAGCGAGAGCTTGCAGCTTCCCATTTATGTATTACTAACATCACACGTTCAAAAACGTGCGGTTAAAAAAACCAGTTATTGGTATTTAGGCCTGCACGACGCGCCCGTAGAACAGCCAGTGCCAGATCTCAAACAAGCGGAGCAAGATATCGGTAAAATCGCACAAGAGATTAGATTGGCAAGAAAGCTTAATCGGTTTCCCTGCAAAAAGGCCAGCGCAACTTGCTCTTTCTGCTCACCATATGAAGCCATTATTGAAGGAAAAGCAATTTTTGTGGGGACTGGGATATACCAACAAGATTTATATATGATTCATCGATCAAATGAAGATGAAGGAAGCTCAAGCCTCATTCACTAGAATTTTTTTTGCGTGTAGCGCATGGTGTAAGCAAGCTCAATAAGCTGAGCTGTTTCTTCAACGCTATAGTGCTGGGTGTTTACGGTTAAGTCGTAATATTTTGGACTTTTTATCTCTTTGCCAAAGTATTGCTTAACAAATCCCGCTCGCTCTGCCGCGACTTTTCGAATAATATCTCTGGCTTTTTGATAATCAACCCCTTCGTATTTTACTGCTCGAGCAACACAAACTCGGTAGGGTGCAGTGATGCGCACATGAAAGCCTGCACCGCGAGGGACTATGAAATTTGTACCTCTTCCTAACAAAACAACGTTTCCTTTGTGCGCCAGACTCAGGACCACTCTATATAAGTGCTTTAAATATCGCTGCTCAGAAACATAATCTGGATTAATGAGTTGATGCACAATGTCTTGAACCATTGTTCGCTGTCGCTCGTCAACTCTTTCAATTATATCTTTGCGTAATTTTGCCGATGAGGCTACTTCTTGCAAAAGCTTGTCATCATAGAATTCATATCCCAACTTTTTTGCTAATAATTGGGCTATTGGCTTACCGCCACTTCCGGGATCACGAGCAACAGTAACAAATTTTCCAAACATTGTTGTCGGTTGATTTTGAAGATTACTTTGCACTTTCTTTTGTACAAGTTCTATTCTTTTATAAAATTCATTAATGAACTCATGATATATGTTTTTCATAATATGATTATGACAATTGAGAAATGAATTATGCAATATGTATTAAATATTTCGGAAAATAATTTGAATTCACAATTTATTTCTGTATTTCTTGCCTTTAACATAAAGAGTTGCATTACTCACTTTGCAAAAAAATGTAAACAAAGATTAATATTGATTGATATGTGGTTTACAATATAAGTTTAGCGAGTATTTATGCCCTCGTAGCTTAAAGGATAAAGCAACGGTCTTCGGAACCGTTGATGGGGGTTCGATTCCCTCCGAGGGCACTTAAAATCACTAAAGTACATTCAAGCTTGTACATAACAGCACTTACCTTGAGGCAACTTTTTGATTTTTAACATATTATAATAGTGTGCAAGCTTTTTAATTGCGCCCATAGCTCAGTGGTAGAGCGGTCGCCTCTTAAGCGATTGGTCGAAGGTCCGAATCCTTCTGGGCGCACACATATGGAATCATTGCTTGAATTTTTTTCTTTTATGAGCGATCGTTTCCAAGCTTCACACTTTAATCCAAGCGCTTGAGCTCATATACTGATCATGATACGGTAATAAGGTATGCCTAAGTCTTTAATTGTTATCGGATGGCTCGTGAGCTGCATCGTCATGCTTTCTGTCAGCACCACAACTCTTCAGTTTTTACTTAAGCCACAATATTTGCCTGAGAAAAATTCAAACTCCCAAGCAGTTACGCTTCCTAATACCTCGCAAGTTGAGTCTCCGGCAACCTTAGGGATTGCTACCAGCGCAATGGTTGCCGACGCTCGCACAGAGATTATCGCTCGTTACTTGCATAAATATGATTCCCCCATGTCTGGATATGCGAGCTTAATAGTAGACACGGCTAATCTGGTTGCCAATGAATACAATTTAGATGCAACTCAGTTGGCATATCTCACTATTGCTATTGCGCAGAATGAAAGCAACCTGGGCAAGCGGATGCCAGAAAACTGCTTTAATGCTTGGGGATGGGGAATACATTCGGCCGGAACACTCTGTTTTGATAGCTGGGAAGAGGCAATACCAAAGTATATGAATGACTTTGCAAAAGAATATATGTATAAACAAGGACTCAATTCTCCAGAAGCAATCATGAGTCGATACACTCCCCACTCACCAAATGGAGCGTGGGCAAAAAATGTTTCACACTTTCTTCATCTCATTGAGACTTATACATTTGAATAGGCCGCAAAAAGATATTTTATTCAATTGCAACTTGGTTGGAGCAGAAGATTGCTCCAGTAGTTGACAATCCCATATTATTTTCATATAATACCGCCACGTCCAACGGTTTCTCTCACCGGAGTTACTGTTGGATTTTTTTTATTCTCTTTTTTAAGTGCCTATAAATTAGTAGAATTTTACGTTCAATCCTGTATACTCTTTTCTGGTCGTCCCATTTCTTAATGCAAAGATTGCCAGAGTGCTGGAACTGGTAGACAGGCACGGCTTAGGACCGTGTGCGGTTTTACCGCGTGTGGGTTCAAGTCCCTCCTCTGGCACCATCAGTCGCATATTTTAAGTGCTTGTCAATTAGTGGCATTATTACTAATGTTTCTTGAGGTATACTACGTGCTATGAAATTTACACTATCTATTCCACTTTCTGACCATACTCAAGCTCGTAATGAGGTCATTGCCAAACTGGCGCTAAGCGTAACCGTTAAAGGGTTTCGCAAAGGCAAAGCACCGATAGCCAAGGTTGAAGAAAAATTAGATGAGGGATACATTACCGAACAGACGGTCAATCATATATTCCCTTCAGCTTTTCGTATCTATTTGCAAAAAAATAATCTTGAACCTATAGGCGATCCAAGCGTTACGATTACCTCAATTGAAAAAGATAAAGATTGGGAATTTGAAGTTGAGATTGCGCAAAAACCAGAGGTGATATTGGGTGATTATGCAAAAAAAATTGCATCTCAAAATAGCGCCTCGCAAATAATTTTGCCAGGAGATGAAGCATCCAAGACGCAAGTTCCAGATAAAGAAAACAAAATTAATAAAATTTTGGAATTATTATTAGAAGAAGTAAAAGTGGAAGTTCCGAAATTATTAGTTGAGCAGGAAGCAAACCGCAAATTAGCCACCCTTGTTAAGCAGATTACCGATATGGGGCTTACGGTAGATGCATATCTAAAATCTCAAAATATCACCAAAGAACAGCTTAAAGAGCAATATGAACATGCAGTTGAAACTAATCTCAGGGTAGATTTTACTCTAGAAGCAATCGCACTTGAGCAAAAGATCCAGGTGTCAGATATCGAATTACGTGAACAAATCAACAGTATCAACGATCCACATGAGAGAAAACACGTTGAAGAAAGTGACATGTATCAAGCCAGTCTTCGGTATTCCCTCATGAGAAACAAAGTAATTGATTATCTCTTAAACCTATAATATTACTTTTCTAAGGTGTTTATTGCTGATATAATTGTCGAGAGCTTGTTGAGCTCGTTTGTGGTAGGAAAAAAATATGAGCGATAACAGTCCATTTCAGCCACTAAATCAGTCAAAAACAACTAAGCCTAAGCTTAACCAACAAAGCTTTGTTGAGGCGCTAAAAAACGTGGGCTCAGGTGTCGCAAACACAGTTAAGGATGATTTAATAAAGCCCATAGCTATGGATGCATGGGATAGTCTGGTTAAAAACCCAGGTAATTCAAGGCCGACTGAATCTAAATCCGCTTCCAGCTGGGATAACGACTGGCTTAAGCAACGAGAGGAAGAAATTCGAGCTCAAGAACGAGCCAAACGACGACATCAAGAGATATTAACGGCCAAACCATTGTTTGATCGTCAAGCTGAAGAAACAAAGGCTCAAATCAAAGCTATTCAGGACGAACTTAAAGCATTAGCTAAAGACATGGCGAGCTTGGGCACGTCTTTACAGCAAGCAATTGAAGAAGAAATTGTCAGTCCAGGAGCATATCACATCAGTTTTTTCGAAAAACTGCGCACGTTTATCGTGCAACTGCGCAAGCAAGTAAACGAATCATCGAACTGGTTGGAAGCGAGCTCGGCTCGAAAAGCAGCCAAAAAATCATATTGGGGTAATGTGAAAAAGCATGGCACCAAATACATGCTCTCAGACGAGAGATCAAAAGCTACTCAAGCTGGCTAAAAAGCAAATTCGATGCGGTTAAGCCTTTTCAAATTTCTTCCTGGTGGTTACAATACGCCTGTCCTATTGAATCATGTTTAGATAAGTAGATTTGACCGCTTAGCTCAGTTGGCTAGAGCGCTTCGTTGACATCGAAGAGGTCGGAGGTTCAAGTCCTCCAGCGGTCACCAATTTTCGTACAGTGTGTTAATCGATTACAAGACCATACAAGACTTGATGAGGTGTTTATGGACGGTGAGCCAAAGTTAGTCGTAAAAAGTGAAATGCCCCAAGATAGAACAGGTACGAGGACCATGTTTGATCCAACGGTCACTCGGTGGGAGATTTTTACTCGCAACCTTATAGCCGGCTTTGGCAGAGCACTGGGTGGGACCATCATTTATTTTGCTTTTCTTCTCATTGTCGGTGGCGTCGTTGGACAGATAGTTTTCCCCATATTTAAACCCTATATTGACTCGTATATGAATATATTGAGTGGTTTTAGTCAAATTAATAACCCCCAAAACACCACGAATGACCCCAGCATGCAAATTCAAGATAGAAACAATACGGAGACTTCTAATATCGATGAGCTGTTAAAAAATCCCAAGGTGCAAGATTTGCTTGAGCAGTTTGCTCAATAACACGTTTTGCACATGATCCGTTTTAATTTATAACAATTCAATGATACACTTCCCTCACATGAAACAAAGTCTAATGATCGCCACTACAACTACCATGCTCCTAAACGGGGAAGTCGTGTTGTAGCAAAATTGCAAAGACACTTAAGCTAGCCCCGATTAGGGGCTTTTTTAATGCGCGTCTGCGCAAAGCACACGTTCATAATTATAGATATATGCGTCATAATAGGAATTAGTTAGTAAAAAAGGAATCTCATGTCGATTGCACCAAACAAAAAACAGGAGCAGGAATATCTAGACAAGCTCCGCCATTCAGCCGCCCATTTGCTCGCTGCCGCAGTGCTTGAACTCAGGCCAGAAGCTAAGCCGACCATTGGGCCAAGTATTGATGATGGTTTTTATTACGATTTTGATTTTCAAGATAAACCTATCTCGGAAAACGACTTACCCAAAATTGAGCAAAAGATGCGTGAGCTAGTTAAAAAGTGGCAAGGCTTTGAACGAATTGAGGTTGACAAACACGCTGCACTGCAAAAAGTTGGCAATAATGAATTTAAGCATGAGCTTATTGAAGAGTTTTCGGCTGAAGGGAAAACTCTATCAATATACAAATCGGGAGCGTTTGAAGATTTATGCCGTGGTGGCCACATTGAGAACCCCAGTCTTGAACTCAAACACTTCAAGCTTATGAGTGTCGCGGGAGCGTATTGGCGGGGGAGTGAGAAAAACAAAATGCTAACCAGGATTTATGGCACGGCGTGGAAAAGCAAAGAAGACTTGGATAAGTATCTTCAATTACTTGAAGAGGCCAAAAAGAGAGACCACCGCAAATTAGGCAAAGAACTCGGATTATATTTCATTGACGACACAGTGGGCAAAGGATTAGTAATGTGGTTGCCAAATGGGGTAATTGTTCGTGACGAAATCGAAGCGCTGGTAAAAGAAAAAGAAAAACAAGCTGGATATATGCGCGTGAGCACCCCCCACATCGCTAAAGAAGAGCTGTATCTCACCTCAGGACATTTGCCATATTACAAAGACTCGATGTATCCACCCATGATCATGGATGATGGCACGTATTATCTCAAGGCAATGAATTGTCCGCATCATCACCAAATTTATCTCCATGAACCTCGAAGTTACCGTGATTTGCCATTGAGATTTGCTGAATACGGAACCTGTTACCGTAACGAGTTATCAGGCACGCTAGCCGGTTTGTTGCGAGTTCGCAGCATGGCAATGAATGACGCTCATATTTACTGCCGCAAAGACCAGATAAAACAAGAGATTTCGGCGGTGATAGAGTTAACGCAAGCGTATTTTTCGCTATTCGGATTAGAAAACTATTGGTTTAGGTTATCGAAATGGGATCCAAACCGAACCGAAAAATATTTTAATGAACCTGAAAATTGGGAGTATTCGCAGAACGTCATTCGCGAAGTGCTTGAAGAAATGAAAGTTGAGTATGTTGAAGTAGATGACGAAGCGGCGTTTTATGGTCCCAAAATTGACGTACAATTCCGCTCGGCGATCGGTCGAGAAGAAACCATGTCTACTATTCAATTGGATTTTGTTGCCAGAAAGCGCTTTGGCTTGACCTATGCAGACAATGAAGGCACTCAAAATAGTGATGTGTTCGTGATTCATAGGGCACCACTTTCTGTGCACGAGCGTTTTTTAGCATTTCTCATTGAGCACTTCGCAGGAGCATTTCCCTTCTGGCTTAGCCCTTTGCAAGTCGTCGTGGTCCCCATAGCTAGACTCCATCATGATTATGCTCAAAAAATCGTTGACCAACTTGAGTCTCAATCAATTCGTGCTCATACCTGGAGTGATGGCAGTATGGGAAAAATGATTCGATTGGCTGAGAAGCAAAAGGTGCCGGTAATTGTGGTTGTCGGTGATAGGGAGCAAGCAGAACAAACAGTTTCTCTTCGACTACATGGGAATCAATCTCAGGGCTCGGTTGCAATTCAAGCACTGATAGACACGCTTGTTTTGGCAAAATCACAACGCTTGCTTGACATGCCTCCTTTCAAGCAAACATAAGACGACACGCGAACTTTCGTGTTACAATAAGCACCAGATGAAAAAAGCTAAACCTAGTCAAGTAAATAAATATTACGTGCTTAACGAACGCATTCGTGGTGAAGAATTTCGCGTGGTGGATGATCGAGCAGCACAAGTGGGTATTTTAAAGCGTGATGAAGCGTTGGCTTTGGCTTTGGAAAAAGAACTTGATCTTGTGCTTGTTTCTCCAACTGCCAAACCGCCGGTGGTAAAACTTATTAACTTTGCCAAGTTTAAATATCAAGAACAGCAAAAGCACGCAACGACTAAAAAAAGCACTAAAGCAGTTGAGATAAAAGAAGTCCGCATGACCCCCTTTATAGCCGAGGGAGATTACAATAATCGCATTAAACAAGCACGCCGATTTTTAGAAGCTGGAAATAAGGTTCGGATTAATGTAAAATTCGTCGGTCGTCAAATCACCCGTAAGCAATTTGGCCAAGATTTAATGAATCGGGTTATTGCAGATTTGGCGGATTTGAGCAGTGTAGAAAGAGAGCCTAATTTTCACGGCAAAGTGTTAGTGGCTCAACTACAAGCCAAGCGTTAATAATCAACTGCATGCGTCTTTTTTAGAAAGTGTAAACTATGCCAAAAATTAAACCCAGAAAATCTATTGCTAAGCGTTTTAAAATAACTAAGACAGGCAAAGTATTACGCAGGACCCAAAACATGCGCCATATTCGCCGTCGCAAATCCAAAAAAGCTACCCGCTCGTATCGAATTCCAAAAGTGGTTACCGGCGAGATGGCTCGAAAAATCAAGCGTATGCTTGGAATGTATTAATAAAGGAATAGTATGCGTGTTAAAACAGGTTTTACTCGTCGCCGACGACATAATGAAGTTAAAAAGAATGCTAAAGGCATGCGCTTGTCTAAGGGCAAGCTATATAAAGTTAGCAAAGAAGCTCAATTACATGCAGACGCCTATGCATTTGCTGGCAGACGCCTGCGCAAGCGTGACATGCGCAAGCTCTGGATTATCAGGATTAATGCCGCACTTGGGCAAATTGAAAATGGCCCCAGCTACAGTGTCTTTGTGAATGTTCTTAAAAAAGCCAACGTTGAACTTGATCGTAAAGTTTTGGCAGAGCTCGCAAATCGCGATATGGAAGCATTTAAAACAGTGGTTTCGACAGTTTGGAACAATTAAGCACATGACATACACTTTTTTTTGCACCTTCTCATTTACCTGGATTCAACCCGGGGAGTAGCTGCTGTAATCTTTTTTTAAGATAAACAAACGAACTCCCCCAAAAGGGGAGTTTTTTTATGAGACCAAAGATGCGTTGCATGCCAAAACACAATATAAATACCATATTCTTTTTGTTTACCTACTTTTGGAGCTGCAGAGGAGGAGTTTTATGATGTAAAAATTGCAATTAAGCATACACATAACAACTCCCGCACATAGGGAGTTTTTTATTGATTAAATAAGGGAGTATTTATGTCACCAGACAGAAGACAGTCTGACCTTTTAATTCAAACTAAGGACCCAAAGGCAACAGTAGCAGCAGAGCCTGAGGAAGTTCACCTTGCCATACCTTCAGTATCAGAACAAAATGTTGTAGCAGAACAAAGATTTGACACCGCAGATTCGCGTCCTTTTGCAGATGTTCGCCCTGGATCTGATTATTCTTGGTAATACTTACGTAAATAATTTGCTCTGTTACAATAATCTTGAGAAAGAAATCATGAATACGCAAAACACAACACTACTTTACCTACTAGACTCGTATCAAAAAGAAGTGCAGGCCTCAGTGATTGATGTTACGTCAAAAGGCATTGTTCTGGACCAAACCATCTTTTATTCCCAGGGTGGTGGTCAACCTTCTGACAGAGGCGAAATTGTAGGCAAAAACGGTCAGATGCAGGTTACTGCAGTTGCCTACAATAATGGCAATCCACTGCATCAAGGAGCCATCAAGGGCACCATAGAAGTTGGAGATATGGTTACCCTTCACATCGATTGGGCAGTTCGCTATCGCCATATGCAGTGGCACACTGCGGGCCATATCCTTGATGAATCAGTTAAGCAGATTTTACCTCCTCTAAAAGGAGTCAAGGGTCAGCATGGCATTGGCAAAGAATGGTTTATTGTTTTTGATGGGCGAATTGAAGCAGACCAAGCTTCCAAGATACAAATGGCAATTGATGCACTACGAGCTAACAATGAGCCTATCATAGCCCGAATGGTGACTAAGGATGAAATCGAGAAAGAAGGAATTAGTATTCCGTTCAAATTGCCTGAAAATAAACCATTGAGGGTAATGCAAATTGGCAAGAGAGGCTGGAACGCGGATGGGGGAACACAACTTAGCTTTACCGGCGAAGCTTGGCCGATTATCATTTCCCAAATTGTGTCAACCGATGAAGGCTCGCAAATCAATTACCAAGTTGAGGAGCCCCAACACCAAACAGAAACGATTGAGAGCAAACCCTCGCTCACTTTAGAAGAATTTAGTCAACAAATAAATCTTGTGGTATCCGAGTTGGTGAAAGAGCCAGTTATCAATGATGAAATTCGAGTCAAATACTTGGGCAAGAAGGGAATCATTAACCAAACGGCAAAAGCAATCCTGAGACTATCTATTGCAGACAGAAAACAAGCGGGTACATTGCTCAATCAAACAAAGCTCGAAATAGAAGCAAAATTCACATCAATGTCTGCCAATGACCATTCGGATGAATCTTTTTTTGATCCAACAGTGTCAGGAGATCGACCCGAACTAGGACACCTTCACCCAGTAACTCAAGCTATCAAAGAAATTCAAACAATATTTGAAAGTATTGGTTTCACTCGGGTTCGATATCCTGAAGTCGATTGGGATCATTATGCTTTCACTTCACTTAATATGCCCACAAATCATCCAGCTCGCGATGAATGGGAAACCTTTTTCATCGATATGCCCGAACATGAACAATTGGGCAGAATGGTGTTAACACCTCACACTTCAAATGGGCAGGTCAGAGAAATGGAGCGGGTAGGCGAGCCGCCGATTCGGATGCTTAATATTGCGAAATGTTATCGCAGACAACAAGATGTGACCCATACAGCCATGTTCCATCAATTTGAAGGTTTAGTTATTGATAAAGGAATCACCATTCAACACTTAAAGGGAACGCTTGACTATTTTGCCCGCAAATTTTATGGTCCAAGTGCCAAATCGCGCATTCGTCCCTTTATGTTTAAATTCACCGAACCGAGCTTTGAAGTCGACTTTTCTTGCACTCATTGCGATGGAACTGGATGTCGATTCTGCAAATCCGGTTGGCATGAGGTGGGTGGAGCAGGCATGGTTCATCCAAATGTGCTTAAAGCAGGGGGCATTGATCCCGAAATCTTTACAGGATTCGCATTTGGCTGGGGAGTAGAGAGAGTTTTTACTCTGAAGCCTGGCTTGGAATTAGATGATATAAGACCACTATATGGAAATGATTTGTCACTATTGAACAAATTTTAGACAACCTAAATGTACTCGAACACAAATTAATTTTATAACAGAAAAAGCACGACTATGAATATATATATTCCTCATTATTGGTTATTAGATCATCTCGAAGCCGAAGCTGATCCACAAACCATCGCAACTTGCCTTTCACTGTGCGGTCCATCGGTTGAGCGCATTGAAACCATTGAATCAGAGCCCGTGTACGACATTGAGGTGACCACTAACCGGGTTGACATGATGAGTGTCAAGGGCATTGCCCGAGAAGCAGCGGCTATATTACCCGAGTTTGGCATTAATGCGTCATTAAAACAGACACCATTGTCAAATACTGACCACCTAGACACTAACACCTTGGATTTAGAAATTATAAATAATCCGCAACTCAATCACCGAATTTTGGCCATAAAAATTGCCAATGTTACTCTGGGACCATCACCACAGTGGCTGCAAAAGCGCTTGTTACAAGTCGGTCAGCGCCCATTAAATACTATTGTAGACATCACTAATTTTGTTATGTGGGAAATTGGCCATCCCATCCATGCTTTTGATTACGACAGACTGACTACTAAAAAGATTATGGTTCGCATTGCCAGACCAAACGAATCATTTACCACACTCGACAACAAGTCATATACCACCGTTGGTGGAGAAGTTGTTTATGACGACGGCAATGGCAAAATTATTGATTTGCCTGGAATCATGGGTACTGCCAATACTGTCGTGACTAATGACACCAAAAACGTGTTGCTGTGGGTTGAAGCAAATGATGCACAAAAAATCCGCTTCACCTCAATGACCCACGCGATTCGAACACAAGCAGCAGTGCTCAATGAGAAAAATGTTGACCCCACACTCGGACTTGAAGCAATTCAGCGTGCAGCGTTTCTTGCGCTTGAATTAGCCCAAGGGACAATTGGCTCGAAGCTCTACGACAATTATGCAACTCCGTCCAAACCGCAACCAATTTCACTTGAGATGAAGAAGTTAACAGCATATATGGGTATTGATCTAGAATCGCAACGAATAGAAACAATATTGAAAAACCTAGGTTTTGCGGTTTCATACAATACTGAATCTGGCCTTGAACACTTTTTGGTCACCCCACCATCGTATAGAGCTTCAGATGTAACGATTGCGCAGGACCTCATTGAGGAGATCTCGAGAATTTGGGGATACCATAATTTTCCCAGTGTAATAATGGACACAGCTATTCCCGACAAACCCGATGACCACAATTTTAGCTTAGAGTATCAAACAAAAACTTGGCTGTCCGGATGGGGAGCACAAGAAGTCTATACCTATTCCATGGTTTCTGAAGAGTTGGCGGTCCAATCTGGCTTTACCACTGATGACCACATCACCATTAAAAATCCATTATCTGATGAGTATGTCTACATGCGCCGAAGTTTATTGCCAAGCCTGGCAGATGTGCTGCGCAAAAACCCTAAGGGGCAACAAACTTTATTTGAATTGCAAAATATATACACCCCTCAAAAAGGCAATGAGACAACACTACCTCAAGAATTTCTGACACTTGCCGTGGTGGTTCCAGGATCATATGTCAAGCTCAAAGGCATGATTGAAGTGCTACTCGAAAAATTACATATTGAGTACGAATGCGTGCCTGATTCGAACTCATTCAGTGGCAGTCTTGACCCAAAAACCGTAGCCCAAATCCGATCCAAGCAGGGACATGTCATGGGTATAATGGGCAGACTACGATCAAATTTAGGAAGTGTTGCCTACGCAGCCGAACTCGATTTTGCTGCACTTGAAAAGCTTCACCGCCTTTATCCTCATGCTCTCAAGTTGGCCACTAATCCTCCCATCATTGAAGATCTTACCTTTACGCTTCCACCCAATTCCTACGTTGGCATGGTGAGCACCACCATTCGCGATACTTCTTCTTTAATCGAGGCAGTAAAAATCAAATCCACGTATCTTCAAAATGTGACTTTTACCATCATCTATCGAAGCCAATCAGAAAATCTGTCAAACGAAATGATCGAACCGCTGCGCAAAGCGATCATTCAAGCTGTTTTGCAAGCGCATGCGGGTAAGCTTGTGGGTGAAGTCTAAGGAGTGGGTGAGGGGGCAGTTGTTGGGGCAGGTGAAGGTGTGATAGCTAGGGGATCATAATCCCACGCCACACCACCAGTGCCGATTTTTCTCTCAGTGGTAGCTTCTTTGCCGTCTTTGAGAATCGCCTTGGCTTTAAGGATGTGAGCACCTTTGTCTATCGAGAGCGTAGTTTCATAAGGTTTTTCAACGAGCGTTTCTCGTGCTTTGTCGTCTACATAGACAATAACTCTATCAACTTCACTGGTGGAGACCACAGAAATTCTGATTTTAACTTCACTACCTTCAAAATTCTTTTTATCTTCGGGCTCATTGAAGTCAACAATCAAGTTATTGTCTCCGGTGCAATACTCGGTGGGGAACTTGTATTTTTCATCACCTTGTGCCGCTGCCCATTCTTTAATTGAATCCATCCATGATTTGGTTGATCCCAGTTTTACATTTTCTTGTGGAACGATGAACTCTTTTTCCTCATATTCACCCCGAGCAACATCGACATTGGTGGCCAGTTTTAATTGTCCTTTGCACAACTTAAGCTTGGTGTGGATGGGATCAGGAAGTGGCGGCAGCGTGCCTTTGATCACATATTCTGTCCGCTTGGCAAATCCATCATGTTCGGGGTAGCCAGAAACTGAGTCGACTTGCACTGCCTCAACATTTGGCGGCACCACCCATCCCTTGGTTGGCCTACCTTTGAGAGCCCGAACCATAATTCGCCTCCATATTGGTGATGCTCCGGTTACCCCTGATGCTACTTGTTTCATGGGACTATTGTCGTTATTACCCACCCACACACCTACGGCTACCGTATTAGTCCATCCGACAGTCCAATTGTCTCGCTTGTCATTGGTGGTGCCAGTTTTGACCGCCACACTATCACCCATGTTGAGATATGAATTTGCGCCAAAAGACAAAAGCCGTGCGTTATTGTCGGAAAGCATGTGATTGATAAGAAATGCGTGTCCCGGATCGACCACTTGCTTACCGTTAACAGGCTTATGCTCGTAGAGCTTGTTACCATTGCGATCAAGCACTTCAAGGATTGAGATTGCTTCAGTTTTGGTTCCACCATTTGCAAGTGCCGAATACGCGGACACCGTATCTATGAGGCGCACTTCACCGCCACCAAGGGTAACTGCCAAGCCAAACCGAGTCATGTTTTCTTTCGTCGGCTCTAAAGTGGTAAAACCCAAGTCATACGCTGTTTGCAACATTTCTTCTACACCGACCAGTGCAAGCATTTTGACCGCGGGGATATTAAGTGAAGACCCCAGTGCAAAGCGCATCTGCACGGGCCCGCGGTAACTACCATCATAATTAACTGGTTTGTAAGGTTTTTGGGCAGTTTCACCCGGAAATTCAGTGGGTACATCCATAAACATATGAGCCGGGGTATAGTTATTTTTTAAGCCCGTTAAATAGGTCACTGGCTTAATCGAAGAGCCGGGTTGTCGCAAAGATAGGGTCACGTTTACTTGGCCATCGTAATCCTTGGCAAAGTAATCTTTTGACCCAACCATGGAGAGAATTTCTCCACTTAGCGGATCAACAACTAGTGCCGCTCCATTGCCGATGCCGGAATTGGCCGCTTTTGTCACTTCATCAGTCACAATTTCTTGAGTTTCTTGGTGCAGTGGATAATCCAGGGTGGTTTTCACTTGAAGTCCGCCACTTTGGACTAATTCTTCCCCAAACATTTTCTCTAATTGTTCTTTAACGTATAGCACGAAATGAGGTGCTTTAATGCTGGTTAATCGTTGGGTAAATTGGTGATTTTTAAGTTCTTCGAGCGTCTGCTCTTCTTGTTCTCGAGTTAAGTGACCATCTTCACGCATGCGCTTTAACACATGCTCAGTTCGAGCTTTATATGCCTCAGGATTATTGCCAAATGGCGCAAAATATGAGGGTCGCTGCGGCAATCCAGCCAAAATTGATGCTTCTAGCAGGGTTAAATCCTTCACCTCTTTGCCAAAATATTGCTGGGCCGCGGTGGCTACACCCCAAGCCGTGCCACCATAGGGGGCTTCGTTTAGATACATGAGGAGTATTTCGTCTTTGTTGTAGCGGCTTTCGATTTGCACCGCCAAGAGAAATTCTTTGATTTTTCGAGAATACGTTTTTTCGCTGGTTAGCAGCACGTTCTTAACCAGTTGTTGCGTCAGCGTCGAACCCCCCACTTTTTGCCCTTTAAAAAAATTTGAATACACTGCTCGCAAAATGCCTTGCGGGTCAAATCCGCCATGGGCATAAAAATTTTTGTCTTCTACTGATATAGTTGCCTTTTTTAAATAGTCGGGGATTTGGTCCATTTTGACCGGGGTTCGTTGTTGATCGACGAAGATTTCGTAGAGAAGCTCGCCATTTCTGTCTTTGATTTTGGTGGCAAAACCAGCTTTGCGCACAATTTTGTCAGGCTGTGGCAAGGTGCGCGCAAACCAGGCAAACGCCAGGGCAACGAGCAACGAGCCGGCAATAGTTGATACTAGACCGAATATGGCCAAATTTCGCAGCAATTTTGCTCGAGTAAGTTGATCTGAGAATAACGATCGACCTCGAGAAAAGCGATCACGAGAAAACCGCAATTGGCGTTTTTGTTGTTTTGACTTCCAAATTTGAGACCAAGACATAATGGTTTAATCCATTTTAGCGAAAAGTGCTCCAAGAGTATAGCAAATGACTCTTATTGATTGGGGAGTGAGTCGATTTCTTAGTTAGTTTCCTCGTGGAGATGCTCACAAGAGTGGGTATAATAACAAATAGTATGGATGCCATTGCTACTACGTTATCGAGAAGAGTTGAAAAAGTCTTACCCTCAAAGGAGGGTTTGGCTAGCTTGATGCAGCAAAAAAAGATTCGACTGTATCAAGGCTTTGATCCCACCGGGGGCCGCCTTCATTTGGGACATTCGGTTGGCATTCGCAAACTCATGGATTTTGCTCGAGCGGGACATGAAGTAATTTTTCTGTTTGGCACAGGTACCGTATTGGTCGGCGACCCATCTGAACGAGATTCTGGCAGAAAGCTCATAACTCAGGAAGAAATTGACGCCAATATCCAGGATTGGAAACGACAAGTTGCCCCACTAGTTGATTTTGAGAAAGTCAAAATTCTGCGCAATGGCGATTGGCTTACCAAGCTTTCCCTCAAAGAACTTATAAATATTGCCTCCAACATTTCAGCAGTTCAATTATTTAAACGTGATTCATTTACCAGGAGAATCGGAAACGGGGACACAGTCTGGTATCACGAGACGCTGTATCCCTTATTGCAAGGTTTTGACTCAGTGGCAATGGACGTTGACCTTGAAATTGGCGGCACCGATCAAGAATTCAATATGCTCGTTGGTCGCGAACTCCAGCGAAAAATGAATAACCGGGAAAAATTCGTGTTAACCACTCCCATGATTGTTGGCCTTGACGGCAAACAAATGAGCAAAACCAGCGGTAATTGCATCTATCTAGATGAAAACGCGCACGACATGTATTTTAAGATTATGCGCTTAAGCGATGAGCAACTGGAAAGCTACATAACCCTGCTCACTGATATTGAGGTGGAAATTTTAGATGACTTACTTTCCAATCCATTAAACGCCAAAAAAGTACTCGCTTTTGATATTGCCAAACAATTCCACGGAGCTACAGCTGCCTCGCTGGCCCAATCTGAATTTGAACAAACCGTGCAAAAAAAGCTTGCTCCCAGTGACATGCCCACACTACACCTCACAAACGAGCCGCTTACTGCTTTGTCGCTAGTGAAATTGGCGGCACCTGAACAAAGCAGCGGTCAACTTAAAAGGCTCATTGAACAAGGTGGGGTGGAGTACAATGGAGGAAAGATATCGAGTCTCACTGCCCAAATTTCCCCTCAAAGCGATGCGATACTTCGAATTGGCAAGCGACTCTATTATAAATTAGCGTTAAAGTAACTCTTTTGAAGTGTAGATATGATTTCCAAAAAACAAAAAAAGATATTTACCGTAATCATTATTATTGCCAGCATTGCCTTGGTACTCTCTTCATTAGGCAGTGCTTTCTTGCTCTAATGACCACAAAGGGGTGAATTGTGACCCTTTCACTCTCACCAGAGCCCATTACCTCAATTCCTGGTATAGGCTCTCATCATGCCAAGCAACTTGAAAAAATTGGCATTGCCACAGTGCAAGATTTGCTCCACCATTATCCTTTTCGCTACGAAGATCGTGATGCGACCGCTGATTTGAGCGAGATTGAGGATGGCTCAATCGCCACCGTCTCCGGATCGATTGAAGACTTGAGAAGTGTGAGAACCCGCACGGGCAAAACAATGCAGCGCGCTAAGTTTTTAACCACTGATGATACCTATATCGACGTTGTTTGGTTTAATCAACCCTATCTGGTAAACACGCTCAAGCGAGCTAACGTATTGACCTTATCGGGAAAAATCAAGCGCTTCAGAGGCACACTCACACTTCAATCGCCAATTTGGGAGGCTCAACGGATTGATGGCGAGGAATCCTTGCATACCAATCGCACCGTGCCCATGTATCACACAACACAAGGCATCACCAATAAATGGCTCAGAGGAAAAATTGCCTGGCTGCTCAAGCAACCTGCTGCACCTGACCATTTAGCTTCTACACTTCTTGATGAATATGCACTCCTACCATTGGATCAAGCGTTGCATGCAATCCACTTTCCTCAAGACCAAGCAAGCCTGGAGATGGCTAAGAAACGCTTGAGCTTCGATGAACTATTGTTGTGGCAGCTTCGAGCTCAGATGAATAAACGCAATTGGCTTGAGCAAAAGCAAAGCGTCGAATTGTCTATAACTAAAGATCAAATGCAGCGGTTTCTCGATGTTCTGCCGTTTTCGCTGACCCGTGCTCAACAAAAGGCGCTTCGCGCCGTTCAAAATGATCTTGCGCGCTACTCAACCATGAACCGACTGGTGCAAGGTGATGTTGGCAGTGGCAAAACAGTAGTGGCTGCGTTTGCCTGTTATGTTGCTGCTTGCAACAATTTGCCTTCAGTCCTTATGGCACCCACTGAAACCCTGGCCCTTCAGCACGCCGATACTCTAGAAAGCTTGCTTAGACCATTGGGGATTATTATCAACACCCAAACCCGTTCGCGCAAAAGCATCGATGAGAACGCTCAAGTATTTGTCGGCACTCATGCCCTCTTGCATCGAACGCTACCCCAAAACTTGGGTGTGGTGGTTATCGATGAGCAACATCGATTCGGCGTCAAGCAACGAGCACAGCTTTTGGAGCGAACACCAGCGCCTCACGTGTTGTCGATGACTGCAACCCCCATTCCCCGCACCATCGCCTTGACGCTGTACGCCGATCTTGATATCTCCGTCATTGACGAAATGCCTCCGGGCCGAATCTCGATTAAAACCTGGGTGGTGCCGCTCTCAAAGCGCGAGAAGGCCTACTCTTGGATCAGAGAACAAATAGTCAAACACGAAACCCAAGCATTTATTGTCTGCCCCCTCATTGAGGATTCTGAAAATAGCCAATTAGCCGAAGTTAAAGCGGTCCAAACGGAATACGCACGTTTGCAAACAGAAGTATTCCCTGATTTAAAACTGGGCTTGGTGCACGGCAGACTGAATAGTAAAGCAAAATCTCAAGTGATTGAAGAGTTTAAAAATAAGGCGACGGATATTTTGGTAGCGACACCGGTCATCGAGGTTGGTATCGACATTCCCAATGCCACTATTATGATGATCGAAGGGGCAGAACGTTTTGGACTTGCGCAATTGCACCAATTGCGTGGTCGAGTGGGCAGGGGAGACAAGCAAAGTTATTGTTTGCTCTTTACTTCTTCAGGAAAAGATTCGCAAAGACTCAAGCACCTAGAAACAATTCAATCTGGATTTGCCTTGGCCGAACTCGACATGCAATTGCGTGGCATGGGAGACCTCTATGGCGTGAAACAATCGGGCGAGATTGAACTTAAAATCGCTTCACTCAGCGATACTGCACTTATTTCTGCTACCCAGCAAGTCGCTGCACAAATTCTCTCATTAGATCCGTCACTCGCCGAACACAAAGAGTTAAAAGAAAAACTTAATTCCCTGCTTGAAAAGGGAGTGGCGGCAAACTAGAATACATTCTTTGCGTGACCAGACTAATGGTACAATGAATTACATTAACGAAGTGATAATTAGACCCTTAAAAATTCCGGAGGAATATGGGAGCCCATCCAAAGCGAAAGCTTTCGACCAGACGAAAAGGAAATCGTCGCATAGATCACAAACGCCGTGCTGAGGCAAAGCTGCAGTCGTACGTGTCTAAAGCAACGCATGCTCGTCAGGCTGAATAAAATCGAATCTTAAACCATGAAAATTAAGACTGATCCTCGGCATCACCGACGCATCGTCGGCATGAAGCATTTATTTGCTTTTTCGTTTAACCCCGATCTCAATCTTGATTCAATCTTGCCTGAATTCGGCAAACTGAACGATTCAATCGACACGCTCATTCAAGCGTGCGCACCGGATTGGCCTTTAAGCCAAATTAATCGCGTTGATTTAGCAATTCTGCGCCTGGCACTGCATGAATTAAAAACCAATGACACGCCCTATAAAGTCGTTATTGACGAAGCGGTAGAACTTGCGAAAGAATATGGCAGTGACAGTTCTGCAAAATTTATTAACGGGGTATTAGGCGCCGCCATAACAAAACTATGATTGATACACAATTAAAAACCATAATTACCAATACACTCGGTGCAGATGAGAGTGAAGTCATCGCTGAAGCAGACTTTGTGCTGGATCTTAATGCCACCGAGGATGAGCTCATGGAAATCAAACGTCAACTTGAAGAACTATTTGCTATCACGTTGCCAATTGAATCGGCAGAAACATTTCCTCGAACCATCGCCGAATTAGCTGAACTTGTTAACGACGCATGTCTGTAAATCAAACCAAACTTCCACATCAAAACGCAAAGCTTTTAGAAACGGCCTTAACCCACCGCTCATTTCTCAATGAAAACAAGCAAGTAGGCGACCATAATGAACGCTTAGAGTTTTTGGGCGATGCGGTCCTGGAATTAGCAGTTTCTGAATTTTTGTATCACCGTTACCCCAATTCTCCTGAAGGTGATTTGACTGCCTACAGAGCCGCGCTGGTGCGAACCACTAGTCTTGCCGATGCTGCCAAACGACTAGGTTTAGGTGATCAATTGCGCTTAAGCAAGGGCGAGTTTGCCTCAGGCGGTAATACCAACCCTTCGCTGCTCGCCAACACCTTCGAATCAGTCTTGGGAGCACTTTACCTGGACCTGGGCTTGGACGCGGTGAAGACGTTTTTAGAAACGCAATTATTCCCTGAAATCGATGCGGTGATTCAAAAAAAACTCTTCAAAGACTACAAAAGCAGTTTACAAGAACATGTGCAAAGTTTGGGCTATGATTCACCTACCTACCTGGTGCTTGAAGAGCAGGGACCAGATCACAACAAAGAGTTCAAGGTGGCCGTAGTCGTTAACGGCTCTGCTACTGGCGAAGGTTGGGGCAGAAGTAAGCAGGCAGCGCAACAAGCTGCGGCAAAGAACGCGCTTGAGAAACTCTGAGTAGCCTGATAGAATACACGGGACTTATTATGCTAAAGATTAAACTAACTCGACTCGGCAAACGCAACCAACCTCATTATCGAGTGGTGGTTAACGAAGCCAAAACCAGGCGTGATGGCAAATATGTTGACATGCTTGGTCACTACAATCCCTTGGTTAATCCCGCTGAAATCGTCATTGATATGGAAAAATATGCCAGCTGGCTTAAAAAGGGAGCACAACCCACTGAAACTGTTGCGCAACTTGCTAAAAAAGCAGCCAAATAAGCTTTCATGATACGTGAACATTTACCCCAAAGGAGTATATGAAAGATCTTCTCGACCTCATTATAAAGAACATTACCCTTCACCCCGATGAAGCCGTCATTGACGAACAAGATATGGGTGACAGTGTCGTGTATACGATTCACGTGCACGCCGAAGACATGGGCCGTGTGATTGGTAAAAGTGGCAAAGTTATCAAAGCAATCCGAAGCTTGAGTCATGTTGCCGGCATTCGTCACAACAAACACTTCCGCATTAATGTGGCTGAATCAGGCCAACCGTTGGATCAAGAAGGTGAAGTAGCGCCTACAGAGGAAATGCTGCAAGCTCCTGCTGAGGCCACGCCTGTCGAAGCCATAGAACAAGCAAGGGATGATGGCGATATCATTGCCCAGGCGCTTGATTCTGAGGAAGAATAAAACTGATTTCCGTTAAAATCTTCTGGGCGGGCAAAGAGTTGGTCTACCGAGAAGTTCCCGATATCCAGAATAGCCCTCTACGCATTTTGTCTCAATGGTAAATCGGCTACATGCCCCTTTTTTTGGATTAGTTTCTAAATCTGACTCCTTGATTTCGCAGTACCCAATGCAATCGGCGGGACCTTTACAAGATTTCCCTGCATCAACATTAATCATAGAGCAATAACTGTTGCCATTCGTCCATGTAATGAACTCTCTATCGTCACCTTGACATAGCAAGCGTTCGATAAGGCCCAGCGGAAAGTGATAACCCGACATTACAAACCATGTGAGAATTGGAACTGTACACAAAATGACAATTAACTCTTTAAATCTGGCATGTTTTTTAGTCATTTAGCTCTTGGGTTGCAAAATACGACTAGAATGAAAACGGATTAGGTCTGTCAACTTGAGGTGCCACGTCAACTGACTCTTGGCTTTCGATGTCAGCCACGGTCTGGAGTGATTCACTTTTATCAAGCGTGTCCATGTCATCGGCCGACAATTCTGCTGCCTCTGCCTCAATTTCACCTAATCCTTCTGGATAGGGCGCATACTGCACGTTCAGCGTAACTTTTGCTTCCTGCTTAACTTGTGAATCTTCTGCAAACGGATCAATGACGAGTGTTTGATTAACCACAGCCAATTGCGAAAGTGGTCCCATTGATTCAATTTTTTCATAAAAACTTTGAATGGCATCAAACGAACCTTCAACCACGAGCGCAACGACCATCTCTTTCTCTCCTTTTTCATCTTCTATCGGTTCTTCTGAAGGCTTGGCTGATTCGGTTGCAAGCTGGCCCGGGTTAAACTCATATTCACGCAAAACCACTTCAGAATCGAGCGAGAATGATTCAAGTAAGGCGAGCAACTCTAAAACAGGTTTTTTGCGAGGCAACACATATTCGAGTGACTGCAACCGTTGATCCAATTCTTCAGCTGAGATTTGTGATAGAGCCACCCGTTTGGCTTGCATTGCTTCCAGCGTTTCAGATTCAGCTTGTTTTTTCTCTCTGATAGAAAATACATCACTCACTTGCGGGACAACCACAAGCGCAAACGAAACCAGACAAAAAAGCACAGTAAATCCCGGCAACAACCAGACGTTTCTGCGCTTTTTCAAAGCAATCATCAATTCACTTGAATTCATGGTTGCTCCTCAATGCTTGGTTCAAGCGAAAAAGCCGTTTCAAAATGATACATCGCGTCTTCACTCCGATTTATCGACTCAAAACCGATTGCTTCAAACTGATCTTCAGCCATAAGTTTATCCACCACATCAAGATAGCTATTCATTGCATACACGTCGTTCGCATCCCCTTTGAGGGTAATCATGGTTTCGTTTTCACCCCAAGTCGTTTCAGAGAGAGATACACCTTCTGGCACAGCTGCAAATACTTTCAAGAATATTTTGCGCGTATTTTTAATTCCGGCAAAATATTCGCCGATCAAATCAAGCTTCTGCTTCACGATCTCTTGCTTGATTTGAATTGGGCGCAGCTCTTCAAGCAGAAGCCTCTCAGACTTGATCTTGGCTTCTAGTTTTTTGAGTTGGCTGTTTTCCAAAGCCCGAAACGACACGACTGATGCCAAAAAAACGCCATAAGCCACTAATACCGCCAAAGCAACCGTTTGAATCTTGGCAAACAATATTTTCTGCTGCTTGAGCTTGTGGTGTCGAGCACGGACTAGATTAATGCTCGCTTTAGAAACGGGGGCAGCCATGCATCATTCCTCATCTCGTAATACTAACCCCAGGGGAATGGTGTAGGCAGCAATATCTGTCGGCAATTGAATGCTTTTGGCCACACTCCAGCCCTCAAGTGGTTGAGCGATGCTCACTTCATAGCCAAATCGCTCGCTTAATAAAGCTGGCAATCCAGGTAAATATGCACTAGCACCACTTAATACGATCGCGCGAACACTGCTTCGTTGGGCAGATGTTGCATAGTAGTGAATGGCTTTTTTAATTTCGTTCACAATTATTTCAACCACTGGTGTCAACACTTGAGAAATTCTCCCCTCAAATTGGGCGGGGTCGAGGCCTCCCGCTTTCTTGTATTCTTCTGCTTGTGCCGGAGCCAAATTGAGCCCTTTTTCAATTGACCGAGAAAGTGCCGCACCTCCTGTTGGAACGGCATAGGAAAGAACCACCACACCTTGCTCCACAATTAAAAGCTCTGTAGCTGTATGTCCCAAATTGCACACAATCACCGCGCCGTCAGATTGACCAAGTCTGGTGGCTAAACATCTGAATGCCGCTAACATGCCTGTTTCTACACCCAAAACATCTAGTCCTGCCAGGTTATACAGTGCCACAATTTGCTCGATGTCAGCTTTTTTCGCTGCCACCAGCAACACTTTCATTTTTTCCCCAACTGACCCTTTTTTGGGGCGATAGAGAATATCATATTCGAGGTTATAGTCTTTAAGATCTCCGGGAATATACTGCTCGGCCTCCCAGTGAATGGATGAGGCCAATTCAGCATCGGTCAAGTAGGGAAGTGTTATGACTGTGGTTGAGGCGAGAGATTCGGGGATGGAAGCATAACATTCGTTTGATTTAATTTGAGCGGCTTGAAGTGCCTGCCCGATGCTTTCGGCTAAGTTGCGAAACCTGGCTGGCTCATTGGGCAAAAACTGCCCTGTTGGATTGGGGATTGAGCCAATGGCTTTAAGCTCTGGAGCACTTCCGCCACGAGCCACTTGCACCACTTTAATTGTGTTGGTGCCCACATCAATTCCAACAGCGTCACTCATAGGCAGGATAATCCTAACTTACTTTTTATGGACCAACGTTTTCAATGGTACCAGCACTATACACAGCGTAATCAAAAATTGAGGGAGCCATGGGGTAACTTTCGGTTACTTTGATCGCCCTTGACTGATCATCGAGACTTGATGCTCGACTGGTTATATCAATTCCTTGTTGAGGAAATCCATTGCCTCCACTAACTTCAATAGTAGAATCGGAGTAGAGTATTTTAATTCGAGCACTAATTGGCTGCCAAGATGTCTGGCTTGTGGGAACGTCAGCCGAAGAGATTGGTGCGCCATTAACATTATTAGTCGCTACAGTTCCATTGAATCCATTGTTTGCCTTTCTAACCTGGCAAGGATCATAGGCAGTTCTCTTTACACGATAATTTGTTCCATCACGATAAAAAACCGCAGCGACTACAGCGGTTGCATTATTTTCGCAATTTGCTCCATTGCCCCCTTGCCACTTCACTTCAATAGTGTCTTTGGTATATCCATCCAAATTAACTTCTATTGTCTCGCCTGCCTTCTTTGTGTCAGTTTTCAATGTAGTAACGTATTCTGTTATTACTTGATATGACTCGCTTCCGATTGTGCCAGTTTTCGTTTCTGCAGGAGGAGGCGTGGGGTTACCAAGAATTCGCTCAATGATTGTTTCTGCGCTTTCAAAGGCGGAAGTTGATTGTTCTTCGTTGGTTGAAATCGCAATTTCGCTGGCAGTGCGTGACGCCAAGGCAACAGCTATAGTCATGACCACAATCGTGGCCAGCAACACCAATAATCCTACTTGACCGTTTCGGCTTTTAAATTTCTCCATAGTTTCATTAAAGTCTATTCGCAAACCCAAGTCAAGAAATGGTTTGATCAGTTGTCCACCTTGTTTCGCATCATGACACTGGCATAAAAAGTGGTGGTGACATTTCTTGAGGCTCGGGCACCTCCATTATATGCAAGAGTGAATGTAATCCGTACTTTATCCCGACGTCCATCAACTGGTGTCGGGCAAGTGAAATTCAAATTCGAAACAACCACATCTTGCTCGGTAATAAACCGAGCATTACCATTAATTTCAATCTCAAGTCTACTAGTAATACCATCCTCTCGAATTACGACAACGTCTCCATTATGATCTATAAACCTAAATTTATCACGACCGCTTCCTGCGTTGCATCTGTACTGATTAGGGTTTGGAAGTGTAATCATATCGATATTTTGACCTTCTCTGATTGCCCGACTCATTGCCACCAATGCTGTATCCCCATTATTTTTGACCCGAGTGATGGCTTCAGCTTTGGCGGCACCAACCAAACTTTGCACGAGCATTTGGGTGACGGCCAAAAGGACTACGCCAATAATGCTCACTGCCACCATTAACTCAATAAGGGTAAAGCCGTTTTGTTTCATTATGTCTGTCTTTCTTTCATCTCGCCTGAGATGGTCACGTTACGTTCTTTCCTCCCTGAAGTCCACAGCACTGAAACCGTATATTTTATTGTTGAAGAATCAATTCTCTCAAGCAAAATTTTTCTCGAATAAACGTTATCAATTGTTCCTGCAGGACAATCATTGAGATGATTTGCCTGTTTAAAACTATTAAAACTGTTAGGGCCTGATTCATCCATTGGTTCAGATGGCCAGCACATACCTACAATAGGTGAATTAGCCATAAAATTTGCATTATCTCTGAAATATGCCCAGCCCACATCATCTCGCCAACCTTTAAGCCATTCGGCTCCACCCTGTGCCAGCCTTGTTGCCACCGTAATCTCTTCACTCAAAGATGAGCCTTGAATGGATTGGGATATGCGGGCGGTCAAAAAAATGAGCGCCGTGGACACAAGCAGCACCGATACCATAACTTCGAGAAGCATGTAACCTGCTGTGTTGCTAATAAAAGATTTTGGTTTACAGCTCATTTATATTCCCACCAGAATCTACCGAAAGAGTTTTTAGTGCAACTCCAGCATTGCACGGGTTTTGGCTGGATTTGCAAATAAATATCTCAGCAGTTGTATCGCCTAGATATACTACATCTGCGCCCTTTGAGAGCGGTAAAAAAGTAAATTGTCTCTCGGCTTGAACTTGCGTACCTGATTGATTGTCTAATACTGATGGCTCAGGACTCATGCCGGAATCACAAACTGCAACTGCGGAAATTTTCTCGGTTTGTGCAGCATCGTTTCTCACATCGTATCTAAGTAGATTGCCTGTGCAACCCACTTTTTCTCCAGAATCAGCCATCTTTTTGATTTTGCGTAAAAATGTGACCGTATTTTTGGTTTGCTGCTCAATTCGTTTGCGCTGTGTCAGTTGGTTGTATCTTGCCGCAGCAATCGTCATCACAATTGAGCCAATTGAAATGACGATGAGGATTTCAATGAGAGTGAAACCACGGCTTTTTTTCATGGAAGCTACTGTCCTTCAACAATAAAGCTTGATCCATCGACCTGAAGTTGAATTATTAGCTGGTATTCTTTAAACGGGGAAGAAATTACATATCGAGGCCTGTAAGTGCCAGTATTATTACCTGGCAAATCTGCAGCAATTGTTGCTCTGGTTTGTTCGGTTATATAGTCAGGCGCAAGCGCATTAGCAAGTGCAGCAATTGTGGCAGCATTTGGATACTCTTTGTTATCAGCGTAATAGCTCTCCATAGAAATTTGTAATGCAGATAAATGCGATTTCATTTTCGCATCCTTGGCGGCTTTGCGAGATTGGCCAAAGGCAGCACCCAAACCCATTGTTGCCAAAATACCGATGATGGCTATCACAATAAGGAGCTCGATCATCGTAAACCCTCTGATTGAAATTCTACTCATATCTCTTTGTCCTCCAAATCGTGTATCTAACGGCACTTTTCAAGTATGACAAGTCCAGAGGGCTCGCGTCAAGTTTGCGAGCTTCTCACAATACCGTCATTCCCGTGAAAGCGGTAATGACACATTCATAGGTAACTCCTATTTCACTCGAACATTCAGCCAATTCAATCTACCATCAAGTAAGTCTAAGCCAGTCGTGTCTTGAGCACTCAGGGTTACTCGATAAGCGCATGAGTTGGATGCGCAAACATACTCATGTTCGAGCATGTTTTTGGCAGGCAAATTGGATTCACCTTGACCGTCACCCCAATCAACATCGACTGATTGTATTGTGTTATCGGGATCATCAATGCGATAGGAGATACGCAACTGGTTATCGATTTTAGTTAAATCCACTTGCCGATCTAGACTTGTGGCAGGCGGATCACTATTGAGGAGTGTCACAACTGGTCGATTCATACAACTATCAAAACAGGTTGTCGGACAATCAGTTACCTCGGTAGTTGATTCGCCACTACCCACTTGTTTTTGTGCATCGCAACACACCTTCCCCACACCTTCGCACGTGGTTTGTGGCTGAGTTCCAACCGCTATTTCGACCTCTGCTTCAGAATCCTCCGAAAAGACTTCTCCATCTTTGTAGCCATAGATCACTTGCGTATTGTTTACAACAACGACAAATTGAGCGTCACTTGGTTCTGTTTTAATTGGCACTTCGACGCCAGTTCCAGAAATCACTCGGCTTCCTGAAGGTAGGTTTTTCGATTTAACTATCACGGCAGACTTACTTGTTCCCGAACATACTGCCTCAATCACAAATGAAGTGGGTGACGTAAATCGCAATTGATAGGCTGACAATGGGTAGCGTTTATTGGCGAAAATATCGCTATTGGTTATGGCTTGACACTGCTCATAGTGCTTTGGTTCCTGAGCCAAGTTTTCAACCAGTCGCAATCCTGAGCGAATTTCATGGGTGGTGGTGACAGATTGCACCATGGGCTTGCCCCAGACCACTGCAGCAATTCCCGAAATTAGGGCGATTATGAGCATGAGTGAGAGCAGTTTTCCCATAATTTCTTACATCATGCCCCAATACCATTCCCATAGTGGCATGCCCCAAATGAGAGCCAAGAGTGTTCCCAGCACCAAAAACGGACCAAACGGAATTGCTTGCTTGAGCTTTTTGCGCTTGAGCATGAGGAGTGCTCCACCAGCAAGCGCGCCAATGGCAAAAGCCAAAAACATACCTACCAACCCTCTTGGCCAGCCAAGCAATATTCCCATGCTCAAGGCATACTTCACATCGCCAAAACCCATGCCCTTACCTTTGGTGAAATACCACAGTGCGCCCAGAAACAGACAAAGGCCCAAACCCATGAGAATACTTGCCAATCCATCTTGCCAGCGCATCACACCCGTGGCCACCAAATAGAGGCGATAGGTGAGGGCACCACCACCAATAAGAACGGTCGCGAAATCAGGGATGATGAAATAGCGCATATCGACCACAAAAATAATGAGAAGCATCACGCCCACAAACAGCCAATAAAGAGGTTGAATATACACATGAGGCTGCTGGGTGAGTTGGAAAAAGGCAAACCCCACCAGATACCACCAGACAAACAACAAGCCTGTGGTAAATTCAACGATAGGATATTGCCACGAAATCGGCTTGTGGCATTTGCGGCATTTGCCCTTTAGCAGTGCGAATGAAAGCAAGGGAATATTGTCATACCAGGCAATAACTTTTTTACACTTGGTGCAGCGAGATCTGCCATTGGCAGGGGAATCGCCATGGGTGGTGCGATAAATCACCACATTCAAGAAACTGCCAATGATCGTGCCGAAGAGAAAGAGGAATAAGCCAATGAGTAATGCCATGCACTAATCGTAAGTCACAAGATCATTTTTCACAAGGAAAGACTACTGCACACATAACCGTTGATTATTCCACGTTGTCTGCGGGTAAGCACCCGGACACGCATCATAGGCTGCAGGTGAACTCGGCAACGAGCTAGCGTTTGTATTACACATGTCAAGAGCGTCCTCACGGAATTGCTTAGATCGTGGATAAAAACAAATTGACACAGTAGGATTATTGAGTTCTTTGTAGATGAAGCCTGAAATACCCGAATTGCTCAGATCTCTGATTTTCGCAGAATATCCTTTCTTAACCTCTCCTACGTTTTCCATAAGTGTTATCCATGCATCCCAACTATTAGGATTGCTATTTGAATAAGCTGAGTCAGGCGAAGTTGGAGGCGAAGCAGCATCATTCCAAGGATACGCGTCAGCTGTAACATAATATCTCTCAGTGGCTTTTATCATTTCGGAAGTTGAAGAGACCAATCCTGCATCTCTTGCCTTATTGATTTGATCCACCGGATTAATTGCCGCAAGAACTGCCGTTGCCAGAACCGCAATAATGCCGATAACAATCAACAACTCGATCATGGTGAAACCGGCGGATTTGAGATTGGTTTTCAAGTGGGCAAGAATCATATGCTTTACGTCTCCTTCAAAGAGATACTACTCATACTATGCACATTCCTGACGTGGCTTGTCAAGCGCTCTTTCACACCCCTAAAATTGATCGGTCAGGTTATAAATCGGCATGATGACCGCAAACACAATGATAGCGACACCGACTCCCATAATCACCATAATCAAAGGCTCGAATGCAGCAGTCAAATTTTTAAGCTGATGCTCTGATTCAGATTCAAAATAGTGAGACACCTTATTGAGCACGTCATCAAGCTTACCCGTTTCCTCTCCCACCGACACCATCTGGGCCATCACTGGGGGGAAAATACGCTGCGAAGCAAGACTGGCTGCCAACGGCACACCTTTTTCCACCGATAGACTCGCTTTGGTGAGTGCGTTTCTTATTACCAAATTTCCCGAAGTCTTGGCCACAATGGTGAGGGCTTCAAGAATTGAAATGCCAGCGCCAATAAGTAGCGCTAGGGTGCGAGCGAATTCTGTCATCGCCACTTGCATGACAATATGGCCAATAAGGGGAACGCGCAAAATCTGTTCGTTAATGGTGAGCATGCCCTTCGAGGTGGCTGCCCATCGCTTGATCATAACCACTCCACCACCAACAAGTGCAGCAATTGCCCACCAGAAGGTAATCATGCCTTTGGATGTGCCAATCATAATGCGCGTCACCAGCGGCAACTCAGCTCCCAAATCTTCGTAGATTTCGGTGAGTTGTGGAATCACAAAGACCATCATAATGATAACGACCACAATCATTGCCAGAAAAATGATGATGGGGTAGATCATGGCGCCTTTTATTTTGCTTTGGAATTCACGGCGTTTTTCTTCTGTGTCGGCCAACCGCTGCAAGACTGAATCAAGTTTTCCAGCCGCTTCACCGGCTTTAACCAGGGCTATATACACACCAGAAAAAACATGCGGGTGCTTTGCCATTGATTCCGCCAACGATAATCCACCCTCAACATCGTGTTGTACTTCAGCGATCACTTTACTCATGGCGGAGCGGGATTGCATTTGGAGCACATTGAGCGCGGCTGTGAGTGATAGGCCTGTCGTTAACATGGTGGCCAATTGCTGAGTAAAGACCATGGTGTCACGCGAGGTGATGCGATTTTTGAATTTCTCCAATGTGGCCAACTGACTCGCTGACTTTGCCTTGAATGAAATGGGCACCAGCTTTTTGCCTCGCAATATCTCAGCCGCGTGATGCTCATCTCGAGCCTCCACCGAACCTTTTATGGTGTTACTGCTTTCGTCTTTGGCGGTGTAGAGGTAAATTTCCATACTGTTTTATTCACCACTTCCAGGATTAATCAATCTCTCAAGCTCTTGAGGTCGGAAAGCATACGATTGGGCAACTTCCTTAGATATTTCGCCCGCATCGATGCGCATGGATAAGTGTTTTTCCAAGGTCATCATGCCAAGCTCAGAGCTTGTGCGAATGACGTTGTCGAGCTGATGCGTTTTCCCTTCACGAATAATATTGGCTATAGCTGGACTGGCAAGCATGACTTCAACTACCGGCAACCTGCCACCTCCAATTGCTGGCAACAAGCGTTGAGCTACCACACCCTGCAGCACATTAGAAAGTTGCATGCGAATTTGGCCTTGTTGATGTTCGGGAAAGACGTCAATAATGCGGTCCACTGTTTGGGCGGCTGAATTGGTGTGAAGTGTCGCAAACACCAAATGTCCGGTTTCAGCTACGGTGATTGCCGCGGCAATGGTTTCGTAGTCACGCATTTCACCAACCAAAACCACATCGGGATCTTCGCGCAATGCCGAGCGCAGGGCCATTTCCCATGAAAAGGTGTCGCTTTCAAGTTCTCGTTGCGAAATGATGCTTTGCTTGGGAGTGAACAGATATTCGATGGGGTCTTCGATGGTTAAGATGTGATCAGCGCGAGAAGAGTTAATGGCATCAATCGTGGCCGCCAAGGTTGTCGATTTGCCGTGCCCCGTGGGACCAGTGACCAAAATTAAACCCTGGCGCAAATTGATAAAGTTATGAAAAATGCTCGGCAATTTCAACTCTTCAAAGGTGCGAATGGTGTTAGGGATCAAGCGAAGGGCCGCTGAAACGCCGCCTTTTTGATAATACACATTGACGCGGAATCGACCGTATTGTTCAAATTGGTAGGAAAAATCGAGCTCTCGATTCGACGCGAACACTTCTCGTTGCTTATCAACCAACAGGGGAATGACCAATTGTTGCGCTGTCTCAGCCGTGAGTGGTTGCCAGCCCTGAACCGCCACCAATTTGCCGTCGATACGCACCGTTGGAGGGGAACCAACAATAAGATGTAAATCAGAGGCGTTGTATTGGACAACGGTATGCAAGAGGTCAAATATGGTCATATGGCTTCCTTATCTTTTTTCCTTTAGTAATAAGCATACGCTATAACGAGACTGTTTCGGCAACCCGTAAGACTTCTTCAAGGGTGGTCGCACCTTCAAGAGTTTTCAAATAGCCATCTTGCTTCATGAGGATCATTCCCTCGGCCACCGCTGCACTTTCGATGTCAGAGGCAGGAGTACGCTCAAGCAACATGCGACCAATGCGCTCGGTGATCGGCAGGACTTCAAAAATACCTATTCGACCAGAGTAACCTGTGCCCGTGCCCGCGGGTGCTTGGGATTTATAGAGTTGTATTTGCTGCTTGGTGATTCCTTTTTGCTGCAAAAATGCGTTAAACAAGGGGCCAAGGGTTTGTTCCATTTCCGCCAGTACCGGTGCCTCGGGTTGATAGGGGACTCGGGCATCATCGGCAATTTTTCGCACTACCCGCTGACCCACAACGCAGGTAATCGAAGAGGCCAAAAGGTAAGGCTCAATTCCCATGTCGAGTAAGCGAGGGAGTGCGCCTGCAGCAGAATTGGTGTGGAGGGTAGAGAATACTAAGTGTCCGGTTAGTGCGGCTTGCACTGCCAAATCAGCAGTTTCTTGATCACGAATTTCACCCACCATAATAATGTTTGGGTCTTGGCGCAAGAAGCTGCGCAATCCCGACGCAAACGATAAGCCTGCTTGGTTGTGGATTTGCACCTGATTCACCCCTTTGATTTCATATTCCACTGGATCTTCGAGCGTCACAATATTTACTTGCGGCGTGTTCAAGCGACTTAAGATGGAATAGAGAGTCGTGGTTTTGCCTGAACCAGTAGGACCAGTGACCAAGATAATGCCATGAGGGACACTGACTGCATTCTGCAAATGTTTGAGCGCCATACCGCGCAAGCCTAATTCTGGCAGTGAAGGAACTTTTTGAGTTTTTTTAAGCAAGCGCATCACCACTTTTTCGCCGTGTACTGTGGGCAGGGTAGACACACGCAAATCCACCTCTTCACCACCAATTCTAAAACTAAAGCGCCCATCTTGGGGCAAGCGTTTCTCGTCGATTTTCAGATTAGATAAAATTTTTATACGCGACACCACCGCATCTTGTACACCTCGCGGCAAAACCAGTTTTTCATAGAGAATGCCGTCAATGCGATAGCGGATTCTCGTTTTCTCTTCTTGAGGTTCGATGTGGACATCACTGGCGAGCGATTTCATGGCGAAAGTAAGTATGGTCTCCACAATCTTGGCAATAGGGGCTTCGCGAATCACCTCACCTAACTGCTTTACATCCACCACATTAACGCGTTGCGTATCGGAATCCTTGAGTGCTTGCGAAACTTCCGAAGATAAGCTCTGGGCATAACGATCGGCAATAGTTTTCTCAATGTCGGTGAGTGTTGCAAGCGATGGCACGACGTGATAACCCGTTTTTTTCTCGATGAAGTCAATGGTGCGCAGGTCCAAGGGGTTTGCCATGGCCAAGCTAATCGCCATCTCAGCTTTGTCAACGCCAAAGGGAACCACGTAGTAGCGCCGGGCAACTCCTTCGGGCAACAGATTAAGAGCTTCTGGAGAGATAGTCGTGTCAGCCAACCGCACAAATGGCACATTGTAATAGGCTGCCTTGGCTTGAGCAATTTGCTCTTCGGTAGCTAAGTTTTTTTCAAGGAGCAAGTCATCAAGCTTCTTGCCTGTGGTCACACTCTCAGCCTGTATTGCCAAAAGCTGCTCCTGAGTCATGATGCCTTGCTTGACCAATTCTGCAGCCGGAGAGGTAATTATGGAATCCTGGGATGAATCACTACTTCGCGGATCAAGTGAGGTTGATTGAGGGGAAGCTAGGGGTAAGTCGATGGTAGGGTTCACTTGACCTTCGGCTTGCACCGGAGCCAAGGGAACGTGAGAATCTGCCGAAGCCGTTTGCGCTTGGGGAGAGCTCACATCCGCTTGGGCTAATTGTGCCTCAAGGTTTTTTGCAGCACTCTCGAGATCTTCCATGGGCACGTCCATTGCTGCAACCGGGGAAACTTGGGGGACAGCCACATCCATGGTCGTTGCCTGATTAAGCGGCACTTGAACCGAATCTTGCTGATCATTTTGGGCAGAAAATGATGCCATAGCTAACAAACGCCAATAAAAATGGTTACAATACTTTACTTAACTATAATCTAAGACGAGCACAGTATAAAGACTCGGAAACGAAATTGCCGAGACTCTACAAGCTAAAAACATTTTAGGCACGATACTTCGACTGAATGCTTGAAACTATGGTTGTTTGATTGGAAGGGCTACATGCAATCGCTTATCGTAATCGCTCACAAAAACCAAGGATTGGCGCATATTGCCATAGCGTCAACGCTGTTTCCCCAAACCCATTCGCTTGATCAACTCGTCATTGAGCCAGAACCCTCTATTGGCATTGATGCCATTCGCGCAGCGCAGTCATTTTTAATTTCCCCACCACTCAAAAGCACCTCAAAAAGAATTATCGTGATTGATGCTCATGCCATGACGGTAGAAGCACAAAACAGCATGCTGAAAATTTTAGAAGAGCCACAATCATATGCTCAAATCATTTTGCTTACAGCTTCAATTGATTTGTTGCTGCCCACGGTCCAATCTCGGTGCCAAATAATTCAATTGCAAATCAAACCTGAAAAAATAAGTGTTGAAGCAGTGAGCTTGGCTGCAAAGCTTGAACTTGCAAGCATTAGCGAAAAGATTGCTCTTGCCCAACCGTTTGCCAAATCCAAGCAAGAGGCGATAGAGATTATTAAGCAGTTGCTACACACTCAGCAAGCTGAACTTTCTTCTACGGGGAGCTTAAAACAGGTTAACCGAATTGAAGCCATGTTCGATGCACTCACTAAGTTGCAAGCGAACAGCAATACTCGCTTGGTCCTCGAGCAACTCTTTTTTTCTTGGTAAGTCAACAAGTGCTATGGTTTTAAACCGCGTTTTGACATTTACAATACTTCAGGATAGAGTCTAAAAGAACATGAACTCCCAATACACAGCTAGCGATATTAAAGTCCTTGAGGGCTTAGAGCCCGTGCGTAAGCGTCCAGGTATGTACATTGGATCAACCGATGTGCGTGGACTTCATGAGCTTGCCAAAGAAATCATCGATAATTCCGTCGACGAGGCAATCGCAGGCTATGCCAAGCACGTGTGGATTTTCATGCATGAAAATGGCTCCATCTCGGTTCACGATGATGGCAGAGGCATTCCCACAGACATGCATGAATCTGGCGTTTCGGCATTAGAAGTGGCAATGACTAAGCTTCATGCGGGCGGAAAATTCGAAGAAACAGCCTATCAAGCCTCAGGCGGATTGCACGGAGTTGGTGCTTCAGCCGTTAACGCGCTTTCAAGTTGGTGTCGGGTTGAGGTGAGGCGAGGCAAAGATATTTATGCTCAAGAGTATAAAATCGGTGTGCCCCAATTTGGCGTCAAAGTGCTTTCTGAATCTGATAGCAAAACCTCACTCTCAAAAACACTCGTTCCCCATATCGACAAAGGCACGTCAACTCAATTTGTGCCCGATGCCTCGATCTTTAAAACCACGACAGAATTTTCGTTTAAAACTCTGGTCAACAAAGTCAGAGAACGCGCCTACTTAGTTGCGGGCCTGACTTTTCATATCCATAACTTTAAAACCGAACAGGAACTCCATTTTTACTTTGAAGGGGGTATTAAATCATTGGTAGTCCACCTCAACAAAAATAAAAAAGTGTTGCACCCGGCAATTCACGTTAAAGGCCAAGAAATAATTGAAAATGTGCCCATAGGCGTCGAAGTGGCGCTGCAATACACCGACTCGTTTACCGAAAACGCCCTGAGTTTTGCGAATGTGATTAACACCTATGACGGCGGAACCCATTTAACTGGTTTTCGCATGGCCCTCAATAAGTCGCTAAAAGCCTATGCAACTAAGCAAGGACTTATTAAAAACGAAAAAGACAGCTTTACGGCCGATGACCTCAAGGAAGGATTGACGGCCGTAGTCTTTATTCAAATGTCAGCCAATGAAATTCAGTTTGAAAGTCAAACGAAAGCGAAACTCAATAATCCTGAAGCACAATCCGCAGTGTACCAAGTCGTCAAAGCCAAGTTTGATGAATTTTTAGAAGAGCATCCCCAAATTGCCAGACAGATTATCGATAAGGTTATGTTGGCCGCTCGTGCCCGTATGGCAGCCCGCGCTGCCAAAGACGCAGTCGTTCGCAAAGGTGCACTTGAAGGCTCGTCATTGCCGGGCAAGCTAGCTGATTGCCAATCCAGAGAACCGGCGAAATCAGAAATATACATTGTCGAAGGTGATTCAGCAGGTGGAACGGCCAAGCAAGGACGCGATCGAAAATTCCAGGCGATTTTCCCCTTGCGTGGAAAAATCTTAAACACTGAACGAGCACGTTTGGACAAAATGGTTGCCTCCGAAGAAGTGAAAAATTTAATCATTGCCCTCGGAACTGGTGTGGGGGACACCTTTAACTTGCAAAAACTGCGCTATCATCGCATCATTCTTATGAACGATGCCGATGTCGATGGCGAGCATATAACCACTCTGGGACTCACATTATTTTTCAGGCACCTTCGACCCATCATCGAATTAGGGCATTTGTATGTGGCCATGCCACCACTCTACAAAGTTGCTCATGGCAAAAATATTTCCTATGCCTTCAACGAAAAAGAGCGAGACGAACAAGTCGCCAAGATCAAAGCAGAAACTCCGAGCGCAAAAGTGAATATTCAACGCTATAAAGGTTTGGGAGAAATGAATGCCCAACAATTATGGGACACGACCATGAATCCTAAAACCAGGATGCTCAAGCAAATTGTGCTCCACGATGCCGATTATGCCGATCAAACCTTCACCATTTTGATGGGTGATGAAGTGCCACCACGCAAGAAATTCATTCAAACCAATGCTAAACTTGCTACCCTGGACATATAATTTTAGCAAGCAGCTATCCCGCTTGAGCGGGATGCCAAATTGGCTCAATTAGATATTTAGTTAGATAAAGGAAATATATTATGGACGACGTGTTGAAAGTCTTAATAGAAATCCCAGAGGGATCAAGCGTTAAGTATGAACTTGACGAAGAGACCGAAGAGCTCGTAGTGGACCGCCTCATGCCCACAGCGATGAGCTATCCCGTTAATTATGGCTTGATTAAAGGAACTCATGGCGAAGACGGAGACGCCCTCGATGCCTTAGTTTTTATCTCACAACCAGTCATTCCCGGTGTGGTAATCAAATGCAAAGCGATTGGGGTTCTAGAGATGGAAGACGAAGAAGGGATTGACCACAAAATAGTTTGT
Source organism: uncultured Pseudomonadales bacterium (assembly GCA_964441155.1). GTDB lineage: Bacteria > Patescibacteriota > Microgenomatia > UBA1400 > RBG-16-45-19 > CAYYKL01. The sequence continues at coordinate 98,686 of CAYYKL010000004.1, forward strand.
GTCCCGGCAAAGACTAAAATTGATCCCATTTGTGGAGCTTGGGACAGTTTAAACGACATACCCTTGGCTAAAAAAGCTCAAATCAAACACTTTTTCGAGCATTATAAAGATCTCGAGCCAGAAAAGTGGGTTAAACTTAAAGATTGGCAGGGCATGGAAATTGCCCAAGGCATAATTGAAGCAGCATTTAAGCGAGAAGAATAACGGCTAATGACTATGAGTGATCAAGACAGCATTCCCGACAAGAGCACTATTCCTCTGGAAAATGGGGAATTCGACGCAACAATTCAAAACACTGAGTTTGGGCGTGTCCAACCAATGCAGATCAGTGAAGAAATGCGTCGGTCATATTTAAACTATGCGATGAGTGTTATTGTTTCGCGTGCACTTCCGGATGTTCGTGATGGATTGAAGCCCGTGCATCGGCGAATTCTTTTTGCCATGAAAGATATGGGCCTAACTTCAAACACTAGTTTCAAAAAATGCGCTCGCATTGTGGGAGAAGTTTTGGGTAAATATCACCCCCATGGCGATATAGCAGTCTACGACGCCCTGGTCCGCTTAGCTCAAGACTTTAGCATGCGCTATCGCTTAATCCGCGGCCAAGGTAACTTTGGCTCAGTCGATGGCGATGCACCTGCAGCCATGCGTTATACCGAAGCCAAGCTTGAAAAAATCACTGATGAATTGTTGGTGGATATCGATAAACAAACCGTAGATTTTGTTGACAATTTTGATGGATCACAACAAGAGCCCACGGTTTTGCCGGCGAATTTGCCCAACTTACTCCTCATGGGTTCTGAAGGAATTGCCGTGGGTATGGCCACCAAGATTCCACCTCATAATTTGAGTGAATTGATTGATGCCATAGGTCTGCTTATTCAAAAAGGAACTTCTGAGGCAGAGAGTATTGAAGAATCAGTTGATGATTCGCTCAGTCGCGCCATGGCCCGAGCCTCGAAAGAGTTGGCTAAGCAATTGCCCAAACCATTGGAGGGGAGTGAATTAGTTGAAGCTAACCCAAGGTCATTATCGGGCACCTTTCATTCAAGCGCCACCATCGATGAATTGCTAGAACACATTAAGGGACCAGATTTCCCCACTGGGGGCATCATTTATGATTGGAATGAAATTAAGCGGGTATATCACACTGGAAAAGGGCGAATTTTAACTCGTGGCAAAGTGTCGATTGAGGAAACGGGAAAAGAGCGAAATCAAATTATCATCACCGAATTACCCTATCAAGTGAATAAGGCCCGGTTGATTGAAAAAATTGCCGATCTCGCTCGAGACAAAAAATTGATAGGTATTGCTGACATTCGTGATGAATCAGATAGACGTGGCATGCGCATTGCCATTGACTTAAAGCGCGATGCCAAGCCTAAGAGTTTACTTAATAATCTCTACAAACACACGCCACTCCAAAGCAATTTCCCCGCCAATATTGTGGCACTCAATGCCGATGGCACCCCCCAACTCATGAACCTCAAAACTATTTTGAGTGAGTATGTTAAACACCGCCAGCTAGTGGTCGTGCGCCGCAGTCAATATGAACTCTTAAGCGCGGGACAGCGCGCGCACATTCTCGAAGGCTTGCTCATTGCTTTAGACCATCTTGACGAAGTCATCACCACCATTCGCAACTCACCCGATGCCGATACCGCCAAATCACGTTTAATGGAAAAGTTTGCACTCTCGGAAATGCAATCAACCGCCATTTTAGACATGCAACTGAGGAAACTTGCAGCCCTGGAGCGCAAAAAAATTGACGATGAATACGCCGCTATCAAGGCTAAGATTGATTACTTGATCGGCTTGCTTAAAAACCCTTTAAAAATTTTGGAAGTAATTGCATCCGAATTAGCCGCACTTAAAGAAACCTATGGTGATCCACGCCTAACGCGAGTGGTCAAAGGCGGAGTCGGGGAGATGAACGAGGAAGATTTTGTGGCCAAAGAAGAAACCGTCGTCACGTTTACCCAATCGGGCTATGTCAAACGCTTGCCACCTTCAACCTATAAATCGCAGCGCAGAGGCGGCAAGGGTGTTTCAGGCATGTCGACCAAAGAAGATGATGTCATTACCCATATTTTCATGGCCAATACCCACGACAATCTTTTGGTGTTCACCAATAAAGGCAAGGTGTTTAGGCTCAAAGTGTATGAGTTGCCTGAAGCTTCACGTCAAGCCAAAGGCCAAAATATTATTAACCTCATCAACATCGATCAAGACGAGGTGATCCAAAGTGTTATCCCAATTAGCGGCGACCTCACCAACCATCAAGAGAAGTTTATAGCCTTGGCGACACGCAAAGGGGTAGTTAAAAAAACTTCAATCACTGAATTCCAAAATATCCGAACCACAGGCATTATTGCCATCATTTTGAATCCAGACGATAGTTTGGTGTGGGGTGATATAACAAGTGGCAACCGCGACATGCTAATGGTGACCAACTTGGGCAAATCAATTCGATTTAGTGAACAAGAAATTCGCTCTACTGCACGTGATACCAAAGGAGTCAGGGGAATTGAGCTTAAAAATAATGATTTCGTGGTTGCGGTTGAAGCGATTAATACCACAGTTCAGGCACCTGAAGATCGTCGTCGTCGTTTTTTCCATGATCTACTTATCATCACCCAAAAAGGCATGGGCAAGCGGACGCCGTTTGACGACTATCCCAAACAAAAACGTGGTGGCCAGGGTGTCAAAACCGCCAATATCACACCCAAGACGGGAAACATTGCCGCGGCGATGAGTGTCACGCAGACAGTAGAACAAGTGCTCATCACTACCTCTGCCGGGCAAGTAATCAAACTACCGCTGCGCAATATTCCTCAACTCAAACGTCCGACTCAAGGGGTGATTCTCATGCGCTTGAACAAGGCTGCCGACAAAGTCGTATCAGCAACCGCTGTGGATGCTGACGAAGATGAACAAGCTGAGGAAAGTTCTTAAAAGTTTTCATTCAGCGCACGTTAGCCACCTCGAATGTGCATTCTATGTCCGAGTGGTATAATCGCCCTTGCCTTTTTATTCGTAAATCTGCCCCCAGATATTAAGCAAGAAATAGTCTATGAAAAAGCTAATGCATAGGGTTGTTGGGGTGCTTGAAAAAACGCTTTCGCCGTTTATTCGTTTGATCAAACGATTTGCCAAAAGTAGACCTATATTATTTACATTAGTTCTTCTTTTGCTATTACTCCTACTCATTGGCGTGAGTGATTACATGCGTCAGCGCAATTCAACCACTGAAAAATCAGTCAAGCCAGTTAAAAAAGTCCAAGTATTTGTTGTTGGTGATGTGCCCAGGGTTTCTGTCTTGGGAGAAGTGGTCAAAGAACATGTGGTTACGGTTGTAGCCCAAAATGGCGGTGTTATTAGCACGGTTACTGTTAAATCAGGCGATCAAGTTAGTGCGTACAAAACACTGGCAATTATCGGCTCAGACTATCAAGGCAATGTGTTGGCTAGTGTGCAGAAATCATTGGCCGGTGCCAACTATCAGCATGTAGCAAAAACATATGACGATCAAAGAGAGATCATTGCCAAACAAAAGGAAATTGCACAAGCAAGTGATGAAAATAGTTCACTCCTGCGAGATATTCAAAGCGATTCTCTTACTGGCATTGAAGAACAAGTTAAATTGAACGAATCGTTATTAACAAGTGTGTCGGAATCGATTAGTGCGCTTGAGCAAGCGCCAATTAGCAGCTCTTCAGCAAATACGATTCTTGCAGCCAAATCGTCTCAATCTCAAATTCTGGCAGGACTTGAGCAATTGCGCGCATCTCAGCGTCAAATTGCCTACCAAGCCAGTGATGATAATCCACCAGCCAAAATTGGGCAATTGTCGCGAGATATTACCATCAAGCAACTTGAGCTCTCAGAAAAAGCGCTTGATTTAACCAAACAAACTGCCGCTTTGCAGGTTAAATTAGCACAAATTGCCGAAAACACCGCAAAACCCGCCGCCCCTTTTGCTGGCACTATTGAACAAGTATTCGTTCGTCAAGGCATGGTGGTGGCTCCCGGAGCTCCTATTGCGCTGCTTAGAGGCAAGAATAGCTCAGTTAAACTAACCGTGAGTATTCCCGCACACTATGCCTCGCAACTCAACTTGGTTGAGTCAGCCTATGCCATAATTGATGATCAAAAAATAGAATTGCCCTTGCCCTATATTCCTCAGGAAGTCAGTGCCAATGGACAATTAAGCGTGCAATTTCAGCTTGAAGATTCCTTAATAGAAGTCAGTGATGGGCAGCGCGTGCAGGTTTCGCTTCCTTTGGGCAACCAAGCCGCAAGCACGGTTTTTCCGCTTGTACCCATGGAAACAGTCTATCTTGGCGCGCAAGATGCCACCGTACTTGTTGCCAAAGATGGTAAAGCTAAAACCCAAGCCGTTGTCGTGGGCAAGTTGTTTGGAGATTTTGTAAGCATTCTTTCTGGACTCACTCCAAATGATCAACTCATACTAGATCGCACTATTGTAAGTGACGAAAACATCGAGGTAGTGCAGTGAATGAAATCAAGCCAAAAAAGAGCATCAAGAATGCCTCCTACATTGATACCCTTACCTATGATTCGCGACTAAACCATAGTCTCATTGGTCGCTATTTCGCCAATATCCGCCTGATGATGGTGCTTTTTTTATCCATCGCCATTGGTGGCATAGTTTCGCTGGCAACACTTCCCAAAACGCTTAATCCTGAAATCGATATTCCCTTTTTCGTTATTACCACCGTCCTTCCGGGCGGCTCGTCGAGCGACGTGGAGAAATTGGTAACCCAACCTCTCGAACTTGAGCTCAAGCGCATCACGGGCATCGATCGCTACAGCTCAGTTGCCCAAGAAAGTGTGTCAATTACCACCATTGAATTTTCGCCTGAAACTTCGCAAACTCAAGCTCGCGCTGATTTAGATGCTGCTATTGATACGGCCAAACTAGACTTTCCCGAAGATGCCCAAGACCCACGACTCAATCAGGTCGATTTTGAAAACGTTCCCGTCTGGACTTTTGCCCTCATAGTCAAAGAGTCAAGCGTCGATCAATCATTGAGCTTAACCAAAATTGCGCAAGAGCTCCAAGATGCCACCGAACAAAGCCAGCATATTCAGTCAATTGAAGCATCGGGACTTGAAAATAGGCAGATAATGGTGGTCATAAGTCCTGAAAAAATCGCCCAATATGGCTTAAATCCAGCACTTGTTTCTAATCGCATCAAAGAAACACTTACCTCATACCCATCGGGGTCTATTGAAAGCAGAGGATTTGGCTATTCGGTTTCTATCGAACAACCAGTCACGAGCGTGGCAGACTTACGCTCCACACTTATTGAGGTTGACGAGCGTTTGATTGCGCTGGGAAGTGTTGCACAAGTCTATGAAAATGCCGCTCCCGATGCCATCAGTAGTTTATATGCCGATGCCAACACGAGTGCTTTAAATGTCGTAGTGTTTTCTGCATACAAAACTAAATCATCTCGGATTGACGCAGCAAAAATCGAAATGGAAAAAGTCGTTGATGAGGTTCTACAAGACTATCCCGATTCGGTCACCATTCAATCGATCATGGATTACGATGCTGAAATTAATACCCAAATTTTTGATCTTATCGATAATTTCTGGCAAACGTTGCTACTCATATTTATTTCTATGTTAGCGCTTTACGGCATTAGACAGTCAGTCATTGCCTCCCTTGCCATCCCTGCTGCATTGCTTATCGTGTTTATTGTCATGCGCGGGCAGGGATTTACCCTCAATTTTTTGTCAATTTATTCCTTGCTCGTCGCGCTCGGTTTGTTTACCGATAATGCGGTGGTGGTGATTGAAGGGTATACGAGCATTTATCGCTCAGGGAGATTCACACCATATCAAACCGCAGTGCTCACGTTCAAAGAGTTTGCACTGGAAATTTTTACCATAAATATTCTGACCTGTTGGGCATTTTTACCGCTATTAACTTTGTCAGGCATTATCGGTGAATTTATCAAACCAATGCCAATAATTGTGTCCACAGCCATGATGGCTTCGGTCGTAGCGGCACTTCTTTTTACCCTCCCTATGCTTATGCTCTTGCTCGCAAGCCACATCCCTTTACGCGTTAAAGCGCTGTTGAGTGGAACAGCTGTCCTATCAGTGCTTGCTTTAGTTATCACCATTGCACCCAAAAATTGGCTGCTCGTTCCAATCCTCTTTTTGACCGGTGTCATTCTTGCCTGTCTGTATGTGCTTAAAGCAAGCTATGTGAGCTCAATCAAAGCTACCTGGAAACGTCATGTGCGTTTGCAAACCATGACGTCAAAAAGCAGGCAGTATTTTGATCACGGATTTATTCGCTTAGATCCCCTCATTGCCCGTTACCGAAGGATTATTACCAAGATTTTGTCTAATAGGCGATACCGAAGGCAGATAATGGCAAGCACGCTTCTGGTTACCGTTTTTGGCTATGTGCTTATTCCGCTGGGTCTCGTTAAAAATGAATTTTTTCCCAAATCTGACGCGCCGCGAGTGTATGTTGAATTTCGCTTACCAGCTGGATCAAGCGCACAGATTTCACTCGAAAAAGGTAAAATAATCCTCGAAAGATTGAGAACATTTGCGTATGCAGAGTACGTTTCGATGCAGCTAAAAGCTCGCAATGCCCAAGGGTTTGATTTAACTCAGGCGGGCACGAACGATGTCCTTTTCACCATCCACCTCATTGATGCCCCGCTGAGGCCCAGCTCTCTTGAACTGGGGGATCAAATTCGCTCGCTTTTATCTGATATTACTGACGGGTCCATAAGTGTTACCGAAAGCGGGGAGGGTGGGCCTCCATCGGGTGCAGATGTAGAAATTGCGTTTAGAGGTGATGATTTAGACAAGCTACTGTTATATGCCAATCGTACGAAATTGGAACTAGAAGGCAACCCCAAAGTAAGTGATGTAACCGTATCAGTTCGCCAAGAAACGCCTAAGGTGGTCTTTGAACCCGATCAAGCTACATTGACACAATTTGACGTTGATGAGAGCGACATAGGGTTTTGGCTTCGCTCGTACCTGTCTGGATTTGAAGTAAAAGAATCCAACTTCACCTCTCAGGATTACCCGATTGTTATCAGACTTGAAGAGAATCAGGTGCAAGCAACGGACATTACCAAGCTTGAAATCCCTCGGAAAGAAGCAAGCCCTATCCCTTTAAGTGTTTTGGGTGATTTTTCGCTTAAACCCAATCCCAATGCCATTTACCGTGAAGATGGCGTGCGCAGCGTTTCTGTTTCTGCTGCCGCAATGCCTGGCGCTAACCCCGTTGAAATCAACGCGCAAGTGGAGAGTTTCGTGCAAAAAAACCTGCAATTCGATCCGGGATATGCCTACGTGGTTGGTGGTTCAAATGAAGCCAACAACGAAGCAAATCAAGGTATTTTTGTCGCCATGGGTGTGAGTGCGGTGCTGATTCTGGCTACCATGGTGATAACTCTGGGATCATTTAGAAAGGCATTTATTGTGATGCTCGTGATCCCCATAGCAGTCTCGGGAGTACTGGCATTGTTTGCACTCACCGCCACACCCATTTCCTTACCAGCCATGATCGGGCTTCTATCTTTGTTTGGCATTGTTATCGCCAATTCACTCATGATCGTGGACAAAGTAACCAAAAATTTGAGCGTTGGCTTTGCCTTTGAAGAAGCCTTAAGTGAAGCTGCCAGTAGCCGCTTGGAGCCAATTCTTTTGACCAGTGCGGCCCAAATAATTGGACTTATTCCAGCCACCCTTGGCGATCCCATTTGGCGAGGTTTTGGCGGAGCCATCATCGCTGGTCTTTCATTTTCCGGTTTTGTGATGCTCTTGTTTGTGCCAGTTGTCTATTATTACTTGTTTCCGAATTTGCACACGCTCCCCATAAAAAAAGCGCGGACCAAAAGACACGTGCTACAATAGTTTTTACCCTCAACCTAACTAGGTATTGAGTGGAATCTATGAAGTCACTTAATCTTCTGTATTTCCTTATTGCATCAGCTTTTGCTAGCGCTCTTTTGCTCGTCACTCCCCACGGTTTTCCCTATCTTGGCTTGGCAATAACGTTTGCAGGTGCAGCCGTGTGGGCTTATATGGGATCAAAAAATCCGAACATCTGGACCAAAATGGTGGCTGTAGGAATAATTTTTTTAAGTCTCATGCTGGCAACATGGGCAAACCCCATCCTTACGTTTATTAATATTGTGGCGATCTTGACACTCGGCGCTCTATTAGTAGTTAACCCTCAAGTTGCTATTCACCACCCGGTTCAGATGCTCGCTCATTATGCCTCGGTCTGGGTGCACCTCTGGCAGAAAAAGCCAAAGTTTAATTGGCAGCAAGCAACGAGCCTTAAAACGGTTCAGTCGGTGAAATCTGCAAACACGTATCTTCGACTGGGTGCAAGCATCCTTCTCACCATTGTCATTGCCCTTGTATTAATTCGCGTCTTCTCCTCGGCTAACCCCATTTTTTCCTACATCTCCTCGTGGATCACTGATAAACTAACCACCTTCGAATTGCGAAAAGATTTAGGATACTGGCTCTGGCGCTTAGTCATGTTTGTGATCATTGGGATTTTCTTTAATCGCCTGGGCGGCAAGACACAAAAGCCGTTTAATCCCGCATCATTCGTCAACGCTGATTTTCCCTTGCTGCTTCCAAAAATTGCCACGGCACTACTATGCACTGCTTTTATCGTTACTCACGGCCTATTGCTCATTAACCCCCAAGCAGTGTTGAGCAGAATTGGCGTCACCCACTCGCAAACCACACGAGAAATTTTCGGTCAAATGGCTTTGGCAAGTTTTATTAGCTTAGGGCTTATTACCCTGCGCCGCGATCAAAAAAGAGCAAGCAATGTTCTGTCTTTGGCACTTCTCATGTGCGTTGTTGTCTTGACCACTATCGGTTTACAGAGTGATTATCAATACATCGCTCAATTTGGCCTGACCCATAAAAGGCTCTATGGATTGGCGAGTGTGCTGTGGTTATTTGCCGTCAGCGGTCTCGTGTTCTATTGGCTTAAAAGGGGAGGGGAATACGTGGTAACTCGAGGAGTTGTGGGTATTACTATCGGAGTACTCTCGCTTATCAATCTTGTGAATTTTGATGGCTTGATTGCCACCTATTCACCCCGTATCACAAAACAAGATACCGACTATAACTATCTTGCCTACAATCTGTCTCCTGACGCCGGCACCCTGTGGCAACAATACCAAAGCGCAAAGCAAAAATATCTCGAAAACAATTCGAACGAAAATCTGATGCCCCTAGCTCCCATGTTATATAAATTACCCCCGGGTCTATCAGATGAAAATCGTTTCTATTATGACGGTTCGTTTAACCTATCAAATTTCCGGCTGTATACAAATGCTCAAAGCTTGCCGATTAAAGATGAAATAAGATGGTTTCAAAATGAAGAGTATAAATATATTCCGTCTCAGCAATTTAAACCGGAAGATTTTATCCCCGCCTCACGCAGTGCGCAAATCCAGCTAGTTCCGAAGCCATGATTTCACTTCGGCGCGAGTATCAAAGCCTTAATGTAATCGAGGTCAAAAGTGAAGCATTAAAGCACAATTTTCACACCATTCAAAACGCGCACCCCGAAGCACTGGTGGCACCGGTGCTCAAAAGCAATGCCTATGGTCACGGCTTGAAACAGATAG